>DASRET010000085.1:0-42953 GCA_035651875.1 Xanthobacteraceae bacterium
TATTCCGGCACCATCGCGGGCGCGCTGGAAGCGGCCGTGCTCGGCATTCCCTCGGTGGCGTTGTCGCAGTCCTATCGGTCGCGCAACGGCCACGAGCCGTATTGGCAGACCAGCTTGAAATTCGCGCCCGACATCATCCGCCGCGTGCTCGCCGAAGGCATGCCGCACGACATTCTGGTCAACGTCAATTTTCCCGATTGCCTGCCCGAGGACGTCAAGGGCGTCGAAGTCACGGCGCAAGGGCGGCGCCGCCAGGAGCGGCTGCATATCGATGAGCGCACTGACGGCCGCGGCAATCCGTATTACTGGATCGCCTATGTGCGGCAACCGTTCATCAAGGCCGCCGACGGTACGGATCTGGCGGCGCTCGACGGGCAGCGCGTGTCGATCACGCCGCTCAAGCTCGATATGACGGACGATCCTTATATGACGCGGCTCGCGGCGCTGTTCGGTGCCGGCGAGAACAAGGATTAGTTCGCCCGCTTCGCCGCCACGGCGGCGAGCGCGCTGGCCAGCCCGTCGGCCTGGAACGGCTTTTGCAACAGCGGCACGTTGCCGTGCGCTTCGGGAATGCCGCGCCGCGCATAGCCGCTGACGAACACGAACGGCACGCCGCGCCTGACCAAAACTTCCACCACCGGCGTGATCGGCTGGCCGTTGAGATTGACGTCCAGAATGGCGACGTCGAACTCGCCGTCTTTGGCTTTGGCCAACGCTTCGTCGAGCCGCCCGGCTTCGGCCGCCATGGTGTAACCGAGGTCGGCCAGCATGTCGTCGAGCAAGAGTCGGATCATCGGCTCGTCCTCGACCACGAGGACGCGCTTGCCTGCGTCGATATTTTCGCTGGTTGTCATTTCCACCCCGTCGGTACTGCACGATTGCGAGGGAAGTTGGGCGCTGCGCGGTCTGTGACAATAGCGCAGGCTTCCGCCGCCGTCGCCTCCTTGTCCCCGAGCACCGGCAAACGCAGGAGCTGCTGATTTGTTCCGCGGTCGGGTCAAATAAAATTCCGCAGGCAATAAGTGCCTATCCACCGGCGGCCTCGAACCTGCCCGGAGAGCGCGACGGCGCGCCGGGATAGTGATAAAAAGACCACACGCACCGTGAGTCTCGAAGTGGCTGGCGAACCACCCGCTGACGTCGAACGCATGGAATTCCAGCTGGTGCTGCGCCGGCGCGGCATCAGCGATCAGGCCGTGCTGCGCGCCATGGACGAGGTGCCGCGCGAGCATTTCGTCACCGCCGACTACGCCGAAAGCGCCTACGCCGACCAGGCGCTGCCGATCGCCTGCGGCCAGACCATCAGCCAGCCCTACGTCGTCGCCTACATGACCGAGCAGCTCGAGCTGCGGCCGGCGCATCGCGTGCTCGAGATCGGCACCGGCTCCGGCTATCAGGCGGCGGTGCTGTCGCGCATCGCCCGCGAGGTGGTGAGCGTCGAGCGGTTCCGCACGCTTGCCGATGCCGCGCGCGACCGGCTCAAGACCCTGGGCCATGCCAACGTCACCATCGTCGCCGGTGACGGCTTTGCCGGCGCGCCCGATCGGGCGCCGTTCGACCGCATCATGGTGACCGCGGCGGCCGAAGAGATACCCGAAGCGCTGGTCGCCCAGCTCGTCACGGGCGGCAAGATGATCCTGCCGCTCGGCCCGCGTAACGGGCCGCAATATATCGTCAAGCTGACGCGAGAGCCCGGTGGCGAGCTTGGCCGCGAGGAGCTGATCGCGGTGCGCTTCGTGCCGCTGTTACCCGGGCAGGCCAAAGAACTATAGGAGGAATTATAGGAAGGAGTTGGAGCAAGGCGTTGTAGCGGTTTTGCCACAGGCGACTTTTATTAAAAGCCGCGGCAAAGACTTAAACGCCTGTTTACCGCACTGCTGTTTAGTCGCGCACTAACGTTTGTTGCGTACGAGCGAGTAACCATGTGCGCGTTGCGTCGGTCGGCCTTCTGGCCGCAACTGGTTGCCATTTCATTAATCGGGTTTGGCGCTGCAAGCTGCAGCGACTCCGGCCGCTTCACCGACGTTTTCGGCTCCGACAGTCAGCCGCGCGGTGAGGTGACGGGTTCGATCCCGTCGCGGCCGGCAGCGAGCCACGTTGCCAGCCACGTCGAGAGCCGGCCGATTCCGCCGATCGAACACGCCGACAGCGGCGTTTCGGGCGGCGGCCGGGGCATGGCCTCCTACCAGCCGGGCAATGCGGACATCACCGGCTCGGTGCCGCCGCCGGCCCCGCCGCCGCCGAAATGGACCTGGGAAGGCGGCACGCCGATCGTCGTGGCGCGGGGCGAGACGGTGGAAACGATAGCGCGCAAGCATGGCGTGCCGGTGTCCGCCATCCTGGCGGCCAACAATCTCACCAGCGCGGCCGCGGTCCGTCCCGGCCAGCACCTGGTGATCCCGCACCTGCGTTCGGCGTCGCCTCCGGTCGCTTATGCGCCGCCGGCAACCCGGATCGCCAACGCGGGCGAGTCGCGAGCGTCGGTGCCACAATCCTCGGGCGTGCACGTGGTGGCGCCGGGCGAGACGCTCAACAGCATCGCGCGCCGCTACGGCAAACACCTTTCGGAGATCGCGCGCGCCAATCACCTGCCGCCGAACACGATGGTCAAAGTCGGCGAACGCATCGTCGTACCCGGCATGCGGGTGACGCAGCGCGCCGAGGTGAAGCCTGCTCCGGCCGCGCCGGCGCCGGCGCCCGCAGCGCAGCCGACGCCGCGCGATGTGGCCAATGCCGAGTCGCCGCACAGCGCCTGGAAGGCGAGCCCGGTCGCTCCGCAGGTTCAGCAGAACCCGCAAAAGGCCGCCGAGCCGGTCGGCTCGCTGCCGAGCTTCCGCTGGCCGGTGCGTGGCCGCGTCATCGCCGGCTTCGGTCCCAAGCCGAACGGCCTGCAGAACGACGGCATCGACGTCGCCGTGCCGAACGGCACGCCGGTGAAAGCGGCCGAGGACGGCACCGTGGCGTATGCCGGCAATGAGCTGAAGGGCTACGGCAATCTGGTGCTTATCCGGCACAGCAACGGCTTCGTCACCGCCTACGCTCATGCCAGCGAAATTCTGGTCAAGCGCGGCGACACCGTCAAACGCGGCCAGGTGATTGCGCACTCGGGCAGCACCGGCAACGTCAACGCGCCGGAGCTGCACTTCGAAATCCGCAAAGGCGCCACTCCGGTCGACCCGTCGCAATTCCTCAACGGCGCTTGATCGCAAACTCGCAATCAGAACCGCAAGTCATCGTCATGGCCGGGCTTGTCCCGGCCATTTACGTTTTCAGAAATTCCGCTTTCACGCTTCCGGCTTGAGCCGCACGCCGAGCCGTCCGGCTAAATCCTGCACGTATTGCCAGGCGACGCGGCCGGAGCGCGCGCCGCGCGTCGTCGCCCATTCCAGCGCTTCGCGGCGCAGTTCGTCGCCGGCGAGCGGAATGCGATGGTGCGTGACGTAGGCGTCCACCATGGCGAGGAATTCGTCCTGGCTGCAGCGGTGGAAACCGAGCCACAGGCCGAAGCGGTCGGACAGCGACACTTTTTCTTCGACCGCTTCGCCGGGATTGATGGCGGTGGAGCGCTCGTTCTCCATCATCTCGCGCGACATTAGATGGCGGCGATTCGAGGTGGCGTAGAAGACGACGTTGTCGGGCCGGCCTTCGATGCCGCCCTCGAGCATGGTCTTGAGCGATTTGTAGGACGTGTCCTCGGCGTCGAACGACAGGTCGTCGCAGAACACGATGAAGCGCTGCGGTGCGTTGCGCAGCATCGCCATCAGTTCCGGCAAGGACTCGATGTCCTCGCGATGGATTTCGATGAGTTTCAGCCCGGGCGCCGGATGCGCGGCGCCGATCGCCGCATGGGCGGCTTTGACCAGCGACGATTTGCCCATGCCGCGCGCGCCCCACAAGAGCGCGTTGTTGGCCGGCAGCCCGCGGGCGAAGCGCTCGGTGTTCTCGACCAGAAGGTCGCGCACGCGGTCGATGCCCTTGAGGAGCGACATGCCGACCCGGTTGATCCGGCGCACCGGCGCGAGCCGATGCCCCTCCGGATGCCAGACGAAGGCTTCGGCCCCGGCAAAATCCGGCTTCGGGGGCGGGGCCGGCGCGAGCCGCTCCAGCGCCGCGGCGATGCGCTCCAAAACTTCGGGCGCTCCTTCGCCGGCAAGCGCGGCGGGGGCGGGCTCGGCGAGGCTTTCGCTCGCCGATTTACCCCTAAAACGTTGAGGAGACTGGGCCATATGGGAACCGGGTGTTGCGGGGCCATCCCTTAGCGGGGCGCCGAAATGCCCGCAAGCGCGCGTTGCAATTGGGCCAATGGCGGCTATAGTCCGCGCCGATTTCCGCGCAAAATCGGCCCGCGTCGGCGCCGGCGCGCCTTAGCAGCGGCCTCCGGAGGAGCAATGCTGATTACCCCCGCATATGCGCAGTTCGGGCTCGGCGGCGGCGCCGGCGGCAATAACATGATCGTGCAGTTCCTGCCGCTGATCTTGATCGTCGTGATCATGTATTTCCTGATCCTGCGGCCGCAGCAGCGCAAGGTGAAGCAGCATCAGGAGATGATCAGGGCGCTGCGCCGCGGCGATACCGTGGTGACCAACGGCGGTCTGGTCGGCAAGGTCACCAAGGTGGTGGACGACGACCACATCGAGGTCGAAATCTCCGACGGCGTGCGGGTCCGCCACTTGCGCGCCATGGTCAGCGACGTGCGCGCCAAGGGCGAGCCGGTCAAGGACGACAACGCCAAGTGACCGCGCGCTGCTGCGGCGGAGCGTTAAGCGGCGCGGCGGCCGCAACGAGGAATATGTAAGTCGATGTTGTTTTTCACGCGGTGGAAAGCGATAGCTATTGTGCTCACGGCGCTGGTCGTGTGCCTGTTCGCCGTGCCGAACTTCTTCTCTGAAAAGACCATCGCGCGCTGGCCGCAATGGGCGCAGCGGCATATTTCGCTCGGGCTCGACCTGCAGGGCGGTTCGAGCCTGTTGCTCGAAGTCGACACCAGCGCGGTGCGCAAGGAGCGCTTGCAGGCGCTCAACGATGACGTGTTGCGCACGCTGCGCCAGGCGCGCATTCCGTTCACCGGCCGCACCATTCGCGGCAACGGCGTCGACGTTCACATCACCCGTCCGCCGGACGTGAAGACCGCGCTCGACAAGCTCGGCACGCTTTCGCAGCCGATGACCGGCATTCTCGGCACCTCGGGAGCGCGCAACGTCGACATCACCGAAAACGGCGGCACCATTACGCTCACCCCGTCGGACGCCGGCATCACCGAGCGCATCCGCCAGGCGGTCGACCAATCGATCGAGATCATCCAGCGCCGCGTCAACGAGCTCGGCCTGGTCGAACCGAGCATCCAGCGCACGGGCGTCAGCCGCATTCTGGTGCAGGTGCCCGGCCTGCAGGATCCGACCCGGCTCAAGGAAATTCTCGGCAAGACCGCCAAGCTCGATTTCCGCATGGTCGACATGTCGATGCCGGCGCAGCAGGCCGTCGAGTCCCATCCGCCGCCGGATTCCGAGATTCTCAACGGCCAGCAGGGCGAGAAATATCTGATCGAGAAACGCGTGCTGGTGTCGGGCGGCGACCTGGTCGACGCCCAGCCCGGCTTCGACCAGCGCACCAGCGAGCCGGTGGTCAACTTCCGCTTCAATTCGAGCGGCGCGCGCAAGTTCGCCGAAGCGACGCAGCAGAACGTCGGCAAGCCGTTCGCCATCGTGCTCGACAACCAGGTCGTGTCGGCGCCGGTGATCCGCGAGCCCATTCTGGGCGGCCAGGGCCAGATTTCCGGCAATTTCACCGTGCAGCAGGCCAACGACCTCGCCATTCTGCTGCGCGCCGGCGCCTTGCCGGCGCCGTTGACCATCGTCGAAGAGCGCACCGTCGGCCCCGGTCTCGGCCAGGACTCGATCCAGGCCGGCGAGCACGCGGCTTACGTGGGCGCCGCGCTCGTGATCTTCTTCATGTTCGTGACCTACGGCCTGTTCGGCCTGTTCGCCAACATCGCCGTCACGGTCAATGTCGCCATGATCTTCGGCGTGCTGTCGATGCTCGGCGCCACGCTGACTTTGCCCGGCATTGCCGGCATCGTGCTCACCGTCGGCATCGCGGTGGATTCCAACGTGCTGATCTACGAGCGCATCCGCGAGGAGGTGCGCGCCGGCCGCACCGCGATCAACGCCATCGATGCCGGCTTCACCCGCGCGCTCGCCACCATCCTCGACTCCAATATCACCACCTTCATCGCCGCCGCGGTGCTGTTCTACGCCGGCTCCGGACCGGTGCGCGGCTTTGCGGTGACGCTCGGCGTCGGCATTCTCACGAGCTTGTTCACCGCGTTTACGCTGACCCGCCTGATCGTCGCCTATTGGGTGCGCCTGTGGCGGCCGCGCACCGTGCCGATCTAGGGGGAGCGCCGGCGCTGTTGCCGCACCATATGACCGTACTCACCGCCATCGCCTGAAAGATAACAATCCCGTGCGCCTGCTTCGCATCGTTCCCGACAATACGCGTTTCGACTTCATGCGCTTCCGGCGCATCAGCTTTCCCATTTCGGCGATGCTGTCGATCGCGGCGATCCTGCTCTACTTCTATCACGGCCTGAATTTCGGCATCGATTTCATCGGCGGCACTTTGATGGAGGTGCAGACCAAAGCCGGGCCGGCGGATCTCGCCAAAATGCGCGCCACCATCGGCGGGCTGCACCTCGGCGACTTTCAGCTGCAGGAATTCGGCGCCCCGAACGACGTTTTGATCCGCATTTCCGAACAGCCGGGCGGCGATCAGGCGCAGCAGGAAGCGGTGCAGAAGGTGCGCGACGCGCTCGGCAGCGACGTCGAGTACCGCCGCGTCGAGGTGGTCGGGCCGAGCGTCTCCACCGAGCTGTTGTCGTACGGCACCATCGGACTGCTCGCGGCCATCGTCGCCATTCTGTTTTATCTCTGGTTCCGGTTCGAATGGCAGTTCGCGCTCGGCGCCATGATCGCCAACGTGCACGACGTGGTGCTGACCGTCGGGTTCATGTCGCTGACCCGGGTCGATTTCGACCTCACCAGCATCGCGGCACTGCTCACCATCGTCGGCTATTCGCTCAACGACACCGTGGTGATCTACGACCGCATCCGCGAGATGCTGCGCCGTTACAAGCGCATGCCGATGCCGGAGCTGCTCAACGTCTCGGTCAACGCCACGCTGTCGCGCTCCATCGTCACCCACGTCACGGTGGCGATGTCGCTATTGGCGCTGCTCCTGTTCGGCGGCCAGGCCATCCGCAGCTTCACCGCCACCATGATGTTCGGCGTGGTGCTGGTCGGCACCTACACGTCGGTGTTCATCGCCTCGCCGATCCTGATCTATCTCGGCGTCGGCACCGGCCGCATGGGCGGCGCCGAGGAGCCCGAGACCCCGCCGCAAGCGCCGGCGGCGCCGGCGTCGCCGTCACCGCGCGCGGCCCCGGCACCGCGCCGCGTGCGGTCCCGGCGCTGAGAATGGACGCGCCGCATCTGCCGCGGCAAGCTCTGATCGACGCCCACGGCGCAGGCGGCTTCCGTTTCGCCGGCCTGTCCCACCGCGGCTCGCTGCTGTGCCTGCCGGACGGCATCTGGGCCTGGTCCGTTGCGGCGCCTGCGGACGTGACGGCAGATTCGCTGGCGCTGGTGCTTGATCGCGCCAACAGCCTCGATTTTTTCCTCGTCGGAACGGGCACTGAGTCTTGGGTAATGCCGCCGCGATTGCGCGCGCGCTTTCGCGATGCTCGGATTTCGGTCGACGTGATGACCACAGGCCCGGCCGTGCGCACCTATAACGTGATGCTGATGGAGAACCGTCGCGTCGGCGCCGCTCTGATCGCGATCGATTGAGCCATGGCGGAGGCGGCCGGCTATTGCGCCGAACTGGTCCGCGCCGCCGACCGCGACCGCTATGTGGCGACTTTGTTTGCGCCGGCCGAGCATCGCGGCGCGCTCCATGCGCTCTATGGGTTCAATAGCGAGGTCGCGCGCGTGCGCGAGGTGGCGCGCGAGCCGCTGCCCGGCGAAATCCGCCTGCAATGGTGGAGCGAGGTGCTGCGCGGCGAGCGCGACGGCGAAGCGCAGGCCAATCCCGTCGCCGCCGCTTTGCTGGCGAGCATCGCGCAGTACCGCCTGCCGCCGGACAAGCTGATCGATCTGGTCGATGCGCGTCGGTTCGATCTGTACGACGAACCGATGGCGACGCTCGCTGAGCTCGAGACTTACGCCAGCAAAACATCCGCGGCGTTGTTCGCGCTCGCTTCGCAAATTTTGTCGGGATCAGGAACCGAAGCGGCCGCCGAGCTTGCCGGCCGGGCGCACGCCATTGCCGGACTGTTGCGCGCCTTACCGCACCACGCAGCGCGGCGGCAGCTTTATCTGCCGCTCGAACTGCTCGACCGCCATGCCGTAAAGCCAGCCGACATTTACGCCGGCCGAACGTCGCCCGGTCTCAACGCGGCGGCAGCGGAATTGCGCAACATCGCGCGCCGGCATCTCGCCGCGCTGCGCGAGCGCCTGCCGCCACTGCCGCGCGAAGCGCTGCCGGCCTTTCTGCCGCTCGCGCTTGTCGGGCCGGCACTCGGCCGCCTGGATCGCTCGGATGCACTGGCGCCTGCCGAGCTGTCGCCCTGGCGCCGGCAATGGCTGACCTGGCGCGCGGCGCGCAATCCGGCGCGGATCGCGCGATAGCTCAGAACGCGAAGCGGTCGCGCAGATTGCGCCGCTCGGAAACGATCCGGCCGATCAAGGCGCGTTCGTCGTCGCTCTTGACCAGCGAACCGATCAGGTCGAGCTGGTTCATGGCGACGAGCTCGAGAATTTCGCTGCGCACTTCGCCCGCGACGTTGCGCGGTAGGGCGTCGACGACCTGCAGATACTCCGGCCCGCCGCGGCCCAAAAAGTCGCGCAGCTCGGGCTCGGTGGCGCTGCCTTCGACAAACGCATAAAGGCCGGTGCCCGCGCGGCGATCCGGAAAAGCGACGATGGCCGCATCGCGCACCTTCGGATGCGTGCGCAGCCGCGCGGCGATCGCCGGCGCCTCGCGCGTAAAGCGCAGGCCGCGGCCTTCGCGGTCGGTAAAATTCAGCCCGCGCGTGATCGCGTAATAAACTTTTTTGCCGGTCGCCATCCAGACGCGGGTGAGCAGGCTCTTGCGCGCGAGCACGCGCCGCTCGGCGGCGGTCAGCGCCTGCGGTGCGTAGCGGCGCTTGTGCTTGAGCAGGTGCCGCAGGTCCTCATAGCGTGCGATCCGAAACAGCGGGTTGCGGCGGGCGCGGCGACCGAAACATGACGCAAGCTGGAAGTCGGTCAGATAGGCGCGGCCGTCGGCGTAGAGCCAGTTCTGTTCCTTGGCGAGGTCGTTGTGGGTGATGCCGGCGCGATGCAACAGCCGCAGCGCGGCTTTGGCCGAGCGGAAATACGCCGCATCGCCGTGCGGCTTGGCGATATGCAGCGGCACGCCGTCGATCCAGCCGCGCACCAGCGCGCGCCTTCCGGCCAAGAGCAGCGGGGGCGCGATGCCGAGCTTGCCGGCGATGGCGAGAGCGCGGCGCTCGCGCCGGAACAGCACGACGGCCAGTCCGCGACTCCACCACGGCACCTCGTCGAGGCGCCGCAGCACGGCGTCGATCTCGCCGCCGTCGCTCGCGAAGCGGCCGCGCTCGATGGTGGAGAACACGTCGCGCTTGAGCACGGTGCCGCCGCGCCAGCGGCCGCCAAGTTCCTCGGGTTCGTTGCGCTCGATCATCGAGCCCGCGTCTAGCATAAAACGGGGCCGATCACTCGGCGGCGTGCGGCAGAGCGGAGCCCGCCCAATGGTCGAGGTCGGCCAGCGCGCGGGCGCAGATCGCCGCTTTCCGCCCGCCGCGCGGCGTGCCGGCCGCAGGCGGCGGGAACAGGCCGAAATTGACGTTCATCGGCTGGAACGAGCGCGGGCCGACATCGATGGTCTCGATGTGGCCGCCGGTGATGTGGTTGAGCAGCGCGCCATGCGCGGTGGTCGCCGGCGGCAACAGCGGCATCTGGCCGAGCCGTTCCGCGGCGGCAAAGCGGCCGGCCAAAAATCCGATCGCCGCGGATTCCACATAGCCCTCGCAGCCGGTGATCTGGCCGGCGAAGCGCAGCCGCGGCGCTGCTTTCAGCCGCAACGTCGCATCGAGCAGCTTCGGCGAATTGAGGAACGTGTTGCGATGCAGTCCGCCGAGCCGCGCGAACTCGGCACGGCCGAGACCCGGAATGGTGCGGAAGATGCGCACCTGCTCGCCATGCTTCAGCTTGGTCTGAAAGCCCACCACGTTGAACAGGGTGCCGAGTTTGTTGTCCTGGCGCAGCTGCACCACCGCATACGGCTTCTCGCCGGGCCGATGCGGATTGCGCAGGCCGAACGGCTTCATCGGCCCATGCCGCAGCGTTTCGCGGCCGCGCTCAGCCATCACCTCGATGGGCAGACAGCCATCGAAATACGGCGTGTCGGCCTCGAAATCGTGGAACGCAACCTTTTCGCCTGCGAGCAGCGCGTCGATGAAGTCCTCGTACTGCGCCCGCGTCAGCGGGCAATTGATGTAATCGGCGCCGGAGCCGGCCGGGCCAGTCTTGTCGTAGCGCGATTGAAACCACGCAATGTCGAAATCGATCGACTCGCGATGCACGATCGGCGCGATGGCGTCGAAGAAGGCGAGCGAGTCTTCGCCGGTGAGCGCGCGCAATGCTTCCGCCAGCGCCGGCGAGGTGAGGGGGCCGGTGGCGACGATGACGTTGTCCCACTCCGGCGGCGGCGCGCCGACCTCGTCGCGCTGCACGCTGATGAGCGGCTCGGCCGCGAGCGCCGCCGTAATCGCACCGGCAAAGCCGTCGCGGTCGACGGCGAGCGCGCCGCCCGCCGGCAGCTTGCAGGCATCGGCCGTGCGCATCACCAGCGACCCGAGCCGGCGCATCTCCTCGTGCAGGAGCCCGATGGCGCTCGCCTGCGCGTCGTCGGAGCGGAATGAGTTCGAGCAGACCAGTTCGGCGAATTGGCCAGTTTTGTGCACCGGGGTGGCGCGGCCGGGCCGCATCTCGTGCAGCACCACCGGCACGCCCAGGAGCGCGACCTGCCAAGCCGCTTCGGAGCCGGCGAGGCCGGCGCCAATGACGTGGATGGGCTGTAAGCTGCTCATCTCCGCAAAGTAGGCTTCCGGCCAAGCAGCGGCAACGTGCGGGCCGGGTTGGTCATTTGGCTCGCGCCCAGGCCTCTGCTATAGCCGGGCCGTTATTTGCGCCGCGCAGCGCGCGTTTCGAGGCCCAAATGTCCGTCGATTCCGATACGGTCCGCCGCGTGGCGCGTCTCGCGCGGATTGCCGTCGCCGACGAGGAGGTGGAACCGTTGCGCGGCGAGCTCAACGCGATCCTGGCCTTCGTCGAGCAACTCAACGAGGTCAATATCGACGGCGTCGAGCCGATGACCTCGGTCACGCCCATGGCGATGAAAACGCGCAACGATGAGGTGACCGACGGCGGCATTCCCGACGCCATCGTGCAGAACGCGCCGGTCCGCGACGATCACTTCTTCGTCGTTCCCAAGGTGGTGGAATAATGTGCCTCGCCTGCGAACAGGATGCGATCTGGTTCGCGTACCTCGAAAGCCGCGGCCTCGTTCAGCCCGACGATCCGGCGGCCGTCGATGCGCTGTTCAGCGCATTTCCGGTGCAGCCGCTGCCGGTGCAAGGTGAAGCTGACGCGCAGCAGCGACCTGCAAAGAACGACCTGAAAACGCCAACCAATCCATTTTCCTGCGACGATCCCACGGCTGAATGACCGATTTGACCTCGCTCACGCTGGCGCAGGCGCGCGATGCGTTGCGCAAGCGCGACTTTTCCGCAACCGAGCTTGCCGACGCCTACATTGCCGCCGCCGCCAAAGCGCGCGCGCTCAATGCCTACGTTCTGGAAACGCCGGATCGCGCCCGCGCCATGGCGCAGGCGGCGGACGCGCGGCTCCAAAAAGGCGAGGGCGGTCCGCTCGAGGGCATGCCGCTTGGTATCAAGGATCTGTATTGCACCGCCGGTGAGCGCACCACGGCGTCATCGCGCATCCTGCAGAATTTCGTTCCGAGCTATGAGTCCACCGTCACCGCCAATCTGTGGCGCGATGGCGCGGTGCTCCTTGGCAAGCTCAACAACGACGAGTTCGCCATGGGCTCGTCAAACGAAACCTCGTGCTTCGGTCCGGTGGTGTCACCGTGGCGCCGGCGCGGCTCGGAGCAGAAGCTGGTGCCCGGCGGCTCGTCGGGCGGCTCGGCGGCGGCGGTGGCGGCCGGCTTGTGCGTCGGTGCTACCGGCACCGATACCGGCGGCTCGATCCGTCAGCCGGCGGCATTCTGCGGCATTGTCGGATTGAAACCGACCTATGGGCGCTGCTCGCGCTGGGGCATCGTGGCGTTCGCGTCCTCGCTCGATCAGGCCGGCCCGTTTGCCCGCAGCGTGCGCGATTGCGCCATCCTGTTGCGCTCGATGGCGGGTCCCGATGCCAGGGACACCACGTGCGTCGATCTGCCGGTGCCGGACTACGAAAAAGCCGTGGGCGCTTCGGTCAAAGGCATGCGCATCGGCATCCCGAAGGAATACCGCATGCCCGGCATGGCGACGGAGATCGAGCGCCTGTGGGAGCACGGCGCGCAATGGCTCAAGGACGCGGGCGCCGAAACCGTCGAGATTTCACTGCCCATGACTAAATACGCGCTGCCGGCCTATTACATCGTGGCGCCGGCGGAAGCGTCATCGAATCTCGCGCGCTATGACGGCGTGCGCTACGGGCTGCGCGTGCCCGGCCGCGACGTCATCGACATGTACGAGCGCACCCGCGCGGAAGGGTTCGGCAAAGAGGTGCGCCGCCGCGTCATGATCGGCACCTACGTGCTCTCCGCCGGCTATTACGATGCCTATTACCTCCGCGCGCAGAAGGTGCGCACGCTGATCAAGCGCGATTTCGAAACATGCTTTGCCGATGGCATCGACGCCGTCCTGACGCCGACCACGCCGTCGGCGGCGTTCGGCATCGGCGAAAAGGGCCGCGCCGATCCGATCGAGATGTATTTGAACGACGTATTCACGGTGACGGTGAACATGGCCGGGCTGCCGGGCATTTCGGTGCCGAGCGGGCTCGATGCACAGGGGCTGCCGCTCGGATTGCAGCTGATCGGCCGGCCGTTCGAGGAAGAAACCCTGTTCGCGCTCGGCGCCGTGCTTGAGCAGGCGGCCGGGCATTTTACGCCGGAGCAATGGTGGTAAGCTTTCGCGCATGACGCCGCCCGGCTTCAAGCGATCGCTGTCCAAATCCCAACCGCCAGCCGGTCTGTCGCCGGCGATCGCCGGCCTGTGGTGGGCGGCAAAGGACGACTGGGACAAGGCGCACAAGATCGTCATGGACGAGGAGAGCGCCGACTGCGCCTGGGTCCACGCCTACTTGCATCGGGTCGAAGGCGATCTCGACAACGCGCGCTACTGGTATCGCCGCGCGCACCATGCGCCGGCGACCGGCGCTCTTCCCGACGAATGGGACGCGATTGTCGCGGCTTTGCTGTCCGCGCAACAGCGCGGTGGCTGACCTCAGTCCTGGCGCTGCGGCAGCGCGGGGCCGGTCTTCAGCACGCCCGCGTCGCTGATTTCGTTGCGCCGTCGCGGCAGGGCGTGCGGATGCTCGCGCTGCAGAAAGTCGATCAGCTTCTCGCGGACGTCGGCGCGCAGGTCGGATAGCGCGCCGGCATTGTTGGCGCTGACCAGCGCGCGCAGCTCGATCGTCGTTTCCTTGCAGTCGGTGACCTGCAGGCTCGCCACCTGGCCGTTCCACAGCTTCGATTGCGCGACGATCTCGGTGAGCTTCTTGCGCAGCGCATCGACCGGCATGGTGTGATCGACATAGAGCACGACACCGCCGACCAGCTCGCCGCCGGTTCGGGTCCAGTTCTGAAACGGCTTTTCGATGAAATAGCTGATCGGCACCACGAGGCGCCGCAGGTCCCACAGCTTGAGCACCACGTAGCTGAAGGTGATCTCCTCGACGCTGCCAAATTCGCTCTCGACCATCACTGCGTCGCCGATGCGGATGGGCTGCGCGATCGCGATCTGCACGCCGGCGAGGAAGTTGCTCATCACCGGCCGCGCCGCAAGCCCGGCGACGATGCCGGCGACGCCCGCCGAAGCGAACAGCGTGACGCCGAATTGGCGCACCTCGTTGAAGGTCATCAGCGCAAAGCCGAGCGTTAGCAGCACGATCACGACTTCGGCGACGCGCAGCAGCACGCGCACCTGGGTCACGTGCTTGCGCGCCAACAGGTTGTCGGCCGTCTCCATGGCATAGCGTCGCAGGTAGATGTTGGCGGCGATGCGCAACGCGGTGAGCGCGATCCAGCCGATCAGGCAGATCACGCCGAGGCCAAGCAACCGCGATACGAAGGCTCTGGTGTCAGCGCCAAGCGGCGCCGACTGCAGCGCAATCGCCATGGCAATGAGCAGAAGACCGAGCCGGGTCGGGTTTCGGGTCTGATCGAGCACCGAGAGCAGATAGGGGTGTCGCGCCCTGAGCAGCCGGGCCATGACGGCAAGCGTGACGGCATGGATGATCCATGCCGCCGCCGTCGCGACCACCAGGACCAGGATCGATACCGCCCAGGGCGGCGCGAACGGGAGCGCGTCGGCAAGCCGGGTGAAAAACGAATTGGTGCGGTCGCTGAAGCCTTGCCACATGCCGGGAACCGTAGCGACGAATGATTTCGATCAATATCTCAGGAAACGCCGGCGTTGGCTGCCGAGTTCGTCCCGGTTCCGCCTGGACAGTCCGGCGGGGCGGTGGCATTAGCTGCGGCGAACTTACCGCAAAACCCCTTGGCGGACGATGAAGACCTTCTTTCTGCGCCTGTTCACGTGGTGGAACAGCCAAACCTTCGGCACCCAGTTGTGGACGGCGCTTTATGGTGAGTTCGTCGGCGCCGACGAGACCGGCAACCGCTATTACCGGACCAGGGGCGGCAAGATCGATCCGGCACTCGGCATCGAGCGACGCTGGGTCGTCTATGACGGCCTTGCCGAAGCCTCCCGGGTGCCGCCCAACTGGTACGGCTGGCTGCACCACACGGTGGATCTGCCGCCGACGCTGGACAAGCCGCAGCCGCACCCGTGGGAAAAGCCGCATCGGCCGAACCCGACCGGCACCCCCGCCGCCTATCGGCCGAGCGGCTCGACCATGGGCTTGGCGCGCCGGCCCAAGGCGACCGGCGACTACAAGGCCTGGTCGCCGGGCGGTCAGTAGCTCTGACGGCCCGGAATCGCCGCAATCGCGATGTTTACCGGGCACGGCCTCAAGACGAGCCAAGTTCGGTCGCCAAGCTGTTCGCCAAAACCGCCAAGACCAACCGCCAAGATCAACCCACAGCTTTCATGATCCGCATCGCCGCGCTCGTGGTCGTTATCGGCGGTGCGCTGGCGGCGGCGCCAGCCGCGGCGCAATTCAATATCTTTGGCGAAGGGCCGCCGCCGCGTCCTCCGGCTGACGTTCCGAACGGTGGATTTCCGCCGCAGCCGCCAGCGCCCTATCCAGGGCAAAGCTATCCGGCACCGGCCGCCCAGCCGCCCTATCCCGCTCAAGCTTATCCGGCACCGGCGGCCCAGCCGCCCTATCCGCCGGCGTACCCGCCTGGCTCGGCACCGCCACCACCGCGCTCGGCCATCCAGGCCGATCCGTTGCCGCCGCCCCCCGGCGTCGGCGTAGCGCCGGCTCCAGGGCCCGGCCAGAATGTCCCGCAGCAACGCGCGCGCGCGGTTCCGCCGCCCGGCGGCGGTCCTCCTCCCGGCAGCGCCGTGCCTCCTAACGCTGCGGGGCCGGCGGCGAACAACAATGGGCCGGCACCTCCCGAAGGTGCCGAGCCGCCGCCCGCCGAAGACACGGTGGTCGAAAAGCCGACCGAGCATATCGACAATAGCCGCGCGGTGTTTTCCGGGCTCGACAAGATTACCGGCCGCACCTTCTCGTTCGACGCCGCGATTGGCGAGACCGTGCGGTTCGGCGCGCTCGAGGTCACGCCACGCGCCTGCTACACCCGGCCGCCCACCGAGGCGACCAACACCGACGCCTTCGTCGAAGTCGACGAGGTGACGCTCAAGGGCGAGATCAAGCGCATCTTTACCGGCTGGATGTATGCCGCGAGCCCCGGCCTGCATGCGGTCGAGCATCCGATCTACGACGTGTGGCTGACCAACTGCGCGGCGCCGGTCCAGACATCGCAGGCCGAGCCTGTGGCGCCTCCGCCGGCAGCCGCGGCGCCGGCGCGCCCGCGCCATCCGGCGCCGCCGCCGCGTCAGCGCACGACCCGCCCGGCGCGCGCCGTGCAGCCGCAGCCGCAGCCACAGTAGATCCGCTTTAAGTCTTGCTCAGCACCGCAAGCGCTGCGCGGCCCGGAATCGGGCGGTCGAGCGGCATCGCGGCAAAATTGCCGGCGCCGACCAGCGCGGCGTCGAGCAGCTTGTGGTAGGCGGGCCGCGACACTTCGGTGGCGCCGAAGGTGCGCAGGTGGTCGGTCACGAACTGCGTATCAAGGAGCCGGAACTGGCCGGCCCTGAGCCGAGCCACCAGATGCACCAGCGCCACCTTCGAGGCATCGCGGGCGCGGTGAAACATGCTTTCGCCGAAGAACGCGCGGCCCAGGCTCACCCCGTAGAGGCCGCCGACCAGCTCATCGTGTTCGTAGACTTCGACCGTGTGGCAGTCGCCGCGCTCATAAAGCTTGCGATAGAGCTGCTGGATACGGCCGTTGATCCAGGTCCGCGCGCGTCCCGGCGCCGGATCGGCGCAGCCGGCGATCACCGCGTCAAAATCGTGGTCGACCAAAACCGTGAAGCAGTCTGACCGCACGGTGCGCGCCAGGCGCCCCGGCACGTGAAACCGGTCGAGCGGAATGATGCCGCGCCGTTCCGGCTCGATCCAATAGAGCGCCGGATCCTCGGCGCCTTCCGCCATCGGAAATATGCCGCAGGCGTAGGCCTTGAGCAGGACCTCCGGCGTGATGTCGATCAGGACCGAGTCGCGGCTGGCCATGGGCTCGTTTAAGCGGCGAAAGCTTTGCGGTTCAAGGGCAGTCGGCGCTGCGTGCAGGGGCGGATCGTCGGCTGAGCTAAAGCCGCCCGGCAGGTTCTATTCCGTCCGCTGTGACACCGCAGCGCGCCGTGCCTGCTGATAAATCGGTGTGCGATTAACTCGGCGCAAACCATAGAGTGCCTAAAATTTTAGTCAGGTTGAACCCTTTTGCACGGACCGGCGTTCGCCCTTCAAAGTGCAAAGAAGAACGTTGCGGTGACTGCGATGGACATGGCTTTGGCGGCATACGAGCCTATCCGCATTCTGCTGGTCGAGGACGAGTTCCTGATCGCCGAGTGGGTTGCGGAAGCGCTGGCGGAGCAGGGCTTTGCGGTGCATGCGGTGGGCAACGCCCGCGACGCGCTCCGCCACCTCGCCGCCGCACCGGTCGACGTGCTGTTCACCGATATCAATCTGCCGGCCGGCATGGATGGCGCGGCGCTGGCCCGCCATGCCCGCGAATTGCTGCCCCAACTGCCGGTGGTCTATGCGTCTGCGCGCGTCACCGCGCTCGAGCCGCAGGAGCGCGTGTCCGGCGCGCTGTTCGTGCGCAAGCCCTACGAGCCGTGCGCGGTCGGACGCCTCATCGCGAGCCTCGTCGACGCCGCCAAGGCGACCCTGGTGCCGGAATTCGCCTAAACCTGCCGGCTACGAGCCCATTCCGCCGCGCGCCAAAAATTCCTCGAGCCAGTGGATGTGGTAGGCGCCGTCGATGATGTCCTTTTCCTGCGCCAAGGCGCGGAACAGGGGCAGGTTGGTCTCGACGCCGTCGACCACGAACTCATCGAGCGCACGGCGCAGCCGCATCAGGCATTCGCTGCGCGTCTTGCCGTGGACGATGAGCTTACCAAGCAGCGAGTCGTAATAGGGCGGGATCGCATAGCCGTGGTAGACGGCGGAATCGACCCGCACGCCCAGGCCGCCCGGCGGGTGGTAGTGGATGATCTTGCCCGGTGACGGGCGAAACGACACGGCATTCTCGGCGTTGATGCGGCACTCGATGGCGTGGCCGTGGAATTTGACGCCGTCCTGGGCGAGCTGCAGCTCGTTGCCGGCGGCGACGCGGATCTGCTCGAGCACGAGGTCGATGTCGGTGATCATCTCGGTCACCGGATGCTCGACCTGGATGCGCGTATTCATCTCGATGAAATAAAACGCGCTATCGTCATAGAGAAATTCGACGGTGCCGACGCTCGAATATTTGATCTCGCGCATCGCCTTGGCCACGGTTTCGCCGATGGCATCGCGTGCCGTGGTGTTGAGCGCAGGCGAGGGGCCTTCCTCCCACACTTTCTGGTGCCGGCGTTGCAGCGAGCAGTCGCGTTCGCCGAGATGGATGGCGTGGCCTTGGCCGTCGCCGAGCACCTGGATCTCGATGTGGCGTGGCCGCTCGAGGTATTTTTCGAGATAAAGCGTGTCGTCGCCGAACGCCGCTTTGGATTCGGCGCGGGCTGTGGCGACGGCCGACGGCAGGTCGGCCTCGCTGCGGATCACCTTCATGCCGCGGCCGCCGCCGCCGGCTGCCGCCTTGACCATGACCGGATAGCCGATGTCGCGCGCCAAGACGCGCGCTTCTTCATCGCTGCCGATACCTCCGTCCGAGCCCGGCACGGTCGGAATGCCGAGGTCTTTGGCAGCGCGCTTGGCGGCGATCTTGTCGCCCATGAGACGGAGGTGTTCCGGGCGGGGCCCGATGAAGTGCACGCCATGCTCGGCGAGGATTTCGGCAAAGCGCGCGTTTTCCGACAGGAAGCCGTAGCCCGGATGCACGGCATCGGCGCCGGTGATCTCGCAGGCCGCGAGCAGCGCCGGGATGTTGAGGTAGCTGTCCTTGGCGGGCGGCGGGCCGATGCACACGCTCTCGTCGGCCAAACGCACGTGCATGGC
This sequence comes from Xanthobacteraceae bacterium, assembly GCA_035651875.1. Taxonomy (GTDB): domain Bacteria; phylum Pseudomonadota; class Alphaproteobacteria; order Rhizobiales; family Xanthobacteraceae; genus BOG-931. Next base: position 18,984 of record DASRET010000085.1, read on the forward strand.
GTCTTCGTCGGCGGTCGAATGCACCGCCACCGTGGCGATGCCGAGCTCCTTGCAGGCGCGCAGCACGCGCAGTGCGATCTCGCCGCGGTTGGCGATGAGGATCTTATCGAACATCGGCAGGCCGATGGTGGCGAATAGCGAATGGCGAATGGCGAATGGGGCAACGGAGCGATCCGTCACGCCGATATGGCCGCAATTCGCTATTCGCCATTCGCCATTCGCCCGTCATTCGATGATCATCAGCGGCTCGCCGTATTCCACCGGCTGGCCGTCTTCGACCACGATCTGGATCACCGTTCCGGCGCGCGGCGCCGGAATCTGGTTCATCGTCTTCATGGCCTCGATGATGAGGAGCGTATCGCCGGCCTTCACCTGGGTGCCGACTTCGACGAACGGCCGCGCGCCGGGCGCCGGCCCCAGATAGGCGGTGCCGACCATGGGCGAGGCGACGAGGCCGGGATGCTGGGCCGGGTCGATCGGTGCGGTGGCCGGCGTGGCGCCGAGTGCCGGCGCGGCAGAATCGGTCGCCCGGGTGCGCGGCGCGGCCGCGATGGCGTGACGGGCGACGCGAAGCGACACGCCGTTCTGCTCGATGGCGATCTCGGTCAGCCCGGTTTCGTCGAGCAGCTTCGCCAAGTCTCGGATGACGTCGTGATCGATGGCGGGCACCTTCGGCATCGACGGGCTTTCCGGCTTGCGCGCCACGATCAGGCCTTGGCCTGTTCTTTGGCCCCGACCAGCGCGGCGATGCCGGTGATGGCGAGCGCATAGCCCTCGATGCCGAAGCCGCAGATCAGCGCGCGCGCAGCGAGCGACACATAGGAATGCCGGCGAAACTCCTCGCGCTTATGGATATTGGTGATGTGCACCTCGATGACCGGCGCTTCCATCATGAACAACGCATCGAGGATCGCGACCGAGGTCGTCGTGTAGCCGGCCGGATTGAGGATCAGGCCTACGGCCTTGTCGGCGCGGGCCTGCTGAATCCAATCGACGATTTCGCCCTCATGATTGGACTGGCGGAAATCGACCGCGAGCCCGAAGCGCTGCGCGGTGCCGCGGCAGAGTTTCTCGACGTCGGCGAGCGTGGCGTGGCCGTAAAGCTCGGGCTCGCGCGTGCCGAGCAGGTTGAGGTTCGGGCCGTTGAGAACGTAAACGGTTTTCGGCATCTCGCGCACCGCGCCGCGCGGCATCGGCGCCGGCACATGCCCGCCGCACCCATTCCGCCATCGATCCGTTTATAGGGAAGGGCGCCGCAAAGGGGAAGCCGTTAACGCCAACTCGGCGCCGGCGCAGAAACGCCGCGGCGAGTTCGCCGCGGCGCCTGCCACACCGTCAAGCCGTAAGCGACCGAGCCGCGTGCCGTTAGTTTTTCAACGTCTCGATCTTTTTCTTCAACTCGTCGAAGCCGACCGCGCCAACCACGAGTTCCTCGCCGACCACATAGCTCGGGGTACCGTTCACGCCGAGCGCGTCGGCGAGCTTCATGTCCTCGGCGATGGTCGTGCTCACTTCCTCGCTCGCCATGTCGCGCTGGATGCGGGCCATGTCGTAGCCGACCTCCTTGGCGACCGCGAGCGCGCGGGCCTTGTCGGCGGCGCCGCGGCCGCCGAGCAGCTTCTGGTGAAACTCCATGTATTTCTTCGGATCCTGCATGCGCGCGGCGACCGCGACCCGGGCGGCCTCGACCGAGCCTTCGCCCAGGACCGGGAATTCCTTGAGCACGAACTTGAGCTCGTGATTGGTGTCGATGAGCTTCACCATGTCGGGCAGCGCGTGCTTGCAGAACCCGCAATTGTAATCGAAGAACTCGACGACCTCGATCTTGCCGTTCGGATTGCCGAGCACGACCTGGTGCGGCGAGTTGAACAGCGTCGCGTTATTGGAGCGAATGGTGGCGCGCTGCTGCTGCGCTTCGGTATCCTTCTGATGCTTGTCGACCGCCGCCAGCACCTCCTGCACCACTTCCGGATGAGCGATCAGGTAGTCCTTGATGATGCCTTCGATCTGCTGACGCTGGTCGGGCGAGAACGTTTGCGCCGGCGCCGCCACCGGCGCAGCGAGAAGCATTGCGGCCGCCAGCGGAACGGCAATGCGCGAGATCAAGCTCATACGGATCATCCTTTTCGAGGTCGGGATCTCAGGAACTGTATTTATGGACCGATTTGCAGCGGATTCTTCTTCACGTTCTTGTTAAACGCCACGATATCGTCGGCCCGGACCCAGCCGGGCGAGCCGATCGGAAAGCGCTGCTTGGCGCGCTCGGCAAGCGCCCGCGCGGTCTTGTTGTCGCCGCGCGCGAACGCCGCCTGGGCCGAGGCGAGATCGGCATCGGCGAGGTCGTTCTTGCGGCCGTACGCCATCGCCAGCTGGGTATAGGCGTCGGCCGCCTCCGGCTCCTTGATCAGGGCGGCGCGCAACAGCGGGATCGCTTCGTCGGCCGTCTTGACGTTGTTGGTGGCGACCAGTGCCTGACCGAGCTCGATCTGAATGAGCGCCGGATCGGGCGCCAGCTGCACGGCGCGGCGCAGCGGCGGGATCGCCTCCGCAGGATGGCCGCTCTCGAGGAGCGCCTGCCCCTTGATCTCGTAAAAATACGGATTGTTCGGCATGGCGCGGATCAGGTCGTCGATCTTGGCAAAAGCGTCATGCAGATCGCCGAACCGAAACGCGGAGATCGCGCGCGCGTAGCGCGCCGGCAGGCTGGTGTCCGACAGCGGATAGCGAGTGAGAACTTCGTTCGGCCGGTCCATGAAGCCGTGCAGCTTGGCACGCATCATGTCGTGGCGGAACTGCAGCTCGGGCGGGTCCTTCTTGTCCCAGTACTGGGTGTGCACGAGATTGGCCAACGCGGCCATGCGCTCCTGCGGCATCGGATGGTTTTGCGCGTACGGATCGATGTATTTCGATTCGAACATCGTCTCGTCGGCAAAGCGCTTGAAAGTGTCGTACATGCCCTTGGCCGACTGGCCGGTCATGGTCAGGAACCGCACGCCGGCGCGGTCGGCGTAGTCCTCCTGGGCGCGCTGATAGGCCAACAGCGAATGCTGGATGTAAGATTGCGGCGCGCTGAACACCGCCATGCCGGCATTGCCCATGTCGGTGTTGCCGGCGCGCGCGCCGGCCGCGATGGCGCCGGCGCCGAGCAGCATGGCGATGATCGCCGCGGTCTGGGCGTTGGCGAGCTCCTGGCGCATCTTGGACAGGTGCCCGCCGACGATGTGTCCGGTTTCGTGGGCAAAAACGCCGATGATCTCGTTGGGGGTCTTGGCCTCCATCAGCGCGCCGGCGTTGACGAAGATGCGGTGCGCATCCATCACGAACGCGTTGAACGCGCGGCTGTTGATGATCACCACATGAATGTTCTGGTTGCTTAGACCGGCGACGCGCAGGATCGGCGCCGTGTAGTCGCGTAAGAGCTGCTCGATTTCGGCATCGCGGATCATCGGGATGCCGGCATTGGCCCCGGTCTGGGCGCGTGCCGGCAGGGCGCCTGCCGCGACCGCCAGAGCCGTCGCCAGCGCCACCGCGCGAGAGGCTGGCCTCGCTCGGCGCACCTTGCTAGGAGTTCGGCAGACGTTCATGTGCGGCAAAGTGCGATCCCCCAGTCCGGGGACCCAAGCTATGGACGGGCCCGGTCGCGGTCAACACAAGGTCGTGGGTTCGCGCCCCCCGAAAACGGCCGCAACAAACCCGGCGAATACGGCAGGACGGGGGCGGGACGCGCTCGGCGCGCTGCCCATACGGCGATGGCGGAATTGATGCTCGACCAGGCCAAGACGCTTCTGCAACCGTCCGTCCGCAGCGCCGTACCGCCCTTCATGGTGATGGACGTCATGGCGGCTGCGGCGCGGCTCGAGGCGCAGGGCCGCCGCATCATCCACATGGAGGTCGGCCAGCCCGCGGCGGGCGCGCCATCGCCGGCCATCGCCGCCGCACGCGCGGCGCTGTCGAGCGGGCCGCTCGGCTACACCGAAACGCTCGGCATTGCGTCGCTGCGCCGGCGCATTGCCCGTGCCTATCGCGAATGGCACGGCCTCGACATCGATCCGCAGCGCATCGTGGTCACGACCGGCTCGTCGGCCGGCTTCATTCTGGCGTTTCTCGCACTGTTCGAAGCCGGCGATCGCGTCGCGGTGGCGCTGCCCGGTTATCCGCCGTACCGCCACATCCTCACCGCACTCGGCTGCGAGCCGGTCGGCATCGAGACGGATGCGCGCACGCGCTGGTCGATCGACAGCGAGGCGCTACTGGCGCAGCACCGCATCCGGCCGCTCAAAGGCGTCATTGTCGGCTCGCCGGCCAATCCGACCGGCACCATGCTGAGTGCCGCCGCGCTGTCCGAGCTGATCCGGTCGGCCGAAGATGCCGGCATCGTTGTCATTTCCGACGAGATCTATCACGGGCTCGATTATGCCTTCGCGGCCGAGTGCGCGGCGCGGCTGTCGTCCGACTGCGTCGTCATCAATTCGTTTTCCAAATATTTCTGCATGACCGGCTGGCGGGTCGGCTGGATGGTGGTGCCGCCCACCCTGGTGCGCAGCATCGAGCGGCTGCAACAAAACCTCGCCATCTCGGTGCCGACCCTGTCGCAAATCGCCGCCGAAGCGGCGTTCGAGGGGCGCGACGAGCTGGAGCAGATCCGCAAAGGCTACGAAGAAAACCGCCGCATCCTGCTCGACGGCTTGCCGCGCGCCGGCCTGACGTCGTTTCTTCCGGTCGACGGCGCGTTCTACCTTTATGCCGACGTGTCGCGCTTTTCGTCAGACAGCCTGGCGTTTGCCAAGAGTATGCTGGAAGAGGCCGGCGTCGCCGTCACGCCCGGCATCGATTTCGATCCGCTGCGCGGCAAGCACTTCGTGCGGCTGTGCTACGCCGGCTCGCGCCAGGACATGCACGAGGCGGTCGAGCGCATCGGCGCTTGGCTCAAAGGAGCTTCCGCGGAAAGGATGAGCCCGCCTTGACCGTCGCCGATGCCGCCCTGGTGCTGTTCTCCGGCGGCCAGGATTCCACCGTGTGTCTCGCCTGGGCGCTCGAGCGTTTTGGCCGGGTCGAAAGCGTCGGCTTCGACTATCGCCAGCGCCACGCCGTCGAGCTCGCGGTGCGGCCGCGCATCCGCGCGCTGTTGCCGGCGATTGCCGAGCCATGGCGAACGCGGCTCGGCGACGACCACGTCATCCGCATCGACGCGCTCGCGGAGATGTCCGACACCGCGCTCACGCGCGACATGGCGATCGAAATGTCGGCGTCGGGCCTGCCGACGACCTTCGTGCCCGGCCGCAATCTGATCTTCCTGTCGTTTGCCGCTGCGCTCGCCTACCGGCGCGGCATCCGCCACCTCGTTGCCGGCATGTGCGAGACCGACTTCTCCGGTTATCCCGATTGCCGCGACGATACCGTCAAGGCGATGCAGGTCGCGCTCAGCCTCGGCCTGGACCGGCGCGTCACCATTCACACGCCGCTGATGTGGATCGACAAGGCCGGCACCTTCGCGCTGGCGCAGGCGATCGGCGGCGCGCCGCTCGTTGATCTTCTTCTCGCCGAGACCCACACCTGCTATCTCGGAGACCGCGAGCACCGGCACGATTGGGGTTTTGGCTGCGGCGAATGTCCGGCCTGCCGGCTGCGCGCGGAGGGTTTTGCCAGATGGAAGGCGGCATCGTGAAACCGGGCGTGGAACGGCAGCGCGTCCGCGAAGGCGTGGTTTTTCTCACGCTGTTCGCGCTCACCATTCCGGCGGCCAACTGGCTGATCGGCCACGCCGGCACGGCCTGCGTCGCGCCGAATGGACCGTGCGTCATTCCGGTGGCGCCGGGCATCATGGCGCCGTCCGGGGTGACCATGGTGGGCGTCGCGCTGGTCTTGCGCGATCTGGTGCAGCGGCGGCTCGGGACGTCGCTGTCGGCTTTGGCGATCCTGTGCGGCGCCGCCCTTTCGGCGCTTGTCGCGCCGCCGGCGCTGATCCTCGCTTCTGCGGTTGCGTTCCTGCTTTCCGAGTTCGCCGATCTGGCCGTCTACACGCCGCTCGCCCGGCGCCGGCTCGTCGCCGCCGTGATCGCTTCGAGTTGCGCGGGCTTGGTCGTCGACTCGATCGTCTTTCTGTGGCTCGCGTTCGGCTCGCTCGATTTTTTGCTCGGGCAAATCATCGGCAAGGCCTGGATGGTGCTGCTGTCGATTCCGTTCATCACTTGGCTGCGCCGCCGCGACGCACGGCTCGGCATCAGGCCGGCATGATCATTCATCTGCATTGAGGCACGCCCCATGAGCACCGCCACCTTCGACATTCTCAAAAAGGTGACGACCGCAACCATCACCACCATGCTCCTGAAAAAGGGCATCCGGCGCTGCTGGATGAACGGTCCAAAACCGCTGGTGCCGGGCGGCGGGCGCCTTGTCGGCCCGGCTTTCACCTTGCGCTTCGTGCCGGTGCGCGAGGATTTGGCGACGCCGGAAAGCTGGGCGCATCCGATCTCGACGCGCGCGGCGATCGAGGACATGCCCGAAGGCGTGATCGCGGTGGCCGACGCCATGGGCGTGCCGAGCGCCGGCATTTTCGGCGACATCCTTTGCGCGCGCATGAAAAAACGCGATGTCGCGGCCCTCGTCACCGACGGCGTGCTGCGCGACCGCGCCGGCGTGCTGACGAGCGCGCTGCCGGTGTGGTGCGCCGGCGTGGCGGCGCCGGCCTCGGTCAACGGGCTGACCTTCGTCGGTTGGCAGCAGCCGATCGGCTGCGGCGGCTGCGCGATCTTCCCCGGCGATATCATCGTCGTCGACGATGACGGCGCGGTGGTCATTCCGCAGACCCTCGTCGACTTCGTCGCCCACGAGGGCGCCGAACACGAGCTTTACGAGAGTTGGGTGTTCAGCGAGGTCGAGAAGGGGGTCAAGCTGCCCGGCCTGTATCCGCCGAACGACGAGGCCAAGGCGCGCTACGCGGCCTGGCGCCAGGCGCGCTCGTAGGCGTCCGGTCACGAGGGCGGGCGAAGAATGTTCTTTGCCGCTTCAAAAATTCTCGGCTTCTTCGCGCTGCCGTCGAATTTGTTGATCGCGGTCGGCATCGTCGGCCTTGTTCTGCTCTGCACGCGGTTCACGCGGCTGGGCAGCTGGCTGGTGGTGACGAGCCTCGTGCTCATCGCTATCTCCGGACTGTCGCCGCTCGGCAATGTCTTGATGATTCCGCTGGAGCAGCGTTTTCCGGTCTGCAATACGTCCGGCGGGGCGCCCGACGGCATCGTTGTGCTCGGCGGCGCGATCGCCCCCGAGGTGTCGGCGTTCCGCAACGCGGTCGCGCTCAACGAGGCGGCTGAGCGCATCACGGTCGCCGCCGAGCTGGCGCGGCGCTATCCCAACGCGCGCATCGTTTATTCCGGCGGCAGCAATACGCTTTTGTTCGATCATGCCATCGAGGCGCCGTTCGCGGTGCGCGAGCTCGAAGCGCTCGGCGTCGCCCACGATCGCATCACCGCCGAGGAGCAGTCGCGCAATACCATCGAGAACGCCGTGTATTCGCGTCTGGTGGCGCAGCCGAAGCCGGGCGAGCGCTGGCTGCTGGTCACATCGGCGTTTCACATGCCGCGCGCCGTCGCGGCGTTCCGCGCCGCCGGCTTTGCCGTGGCAGCCTGTCCGGTCGATTGGCGCACCCGTGGCTCGCACGACGCGACACGTTTTTCCAGTTCGTTGAGCGAGGGCTTGGCGCGTACCGATACTGCCGTGCACGAGTGGGTCGGGCTCGTCGCCTACCGGCTCACCGGCAAGACCAAGGAGCTGTTTCCGGCGCCGTGATGCGGCGTGCGGAAGGTTCGATCGCCAAGAGGAGGCGAAAGCGATGCCGCTGCGGCTGATCATCGGCAATAAGAATTATTCGTCCTGGTCGCTGCGGCCGTGGATCGCCCTGAAAGCGGCGGGCATTGCGTTCGACGAGACCGTCATCTCGCTGGACGCCCCGGATTTCAAAGCGCAGATCACGCGGCTCAGCGGCGCCGGCAAGGTGCCGGTGCTGCTCGACGGCGATGTGCGCGTCTGGGAATCGCTGGCGATCCTCGAATATGTGGCGGACAAATTTCCGCAAGCCGGCCTATGGCCCGAACCGGCGCCCGCGCGCGCTCACGCACGCGCGGTGGCGGCCGAAATGCATGCCGGTTTTGTGCCGCTGCGCCGCCATCTGCCGATGAATGTCAGGCGCCCCGTAAAGCCGCGCCCGCTCGACGACGGCGCCAAAGCCGATGTGGCGCGTATCGAGACGATCTGGAACGCGTGCCGCGCGCAGTTCGGCACCGGCGGACCGTTTCTCTACGGCGGCTTCGGTGCGGCCGACGCCATGTACGCGCCGGTGGTGTGGCGGTTTCATACCTACGCGGTGCCGGTGAACGCGACGACGCGAGCCTATATGGATGCCGTCCTGGCGCTGCCGGCAATGCGCGAATGGCAGGATGCCGCTCGGCGTGAGCCGTGGGTGCTGGAGCATGATGAAGTCGATTGGCCAGTGGTGTTGCGCGATTAAGCGCGCCTAACCGACGCGCCGCTCGAGTTCGATCAACAGGGGGCGCTGATAGCTCAGAATCTTATTCGCGGCGGCCTCCAGGCCGAAATAGGCAACGCGGTCGATCTCGGGAAAGGCCTGGCGGCGGCCGGACTTCGGCGGCCATTCGATCTCGAACGTGTTACTGGCAAACTGCGCAAGGTCGAGATCGGCTTCGACCGCAAAGGCATGCACGACCTTGCCGCTCTTTTGCTCGACCGGCGCGAGCGCGATGAATTCACTATCCGGCAGCAGAAGATTGGTCTCTTCGGCGAACTCGCGCCGCGCCGTCTCGATCAGATCGGCCCCCGGCTCGACCAGGCCCTTCGGGACGGTCCAGGCGCCAGCGTCCTTTTTGGCCCAGAACGGACCGCCGGGATGCGCCAGCAGGACTTCGAGCCCGCCGTGGCGGCGGAACACCGCGACCCCGGCGCTGATCGGACGGGTGCGCGTCATCGGCCCAAAATCCCGCCGTATCCAGCAAATGAAATTGCGGTTAATTTCGCCCGGCACGGCGCAGAACGCGCGCAACGCCAGCGGTGCGGCGCATCCGCGCAGCAGCCGCAAAAACTGCGGCTCTCTACCGCAGGTCTTGCTAAAGCCGTGTTTGTCTGCATGATTTTGTCACGATTAAGCAACATTGCCCTTCCCGTCCTGCCTGCGCTCGCCGAGGGTGAGCCGAGAGGAGGGCATACCGATCAATTCTCTGCACGGGAGCTAACGTCAATGCGATATGGAATTGTCGCCGCTCTTGCCGCTTTTGCGGCGCTCATCGCGCCGGCGGCGCACGCCGAGGACGCCCCGAAGGACGTCAAAGGCCTGTTTCTGATGACCGACTATCCGGCGGTCACGGTGCGGCCCGGCGAGACCACCAACATCAGCCTGCGGCTGCAAAACTACGACATGCCGCCCGAGCGGATGGATCTGTCGGTATCCGGGGCGCCCACCCAGTGGAACGCCAAACTGCTCGGCGGCGGCCAGCCGGTCGACGCCGCGATGGCGGCGACCAATTCCAGCGTCGCGCTGTCGCTGCGGCTCGACGTGCCGAAGGATGCGGCTATCGGCACCCAGAAGTTCACCGTCAGCGCCGCCGGCACCTCGACCAAGCTGGAGCTGCCGATCGCGGTGACGCTCGCCAAGGATCTGCCGGCCAAGCTGACATTGACGCCGCAGCTTCCCGAGCTGCGCGGCACCTCGAAGTCGCCGTTCGAGTATCAGCTCAACATCAAGAACGACAGCGGCAAGAAGCTGACGGTCAGCCTGTCGGCACAGGCGCCGCGCAATTTCGACGTGTCGTTCACCGAGCAGTACGGCAGCCAGGAGCTCAACGCCGTGCCGATCGACGCCGGCCAGGCCAAGGACGTCAAGCTCAAGGTAACGCCGCCGAACACGGCCGGCGCCGGCAAGTACAAGGTGGTGGCCCGCGTTGCCGCGGAGGAAACATCGGCGACCGCCGATCTCGGCCTCGACATCACCGGCCAGCCCAAGCTGTTGCTGAGCGGCCGTGAGGGACTGATCTCGATGCGGGCGTCGGCCGGCAAGGAACAGACAGTGCCGATCGTCGTCACCAATACCGGCACGGCGCCCGCCGAGGACGTCGAGCTGTCCGGCTCCGGGCCGAGCGGCTGGAAGGTGACGTTCAATCCGAAGAGCATCGAGCGGATCGCGCCCGGCGAAAACAAGGAAGTGCAGGCGCTGATCACGCCGACCGACAAGGCGATTGCCGGCGACTACATCACCTCGATGCGCGCTTCGGCTCGCGGCGAATCCGCCTCGTCCGATTTCCGCGTCACGGTGACGACCTCCACCATGTGGGGCATCGCCGGCGTCGGCATCATCGGCGTGGCGCTCCTGGTCATGGTCGGCGCCGTCGCAAGGTTCGGCCGCCGATGAGCATGGACGCCGTCATAGAGGCCAAAGGCCTCACCAAAACCTACGGACGGAAGGTCGCCGTCGACCACATCTCGTTCAGCGTCGGGCGCGGCGAGATTTTCGGTCTGCTCGGCCCCAACGGGGCGGGCAAGACGACGACCATCCTGATGCTGCTGGGCTTGACCGAGATTTCGGGCGGCGAGATCAGCGTGCTGGGCTTCGATCCGGCGCGCGAGCCGCTCTCGGTCAAGCGCCGCGTCGGCTATCTGCCCGACGCGGTCGGTTTCTACGACCAGCTCACGGCGGCCGATAATCTGCGCTACACGGCGCGGCTGATCGGCTTCCGGTCGCTGGAACGCGAGAAGCGCATCGCCGAAGCGCTCGACCGGGTCGGTCTGTTCGAATTCGCCGACCACCACGTCGGCACCTTCTCGCGCGGCATGCGCCAGCGGCTCGGCCTTGCCGAGATCCTGATGAAGGGGGCGCAGATCGCCATCCTCGACGAGCCGACCTCCGGCCTCGATCCGCATGCGACGTCCGAGCTCCTTGGCATTATCCGCCGCTTCAAGGCGGAGGGCGTCTCGGTGCTGCTGTCGTCGCATCTGCTCGAGCGGGTGCAGAGCGTGTGCGACCGCGTCGCCCTGTTCAGCGCCGGCCGCATCGCGCTGATGGGCTCGGTGTCCGAACTCGGACGCCAGGTGCTGGGCGCGGGCTTCGTGGTCGATATCGAGGCGGACGGCGCCGGCCTCGCCGAGCGGCTTGCGCTCATCCCCGGTGTCAACCGCATCGAGCAGATCGGCATCGGCAAGCTGCGCCTGCATTCCGAACGCGACGTGCGTCCGGAGGCCGCCGCCGAAGTGGTCGCAGCGCACGGCCGCCTCAAATATCTCGGCGTGCAGGAGCCGAGCCTCGAAGCGATCTACACCCATTACTTCGAGACCAAGCCCGACGAGACCCTGAAGGAAGGAGCCCGTCATGCGGCGTGAAGGCTCGGCCTTTAACGGGCTCGGCGTGGTAATGCTCAAGGAGCTGGCCGATCACCTGACCAGCATCCGCTTCATCATCCTGGAGCTGATCGTGATGCTGATCGCGGTCGGCACCGTCTTTGTGGCGAGCCAGCAGATCAAGGACACGGTGGCGGAAGATCCGTTCCTGTTCCTCAAGTTCTTCACCACGTCGCGCGAGCCGCTGCCGTCGTTTATCTTCTGGCTCTCGCTCCTGGTGCCGGTGCTGGCGATCGGGCTCACCTTCGATTCGGTCAACGGCGAGCATAACCGCCGCACGCTGTCGCGAATCCTGTCGCAGCCGATCTATCGCGACGCGCTGCTGTTCGGGAAATTTCTGGGCGCGCTGCTCACGCTCACCATCGCGCTGGTCGTGCTGTGGCTGTTGGTGGTCGGACTCGGACTGCTGTTCATCGGCATTCCGCCCGGCGGCGAGGAGATCGCCCGCGCGTTCGTGTTCCTGTTGGCGACGATCGTCTACGCAGGTGTCTGGCTGGCGCTGGCGCTGGTGTTCTCGATCATCTTCCGATCGGCGGCGACCGCGGCGTTGGCGACGCTTGGCCTGTGGCTGTTCTTGTACGTCATCTGGCCGGTGCTGGCGGGAGAGATCGCGCAAATCGTCGTGCCGCCCGATCCGCGCTACACCGCGCTCGGCCTGCAGACCCCCGGCACCGTGGTGCTGGAGCAGATCCTGGCACGGCTGTCGCCGTCCACCTTGTTCGGCGAGATCGTCGTCGCGATTCTCGATCCGACCACGCGGGCGCTCGGGCCGATCTATCTGAGCCAGCTGCAGGGCGCCGTGCTCGGCGCGCCGCTGCCGCTCGGCTCCAGCGTGCTGATCGCCTGGCCGCAGATCGTCGGGCTCCTTGCCACCGCGATCCTCCTCTTCGTGATCGGTTACGTGGTGTTCCAGCGCCAGGAAGTGCGCGCGTAACACGCTCCAGGTGGAATAGAAAACGCGGGCGGCGTCGAGCCGCCCGCGCTTGTTTTTACCGCTGATGGATTCGCGGTTAGGCCGGAACCACGGCCACGATCTTGTAATCGTGCGGATCGACGATCACGACCTCGTCCTCATAGACGAAGTACATGAACCCGCGCCATCGCGGCTCGATCCGGACCAGCGTCTCGGACACCGGCACCACGTGGATCTTGCCCCGCGGCACCGCCGTACCGACGCGCACGTCGAAGTCGACATGACCCACGCGCGGCGCGTTGTGGCCGTTGATCACGGTCGTCTTGATCTCCGTGCGCTGCTGCTCGGAAAGCTGCACACTGCCGCCGCCGCGAGCCTCGGTGCCGCCGCGCTCGTTAGTCTGCGCGGTGCCGCGATTGGTCTCGGTGCCGCGCTGCATATTGTTCTCGCTGCCGCGCTGCATGTTGTTTTGCGGCGAACGCTCCTGGGCCTGGTTGGACGTGCTGCCCTTGTTGTTCGAGGTCGAGCCTTCCTTGTTCTCGCCCTGCATTGGCTTCGTGGTATCGCCGCGCAAGCCCTTCAGGGTGTCCTTCCGCTCGGCCTGCCGGTTGCTCTTCGAGCCGCGGTTCATGTGCTCTTGAGCCTGCCGGTTGTTGTTCGAGCCCCGGCGCTCGGCCCGCTCGCCGCGCTTGCCCATCTTCTGCGATTCTTGACCACCGGTCTGCGCGGTCCGGTCGGTGCTGGTCTTGCCGTTCTGCTGCGCCTGGCTCTCGCTGCCCTTGCTCTTTTCCTGAGCCTGGGTCTGCGTGCCCTTACCCTTACCCTTCTCCTGCGCCTGGGTCTGCGAGCCCTGATGGTTCATGGACTGGCCGCCCTGCGGGCTGCCCTGCGATCCAGCGCTCGCCCCAGCATTGGCTCCACCGCTCGCTCCAGCGCTTGTGTGCTGCGCTGAGGCCAAGCCGGTTCCTGCGACAAGTGCAAGCGCGGCAACGCCGGCCAGCAAGGTATTTTGGTATTTCTTCATCCGTTCACTCCTCTGGTCCGTTTCCCCGTGCATGCTCTGTATCCCGTACAGGCGCGGTCCTCGCTTGAATCCCGCGGCCGCGCATGTCGGGATGCTCACAAAACGAACGCAGGGTCGTCGCGAAAGTTTCGGTTCCCAGGCATATTTGTTCGGAATAGATTCATAGCGGCGTGGTGCAGTGCGACGAGGTGCGCGCTTTCTGACTTTTTGTTCATCCTGCCGACGGGGGACCACTCGTGCCGGTCATCACATCGCAAGTCGATCGCGCGTCGGCTGAGTTCCGCGCCAACGAGAGCGCGATGCGCGCACTGGTCGCGGAGCTGGAGCGGCAACGCGCCGCAGCAGCCGCCGGCGGGCCGGCGCGCGCGCGCGAGCGTCATCTGGCCCGCGGCAAACTCCTGCCGCGCGATCGCCTGTTAACCTTGCTCGATCCGGGGGCGCCGTTTCTCGAACTCTCGCCGCTCGCCGCCAACGGCATGTACGAGGACGCGATCCACGCCGCCGGGATCATTACCGGCATCGGCCGCGTCGCCGGGCGCGAATGCGTGATCGTCTGCAACGATTCGACGATCAAGGGCGGCACCTATTATCCGATGACGGTGAAGAAGCACCTGCGCGCCCAGGAGATCGCGCGCGACAACCGGCTGCCCTGCATCTACCTGGTTGATTCCGGCGGCGCCAACCTGCCGCACCAGACCGAGGTGTTTCCCGACCGCGAGCACTTCGGCCGCATCTTCTACAATCAGGCGAGGCTGTCGGCCGCCGGCATCGCGCAGATCGCGGTGGTGATGGGCTCATGCACCGCGGGCGGCGCCTACGTGCCGGCGATGTCGGACGAGACCATCATCGTGCGGAACCAGGGCACCATCTTTCTCGGCGGCCCGCCGCTGGTGAAGGCCGCCACCGGCGAGGTGGTGAGCGCCGAAGAGCTTGGCGGCGCCGACGTGCACGCCAAGAAGTCCGGCGTCGCCGATTACTACGCCGAGAACGACCGCCATGCGCTCGCGCTCTGCCGCCGCATCGTCGCCAACCTGAACACGCGGCGGCCGAGCGACATCGCGCTCGCCAAGTCGGCGGAGCCGAAATACGACGCCGCCGAGCTCGACGGCCTCGTGCCGGTCGACCTGAAGAAGCAATACGACGTGCGCGAGGTGATCGCGCGCCTGGTCGACGCTTCCGAGTTCGACGAGTTCAAGGCGTTGTATGGCACCACGCTGGTGACCGGCTTCGCCCATATCCACGGCATTCCGGTCGGCATTTTGGGCAACAATGGCATCCTGTTCTCGGAGAGCGCGCTCAAGGCCGCGCATTTCATCGAACTCTGCTGCCAGCGCCGCGTGCCGCTGCTGTTTCTGCAAAACATCGTCGGCTTCATGGTCGGCCGCGATTACGAGGCCGGCGGCATCGCCAAGGACGGCGCCAAGATGGTCACGGCGGTGGCCTGCGCGCAGGTGCCGAAGATCACACTGATCGTCGGCGGCTCCTACGGCGCCGGCAATTACGGCATGTGCGGCCGCGCCTACGGCCCGCGCTTTCTCTTCACCTGGCCGAACGCGCGCATCTCGGTGATGGGCGGCGAGCAGGCCGCGAGCGTGCTCGCCACCGTGCGCCGCGACAATCTCGAAGCCGAAGGCAAGGCCTGGTCGGAAGGCGAGGAGGAAGACTTCAAGCAGCCGATCCGCGACCAATACGAAGCCGAGGGCAACCCCTATTACGCCACCGCGCGCTTATGGGACGACGGCATCATCACGCCCGCCGAAACCCGCCGCGTCTTGGCGCTGTGCTTTGCCGCGGCGCTCAACGCGCCGATCCCGGAGACGAAGTTCGGGGTGTTTAGGATGTGAGTGAGCCGCGCTTATGACGCTTTTTTCTTCTCCGGCAGCCTCGCCGCCTTGCGCAGCAAGGCGTTAATGCGACTCTGCCAACCGGGGCCGCTGCGGCGGAAGTGCGCAATGACGTCGGGATCGAGCCGTAGACTCACCGGCCGCTTGGGACTTTTCGATTTTGGCCGGCCGCGTCGGACCAGCTTACTGCCATCATAAACGTCCGCCTGCTGAAACCACTCCTCGGTCAATTCCGGAATCTCTTCATAGTCCTTAGGACCGAGCACATACGCGTCGGCTTTCTTCAGATCGCTACCGATCCGCTTCGAGATATTGCGTGTAGCGCGCTTTTTCCCGGTCATTGGCCTTCCTCATCGAAATCACGTGGCGATCGGTGCCGCGTTGCGTCCATACCACCACCACCATTCGCTGCCGCAACAATCCGACGGTGATGAAGCGGACTTCGCCATAGTCGCGCCGATCATCCTGGCGCTGAAAGGTCCGGCCGCCGAACACCGTCTCGGCATCCTCGAAATCGAGGCCGCGCTCCCGTAAGGTCCACGCGCGCTTGGCGGGATCGTAGGTGATCGCCATCCGACAATTAATGTATATACATTAAATGGCCGCGTCAAGACGCGCTTGGCGCGACCGCCGCACGTAAGCGGCCGACAGCGCCACCAGCAGCGCGCCCGCGATCGCCCAGCACACGATCGGTGCCCAGCGTAACAGCGGCGCCAGCGTCGGATCGCCGAGCGCGCCGCCGGCGCTCGCCGCCATGCGGGCAAACGTCGCCAGCGCCAATGCGGAGAACAACAGGCCGGTGGTCTTGCCCTCGTGGCCGGTGGCGCCGAGCGCTGCCGCGGCCGTGAACGCGCTCATCAGGATGCAGCCCCACGCCACGCCGACTGCGAGCTGGGCGGCGATGGTCAAGGGCAGCGCCGTGGCGCTTTGCATCAGCACGATGGCGATGGCGCCCAGCAGTCCGGCGGCGCCCATCACCGGCAGGCCGCCCCAGCGCTTGGTGATCAGGCTTGCCGGAAACATGCCGACCGAAAAGCCGACCCAGAACACCGGCATCAGCGTGCCGATGTCGCTGGTGAACTTTTTGAACAATGGCGCGCTGTTGAAGAAAAAGTGCAGCTGAAAACCGAACGCGAAAATCACGATCGCGAGCCCGAACGTCAGGATGGGCGCCGGCAAGGCGCGGTCGACGGTCTTCGGCGGCGCGTTGTTCGCGGGCGCTTGCTTCGCCAGCGTGCGCTCGACCTTCGTTAGCGCGAGAGCCACCAGCACCAGCGCGACACTGGCGATGATGAACGGCATCCGCGGATCCTGATTGGTCAGCACCATGGCGAGATACGGCGACACCGCGCCGGCGACGCCAAGGCCGAGCATGGCAAGACTGGCGAGATAAGGGATCGCCGGACGCGCCGCATATTTGCCCAGCAGCATCAGTGGCGGCGCGCGTAGCG
Source organism: Xanthobacteraceae bacterium (assembly GCA_035651875.1). Lineage (GTDB taxonomy): Bacteria > Pseudomonadota > Alphaproteobacteria > Rhizobiales > Xanthobacteraceae > BOG-931. Next base: position 35,613 of record DASRET010000085.1, read on the forward strand.
CCGACGAGGTCACGGCCCAGATTGCGGTAAGGGCGAGCAGGGCGGTGGCGCTAAGATGTGCGTCGGCGACAAAGGGCAGGCCCACAAATGCTGCACAGCTGACCAGAGTTATTGCCGCGGCCCAGTAACCGAGACGGCCGACCACGCGCGACACCTTGTCGGCGGCAACGCCCATGGAAAAGTCCGTGATCGTGAAGATGGCCTGGTCGAGCATCAGGATCACGATCACGGCGCCGGCCGAAAGGCCGACCGAGGCGGCGAGCCTCGGCAGATAGATCGCATACGCCGTCCAGCACAGCGCGAATACGAATTGCAGGACGGCCAGATAAATTCCGGCAGCGTGCGGAATGGGTCGCATGCTTTATAGTGCCACGGCCTTGCCGGTGCTGCCCAGAAGGTTTCAGGAGGTTTTCACATGCCCAAATCGATCGAGCACATCCATTGGCCCGACGCCCCGGACATGTGGATGCCCTATGCGCCGGCCATCAAGGTGCGGGGCGGCACCACGGTCTATCTCGCCGGCGTCACCGCCGCGCCGGTCTATCACCATCATCCGCATCGGCCGGAGGAATTCGACGCCATGCCGCGCGATATGGGCGGGCAGGCGCGCGCCGCCTTGGAGAATCTCAAGCGCGGGCTGGAGGCCGTCGGCGCAACGTTTGCCGACGTGGTCACGGCCGATCGCTTCGTCACCGACCTTTCGGATCAGGACGCGCTCAACCGCGTCTGGGCCGAGTATTTTCGCGACGCCAAACCGGCCACGACAACCGTGCAGGTGGTGCGGCTCGCCACCGATCCGCGCTGTTTGGTCGAGATCAACGCGGTCGCGGTGATCGACTAAACCGCGCGTCGGAGCGCGAGGCCCTCAGCGGTTGAACAGCCAAAACAACGCGCTGAGCACGAGGCTGATGATGATGCAGGTGACCAGCGGAAAATAGAACGTCGTGCCACCGCGATGGAAGACGATGTCGCCAGGGAGCCGGCCCAGGCCGCTGCGCATCAGGAGCGGCCAAGCCAAGCCGGCAATCAGCAGCAAAACCCCGAGGCCGATCAGAAGGCGTTGCATATCCATGACGATCCTCGGCTGACCTAAGGACGGCACGGGGTGTCATCAAGGCGGCACCGCAGCGAAGCGCCGTCCGGCGGGGACTTGCGTTCGGCTTTGGCGTCCACAACTTGACGAGGCGCCGCCCTGACCGGCTTATAAGTCGCGCTGCATCGACCGCCGCAATGCTCGTCGCTGGCGGGCTGAGGGAGACGTCATGAGCGAAACCACCTATCGGACCGCGCTGATCGTGGGCGTGGGGGCGGGGCTGTCCGCATCCGTCGCGCGCACCTTTGGGAAGGCCGGCATGAGGATTGCGCTCGCCGCGCGCCGGGCCGGCGAGTTGAGCGCGCTCGCCGCCGAAGTGGGCGGCAAGGCGTTCGCCTGCGACGCCACCGAACCCGCCCAGGTCGCCAAGCTGTTCGCCGACGTGGAGAATGCGTTCGGCGCTCCGGACGTGGTGGTCTACAACGCCAGCTACCGCACCCGCGGACCCGTGGCCGATCTCGATCCGCCCGAGGTCGCCAAATCCATTGCGGTCAGCGCCTATGGCGGCTTCCTGGTGGCGCAGCAGGCGGTCAAGCGCATGGTGCCACACGGGCACGGCGCCATCCTGTTCACCGGCGCGTCGGCGAGCGTGAAGGGCTACGCCCAGTCGGCGCCGTTCGCCATGGGCAAATTCGCCCTGCGCGGTCTGGCGCAGAGCATGGCGCGCGAATTGTCGCCGCAGGGCATCCATGTCGCCCACATCGTCATCGACGGCGGCATTCGCAGCGCGCGCCGCGTCGAGACGCCGGACCGGCCCGACAGCACGCTCGATCCGGACGCCATCGCGCAGAGCTATCTCGATCTGCTGCGGCAGAACCGCAGCGCCTGGGCTTGGGAGATCGAGCTGCGGCCGTGGGCAGAAAAGTTCTAAACGGAGACGAGCAAGTTTTGAGTGTGTCACTGCAGCCGGCGTATAATCCCTTCATGCTTCGCAACCTCACCAAAGCCGCGCTCGTGGCCGCCATGGCGCTGCTCGCGGCGACGAGCGCCGACGCGCAGCGCCATCATCGGCGCCCGCACCACGAAGTCGAGCGCGCGCCGCCGCCGCCGTCGGTCGACAAGCGCGATACCTTGGTTGCGGCCGCCGGCGCGTTTGCCGGAAAACCGTACTGGCTCGCGCTTGCCCAGTGCGGCGGCAGTTATTTCAAGCTCAACACGCTCTATACCGACGCCGCCGTGCACGCCCGCGTGGTGCATCCCGACCCGCGCGCCAATGCGACCTTCACCAAAAACCTGCAGGAGGCGATCAGCCTTGCGACCTCGTTCTACGATGCGGCGGGAAAATTTTTGGAGACCGACCGCGGCCTGGAGCGCGACAATGCCGTGCTCACTTACGATGGCCCGGCGCGCGCCGCCGGCGATCGGATCAAGGCGATCGATGCCGGCCTTGCCGCGGTCAAAGCCTGTCCGACGCTCTACGAGGCCTGCCAGGCCGCCTATCCGAAGGCCTGCAGCGGCACGCTGGTGCCGCTGAGCTGACGCCTGTCGCGCTCGAGGGAGAGACCGATGAAACGTCTGTTCATCCTAGGCTTGGCGATCCCGCTCTTTGCCGCTTTCGCCGCCAGCGCGCAGAACCCGCCCGAGCCGGCCAACGGCGGCAATCTTCCCGGCCTCGGCGAGATCATGACCCTGCAACAATTGCGCCACATCAAGCTGTGGTTCGCCGGCCGCGCCGGCAACTGGGCCCTCGCCGACTACGAAATTGGCGAGCTGAACGAAGGTTTCGAGGACGTCGACAAATTGCTCGGCGGCTCCACTGTGGCGGCGATGGTCGGCGATCCGATCAAAGCGCTGCAGAAGGCCATCGAGGACAAAAATCGCACGGCGTTCACCAGCGCGTTCGACAAGCTCAGCGCGGGCTGCAACAACTGTCACCGCACGCTCGATCACGGCTTTATCGTGATCCAGCGGCCGGCGCTGCTGCCGTACAGCGACCAGGCTTTCGAGCCGCCGAAGCAATAATCACGACCCGCAGGCGCGCGACGAAGGCACGTTGCGCGCTGGAACACGGGCGCCGGCTTTCGCGTTGTTGAGGACCTGCTCTCAGCACCAGGAGGTCCGGCCATGACCTATCGCGTTTATTCGGGGCCGCGCGGCTCGGAATCCATCTCGCCGCTCGAGAAGGATCGGCACCTGTTCAAAGAGTTCAGCCTGCTCGACGAAGCGATGAGCTGGGCTCGCCACCTCAACGGCAGCGGCCGGGTGACCCTGTTGATCGAGGGCGACGACGGCACGCGGCTGAACAAGCAGCAGGTCGCAGCCGCACTGTGCATGCCGGAGCCGGAAGGCCATAGCGCGACGTGACCGGCCGCGTAGGCGCGTCGTTCAAGCGGCCAGCGCGGGCAATTCCGCGAGGCTCGCTACCGTGTGTTGCGGCGGCCGATCCGGATACTCGTCCGGCATGCGGCCGCGATTGACCCATACGGCGCGAAAGCCGAACGACGCCGCCCCCATGACGTCCCAGCGATTGGACGACACGAACACGACCTCTTGCGGCGCAATGCGAAAACGATCGGTGACCAGCGCATAGACTTCCGGTCGCGGCTTGTAGACCCGCACTGTATCGACCGACAGCACGGCATCGAGCGAGCCTCCAAGTCCGGATGCCTCAGTCGCCGCCGCCAACATCGGCGGCGATCCGTTCGACAGAATCGCGAGCTGCAGGCCGCGCGATTTGAGCGCAGCCAGGGCCTCGGCCGCCTCGGGAAAAGCATCGAGCTTGAAATAGGCTTCGAGGAGTTTCGGCCGCAGTGCACGATCAACTGCAGGCACGCGGCCAAAAGCATAATCGAGCGCACGCTCGGTGAGCGTCCAGAAATCGACGTATGAACCGGCGAGCGTCAGGGTCCAGGTGTATTCGAGCTGCTTCGTTCGCCAGATTTCCGAGAACCGCTCCGCCTCCGGCCCGGCTTCGGCGCGATGCCGCGCCAGCGCGGCATGGACGTCGAACAACGTGCCGTAGGCATCGAACACATAAGCGTGAGTCTTAAGGTTAATCATTTCCGGTTGCTCGCATGCTAGATTTTGGTGACGGGGGGCGTGCGAAAACAAGCAAAGAATATCGCGGAAGGACACGGGCCATGAGCAAGGCCGTCACCTGGTCGAAGACCGTAACATTCTTCGAAGACGATTGGCACGAGGGCAACGTGCCGATCATGGGGGTGCGCACCCACGCCGCGTGGCTGTGCACGTCGGTGTTCGATGGCGCGCGCGCCTTCGAGGGCGTGACGCCCGATCTCGATTTGCACTGCGCGCGCGTCAACGCGTCGGCGAAAGCCATGTGTCTCAAGCCCGGCGTTTCGGCCGAGACCTGGGTCGAACTCGTGCACGAAGGCCTCAAGCGCTTCGACCATGATGCCGAGCTCTACATCCGGCCGATGTACTGGGCGGAGGACGCGGCCGGCGGCGCGGTGCGCCCGGATCCGGAGACGACGCGCTGGTGTCTCACGCTCTATATCGCGCCGCTGCCGAAGCCGACCGGCACGGCCATCACCTTGTCGCCGTTCCGCCGGCCGACCCGCGAAAGCGCGCTGGTGGAAGCCAAGGCCGGCTGCCTCTATCCCAACAACGCGCGCGCCATGATCGAGGCGCGCAACCGCGGCTTCGACAATTGCATCACCTGCGATGCGCTCGGCAACGTCGCCGAGCTCGCCAGCGCCAACATCTTCATGGCCAAGGACGGCGTGGTGTTCACGCCGGTGGCGAACGGCACGTTCTTGTCGGGCATCACGCGAACCCGCGTCATCGCGCTGCTGCGGCAATCCGGCGCCACGGTGGTGGAGACGACGCTGCGCTATGAGGATTTTGTCGGCGCCGACGAAATCTTCTCCACCGGCAATTACAGCAAGGTCTCACCGGTCACGCGCATCGATGACCGTTCGCTGCAGCCGGGTCCGTTCTATCGTCGCACCCGCGAGCTTTATTGGGAATTCGCACACGCCCGTGCGGCGTGAGTGCGCCGCATCGCGCAGCCGCCAACGTTCCTAGAAGCGAATGGCAAAACGGCGGGGCCGAAAACCCCGCCGCTTGCGACATCGCTTGAAGGCGCGCGTCTATTTCATCGCCTCTTCGTACATCTCGGCCACGTGGTCCCAATTCACCAGGTGGTCGAGGAAGGCCTTCAGGTAATCCGGCCGGCGGTTGCGGTAATCGATGTAGTAGGAGTGCTCCCAGACGTCGCAGCCGAGAATCGGCTTGGCGCCGTGAACCAGCGGGTTCTCGCCGTTCGGCGTCTTCATCACGGTGATCTTGCCGTCCTTGACGGCAAGCCAGCACCAGCCCGAGCCGAACTGGGTGACGCCGGCCTGCACGAAATCTTCCTTGACCTTGGCAAGCGGGCCGATGTCCGAGGTGAGCTGCTTTTCCAGCTTGCCGGGAAGCTTGTCGCCGCCGCCGCCCTTCTTCATCCATTTCCAGAAGTGGGTGTGGTTGTAGTGCTGGCCGGCATTGTTGAAGAGGCCCGGGTTCTTGCCGTAGGTGCCCTTGACGATCTCTTCGACCGACTTGTTCTCCCACTCCGTTCCTTTGGCCAGATTGTTGCCCGCGGTCACGTAGGCCTGGTGGTGCTTGTCGTGATGGAATTCGAGCGTTTCCTTCGACATGTGCGGGGTCAGCGCATCGTGCGGATAGGGCAGGTCGGGCAAGGTGAATGCCATTGGTTCTACTCCTCAATGTGAAGGCCGGAACGGGTGGGATTAGGCGGTCAACCGCGAAGTCGAGATGAAAGTTCCGGGCGTTAGATAGGCCGAATGCCGGCCGCTCGGCAACGGGCGAGGGGCGCGACCGAAACGCCATTGCGCCTGGGCCGGCCCGGACGACGCCCGCCTCCGTCGCGACAGCGGGCGGATTATCCATACGCAGCAAGCGTTTATCGAGACCGCCCACGGCGTTTGCCGGCCGGCGCGACGAATCGCTTGTGTCGCCGCTCAGACGTTTGTGGCGATTTTGTATATTAAAGCTTGCGCCATTGCGACAGCACGGCCAAAATGGCGAGAAAAAAGTGGCCGCCAGACGTCCGATCGGTGGCGAGGGGACGGGCGTTATGTACGCGTTTTTATTGTCGCTCGGTGCCGCGATAACGGCGGCCGGAATTGCGCTTGTCGCATCCGGCGTCTCGCTGGAGGACCGCGCGTTCGATGCAAGCGGCGCGATGCCCGGCATCATTGCCATCATTGGCGGTTGCATCCTCATCGGGCTTTCATTCGTGGTGCGCGCTTTGCTGCGCGTTGAACGCGCGCTCGGTGCAAGAGCGGCGGCGCGTGCCGCGCAAGCGGACGGAGCGTCGGCTGCCACCCCGACCGACGCAACCGGCGAGCCGCGCATCCCGTTGCCGCCGAAGCCGAATGTGCCGGAAACAAACTCGGAGCCGGCGGCTGCGGAGCAAGCGCCAGCTCAAGCTTCTTCCGAGAAATTGTCCGCCGAGCGGATCGAAAACGCGCCGGTGGTGGATGCGGGCGACGTTTCGCTGTTGCCGAAGGAGCCGGTGCGAGCGGAGGACGAGCACGGCGCCGCCCCGGGCGGATTGTCCAACGGCAAGCTCAATGGCGCCTCGCACACCACGACGGCGCCGCGGCTCGCCGGTGGCCCGGGCCGCCGACCGCAGCCCAAAAATTCGATCTTCGACACGCTGTGGCCAAAAGCGTCGTCCGCAGCGGCCGAGGCTTCACCTGGGTCCACGGCGCAGCCGGCTGCAGCTGCCGCTGCGTCGGCGCAACCGGCTCAGGCGCCTGCCGAGCGCATACCCGCCGCCGCAGCCGTGCCTGCAGCCGCTGCCGCTACGAGCCAAACGCCTGCTTCTGTCTCGATACTCAAATCGGGCGTGGTCGAAGGCATGGCCTACACGCTTTATTCCGACGGCTCGATCGAGGCGCAGTTGCCGGGCGGCACCGTGCGCTTCGGCTCGATTACCGAGTTGCGCAGCCATATCGAGCAGAACGGCTGACGCGGTCGCCTTCTTGGGTCATCAGGACCGAACGTCTGGATGCCACACAGCCACGGAGTGCCCTGCCTGTTCGGATGCGGGCAAGTAATTCAGCGTGCTCACCCAAGTCTTTTTCAGTAAATTAGCGCAACTTTGCAGTTCTGAGCATCGCGATAATGTTGCCTGTACTGCGGATCTCGTGTATACATTGTGACGCTTGGAGAATTGGGGCACCCGCGACGGAGACTTGCCGCCGGAGCGGTACAAGCGAAACGGCAGACGGCTCATCATGGCCGAGACCTCGAGCGAACGTTCGCTGATCGAGCTC
>DASRET010000086.1:0-36463 GCA_035651875.1 Xanthobacteraceae bacterium
GCAAACCCCTTTTACTAGCGAGCTCCTCGCGCCCCGGTCGTAGTGCCGGAGAGGCAGGGTCCGAAGCCGCCCGGGTGCAGGGTTACGAGCCCCGCACGCAGGCACCGCATCCCACTCCGCTTCAGGGATCGTCTCGAGAAGCGCCCCCTCCGAATGCGAATCATCCGGCTGAGCGGGATGGGATTTTGTACCTTATGTTGGGATTAATGTCAAGCAAATCGAAAGAGCAGTGAAAAGTTGAACGTCGCGCGATCGGCAGCGTCGTGCCGCAAATGCTTATCCTTATCGTCGCGGACGAGGCGCGATGCGCTTTGGCGATGCTGGTCTGTAGCGCCGCTTCGCGCCTACCCCCTCGCGCTGACAAGCGACCGGACGTTAGGCGCTTCGAAATTGGAGGCGGATAGTGCAAGGCATATATTCAGGTCTTACACCTACAAACCGGCCTCTTCTCGATGAGCAACGTAGTTGATGAACTCCGAGTCCTTGCAAGATTGCCTGAAAGAGATGCAGGCGAGTGGCTCTCTTCAGCAGAGAGCGGCGTAGAATTTCTAAAAGATCATCTTCGGGCCGATACGACCGTGCTCTATGCGTCCCTGAATGCAGTGATGGTTCATGGAGTATTGGTGCCATTAGAACCCCTCGCGTCGATGGACCACGACAAGCTCCGCCATGAATTCGTCATGCCCGATGATGCGTGGGCGATCGAGCATGTCTCTGGAGGCGGAGAACCCGATCGGGTGTATCTTACGCCACCGCTTCGTCGCCTTGGCCCCTCTCTGGATCAAGGTGAGAAACTTGTTTTCAAGCGTTCTTTCGCCGGACGTGACGGCCAGACCCCGGTCGAGATTAGCCAAAAACTCGTTCACGCGCTCGATTTGCATTTCATTGAGGAACGCAATGCGTGGTGCCGGTTGGACGATGATGGAGATCTAGTCGATGTGATCAAGATTGTGCGTGAAACCTCCGAAGACTGGACCCAAAACGTCACGGTCGTAACCATCCGATCCAAAGAGTTTGCCGAATACATGCGTCTAGCTGATATGGCGCTGTTCGTATTCTTTGATTTCACCAGAACTGACCGCTCGTTTCTTGGTTGGGACAACGTCACACCGATCAACTTCGATGCACCCGATCTTTTTTATGATGGCGGCGTTATGGGCGGCCATGGCAGTTACGTTAGCGGAAGGATGATTGTTCGGCCCGCAACTTCGTACGAAGAAATTGTCCGCGAAGCTATGGAGCGCCGGAACCCGACAACGAAGCAATACGCGACGTTCAAAGCCATTAATCTGAAAACAAAGGAGCGCATAGAAGTCTCCGCTGATCCTAAATGCTTATCCAATTATTTTCAGCCCGAGTCGTCATTGCCGCTTGAGATGTCGCCAGCATTCTTCAATTCGGAAGTGCTACATCGATACAAGGCCGATCCGGTCAAGTATGATCTTGAGGAGCGAGGAATCTCGTGTCGCGGCGCATGGTCACTTCGAACCTACGATGTGAACAAAGAGGGCCAAGTTCACAGCTACCTGCGCTATCTCGGCGAACTTCCGTACAAAGAGCAGCTTTATTGGCAGGCATTCAATGAATGGCCGAAAGGCAAGCTGTCGGATCGTGCGATTACTACCGATTTCAAAGGAGAAGTTTACAGAGGATACGATCCGTTACAGCAATTGAAGCAGACAATTCGGGGGCTGGACAAGCGTCCACCGGCTTGGTGGCAGCCGCGCGGCGAAAGGATGATTAAGACTGTGAGTTACCCGAACACCTCGTCTCTTCAAGAATGGAGCAACGAAATCTTGGCGCTCGACCAATTAGTTAACGAGGGGTTTCTTGTTGAGCCATTGAGGTCAATGGCTAGAGCGTCCGAGATTAAGCTGATGCCAGAGTGGCGTGCGTTCAAATTGCTGGAAGAATGCCTCGCAGTGAAGAGTTCTGATCGTGTAGATGCCAGCCGCCTTGTCAGCGACCTCCGCGCTCTACGCGAGTTGCGAAATCATCTCAAAGGGCACGCATCGGGGAAAAAGGTAGCGCTCTCCAAAGAGGCCATCTCCCGCCATGGCTCCTATAAGGCGCAATTCGAGGACATGGCACATCATCTGAATGAAACACTCAAAGTACTCAAAGGGACGCTCGGGCCGCCTTGAATAAAACAAGCACCCAAGCTGCAGTGCGTCATGTTTACCGGGCCAGAGATAGTTGCTCCTGCAGTCGCAACTTCTCCATCAGCAATCCTCGCAGCTTCGGTGTTGCTTGAATGTATCCCATGCCCGGTGTCGCATCCACCTCCTTGTCATATTCGTCGCAGACCCGGATAAAATCATCAATAATCCGCACCATCTGTTCATGCGGCCTTTTGTTACGCAACGACTGCTCAAGCGTAACACCAGCCCTAGTCGCGCGCTTCCTCTCATATACTCGTTGCGCCGGCTTCATCCGGGCAATCTGCGCAGCGATCTCGGCAGTAGGATCTTCCGGCTCATAGAGCCGCTGGCGCTTGTTCAGCGGCCGCTTGTCAAAATCGAAGTCGGCGGAATAGCTTGGATCAGGCACGAACACGATGCGATCCTCACGATGCGGCTTAGGCGTGATGTCAATCAGGTCGCCCGTTAGGTTAACCCAAACTGCATGGAATTCGCCGGTGAGCAGAACGCGTGGCCACTCCCATATGGTCCAGCCAAATCTGATGCAGCCGCCATCATGCTTGACCTTCTCCAAAACGCCGTCGGAACACCAGCCGTACAGCCCCATCGCGTCATTCACCACGGGCACATAACGCGCAGGCTCTTGGCCGAGCTTTGCTGCGAATGTGTTGATCGGCGCGGTAATCGCTCGAGGTGTGGTTTCCTCGGGTTGATCGAGAGCGGCCGCCCGAAAATGCTCTTCGGACATCCTCTTTTTATATTGATAGCTCTCACCCACGGTGCACCTCAGACGCAGATGATTGATTCGACGGTTACATGTAGCTAACTCGCCGAATCAGGATTGCGCACAATTATATCCGCAACTGTCCAGTTGTTCCCGGCAAGCAACCTAGGGGGCGCCGAATGCGCGTAACCCGCCGGCATGCGCGGACTTCGCGCCCGCTCAAGCGTCATCCCTTACGGCCTCGATGGTTTTCACGACGTCGAGATAAACGTTTGCAACGCGGCGCAAGCGGAAGCCCGCCTTCTGCACATTGCCTACGGTATCGCGATTGAGGTCCGGTCCGAGCTTGCGCGTTATGAGCGTCATCAGGTCCAACATGATGCCCACGGGCCCGATGGCGGTGCTGCGGACGTGTTCGAGCATGAGGATTTGGCCGCCGGGTTTGAGCACGCGGTAAAGCTCGCGCAAGCCCGCGATCGGCTTCGGCACCGAGCAAAAAGTGAAGACGGTCGCAATGCTGTCGAATGTTTCGTCCGGGTAATCCAAATTGTGCACGTCGGCCTCGCGGAGCTGCAGCGAGCCTTTATAATCGGCAGCCTTGATCCTGGCCTGCTCCAGCATCTTCGGGCTGATGTCGATGGAGACGATGTCCATGCCGGGCGGGAAAAATTTGTAGTCGTTGCCGGTGCCGGCCGCCACATGCAGCGCCTTGCCGCGCAGCTTGGCCAAGAGTTTCTGCTTTTCCGATCCGAGGCGCCGGTCATCGACGGCCGCGAAGAAGTCGTAGGTGCGGCTGGCGTCATCCCATTTCTTCCGCGTCTGGATGTCCATCGCAGCCTCCATCAGTCGCCGGTTTCGATCACGGGTCCCCGCAGCACATGATCGTAGAACTTCATGGCGACGGTTACGACGATGCCCAAAACCGCGCCGACGACGAGCGCCGCGCCCATGGTGCGCGATCCAGCGGCCATCGAGTCGCGCATGCCAAACAGCATGCCGCCGTACATTCCGGTGAGCGATCCCGGCACCATGGTCTCGAGGATGCCGAGCAGCGGCGAAAGCAGGAAGCTGATCAGCATGGAGAGGATCGTGCCGATGCCCCAGCCGATCAGCATCGCAATCACCATATCCATCCCCGGCCAAACAACGATGCGCACGATCAAAGCCGTCACCATGCCGATCACCGCGCCAGCCAGGTAATCTCCAATCTGGAAAAGCATGACTGTCTCCAACCGATCAGATGTGCATCAGCTCCGCGTCATGGACGCATATTTGGCCCAAGCGCGATACGAAGTCACGGCAGCAGGCGCCGGCAATCTCGGACATTCGCCGCGCGCCCCGCTCGGGCGCGTCATGACGGCGAACCGACACAGCAAGACGCCGGGCCCGACTGACCCGAACGCTCGGCCTGGATCGGCGGACAAGGCACCGAACCGTAGGAGCAAAAGACGCAGCAATCGCCCGGCTTCGGCCGGAGCCGCGTCCCGCAACCAGTGCACTCGTAATAGAACCGACAGGCATCGGTCGGCATCGTCTCGGACTTGGCCGTTCCGCAATTCGGGCAGGTCACGACCGATTCGAGGATCATGACAGTCTCTCCGGCATGGAGCCCGCATCCGCCATGCGTGTCATCGGTTCTCATTCGTAATCCGCCCGACGTTCCGACGTTCATTCGCTGCTTACGATCCGATCGGCTCGATCCGCCGCTGACCTGATGCGACATGTGTTGTATTTGTTGCGGCGGCCTTTTACAGCGCCGCCGCCGACACGCGCCATTGAAATAATCGTGACCGGCCGCCGCGATGTAAGTGTCTATCTGTCGCTTGAAAAATGGCGCGAAATTGAAAATCTCAGCCGCCGCGACGGGCACCACGATTGATGCTTCATGCGCCGCGGTGTCGACCTCGTCCTCGCCGAAATGACCAAGCCTCCCAAGCGCCCGGCATAGTATGCTCGCCGGCGCCTGACGACCGGGCACAACCGCAAGCTCGCGAGGTTCACACGGTAAGGAGCTCCACCATGTCAAACAGGCCGGAAGAGCGTCTCGATCGCCGCGACTTCATGATCGCATCACTTACGACGGCCGGCGCATCGGCTGCCCTCGCCGTTACCGCTGGGGCTGCACATGCTCAGGGTGCAGCGCCAGCCTCTGCCGCTCCGGCATCAGGAACGGTCTATACCGGCGATACGATTCAGGGAAAAAAGGTCGTCAGTGCGCTCGACGTCAACGACTTGGAGCCCGGCAAAAAGCATCTTTTGTATTTTCAGGGCGTGCAGATGCCCAGCGGACAGCGCTGGTATGTGTCGGTGACGGTCGCCAAGGGGGCAAAGCCGGGCAAGCGCGCCATCCTGACCAGCGGTGTGCATGGCGACGAGATGAGTTCGGTGCACACGGTCCAGACCGTGATGAACCAGCTCGATCCGGGGGAGATGTCGGGCACGGTCATGGCGGTCACGGACATCTCCAGCCCGGCCCTGGAAAGCGTGCAGCGCAGATGGCCCAATCAAGGCCGGGGCATCGATCTGATCGACATGAATCGGGAGTGGCCCGGAAACGAGAACGGCGCGACCGCGCCCAGCCGGCACGCGGGGCTGTTGTTCAACCGGCTGCTGCGGCCGAACGCCGACTTCGCGATCGATTTCCACACCGGGACGACCGGATTCGAGGTCACTGCATTCAATATTGCCGGCATGGACGTGCCCGAGGTGAAGGCGATGGCGGAGCTTTATCCCGTCGGCCAGATTTTCGACAACCATGTCTATCCCGGCGTCCTGCATAACGCGTTCATGGACGTCGGCATCCCGGCCTTTACGCCGGAGATTGGCGCGGCGCGCGTCCTCGACCTCGAGATGATCGCGCTGTTCGTCGAAGGCACGATGAACGTCCTCAAGCATCACGGCATCCTGCCCGGACCACTGGGGCGCACCGGCAAGGACGTGGGTGTCTTTGTCGGCAACAGTGCGCTGCCGATCCTTGCAACCCAGGGCGGGCTCGTCGAGCATCTGGTCAAGCTCAACGACAAGGTCGAGGCCGGACAGAAGGTAGCCATCCAGCGGAACAGTTTCGGCGAAGTGGTTGCGGAATATACGAGCAGCGTGGCCGGCGAGGTGACGGGCCAACGTAGCGACGCGATGTCCGAGCCCGGCAACCCGCTGGCATTCATCCTTTTCCACAAGGCGACGCCGGACGGCGGTGAGACTTATCCCGAGTGATCCAGCACTAAAGCACGCGGCTGCGCTCGAGGCCGGCGTCGTCACGGCATTGCCAGATGCCTTTTTCGCGCTTGGCAATCTTGCTCGCCGAGTGCGTCGATAATGGCACGATGTTCGTTTGGCTCGAACTCAGTCAGCGGAGCCGGCTGGTGACGATGGGCGTCGCTGCAGGTGGACTGCGCGCGCGCATTGCCAATCGAGATTTTCTGAATCAACAAAAATGTCTCAGAATCGACAGCCCGCGCGATGAGATGCGGCCATAGCCTTTGGCTATAGCAAAAAGCAGCCATGGTTGAGCGGCCGCTTGAACAGCTCGCCTGCGATCTTGACCGCGCGTGCCCTGCAGCAGCTATCGCCGGAATCTTTGCGAATTTGCGCGGCCGTGGGCTATTAATTGATCCGTGCAAGACTTTATCGAGGCGCTCTATACGGCGGCAGCTCTGGTCGTTCACTTGGACGCCGAGCTGCGCGACATTGTTTTGTTGTCGCTCGGCGTCAGCCTCACCGCCAGCATTTGCGCCTTCGTGGTGGGCTCGCCTGCCGGTACGGCGTTGGCGATGTACCGCTTTCGCGGCCGCGGCGCGCTCATTGTCGTCGCCAACGCGCTTTTAGGTCTGCCGCCCGTCGTTGTCGGGCTTGTCGTGTATCTGCTGCTGTCCCGCTCCGGGCCGCTCGGCGCTCTCGGCATCCTGTTCACGCCAGCCGCCATGGTGATCGCGCAGACGCTGCTCGGTCTGCCTATCGTCGTTGCGCTGGTGCATCGCATGAGTGTGGACATCTGGGCCGCGTATGGCGACGCGCTCCTGGTCGACGGTGCGTCGCGCCTTCGCGCCATGGGCCCGATCATGCTGATCGGGCGGGACGGACTGATAACCGCTTTCCTTGCGGCGTTCGGCCGCGCCATCGCCGAGGTCGGCGCCATTCTCATTGTTGGCGGCAATATCCGCGGCTATACCCGCACCATGACGACGGCGATCGCGCTTGAGACCAGCAAGGGCGAACTGAGCTTCGCGCTGGCGTTGGGAATCATCCTCATCGTTCTGTCGATGCTCGTCAGTGCGCTGAGCCTCGCGTTCGGACGCGCCCTGACGATCCGCTGAACAAGCAGAATGTCCCGCACCTTGGCACGGAGGTTTTCATGAGGAGATGGCCGCATTGCTTGAAAGCGTCGGCGCTTGCCGGGCTCATGGCCGTCGTTGCGTTGACGGGCAGTCCGTCTCACGCGCAGAACAAGTCGATCGTCGTTGCCTCGACGACATCGACGCAGGACTCCGGCCTGTTCGGCTATTTGCTGCCGATCGTGAAGGAGAAGACCGGCATCGTCGTGAAGGTGCTGGCGCAAGGCACCGGACAGGCCCTCGATACGGCGCGCCGCGGCGACGCCGACGTGGTGTTCGTTCACGCCAAGTCCGCCGAGGAAAAGTTTCTGGCCGAAGGCTGGGGCGTCAAGCGTTATGCGGTCATGTACAACGATTTCATCCTGGTCGGCCCCAAAGGCGATCCGGCCGGCGTCAAGGGCAAGGACATCTTGACGGCGCTGCAGACGATCAAGGCGAAGGCCGCGCCTTTCATCTCGCGCGGCGACCGCTCCGGCACCAATATCGCCGAGCTTGCGCTGTGGAAGGCAGCCGGCATCGCCATCGCGACCGACAAGGGCCCCTGGTACAGGGAAATCGGCCAAGGCATGGGCGCCGCGCTCAACATGGCGTCGGGCTCGAACGCCTATGTGCTGTCGGATCGCGGCACCTGGCTCGCCTTTCGCAACAAGGGCGATCTCGCGATCGTGGTCGAAGGCGACAAGCGCCTTTTCAATCAGTACGGCGTGATGCTGGTCAATCCGGCGAAACATCCGAACGTGAAAAAAGAGCTCGGCCAGCAATTCATCGATTGGCTGATTTCGCCCGAAGGACAGAAGACCATCGCCGGTTTCAAGATCAACGGGCAACAGCTGTTCTATCCGAATGCGAACGATCCGAACGCCTGACGAGGTCCGCGCGCGGCCGTGGGCGCGCTGGAGCGCGGCGTAAAAAAGCCCCGGCCGCACGTTGCGACCGGGGCTCTTCGTCAGTCCGCGGAGCTTCCGGACACACTCAGTCCTGAAGACCGCGAACGGACACTAGCCGATGCAGACGTCCACGGGACGCCACGCGAATACGCCCGGTGCGACATGCACCCACGCCCATGCGGTGCAGCTGTCCCAATCGGTCAGGAACACCCACTGGTCGTGCCAGAAGCGGCGGAAGCCGAAGTGCCGGCCGTGCTCGAAGAAGCTGCCGCGCACGACACCGCGATGGCGGAAATCCATGCCGCGGTCGCGATCGCGGCCGAACCTCTCGACGCCGCGATCTCGGCCGCCGAAGCTTTCGTGGTCGCGGTCGTCGTACCTGTTGTACAGCGAGCGATTGCTGCGCTCCTGATTGAAAACCGTTCGGCCTTGCGAGCCCCGGTCGGTACGGCTGAACTGCGATCCGCGCATCGAGCCGGAGCCGTTAAAGTTCTGCGCCGCGCCATGATTGCCAAAGCCGGACGATCCCGAGGCGCCGTGCGACGTCATCGCCTGTCCGCCGCCACCCACATGGGCACCGCCGTTGAACGCGGCTCCGCCGCCGCCACCGCCGTGCACGCCGCCACTGATCTGGGCTCCGCCGCCACCGCCGTGGCCGCCGCCGCCTCCGCCTCCGCCTCCGCCGCCACCGCCGCCGTGATGCCCTTGCGCGTAAGCGCTGCCCGCCAGGACGAGCGCCAGGGCTGTTGTCACTGCAAGTTTCTTCATCGACTTACCTCACTGATATGGACTTGGAGCGTGTCGCTCCTTCACCTGTGAGAACGCCAATGACCGCGATGCGTTGCGGGAACCGAGTATGTTTGTGTCGCGACCGGAACGCAGCCACCGGCTTATCTCGTGTGATGTCCGGGCCGACAAAAAAACAAAAGGAACCACGTCAAAAGCCAAGACCCCGACCGCATGCGCAACGGCCGAGGCCTTGGGTCGACAGACAGAAAAAGGCTACACAGACGATATGAACAAACGTTCAGCGCAAGAAACGTTCCCGCCCATGAGGACAGACCACATCGGAGCACAGCGCACGTGAAACGAAAGCCACGGGAGCACGCTGAAGCGGACCGCAGGCTCGAGGGCGATCCGTGCCCTGCGATCAGGGCCGTCCAGGAGGATCGCGCCGGTCACTCATTCTTCGACATCAAGAACAGAGCGATCGCCGCCAAAATGATCACTGCCCAGACAACGATGGTGACAAGGTGCGTGTCGGGACCATGGGCGTTCGGCTTGGCCAGCGGGGCGGGCACTTTCGTTTCGGCGGTGGCAACGGCGGCTGTTCCGGCATCCGGTCGTGTCTCAGTTTGATTGTTGTCGGCACTTCGCTTCGCGATGCCCCGTTCGATGCTCCTGGCAAGGGCCTCGGGTCGAAATGCCAGGCACCATGCCGCCAGTATCCCGATGACGGCGAACATGAGGACCGTGGCAACATCAACGAGAGCCAGGTATTCGAGAAAATCGTGGTCGCCGGATGCCCGATACAAGATCCACAGCGCGAGATTTGCCCCGATCAATAAGGCGATCAAAATCGTGAAGCGCGCTTTTCGATTGCGCCACATTCGCCCCCTCCCCCTTGTCTCGCGCCCACTATAGGCGGCACCGGTCTCTCCCGCCCAGCGGATGCAAATTCACACTGAGGGGCCAATACGCCGGGGTTTAAATTCTTAAGAATCAGCATACATAGAGAGCGTAGACATCCGCAAAAGCGTTCGAATCATCGAGATTCCTCCCCATCATTGAGCAGGAGAGACAATTTGCCGACCAGATCCGATGAGGCGCGGGCTCGCGCCGAGGCAAATTTCAAGAAGGAACAGCGCGCCAAAGAGGGCGAAAAGGCCATGATGGAATATCTGGCCGAAGGCCGCATGGTGCGCGAAAAGACGGCGCGATTGCGCGCGCTTCGCCTGGCCAAGGAGGCTGCCGAGAAGGCGCGTGCCGGTTAACGATTTACGCGTCCATAGGCCTTAAAAGGAACACATCGCCGGCCTATATGGTGGACTTGCGGCCCACAGATGGCCAGCGGCGAGCCGCGTGTACGGGACCCCGTCAAACGGCTTCCGGCTCGCTCTATTTCAATTCACTGACAGCCCAGATCGCGCGGGGTGTCTCGTTTTCACCCGCAGTGTCGCCGCGCCCATCGCGTGAGCGGCCGCACCCGCGCATCTTGAGAAAGCTCCTTCAATTGACCTCGTTTGCCGATTTCACCCTCGACGACGCCATCACCCGCGCACTCGCGGAGGAAAAGTACCTCACCCCAACCCCGATCCAGGCACAGACCGTTCCGACCGTCATGGCGGGGCGCGACGTGATCGGAATTGCCCAGACCGGCACCGGCAAGACCGCAGCCTTCGCCTTGCCGATTCTGCACCGGCTCGCCCGCAGCCCGCGTGCCGTGGCGCGCAAGAGCTGCCGCGTCCTGGTGCTCAGCCCGACGCGCGAATTGTCCGGCCAAATCCTCGACAGCTTCCGCACCTACGGCCGCCACCTGCGGCTGCGAACGGCGCTGGCGATCGGCGGCGTATCGATGGGCGGCCAAGTGCGGGCGCTCTTCGGCGGCGTCGATGTTCTGGTCGCCACCCCCGGCCGCCTGCTCGATCTCGTCAAGGGCAACGCGCTGCGCCTGGACGAGGTCGAATGCCTCGTGCTCGACGAGGCCGACCGCATGCTGGACATGGGCTTCATCCACGACATCCGTAAGATCGTCGCCAAGCTGCCGCGCGAGCGGCAGACGCTGATGTTTTCGGCGACCATGCCGCCCGCCATCGCCGAACTCGCCGCCCGCATGCTGCGCGATCCGGTCAAGGTCGCGGTGACGCCGGCCGCCTCGACGGTCGAACGCGTGGAGCAGCGCGTGATCCGGGTCGATCGCCCGGCCAAACCGGCAACGCTGATCGACGTGCTGCGGCGCGAACCGGTCGACCGCGCGCTGATCTTCACCAGGACCAAGCATGGCGCCGACAAGGTGGCGCGCGGCCTGATGCGGGCCGGCTTCGGCGCCGAGGCCATTCACGGCAACAAATCGCAAAACCAGCGCGAACGCGTGCTCGCCGCCTTTCGCCAGGGCAAGGTCAGGGCGCTCGTCGCCACCGACATCGCCGCACGCGGCATCGACGTCGACGGCATCAGCCATGTGGTGAATTTCGATGTGCCGAACGTGCCGGAAACCTACGTGCACCGCATCGGCCGGACCGGGCGCGCCGGCGCCGCGGGCATTGCGATCTCGCTGTGCGACGGCGAGGAGCTGAGCTTCTTGCGTGATATCGAGAAGCTCATCCGCATGACCCTTCCGGTAAGCGACCGGCGCGCCGATCAGCGGCGCCCTGAGACGGCGCCGGCCGGGCGGCCCGCCGTTCGGCCGCCGAGCAATGCCAAGCGGCGGCGCTCGCGCCGCGGCGCTCCGCCACGCCAGCAGCAAGTCCGCCACAGCGACGGCGATGAGCGCAGGGGCGGCATCGAGTCCGTCGCTTTCTTGAATCGCAACGCCCGTCCGGCGAACGACCGCGCTGCACGCACGCAGCGCTGGCGCGGCCAGGCAGAAGGAGCGTAATCATGCCGAAGGAAGAATTGCTGCAATTCGAGGGCCTCGTCACCGAGATCCTGCCCGATGCCCGCTACCGCGTTCAGCTCGAGAACGGCCATCAGCTCGTCGCCTACACGGCCGGACGAATGAAAAAGAACCGCATCAAAACGCTGGCCGGAGATCGCGTCACCGTCGAGCTGTCGCCCTACGATCTGGAAAAGGGACGCCTGATCTTCCGGCACAAGGACGAGCGCGCCGGATCGGCCAGCCGGCCGCCGCAGCGTCGCCAATTCCAGCGGAGGTGAACGCCATGGCTGATGAATTGCACGATGCGGGCGCCGCCGTTGCGGCAGATGCCAGCCGGCCGATGCGGATTTTCATCTTCAAATCCGAGGCGAGGCCCGATCTCGGTGCGTTTTGCGGCGATCAGGCCGGCCTCGAATTACCTGGTCAATTCAAGCCATGGCTTGTGGTCGGCGCCGTCGCTCCCGACCGCGACCCGCCGCACAAATTGCCGCGCGATGTGATCGAGGCGGCAATTCATGACCGTGGCTTTCAGCTTTTTCGGTTGAAGAGCAAGGACTGATCCCGACAGCGGGTTCATCCGTTGCGGGCCGGCCTTGGCCGTCGACCAAGACGACCATAGGCGGCGGTCGCCATCAGGCCGAAAAGCTCGGCCGATGACGGTCGCAGACGCCTACCGGGTCTTGAGATTGACCGCCGATTCTTTGCCTCGATTGCTCTCGATCTCGTATTCGATCGCCTGTCCCTCGTTGAGGGAATTGAGCCCCGCCCGTTCCACGGCCGAGATGTGGACGAACACGTCTCTGCCGCCGCCGGACGGCTGGATAAACCCATATCCCTTTGTCGGATTAAACCACTTCACGGTACCGGTCGCCATTTCCGTCTCCAAAGTTGACCGCGCACCATAAGGGTAGCGCCGAAGCACGGCAAGGACCCTGATTAGGTCCGAGCAGGCGTAACCCGGGGCTGAGCGGCAGCGAAATCCAGGTCAGCCTGCCCGCCCGGCAAGGCGATCAGCGATGCGCTTACCCGCTATTTTGCCGCCACCGTCCGCTCAGCCTGGACGCGGGCCGCTTCGGCCTTGGCCCGACGTTCGCACTTCGCTCTCAGCTCTTCCAGCTCTTCTTCGGTCAGGTGCTCGATGCCGACATAGACGTTGAGGGCCTCGCTGACGCGGATCAATTCGTCGAGCTTGACCTGGATCGCCGCACCGTCCCGGTTCTGGGAGTTCTGAATGAGAAAGACCATCAGGAAGGTAATAATGGTCGTGCCGGTATTGATGACGAGCTGCCAGGTGTCGGAGTAGCCGAAGTACGGGCCGCTGAGGGCCCAGATGACGATGAGCGCGATGGCCGCCATGAAGGTGCTGGCGTGCCCGGCGGCGCGCGACGTGGCGTTGGCGATCTTGCCGAAGAAGTGGTTCTTCTTCGACACGCCGGGTCGGGCGTTCGTCTTGGCCTTCAGGGCGGCGCTGGCTCTTTGTTTAAGCGTTCTCGGCATGTTGCCTGTCCAACGCTATGTGAGGCAGGCGAGTTCCACACCGCCTAGGCCGCAATCAACTCCCTGATCCGTGGCCAGTCCTTGCGGCCGTCGCGGCCGGTGTCGTCGTAGTCGGTGGGCGGATAGTCGGCGATGGCCGCAAAGCTTGGCCGCGCCTTGACGCGGGCGAACCAGTCGGCGAGCCGCGGCCGCTGGTCCCACATGGCCGCCAGGCCGAGCCGGTCGATGCGCTCGACGTAAGGCGTGATTTCCACGTCGGCCAGTGTGAACGCGTCGGCGGCGAGCCATTTGGTCTTGCCGAGCTGCGCCTCGATCTCGGCGAAGGTCTTGTCGAACACCTTGATGTGATCGCGGAAGAACGGCGCTTCGATGCCTTTTTCGATAAGCGCGCGCTGGCGCTCGCGGCGGGCCGGGTCGGGCATTTTCATCAGCCGCTCCTCGAGCCCGGCGCCGGCCCGTTGCTTGAGCTGCCGGCCGAACGATATGGCGAAGCTCACGGTCGCGCAGGCCGTGTGCAGGATGTCGTCCGGCAGCTTGCACCACAGCCGCATGGTGGCGCGTTCCACAGGATTCTTCGGCATCAGCGGCGGCGCCGGAAACACTTCGTCCAGATAGGCGCAGATCACGCTCGACTCGACGATGATGTTGCCGTCGTGCACGAGCACAGGGACCACGCCGCGCGGATTCATGTTCTTGAATTCCGGCGTCAGCTGCTCGCCCTTGGCGAGGCTCATGTGATGATTGGTCCACGGCACGTTCTTCTCGGCGAGCACGATGCGGACCTTTTGGGCGCAGACCGAAATGTTGTTGTGATAGAGCTCGAGCATCAAAATCCTCCGCCGCGTGGCCTGTTGGAACAGTCTTCAAATTGCGAGACGACACTCTGCCATGCCGCTCGCGCTTTATGAACCGAGCGCGTTCGGCGCGAACAGCTCGTCCATGGTCATGACGCGCCGCGTCAGGCCCTGCTGATTCGAGAACTTCGCCGCCATGTCGAGCGTGGCGCGATTGGCTTCGATGCCATGGCGAACGATCCGCGTCGCCAGCGCTTTGCGGTGGTGCGGCGGCACCAGGCCGGTCTCCAGATGATAGGCGACGTGCTCGCGCCGCTCGGCATCGGCGATATCGTTGGCCTTGTTGAAGGCCGCCAGAATGTTGAGCACCGCCCACGGACTGCGCTCGAACACCGCGCGCTTGATGACCATGCCGTGGTTGATCGGATAGATGCCGGTCTTCTTGTAGTAGCGGTCGGCTTCGGCCGCCGGATCCGCAAACAACGTCCTGACGGCGGGATGATGCTCGAGGGCCGCGTCGCTGCGGTCGATCAGGTCGTCCTGCTTGCGGTTGTACGACATGCAGGCATCGAGCTCGCCCGCGATCATCATGGCGCCAATGTTCTGCGCCGGCGGAATCTGGCTGATGGTGACGCCCGAGGGCGCCTTGAAGCCGATGGCGCCAGCATGGCTGCGCCCCGGCACGCGCTCCATGAAGAACGCCATGTCGCGGGGCGCGATGCCGAACTCGTTTTGGAGAACGCCGCGGGTCCACAGCGCCGAGGTCTGCACATATTCGGGCACGCCGACCCGCTTGCCTTTGAGATCGGCCGGGCCGGCGATCCTGGCGTCCTTATGGACGAACATGGCGGTGTGATAGAAGCGCCGCGTCGTGAACACCGGGATGCCGACGAAGCGCTCGTCGCCGCGCTCGCGGATCATCATCAGCTCCGACATCGACATTTCGGAAAGGTCGAACTCGGCGAAGCTGAGCTGGCGCCAGAACATCTCCGCGGGACCGAGCACGGTGATGGTCAGATCGATGCCGTCGGGTTTGACGCGCCCGTCGATGACCGGCCAGGTCCGCGGATTGCTGGAAATGGCGAGGCTGAGTTGCAGATTGGCCATGCTTCTACGCCTGCGGGGTTATGGTCATGAATGACGCTGTCTTCGGCATCGTATATTAAATTCGCGCCGCGCGCGGCATCAGGCACGGGCGCACTGGGAGACACTTATGATCGGATCGTTTCGATGCGGCGCTCGGGCCGGCGTCGCCGCCATCGCGGCGGCGCTCGCGGCCATGGCTATGGCTTCGGCTTCGGCTGCCGCGCAGACGGCGCTGACCGTCGGCAAGGCCAACCCGACCTCCGACGCCATCATTCCGGTCAATGTCGGCGACAAGCTCGGCCTCTTCAAAAAGCACGGGCTCGATCTGAAGATCGTCGACTTCGGCGGCGGCAGCAAGATGGTGCAGGCGCTGACTGCCGGCGCCATCGATATCGGCGACGGCGCCGGCACCGAGATGGCGTTCGTCGCGCGCGGCGCGCCGATGCTGGCGGTGTGCCAGAGCACCGGGCCGGCGCCGTTCCTTGGCGTCGGCGTGCCGTGGGATTCGCCGATCCACAAGCTCGAGGATTTGAAGGGCAAGAATATCGGTGTCTCCAGCCCCGGCTCGTTCAGCGATTGGTCCGGTCAGCAGCTGGCGCGCAAGTTCGGCTGGGGGCCGGACGGCGTGAAGACGGTGGCGATCGGCGGCGGTCCAGCGCCGATCCGGGCGGCGCTGCGCACCCATCTGGTCGATGCCGCGATCAGCACCACTGCGCTGTTCTTGAGCTTCGAGGAGGCCAAGGAAGGCCGGCTGATCGCGCCGGTCTCGACCTTCGAGGGCAACGTCGCCTCCGGCACGCTGTTCGCCTCGAACAAGCTCATCGCCAGCAATCCCGACGCGATCCGCGCCTTCATCGCCGGCTGGATCGATACCGTCGATTACATGCGGGCGCACAAGGCCGAGACCGTGAAGCTCACCAGCAGCATCAACAATTTCAGCCAAAGCGTGATGGCGCGCGAATACGATCTCACCATCGGCATGCACACCAAGGATTGCCGGTTCGAGCCGGAAGCGCTCGCGACCTTGAAGCGGTCGTTCGTCGAGATGAAGCTCGTGCCGAGCGAGCCGGATATGGCGAAGCTGTATACGGAGAAGTACCTGCCGAAGTAACGCCAGCCGCGCCGCAGGGTGCGCACGGCGCTCGATCGGCGGGTGCCCTCACCCCGCTATTTGAAGGTGATCAAATCGGTGCGGCTCAGCGTCGAGGCTCCGCTTTTCAGCGGCTCGTTCTCGGCATTGGCGCTGTGCTGATGTAGAATCTGGTACTGTCCGATGGCGATCTCATAATCGGTGGCGTCCATACTGGCGTCGACCGGAACCACGACCGTGTAGCCGCGCAGCGTGGCTCCGACCGACGTGTAGGTCACCGATCCGCTCACCTTCCAGCCGGCCAGAATGAGCGTGGTGATGCCTTTGGCCTTGAGCATCTGGTCGAGGTCGGTCTTGTAGAAGCGGTCCTGCGCCTGGCTTTCGATCCTGATGTCGCCGGACGCCGGCAGAACCTCCGGCAGCCACTTCGACATGGTGTGCGCGCGCGTGCCGTACCCAACGGTGACGCCGGCCTTTCGCGCCCGCGCCAGCAGCGAAGCAATGGCCGGCACCATGTGCCCGGTGCAATTCGGCTGCCGCGAGCAAATCGGGTCGACGATGTCGAAGATGAGCAATGCCGTCGTCGCGGCGTTCAGCACGACCGGGACCGGCTCCGGCGGCGACGGCATTTGCAATGTCAGCGGGGCCTTGGCCATGGCCGAACCTCCGGCGTTAGTCGCGGCTCACCCGCGCGATGGCATTGTAACACCGAGGCGACAAGCGGCCAGCGTGCGCCGCCAGGCACTTGAGGACGCGCTCGCCACCCGGCGGCACGCCGGCGCACAGCGCGCGGACGTCGCCGCCGCAGATGCCGACGATGACCAAGCGCCGTTGCGGCAGGATGAACGGCCGCACGTGGAGCGGCGCCACTGTTTGCTCCGGCGCAGGAGCCGGCACCTTGGCCTCGGCGGCGGCGGGTGATTGCTTCGCCGCGCGCGCCGGCGCAGGCCGCCGCTCTTTGGCAGCCGCGTGCGGCTCCGGCGCTGCGGGCGCGGCATGGGCCGGCGGCTGTTCGGCGTGTGCCGGGCCGGATGCAGGCGCCGGTGCAGGGTGATTGATCTCGGCGGCCGGCGGCGGCGCGGCAGGTGCCGGTGCGGGTGGCGGCGGCGCAGCGGCGGGATGAACCGGTGCCGGCGCCGGCATGGTCGCAGCGACCGCGGATTTGCATGACGGCGTGAGCTTGGCGACGTTGCGCTGCAGGCATTGCAAGGCGTCGCGGGTGCCGGGCTGCACCCCCGAGCAATTGGCCATGAAGTCGGACCGGCAGGACGAGCGGATGGCGCTGATCTGTGCGGAGGTCGGCTGTTGCGCCCGCGCCGGAGCGAGCGCCAGCAACAGCGGCAACATCGCCGCAGCCGTCAGATGAACGATCGTGCCGTGTAGCAAGCGCATGCCCACCTCCCCGATTTGCAGGCGCGCGACTATGGCGATGCAACTGCCGCGGTCCATCGGACATCTCGTCGCGCGGCCGCGGCGCCAAATCCTCAACGCAGCCGCCCGCGATGCATGGAGAACCGCTTGTTGCCGCGCGGCGCTCAACCCGTCGCCTGTCCGGGTCATTCCGCGCGCCTTGCTGTGCCAGATTGCGACTATCTGTTAAATCTTGGCGGAAAGCCGAAACCTTTTCGCAGGCATTGCACCGGCCCGAGCAGCGTGCAACCGTTGGCTTGTTGTTTGCAAACGTGCCGGGCTTTACAGTTCCGACAACCTGCCCGGGGGCGACGTGCCGACGTTGATAAAGGGCAGACACCTGGGCATCGGCAGCCTTTCATCACTCGAGCTTTTTTGCGCGCTTTGCGCCACATCAACCCGGCCGGGTCGACGCGCGCCCGGGCCGCGCACGCTTGCGGCCACCGGCGACATCGCCCGGTGTGACTTGCGACACAGAGTTCGCTCACGACCGCAACGATAATTGCGGAATTTGGAATCGACAGCGTCATGGCCTGTGCGAGCGATGGAGGCTTCTCCGTTGCGCCCATGAGCCGCCGGCGCTGCATTGGGCCCGCGCATCAAGGAGTCCATCACTCGACGAGCACCGCTCGATCGACACACACAGCCGACAAGGAGAAGCGTCATGCCTGGTACGAGCCGTCGCATGTTCTTGAGCGCCCTTGCATTCGGTGCGAGCGCGATATCCACAATCCGGGCCTTCGCCGCCGGTGGCGACGGCCACGCCGCCGGCTACGACGTCGCGCCGTCAGACAAATTCATGACGCTCGTGCCGCGCAAAAGCGGCGACGCGGTCAAGTTCACCGCGTCGCTCGACAGCGCGCCCATCAAGGCCACCTCTGGCGGCTGGGCCCGCGAAATCACCACGCGCAGCCTGCCGTTGGCCACCGGCATTGCCGGCGCGCACCTGTTCATCAATCCGGGCGGCTCGCGCGAGATGCATTGGCACAATTCGGCGGAATGGGCCTACGTGCTCGGCGGCCATAGCCAGGCCACCATCGTCGATCCGGCCGGCGAAACGGAAGTCGTCAATTTCGGTCCCGGCGACCTTTGGTATTTTCCCAAGGGCCACAGCCACGCCATCATGACCCTGGGCAACGAACCGTTCCACGCCATCCTCACCTTCGACGACGGCCTTTATTCCGAGAACGGCACCTTCGGCATCAGCGACTGGATGAGCCGGCTCGATGCAAAATCGCTGGAGCGGGCGCTGGGCACGCAAGCCGGCGCGCTGGCGAAAATCCCGGCCGGCGAGACCTACATCATGCAGGGCGAGGTGGTGCCGCTCGACAGTCCGCAGGCGCGCGCCGAGAAGGTGCTGCCTCCCGAGCGGAGCCATCGTTTCCACCTGATGCAGCAGCCGGCGCATGCCAGTTCGGATGGCGGCACGCTCCACATCGCATCGGCGCGCGAATTCCCGATGTCGACCACCATGACGGCGCTGTTCTTGAAGCTGAAGGCGGGCGCGCTGCAGCAACCGCATTGGCATGCGAACGCCAACGAATGGCAATACGTCGTCAAGGGCCGTAACCGGGTCACGCTCTTCGCCAACGATAAACGAATGGCGGTGGCCGAGCTCGGACCGGGCGATTGCGCCTACCTGCCGCGCGGCTGCGGGCATTCGATCGAAAACATCGGCAATGAAGACAGCGAAACCGTCGGCGTCTGGGACAGCGGCACGTTTTCCGAGAGCACGTTGGCCGATTGGCTGGCGCACGCGCCGCGTCACCTGCTCGCCAACAATTTCGGTGCGCCGGAGGTCGCGGTGCCGCAGTTCGCAAAGCGGCCGCTGATCGTCGCTGCGGCGCGATAGCGCTCGGACGGCAGGCGGGCAAAAGTCCGGCGCGCGCCGCCTCTGGGGCGCGCCGGATCAGGCAGGCTTGGAAGGCCGCGTTATCGGAAAAATTTCGCGCACATAATCGGCCAGCATTGCACAATAAGCGGTGGCATAGCGCGGCCGCGGACGTTGTTTGTCCCACAAGATGACCATCGGCGTGCGCAGCCGCCGGCCGCGATAGGTTACGGCGAGAATGCGCAAGCGATAGTGATCTGCCCGCAACTGAGATGGAATGATGGCAACGCCGTGCCCGGCTTCGGCGAGCGCGAGCAGCGTATGGGGCGCGTGGCTTTCCATAAAGATATTCGGCCTGATATCGGCCAGGCGGCAGGCGGCGTCGAACGTGCGGCGAAACACAAAGCTCGAATCGAGCACCAGCAGGCGATGCGGCGCCAGCCGGCCGATGTCGACGGTGGCGCCCTCGCCCAGGTCAAGGCCGGGATCGCAGGCCACGAGCAGATCGACGTGCTGCAGCGGCAGGCTGCCGAAGCGCCGATCGTCAGGCCCGATGATCGGAGCGAGGTTCTGCCCGAGGTGAATCTCGCGGCGCTCCAGCATCGCCATGGTGTCGCGCCCGGCGGCCTCGATCAATTTCACCTGCACATTGGGATAGTGCTTGGCGTAGCGATGCAGGAACATCGATTGCACGCTTTCGATATGCTGCGGCGAGGCGCCGACCTTGAGGACGCCGACATCGCCGCGCTGCAAGGCCTGGGCGTGCTCGCCGATGGCGCCGGCGTAGTTCAAGAGGCCGCGGCAATCGCCGAGCAATTGCTCGCCGGCGCTGGTCAACAGCAGGCGGCGGCCGATCCGGTCGAACAGCTTGATACCGAGCTCGCGCTCGAGCGCGTTGATTTGCCGGGACAGCGCCGGCTGCGCGATACGCAGCTGCAGCGCCGCCTTGGACACCGTGCCGAGCTCGGCCACAGTGACGAAGGTGCGGGCGTGACGAAGGTCCATGACGGTTGCTTATGCCCGGGCGGCATAAAGTTCCAGATAAATTGTGTATTGGACAGGCTCGCAGCCGCGGCGAGAGATTCGCCCGCCGGCGGTTTGCTCCTGCCGGATCGGAGCCGCAACAGGAGAACGTCATGAAGCGAAGCGGTCTGATGCTTTTGGCGGTATTCGCCTGGAATTTGCCGACGGTTGCAGCCTCGGCACAAACCTGGCCGGCGGAAGCCGTCCGCGTGATCGTGCCCTACGGCACCGGCAGCACCACCGACATCGTGCCCCGTGCCATATTCGAGCAATTGGCCCCGCAACTCGGCCAGCCCATCATCGTCGAAAATCGTCCCGGCGCCGGCGGCACAATCGGCAGCGGCCTGGTCGCCGCGGCGAAGCCGAACGGCTATACGCTTCTGGTCAATTCGACCGCCCACACCATCGCGCCCGCGCTCTATCCGCGGCTGAGCTACGATCCCAAGCGCGATTTTGCGGCGGTCGCCTCGCTCGGCATTTCACCGAACGTCCTGGTCGTTGCGCCGGAGGAAAATTTCAAAACGGTCGGCGATCTTGTCGCCGCCGGCAAAGCCAAGCCGGATGGGCTGACCTTCGCGTCGGTCGGCGTCGGCACCGCGACGCATCTCAGTGCCGAACGGTTCTGCTTCAGCGCGGGCCTCGAAGCGGTTCACGTGCCCTTCAAAGGCGGCGCCGAAGCCATGGCGGAGACGATGGCCGGACGCGTGAACTTCTTCTTTGGGCCGGTCGGCCTCGTTCTGCCCATGATCCGGGCCGGCAAGCTCACGGCGCTTGCGGTGAACGGCGCCAAACGTGCCGCGGCGCTGCCGGACGTGCCGACAACGCGCGAGGCCGGCTTCGCCGACGCCGAGTACCCGATCTGGTTTGGCCTATTCGCCCCTGCGAAGACCCAACCCGCGATCCTCGATCGCCTTCACGACGAGACGGTCAAGACGCTGCAAACGCCAAAGATGCGGGCCAGGCTCGCCACGCTTGGCGTCGATCCAGTCGACATGACGCGCGCCGCGTTCGGCGCCTATGTGGAAGAGCAATTTGCGATCAACCCGGCTTTGGTCAAGGCAATCGGCCTGAAGCCCGAATGATAATGTGCTGGGACGCGCGGCAAGGCCGCACCTTAGGCCCAATAATCAAAGTCGCCAAACGGCTTCAAATAGACTGGATCGAATCGGTCGAGCACCGTTTTCAGTTCGGCGCTCGGATGGCCAAACACGGCGAATGCCTTGCGCTCGACCATGGTGCCAAATCGACCGGCGAAGCTTCCGGCGAATGCTCCCAAGTGCGCAAGCGCAACAACCGAATCCGCGTATCGTTCGTAGATATGGATATTCGAACCATCTTCGCTGACAAAGCGCTGGTAACTCAGAACGCCGCGCTCACGTCGCGTCGCCTCCACCATTTCGGCGGTCAGCGTGTGGAAATTGCCAAGCTGCCCGGCTTTGACTTGCAGCTCAACGCGCCACGCAATTTCCCCGCCCATGGCGACTCTCCTTGGATCATTTCTGCCGTGCGCCTTGCTGCGGCGGAAGCCAGGTGAGACCGCAGGCCGGCACGCGGCAACAAGTCCAGTCTCACATGTTCGGATAGTTCGGGCCGCCGCCGCCTTCGGGCGGCACCCAGGTGATGTTCCGGTTCGGATCCTTGATGTCGCAGGTTTTGCAGTGGACACAGTTTTGCGCATTGATGACGAAGCGCGGCGCGCCGCCCTCCTCGACCCATTCGTAGACGCCGGCCGGGCAATAGCGCGCCGACGGTCCGGCATAGACGTCGTGCTCGGATGATTTTTGTAAGCCGCCATCGCGCACCAGAAGGTGCACCGGCTGGTCTTCTTCGTGGTTGGTGTTCGACAGATACACCGAGGACAGCCGGTCGAAGGTGAGCTTGCCGTCGGGCTTTGGATACGCGATCGGCCGGCACTGCGCTGCCGGTTTCAACGTAGCGGAATCCGGCTTGCCGTGCTTGAGCGTGCCGAACAGCGAAAAACCGAACCTGTTGGTCCACATGTCGAGACCGGCGAGCGCGATGCCGGCGAGCGTGCCGAACCTCGACCACAGCGGTTTTGAGTTGCGCACCGGCTTGAGATCGCGGCCGATCGGCGAAGCGCGCCACGCCGCCTCGTAGCCGGTGAGCGCGTCATGGGCGCGGCCTTCGCCGAGCGCAGCCACAATACGCTCGGCCGCCAGCATGCCGGACAGGATGGCGTTGTGGCTGCCCTTGATGCGCGGCACGTTCAGGAAGCCGGCGGCGCAGCCGACCAGCACGCCGCCGGGGAAACAAACGCGCGGCACCGATTGCCAGCCACCCTCGGCGATGGCGCGGGCGCCGTAGCCGATGCGCTTGCCGCCCGAAAACGTATCGCGAATAAGCGGATGGGTCTTGAAGCGCTGAAACTCCTCGAACGGCGACAGATACGGATTCTCATAGTTCAGATGAACCACAAAGCCGACCGCCACCAGGTTGTCGGCAAAGTGATAAACGAACGAGCCGCCGCCGGTGCGGTTGTCGAGCGGCCAGCCGGCCGTGTGCTGCACCAGGCCGGGGCGGTGTTTTTCAGGCGCGACCTGCCACAGCTCCTTCAAGCCGAGGCCGAACTTTTGCGGCTCGCTCGATTGCGCCAGATCGAAGCGCGCGATCAGGCCTTTGGTGAGGCTGCCGCGGGCGCCTTCGGCGAAGATGGTGTACTTGCCGCGCAGCTCCATGCCACGGGCGAAGCCCGGCTTGTGGTGGCCGTCCTTGGCGATGCCCATGTCGCCGGTGGCGACGCCGACCACCGCGTCGTTCTCGAACAGCACCTCGGCGGCGGCAAAGCCCGGATAAATCTCCACGCCCAGCGCTTCGGCCTTGCGCGCCAGATAGCGGCAGACATCGCCGAGCGAGACGATGAAATTGCCGTGGTTGCTCAAGAGCGGCGGCATGGCGAAATTCGGCAACCGCCAGCCGCCGGAAGCACCCAGCAGATAAAAGCGATCGTCGGTGACCGCGGTTTTGACGAACGAGTCCTCGCCGCGCCACTCCGGGATGAGGCTGTCGAGGCCGACCGGATCGATCACCGCGCCTGACAGAATATGCGCGCCGACGTCGGAGCCCTTCTCCACCACCACGACGGAGCTTTCGGGCGCGCGCTGCTTAAGCCGGATCGCCGCCGCGAGTCCGGCCGGACCGGCGCCGACCACGACCACGTCGAACTCCATGGCCTCGCGTCCGGGCAATTCCGGTGTGGTCGTCGGCTGATCCATATGGCTTTCCTTCGGCCTACTCTTTCATGCTTTGCGCACCTCTCATAGACTTGGCGCGGCCATTATGAAAATGCTGCGGCGATGAACTCCGATATCGAAGCGGCCCGCGCGCTGCTCGCCTTCTATGTGGAAGCCGGCGCCGATGCACTGATCGGCGAAGCGCCGGTCGACCGCATGGCCGACGAGCCGGCGCTGGCGCCGCCGGGCCAACCGGAACGCGCGGCGGATGCCGCGCCGGCGCCGCGAGCGGGCGGCGTTACTTCGCGCGCGCCGGTGCGTCCCGCGCCGCCGCCGGCCGGCTCGGCGCCGCCGCCACCCGACGTCGCCGTCATGGCGGCGCGCGAAGCCGCCGGCAGCGCCAAGAGCCTCGACGAGCTGCGCACGCTCCTCGAAAACTTCCGCGGCTGCGCGCTGCATGCCACGGCGACGCGGCTCGTCTTTGCCGACGGCAATCCGGAAGGCCGCGTGATGTTCGTCGGCGAGGCGCCCGGCTACGAGGAAGACATGACCGGAAAGCCGTTCGTCGGCCGTTCCGGAAAACTGCTCGACCTCATGCTGGCGGCGATCGGGCTCGACCGCAACGCGGTCTACATCGCCAACGTGGTGCCGTGGCGGCCGCCCGGCAACCGCACGCCGACGCCGCAGGAAACCGCGATCTGCCTGCCGTTCATCCGCCGCCAAATCGAGCTCGCCGATCCCGACATCCTGGTGTGCATGGGCCAGCCGTCGACGCAGACGCTGCTCGGCACCCGCGAAGGCATCACCCGCACGCGCGGCCGCTGGTTCACCTTCGCCACCGGCAGCCGCGACATCCGCGCCCTCGCCACGCTGCACCCGGCTTATCTGCTACGCCAGCCGCTGCAAAAGCGCTTCGCCTGGCGTGATTTTCTGGCGATCAAGAAGGCGCTGGCGGGGTGACCTGATTCAGTCAAAGCGCTGCAGCTCGCACGACGCACTCCCTCTCCCCGGAGGGGAGAGGGTTGGGGTGAGGGGGTTCGGAAGTTTGAGATAGTTCTGCACCTTCCGAACCCCCTCACCCTCGCTCGCTGCGCTCGCTCGACCTCTCCCCTCCGGGGAGAGGTGAAACAAACGCCATGCGCGTCTCTTTTCAATCAAAGCGATCGTGCTCTGGTACTCACCCGATCGCGAATTTGATCGCAAAGATCGCCGCCAGCACCAGCACCGCGGGCTTGGCGTCGGCGAATTTGCCGGCGACGATTTTGGCCAGCGCATAGGTGATGAAGCCCAGCCCGATGCCGGTGGCGATCGAATAGGTGAGCGGCATGGTCACGGCGGCGACCACTGCGGGCGCGGCTTCGGTGATGTCGTCCCAGTCGATCTCGGCGAGACCGCGCGCCATCACGCAAGCGACGTAGAGCAGCGCCGCGGCCGACGCGTAGGCCGGCACCATGCCGGCGAGCGGGGCGAAGAACAAAGCGGCCAGGAAAAAGATCGCGACGAACAGCGCGGTGAGGCCGGTGCGTCCGCCGGCGGAAACGCCGGCCGCGCTCTCGATGTAGCTCGTGGTCGTCGAGGTGCCGATCAGCGAACCGAACATGGCGGCAAAACTGTCGGCGATCAGCGCCTGCTTCATGCGCGGCAGATTGCCTTGCGCGTCGGTCAGTCCGGCGCGGTGAGTGACGCCGATGAGCGTGCCGGCATTGTCGAACACGTCGACGAACAGGAAGCTCAAGATGACGATGAGAAACGAGCCTTCAGCGATACGCGAGAAATCGAGCTGAAAGAAAGTCGGCGCCAGCGACGGCGGCATAGCGACGATGCCGCTGTATTTGGCCAGCCCGAACGGAATGCCGATGAGGGTGACGACCAGAATGCCGATCAGGGTGCCGCCGACGATGCGCCGATAGTTGAGCGCGGTGATCAGGATGAGGCCGAGCAGGCAGAGGATCGCCACCGGATTGCGCAGGTCGCCGAGCGTCACGAGCGTCGCCGGGCTCGCCACCACGATCTTGGCTTCCTCGAGCGCGATGATGCCGAGGAACAGGCCGACGCCGGCCGAGATCGCGAGTTTCAGGTTCCGCGGAATCGCATTGATGATGTATTCGCGGATGCGGAAGATCGAGATCAGAAAGAAGATCACGCCGGAGCAGAACACCGCGGCAAGCGCCTGCTGCCAGGTGTATTTCATGGTCAGCACGACGGTGAAGGCGAAGAACGCGTTCAAGCCCATGCCGGGCGCGAGCGCGATCGGATAATTGGCGTAGAGCGCCATCACCGCCGTCGATACCGCCGCCGCGATGCAGGTGGCGACGAATACCGCGCCCTTGTCCATGCCGGTATTGCCGAGGATCTGCGGGTTGACGAACACGATGTAGACCATCGTCAGAAACGTGGTCAGGCCGGCGACGAATTCGGTACGCAGATTGCTGCCCGCTTTGCTCAGGCCGAACATGCGCTCGAGAAAGCGCGGCGTGCTGCGGTTGTCGGTTGCGGTGGCTTGGCTCATGGCGTCCCCCCGTGGCCTCGCCCAGCGGCGCGATTTTATGGGATGCGCCTCGGGCAATTAACTCAATCGATCAGAGAAAGCCGTCGATCGCAATGGTCAGCGAAATTTTCGAAAGGATTTTTTTGTCAAGGACGCGCGAAGCGCGCCGCCTTCGGCGGTCGCAGATCCTTGACAAAAAAATCCTTTCGAAAAATGGACTGCCATTGCGATCGACGGCGGACCACGACGAGCAGTGATCCTGCGAGCGCTGCCAGCGATCAGCGCGCAGGCGCGGTGGCGGCGGACGAATCCACAGGCCGGATCACGCCCCAGCCGACGCGCAGCAGCGGCAGCCGGCCCTGCACGCGCCGTTCGAAGGTCTGCGGCACTTCGGGGATGAGGTCGGGAAAGCGCGCCTTGATGTCGGCGGGCGGCGTCGGCGTGGTGTCGGCGGTGAGCCAGACCACGACGGCGCCCTTGGCGCGGATGTCGGCCGGCGTGACCGAGGGTGAGCGCGCCGGATCGTCGTCGAAATAGACGCTGGGGCGGCTCGACGCGCCGAGCGCCACGATGGTCGCCGGCCCGATCTCTCCGGTGACGACCGCGAGCGGCCGGCCGGTGCGGTTCTGAAAGTTCTCGGCGAAGAACCGGCCCATGGCGGCGGCGGGCTTCGCCACGGCGAGATCGGTGCCGAGCGTCCACGGCAGCAGCATGAGCGTCGCCGGGACCATGATGGCCGGCACCAGCAGCAAGCCGGTCCACGCGAAACCGAGAACGCGCTGATGATAGAGCGCGATGCTTTCGCCGGCGGCGAGAATGACGAGCAGCGGCGAGAGGACGACGAGCGGCGCGACGCCGCCGATCGGCATGGCGCGGCCGAGCACCACCGCAATGACCGTCGACAGCAATGCCGGAACCAGGGCCAAGGTGGCGACAAAGTTTTGCGCCGATGGCACGGCGGCCGGACGGCTCATGGCCGGCAGCGGGCCGCCGCTGCCGCGCAGCCAGCCGGCGGCCAGCAGCACCAGGATGGCGAGCCCGGCATGCGCCGCGACCAGGATCGCCAGCTGCCGCAACCATTCCGCGGTATTTTGACCTTCGGTGCCGGCAAGCCGCAGCCGCTCGAGCAGCGGCGTCAGGCTGTCGGCCGAGCCTTCCAGCCACAACAGATGCACGAACAGAAAGCCGACCAGGACCGCCGCGACGATCCACGGCTCGATGCGGTTCAGCGCCGCGCGGCCGCGCGCCGTCATCACCGTGAACATAACGAGCGTGCCGAGCAGGATGAGGGCGGCTTCGCTGGTGACCAGGATCAGCGCCGCGGCGGCGGCGAGCACATACCACGCCCGTCGATTTCCTTCCGCGATGGCGCGCCAATAGCTGAGCAACACGATGGCCCACAGCGCCATGGTGAGGAGCGGCGGGCCGAAATCCGGGCTCGGCACGGTGAACGGCGAGATGCCGACCATGAGCAGCACGGCCAATGCGGCATACGGCGGACCGACGATCGCGCTGCCGAACCGGAACACGCACCAATACGCCGTGACGATGCAGGCCTGCGCCAGCGCATAGACGCCGAACAGGCCGGCGACCCGAAACGCGATTTCGGCGAGCCAGAACGCGAGCGGCGGCCCGACATCGCTGTCGAACTGGAATTCGTGGCCGATCGCCAGCACCTGCGCGAGCTCGCCCGGCGGCGCCGCATAGAACAGCATCGGCACGGCCAGCCAGAGCACGGCCTGCGCCAGCGCCGCCAGCCAGAACACCACGACCGGCCGCGAACGGATCGCTTCGAAATAAAGGGGGACGTAGAACATCAGGACCGGGGCGCAGGCGATCGCCGCAACGGTGGTCGCGGCGCCTGCCGTATAGTTTGCGCGGATTAGAGCGGCAATACGTCGGCGACCGGAACCTCGGCATCGCCGTCCAACAGGCCGAGCGCGCCGGCCACCGGCGAGAACGAGCGGCGGTGGTGGATGGTCGGCCCGAGCCGGTCGAGCGCGGCAAAGTGCTCGGGCACGCTGTAGCCCATGTGGCGCTCGAAGCCGTAGCCCGGATGGGCGGCGCCGAGCCGCGCCATCAGCCGGTCGCGCGTCACCTTGGCGACGATCGAGGCGGCGGCGATCGAAGCGACCAGGCCGTCGCCGCCGATCACGGCCTCGCAGTCGCATCCGGCAGCGATGCGGTCGCGGCCGTCGACGAACACGAGGCACGGCTTGACCGGCAGCGCCGCCACCGCGCGCGCCAGCGCCCACAGCGACGCGCGCAGAATATTGTCGCGGTCGATGCGCCATGGCGGCGCCATCGCCACCGCGACCTGGGCGCGCGCGCAGATGCGCTCGTACAGCACCTCGCGCCGCTCCGCCGTCAGCCGCTTCGAATCATCGAGGCCGCGCGGCACGTCGTCGGGATTGAGAATGACGGCGGCGGCCACGACCGGTCCCGCCAGCGGACCGCGGCCGGCTTCGTCGCAGCCGGCCACCGGCCAGACGCCGCGCTTGAGCGCCGAGCGCTCGCGCCGAAACGTCGGCCGCACCACCGGCTCGTCGAGCGGCAGCCGCGCGGCTGTCTTGCCGCTTCCATTGCCGTTTCCATTGCGACTCATGCGATCATCATGGCCAGACAACGAACCGCGAGCAACGGCGGACATGCCGCCCTGAAAATAGCGGGGACGGCCCCTGGATCGTTGGCCGACCTCGGCCTAAGGTTGCACACGGGACTGCCACACGCTCGCGCCCAAAGGCGCGGCCATAACGCCACTCAGCAAGAGGTTTGCCATGCCGACCGACCGCACCATCGTGCGCGCTGCCATCCATCCGGCCATCGGCATCGCCCGCATCGGCAACAGCCTGACCGGGTATTTCATCGGCCCCGAAGTCACCGCGCCGCAACCGCAAGCCGCCGACTATTACCGCGATCCGCAGGGCGCCATCAAACGCCAGGCCGCGCGCTTCCGCATCTACGGCTACGACAGCGCCGGCGAGGTGGTGGCCGAGCTCACCCCCGACAACGCCGACATCACCTGGACCGTCCACGTCGCCAACCGCAAGGCGCAGTGGTACCGCTTCACGGCCGCGCTCGACATTCCGGAATCCGCCGACGCCTCGGTGATCCGCCGCAACGCCGACTATGCCGACCGCGCCGCGCTGGCGATCGATCCCGGCCCGCGCAGCATCCGCGGCAAGTCGGTATCCGGCGGCGACGCACACAGCTTCAACACCGGCACGTTCAAGGGCAAGACGGTGGTGCCGCTCGGTGAGATACGCACCGATGAATCCGGACGTCTGCTATTCCTCGGCGGCACCGGCCAGTCCGGCTCGCCCTCGGGCGCACCGATCATCATTCCGGCCGATGGCGACAGCTTCAACAATGCCAACGACTGGTACGACGACACATCCGACGGGCCGGTGACGGCAACCGTTTCGATAGGCGGCAACACCATTCCGGTCGATGCCGCATGGGTCGTGGTCGCGCCGCCCAATTATGCGCCCGACATCATCGGCTGGCGCACGATGTACGATCTGTTGTGCGATCTTTATGTCAACACATCGCCATCCTGGCTCAAATCGCCGAACCCGGTCTCGTTCTGCGGCGATGTCCTGCCGATACTGCACCGGCTGTCGAACCTGCAATGGGTGAATCAGGGCTACGCGACCACGTTCGGCAAGGGCTGCCCGATGGATTTCGACAATCCCGAATTCCTCAGGCGGTTGGCACAGCGACCGCCGACCGCCGGCGCTTACGACACCTTCAGGGAGCTGAGACAATCGATCTACAACATGTTTCGTCCGCCGAAGCCGGTGATAGCCGAACCGGTGATCTGGCCGCATGTGTGGCCCTGGATCTATGGCGACGCCTACGGTTCCTATCCTCCGACCGGAACCGGCAACATGCTGACCATGACGCGACTGCAGCAAACGATACTGCATAGCTGGGTCGAGAACGATTTTGTCAGCGATTGGCCGCCGAAATCCAAAGCGGCGGTCACGCTCGACGAGCTTCCGGTGGCGGCGCAGCCGGCCATGCTCGACGAGGCGGCGCCGCATTTCTGCCTGGCCGATACCTTCCATCCTGGGTGCGAGATGACGTGGCCGATGCGCCACATGACGATGTACGACGCGCCGTTTCGCATCAAGCACCGGCCGGCCGGACAGCCGGAGCCGGATTACGGTCCCACGCTCTCCGCCGCTCAGGCCTTGGCGGCAGACGGACCGCTATTCGCTCAAGGGCCGGGTGATATCAGCCGCTGGATGGCGTTGCCGTGGCAGGGCGACACTGCGTTCTGCCGGTCCGGCTATGAAGCCCAATATGATCCGTATCTACCGACGTTCTGGGCCGCCAGGGTGCCCAATCAAATCCTCGACGAGGACGACTACGAGGTCGCGATCAATACGGCCCTGCCGCGCGACCAACGGCTCACGGCCTTCCGCCGCCGCATGCCGTGGACTCGCACCATTGACGTCGACGGCGGAAACGATACGGCGCCGACGATGATGAACATGGTCGCAGGATTCGGCACGCTGGGCATCGTCGAGGCACGGCCGGGCGTCAAGAACGATCCGGACTTCCCCGAAGTCATGTTCGTCGAGACAATCGCCCACAAGGCAGCGAAGGCACAAGCTTTGCGGGCGAGCGCAAAGTTCAAGGCGCCGGGGCGGCCGCCCTCCCGCATCGAACTCGCCGGCTGGGCCAGCGAGGAGCAATACCGCGCCTTCCGCGCCATCCGTGTGCGCAGCCAATAGCATGTGGGACGTCGTCGTCGCCGGGGCCGGACCGGCAGGCGCAACCGCCGCGGCGCGGTTGGCGCGCGCCGGCCGTCGCGTGCTGCTGGCGGATCGCAGCGCAGCGGGCAACAAGATCGGCGAAGCGCTGCCGGGCGCAGCGGTGCGGCTGCTGCGCGCGCTCGATCTGCCGGCGCCGGTGCCAGGCGGTGCGCACGCTCCGATCGCCGGCATGCTGTCGGCATGGGGAGCGCCGGACTTTAGCGCGACCGACTCGTTGCGCGACCCTTATGGCACGGCGTGGCGGCTTGACCGCCTGCGCTTCGACGCCGACCTGCGGCAAGCCGCGGTCGAGGCGGGCGCGACACCATGGCCGGCACGCTTGCGCGATGTGGCCGACGCCGGCGACGGCTTGCGGCTGCAGTTCGACGACGGCAGCGTGGCGCACGCCGGCTGGTTGATCGACGCCAGCGGCCGCTCCGCGCGGCCGGCGCGCAAGCTCGGCGCCGGCCGCCGGCACGACAGCCGCCTGATCGCGCTTTATCGCATCGGCAAATGCGCCGATTTTTGCGCCAATTTCCACGATAGCCGCACCTTCATCGAGGCATCTGCCGAGGGCTGGTGGTATGCGGCGCGGCTGCCTTCGGGCGCGGTGATCGCCGCCTTGCACACCGACGCGGCGGAAGCGGCGCGGATCAAGGCGAAACCACAGCGCTGGCGCGCGTTGCTTGCGGCAACGCATCGCCTCGGCCCGCTGTTCGCAGCGGTGCAATTTACCCAAACGCTGCCGGCGACCGACGCCGGCGGCGCGATACTTTCGCCGTTTTACGGCGAGCGCTGGGTCGCTTGCGGCGATGCGGCGATGAGCTTCGATCCGATCTCTGGCCAGGGGATTTTCGCGGCGCTGCATTCCGGCCGCGAGGCCGCGGCCGCGGTCCATGCCGCACTCGGCGGTGAGCGCGCCCTGCTGGGCGCTTATGCACAGCGCATGGCCGAGGTCTGGTCGATCTATCGGGCACGCCGCGCCGCGCTTTACGCGAGCGAGCAACGCTGGCCGGATCGACCGTTCTGGTCGCCCTGGCGCAAACAGCGCGCGGCCTGACCGGCGCGAACGGTATCGGATCAGAACAGATCCAGCTGCTTAACCGCCGGACGCGGCGGGCGGAAATGCTCGGTCGTGGTGCTGGCTCGGCCTTTATTGAAGCCGAGCCGGTCGCAGGCGACTTCGAAGCGGCGGCCGATCATCCAGGCGACCGGGCCGGCGCCGGTCATGCGCTTGCCCCAGGTCGAATCGTAATCCTTGCCGCCACGGGTGTCGCGGATGAGCTTGAAGACGTGGCGATAGCGGTCGGGGAAATTCTCGATCAGCCATTCGCGAAACAGGTCGCGCACTTCGAGCGGCAGCCGCAAGAGTACATAGCCGGCGTGGCGCACGCCGGCCGCCGCGACCGCTTCGAGGATGCGCTCGATCTCGGCATCGTTGATCGCCGGAATGACCGGCGCGACCATGGCCGAGGTCGGCACGCCGGCTGCGGTGAGCTGGCGCAACGCTTCGAGGCGGCGCGGCGGCGTCGCCGCGCGCGGCTCCATGGTGCGCGCGAGCTTGGCGTCGAGCGTCGTCACCGAGAGCGCCACCTTGACGAGATTGCGCTCGGCCATGCGCCCCAGAATGTCGAGGTCGCGCAACACGAGGTTCGATTTGGTGACGATGCCGACCGGATGACCGGCGCGCTCCAGCACTTCCAGAATGCCGCGCATGATCTTGTAGCGGCGCTCGATCGGCTGATACGGATCGGTATTGGTGCCGATGGCGATGGTCTTGGGCACGTAGCCGGGCGCCGACAATTCGCGCTCCAACAGTTCGGGCGCGTTCGGCTTCATAAATAGTTTCGATTCGAAGTCGAGGCCCGGCGACAGGCCGAGATAGGCGTGGGTCGGCCGCGCGAAGCAGTAAACGCAGCCGTGCTCGCAGCCGCGATACGGATTGATCGAGCGGTCGAACGAAATGTCCGGCGAATCGTTGCGCGCGATGATTTTCCGCGTGGAGTCGGCCGTGACGGTGGTCTTGAACGGCGGCAGTTCGTCGAGGCCCTGCCAGCCGTCGTCGAAGGCGATGCGCGCCAAGGGCTCGTAGCGGCCCGACGCATTCGACCCCGTGCCGCGGCCGCGGCGGCGCGCGCGGTCGACGGCGGTCCCGGTTTCGCCCGCCGGAGCGGAGGGCAGCAATGGCTCCGGCGGGCGCCTCAAGGCGGATGAACGGCTCATGGCGCTAAGGTAACGCGGCCGAGTGAACAAAACAAGAACAATTTGTCGTGAGGCCAGGCGGGGGTGGGACCATTGGAAAACCCCAGTGGGACCTCGTATCGGTGGCGCAATGCTCAGCGTGATCATTCCAACGTTGAATTCCGAGCGCCACCTGGTGCCGACGCTGGCGGCGCTGGTCTCCGGCGCGACGGAGGGCTTGATCCGCGAAGTGCTGCTCGCCGACGGCGGGTCGCGGGACGACACGGCGGTGGTGGCCGACGTGGCGGGCTGCAAATTTCTCAAGCTCGATCGATCGCTCGGCGAACGGTTGAGCGCCGCGGCGGCCGCGGCGCGGGGGCCGTGGCTTCTCTTTGTGCGGCCCGGAATCATCCTCGACACGCCGTGGGTCGGCGAGACCCGACGCTTCATCGAACTGACGCGCGAGCGCGAGCGCGCGGCGGCGTTTCGGCGTGGCGCCGTGGCGCCCTCCCCGCTGCGCGAAGCGTTCGCGCAGGCGACGATCGCGCTCGGCGCGAAGCCGCGCCCCGAGCAGGGCCTTTTGATCTCGCGGGT
This sequence comes from Xanthobacteraceae bacterium, assembly GCA_035651875.1. Lineage (GTDB taxonomy): Bacteria > Pseudomonadota > Alphaproteobacteria > Rhizobiales > Xanthobacteraceae > BOG-931. Next base: position 33,630 of record DASRET010000086.1, read on the forward strand.
TTTTTACGCCGGGCTCGGCGGCCATCGCGCCGATGCCGCCGATTCGGAAACCGACCTGATCGGCCGCATCGGCCGCAAGCGCATTGCCCGGCTTGCCACCGCCGCACTGATGAGCGTGCCGAATACTTGACTAAGTCAACTTTCCGGGCGACGCTGGCGGCATGAGTGCTCGCCGGAATGGGCAAGATGCGGCTGCGGTACGCGGCTTCAACCGCTTCTACACGCGGCAGATCGGCGTGCTGCGCAAGACGTTTCTCGACAGCCCGTATTCGCTGGGCGAGGCGCGCGTGCTCTATGAGATCGCGAGCCGTCAAGCGCCGACCGCGAGCGACGTCGCCCGCGCACTCGATCTCGACGCCGGCTATCTGAGCCGGCTGTTGCGCGCATTCGAGCGGCGCGGCCTGATCCGGCGCACGACTTCGCCGCGCGATGCCCGGCAAAGTCACCTGTCGCTGACGCCGCGCGGCCGCCGCGCCTATGCGCCGCTCGAACGGCGCTCGCAGCGCGAGGCTGCTGCCATGCTGAAGCGGTTGGCGCCGGCCGAACGGTCGCGGCTGATCGTGGCCATGCACACGATCCACAGCCTGCTCGACCATGATCTGAAATCGCCGCCGCGGCGCCCCAACAATGGTTATACGTTGCGCGCGCCAATACCGGGCGATTTCGGCTGGATCGTGCGCCGCCACGCCGAGATCTATGCGCAGGAATACGGCTGGGGCGAGCCGTTCGAAGGCCTGTGCGCGCAGATCGTCGCCGACTTCGCCAACAATTACGACAAAAAGCGCGAACGCTGCTGGATCGCCGAGATGGACGGCGAGCCGGTCGGCTGCGTCTTCCTGGTCAAAGATTCGGACAAAGTCGCGCGCGTGCGGCTGTTGCTGGTCGACCCGAAGGCGCGCGGTCTGGGCCTCGGCGCGCGATTGGTCGAAGAGTGCGTGCGCTTTGCGCGGCACGCCGGGTATACCAAGATCACGCTATGGACGCACAGCGTGCTCGCCGCCGCGCGCCATGTTTATCAGAAGGCGGGCTTCCGGCTCACCGGGACGGAGCAACACAACAGCTGGGGTAGGCCGGTGACGAGCGAGTTTTATGATTTGGAGCTGTAGATACCCAATACCCGCTGGACGAGCGGCAGAGGACAAGCTATAAGAGAACGAAACGGGAACATGCCAATGAAACCCCGCAAAAGTGTTCTGATCACCGACCTAGACAACACCCTTTTTGACTGGGTGCATCTTTGGCATGCCTGTTTCTCAGCAATGCTCGGAAAGCTTGCGGACATTAGCGGAATTTCTATTCAAACGCTTAAGCCAGAGATTCGAGAAATTCATCAAAGGCACGGCACTTCAGAATACGCATTTTTGATAGAGGAAGTTCCGAGTTTATTGAAGGCATTTCCACATCAAGAACTAGCTACGCTCTTTGCGCCGGCATTGGACGCATACCGAGAAGCCCGGCGGCGCGAGCTTTGCCTTTATCCAAGAGTCGCGGAGAGTCTTCTGAAGATAAAAGGATCCGGAGCTAGGATCATTGGGTATACTGAATCAATGGCCTTCTATTCGAATTACCGCGTTCGACGTCTAGGGTTGGATGGCGTTCTTGATGCTGTCTTCTCCCCTAAAGACCACGAATTACCACGAGGGTTGACCTCCGATCAGCTACGAAAATATCCGGCTGGCCAATATGATTTTCGCAAGACAGAACATCACCTTACGCCGCCCGGCGAGCTAAAGCCAAACAAGGATATCTTATTATCATTATTCAATCCATAGGCGCATCTAACGAAGATTGTGTCTACGTCGGCGACAGCTTATTCAAAGACGTCGCGATGGCAAAAGACGCAGGCGTTGATGACGCATGGGCCAAATATGGACAATCGCAAAATACCCCAGCGTATCAGCTACTAAGAGAGGTAACTCACTGGAGTGATGAGGATGTAGAGCGGGAAAAGCGAATTTCTCAGCGCAGCATCAAACCATCAAGAGAGCTGGCAGGCTTCAACGATCTATTCGAATACTTTCGATTCGGAAGCGGGCAAGCATATTACGAATTATCTACAAAGGCCGAATTAACTACAGAGCAAAGGAATACGATTGTCGGCATTTGGAAAACCGTTGTTGATGTCCAACAACACTTTAATGACATCTCGATGCGCATCCGAGGATTGTTTATCACGCTAATTCTTGCTCTATCTGCCGCAATCGGATTTTTAGCCGAAAAAGACCTCAAACTCGACATTTCAAATGTTACGATACACTATGCTGTATTCGTCCCCTTGGGCGGAATAGTAGGAACGTTATTATTCTATTTTATCGACCGATATTGGTACCACCGCTTGTTAATTGGCTCAGTAAATCAAGGAGCCTTTATCGAGGACAAGCATCGATTCGATATTCCGGAAATTAGGTTGACCCAAGAAATCGGAGCGGCAAGCCCGATAGAGCTGACCAGACCCATTACTAAATTGCTAGCTCGAATTATCGTTCGCGACAAAGCTTACAAAGAGGACAAGCGCATACATTCAACAGCAAAGATAGAATTGTTTTACAAGCCGATTGTGTATATTTTCTTCGGTGTGTTTGTAATCATGACTATTGCGGGAGGCTTGCTGATCAACAAATCAAGTCTTATTGACGTCGCAATCAAAAAATATCACTCGCGGACGATAAATTCTAGCCCGAGCTCCGGGCCAGCCGCCAACGGTCCACCTCAGCCGCAGAAGCCCGCTCAACAGCCACCCAACGGACAACCTCAATCCAACGCTACTACTAAGTAATCTACTATCGTTTGCTCGAAAATTGTCCGTCACCACGGGTTACACGCCAAGGACACTA
>DASRET010000087.1:0-64919 GCA_035651875.1 Xanthobacteraceae bacterium
TCGGACGCTCCCAGGAAATCACCGAATTGGTCAGCGGCCGCTCTCAGGAGCTGACGGATCTCATCACCAGCCGCTCCCAGGAGCTCACCGAGTCCATCGTCGAGACCTCGAGCCAGATCGCCGAAAAGATCGCGGCCGGCGCCGAGGAGGTCAACTCGACGTTGCGCACCTCGGGCGAGTCGCTGTTGCTCGACCTCAACCTGCGCGGCGGCGAAGTGGCGAGCAAGCTCGAACAGGCCGGCACCCGCATCACCGATGCGCTGGTGTCGCGCAGCGCCAAGATGACCGACTCGGTGCGCGACAGCGCCGAGCAGCTCGTCTCCGTCATCACCTCGCGCAGCGACGCCATGAAGGACATGCTGACGACGCGGCTCGCCGCCTATGAGGAGATGTTCAACCATTCCGGCGTAGAGCTCGGCGAGCGCATCTCGCGCGACTCGGCGAACCTCGGCAACCTCATCACCCGGCACCTGAGCGAGTTCGACCGCACCGTGAAGACCTACGGGTCGGAGCTGGTCGAGCGGCTCGGCGCCCGCACCCAGGACGTCTCCGAGTCGATGCGCAGCTACATCGACACCTTCGACAATCGCGTGACGTCGAAGGCCAACGAGGTCACCACCTCGCTCGATCAGCGGCTGTCCCGCTTCCAGGAGACCCTCGACAGCCGCACCGAAGCGCTCACCGAGGCGCTGTCGACGCGCGTCATGGAGATCGCCAAGACGCTGGCCGAGGGCGGCAAGGAAGTCGTCGCCGCTGTCGACAGCCGCGTCAGCGACGTCGCCAACGTCATCGACAGCCGTGGCCAGAAGCTCGCCGATCTGGTCGGCGAGCGCGTCGCCGCCATCGACCAGACGCTGGGCGCCAACGCGCAGCAGGTCGCCGAGACGCTCGACGGCCGCATCACCCAGCTCGAGCAGCTCCTGATCGGACGCGCCGAGACCGTCGTGCGCGAGCTGGACGTGCGCGGCCGCGCCGCGGCCGATCTGCTCAATTCGCGCCTGGTTGCGCTGTCGGACACGGTGAAATCGAGCTCGGCCGAGGCCGAACGCACCCTGACCCAGCTTCTCGCCACCACGACCGACTCGCTGGGCAAGAGCGTCACCGCCACGGCGGCGGCCACCGAAGCGTTGAACCGCAGCGCCGCGGAAGCGACCGCCACCCTCGACCGTAGCGCCAACAGCCTCAGCGGCATGATCACCAAGAGCGCCATCGCCGCCGGCGCCGCCATCGACAAGACCACGGCGACGAGCAGCGACGCGCTCGGCAAGAGCGCCGCGGCGCTCACCCAGACCATCAACCAATCGGCGGCGGCGGCTACCCACGTTCTCGACAAGAGCGTCGCCGCCGTCACCGATGCGGTCGGCAAGAGCGCCGCGTCGGCGAGCCAGGTGCTGGAAAAGAGCGCGGCTTCGCTCAGCGATGCGATCGGCAAGAGCGCCACGGCGGCCAGCCAGACCCTTGGCAGCACGGCGTCGAACACGACCGAGCTCATGACCCAGACCGCGCGCACCAGCGCCGACGCCATCAGCCGCTGCGCCGGCGAGGCCGAGCGCACGCTGGTCGGCATGAGCGCCGACATCGTCCGCAACATTTCCGATCGCGCCGACGAAATTCAGAACGCGGTCGGCAACCGCGTCGGCGAAATGACCCGCTCGCTCGACGAGCGAACCGGCGAGATCGGCCGCGTGCTCGAGCAGAAATCGGGTGAGCTGGTGGCCACGCTCGCCGGCAAGGGCGAGCAGTTCGCCGCCCAGGTCGGCCGCGTCACCGACCAGGCGGTGCAGGCGATCGAGGCCAAAGGCTTCGTCTTCACCCAGACCATGATGGAGAACAGCGAGGAGATCGCCCGCCTGATCAATGAAGCCGGCGAGAACGCCACCACCTCGGTGACGCGCACGCTCGGCCAATTCCAGGAAGGCACCCAGGGCGTCGCCGATGCCGCCAAGACCGCGATCACCCGCACGCTGCAGGAGCTGCACGACGCCAGCCGCACGGCGATCGAGGAATCGAAGCAGACGGCGTCGGCGACCGTGGCCGACATGCTGCAGACCCACGGCATGCTGCGCACGGATTCGACGGCGTTGTTCGAGCGGCTGCGCGAAGCCAATATCCTGCTGCAGGAAGTGCTCAGCGGCGCCCATGAGAACATGAACGCGATCGAGCACACCATGGTGGCGCGCGTCTCCGAGTTCGTCGCCGCCATGAACGACCTCAACACCAGGAGCGGCACCGCCACCAGCAAGGTCGAAGAGCATCTCGGCGCCTTCAACCGCACCACGGTCAGCGTGCTGCACGATCTCAGCGGGCTTGCCACCCAGTTCAGCACGCACGGCCGTTCGCTTGCCGAGGCGGTCGAGCTGCTGGAGCGGAGCAACCGGCGCACCGAGGACTCGATCGCGAGCCGCCACGCCTCGATCGACACGCTGGTCACGACGCTCGACGCCCGCACCGACGACTTCGAGCAGCGGCTGCGCCGCTTCTCCGGCCTGCTCGACGAGTCGCTCGACTCGGCGACGGCGCGGGCGCGCGAGATCGCCAGCATCGTCGCCGAGACCAGCAACGAAAGCGTGCACACCATCGAGCAGCAGTTCGAGATCGTGCGCGCCGGCGCCGAAGAGCAGCGCAAGCGCACCAGCCAGACGTTCAGCGCGGTCTACGAGGAAGCCTCCGGCGAGGTGAGCGCCATGTTCACCCAGGCCGCCGAGCGCTTCGCCGACATCATGCAGGGCATGAAGCAGATGGCCGCGGACATGCACCGCGAGCTCGAGACGACGCGCGCCGAATTGCGCCGCGGCGTGTTCGAGCTGCCGCAGGAGACCGCCGACAGCGCGGCGCAGATGCGGCGCGTCATCGTCGACCAGATCGAGGCGCTTGCCGAGCTCAACCGCATCGTCGCCCGGCACGGCCGCGCGCTCGACGCGGTCGAGCCGGTGCGGCGCGAGGCCGAGCCTGCCTACGCGGCGGGTGGCGGCCGTGCTGCCGCCGCGCCGCAGCCGCGGCCGGTCCGCTCCGAAATCAGCGGCGCGCCGGCTCGCCCGCAGCGCGACATCACCGGCGCGCCGACACGGCGCCCGGAAGCGCCGGCGCTCAGCCCGATCCAGGGCGGCAAGGAGACCGGCGGCGGCCGCAATGGCGCCGGCGGCGGCTGGCTCAGCGATCTGTTGACCCGCGCCTCGCGCGACCGCGACGACGCACCGCCGATCTCGCCGTCCGGCGAGCGCGGCCGCGACAGCGTCAGCTCGCTGGAATCGCTCTCGGTCGACATCGCGCGCATGATCGACCACGAAGCCACCGCCGAGCTCTGGGAACGCTACCAGCGCGGCGAACGCGGTCTCGGCGGCCGCAAGCTCTACACCGCCCAGGGCCAGCGGGCGTTCGAGGAAATCCGCAACAAATACCGCAGCGATCCGGAATTCCGGCAGACCGTCGAACATTACATCCACGAGTTCGAACGGCTGCTCGACGACGTATCGCGCGGCGACCGCGGCCCGACCGTGGCGCGCAACTATCTGACCTCCGACACCGGCAAGGTCTACACCATGCTGGCGCACGCGGCGGGAAGGTTCGAGTAACGCGCTCACTTTCAGGAGCAAACGGCGGCCCAGGCCGCCGCCGCTTTGCTTGTATCAGCCTAGACCTGCTGGTCACGGCGCGCCGGCGATCGGACGAATTCAACGCGACTCTGCTGCGCTTCCCTCCCCTTGCCCATGCCGCAATCGCGGCGCTACGCTCCCCGCCATGGACGCGCCGCTGCACCTGCCGACGCCCGCCGATGTGGATGAGGCCGCGCGCCGGCTCGCCGGCATCGCGTTGCACACGCCGCTTCTGACCTCGCCGGCGCTCGATGCCGTGACCGGCGGCCGCGTGTTTCTCAAAGCCGAGACCTTGCAGCGTACGGGTTCGTTCAAGTTTCGCGGCGCCTACAACAAGCTTGCCAATATCCCGCCGGAGCGGCGCGCCGCCGGCGTCGTGGCGTATTCGTCCGGCAACCACGCCCAGGGCGTTGCGGCGGCGGCGCGGCTTCTCGGCATGCCGTCCGTGATCGTGATGCCGAGCGACGCGCCGCGCGCCAAGCGCGAGCGCACCGCCGCGTTCGGTGCCGAGATCGTGCTCTACGACCGCGCCACCGAGGACCGCGAAGCCATCGCCGAAGCCATTGCGCGCGAGCGCGGCGCCACCTTGGTGCCGCCCTACGACGACGCGCTGATCATCGCCGGCCAGGGCACCGCCGGCCGCGAGATCGTCGAGGATTTGCAGGCGCTCGGGCTTACTCCCGACGTCGTGGTGGTGACCGCCTCGGGCGGCGGCCTGACCGCCGGCATCGCGCTCGCCGTCAAGGCGCGGGTGCCTGCGGCGGCGCTCTACACCGCCGAGCCCGCCGGCTTCGACGACCACGCGCGCTCGTTCAAGAGCGGCGAGCGCGAGGCGAACGCGGCGCTGACCGGGACCATCTGCGACGCGCTGATGGCGCGCATGCCGGGCAAGCTGACCTTCGCCATCAACCGCTCGCTGGTCGGCGCCGGCGTGTCCGCGAGCGACGACGAAGTCGCCGCCGCGGTGGCGTTTGCGTTCGCCGAGCTCAAGCTCGTGGTCGAGCCGGGCGGCGCCGTGGCGCTCGCCGCGTTGCTGAGCGGCAAGATCGACGTCAAAGGCAAAGTCGCGGTCGCGGTCTTGTCCGGCGGCAACGTCGATCCCGACGTGTTCTCGCGGCTGGTGGCGTGACCGGCATCTGTCTGCGGCGGGCCGCAGCGAACGTGTTGCCCCGCAACCACGAGGTTCGTGAGTCGCCACAGCGTCGCTTGGATTTCCCCCCGCTTACGCTGCAGCAACGCTGCGCCAAGACAACGCTACGCCAAGACTTCAGGCGCCCGATCCCGGAATGAAGCAGCGGATCTGCGTCGCGCCGGTGGCGTCCTGATACGGCCACACCACGGCGGGGCCGAATTTGTTCGGCTCGGTCACCAGCGCCGCATCGGGCACGACGATCCATTGTCCATTGAGCCGCACGCGGTAGCGGCCCTCGTTGGTGTCCCAGTCGACGTCTTCCACCTTGAAGCCGTCGGCGAACGAGCAGCACAAGCCCTTGCCGCTGGCGAGCTTGTCGAACCAGGGCTTGAGCTGAGAGTTGGCGAAACGGCCGTCGTCACGCGCCAACGCCTGATTGGGAAAGAACGCGCTCGCGCACAACGCGATGCCCGCAACGGCAGGCCCGATAAGTCTGTGCATGTTGTGGCCTCCAGTGCATCGTCATTTGCGGACCAAGAACGAGGCCCTTCCGACCTGGAGCACGCGCACGTCATTGCATGTCGTTGTCGATCCGCATCGAAGAGATCACGGCAAGTCTCGTGCCGGCTCACGCGAATCACTTCGCGCAAGCATAGCAGATTGACTCTGGCACTGCGGCTTTTGTTCGCAGTTGTATGCGGCGCAAGTATGATCGCAAGTGGCAATGACAGTATACGTTGGTTGCGATGCGTTAGCTGAACAGCGCGATCAGCTCTTCCTCGCTGAGCGCCCGGATCGGCGCAAGCGGATCGTTCGCCGCGGACCGCGACGCCGCATCGGCCGGCGCGGCGGCGGAACTGCCCGACCATTGCGGTGCGAGGCTTGCGGCCGGTGCCGCTGCCTCGGCCGAATTTGCGCTCATCGCCGGGGGTGCCGCATCTGCCGCCTGCCGCACATCGGGCGCCGGCTCGAACAGGTCGCCCGGATCCTCGTCCGGATCGATCGAGCCATACGCGTCGATGGCCGGCGCCGCAGCCACGCCAATCGATGATGCAGGGCTCGAGTCTGGTACGGGGTCCTCCCCTGCCTCGCTGGTTGGATTTTCTGCCTGTATCCATGCGCCTGGAGCGGTTTCCGCTTGTTCAGATTGAACATCGGAATGCGCCAAGGAATGGGTCTGGGAATGCGCGACGACCTCGGGCGCCGAGCTACTGTCGGCCACTTGATACCGAGACTGCGCCGGATCGGCGTCGGAATGCTCGGGCAGCGCTTCCGCAAGCGCGGCGACCGTCTGAGCAAAGGCCCCGTCCTCGGCGACATCGGCATCGAACAAACGGGCCGGAGCCGGAAACTCGTCCGCGCATTCGAGCTCGCCGTCGTCGCCGGCTCCTTGAACGGCATCGGCTGAGGCCAGCGCCTGCGGCTCTGCCTGCGCCGCCATCATCGCATCGAGACGGCGCCCCAGGGCGTGCAACAACTCGACGGCTTCCTGTGCCCGCTGCGCGTTCGCCCGGTCATGCGCATTGGCCTCGTTGAGATCGCGCATGGCCGCATCGAGCGCATCGCACAGCGACGGCTCGACCTCACGCTCATGCAACACAAAGGCAATGTCGGCGATGCGTTCGACCGCCGCGCCAGCGTCCGGACCTTCGCCGGCGCCGGCGGCGAGCAGCGCTTCGACCTCGGCGAGCGCCGATGCCAGCTCCGCGAGATCGCGAGCCGGCGCGGCGGGTGACCGAACCTCGTCGGCCGCCACGTCGAGCCTTTCAAAAGCGAAAGCGGATCGATCGCTGGACATTCCTCGTCAGCCACCCCGGCGCGAATCGAGCGGAGGAACGCGACGCATAAGCAACAGGACGCAAAGCTGCGGGCAAGCGAACGCGAAACGCGCACCACGATAGCACAGCCAACTCGAAGCTGCCGAGCCGCGAGCCCACCCCGTGCGCAGCCAGGGAAAACTCAGTCGACCCGCGCGCCGGCGAGCTTCACGACGGCACCCCATTTCTCCATCTGGTCGGCCAGGAAGCGCTTGAAATCGTCCGGCGTGCCGGTGTTGGCGATGGCCGAGAACTTCGCCAGGCTGGCCTTGGCCGCCTCCGTCCCGAGCGCGGCATTGATCGCGGCGTTGAGCTTGTCGACGATCGGCGCCGGCGTGCCGGCCGGCGCCACCACGCCGGTCCAGGCGTCGAGCACGAAATCCGGATAGCCGCTTTCGACCAAGGTCGGCACGTCCGGCAGCGCCGGCCAGCGCTCGCCGCGCGCGATCGCCAGCGCCCGCACCTTGCCGGCCTTGATCAAGGGATAGAGCGTCACCAGCCCGTCGATGGTGAACTGGGTGCGGCCGCCGAGCAGATCGGTCACCGACTGCGCCGAGCCGTTATAGGGAATGTAGACGACGTCGATATTGGCCCGGGTCTTGAACAAGGTGCTGAGCAGGTGCGGCGGCGTGCCGAGCCCGGCGCCGAAATTGATCTTGCCCGGATTGGCTTTGGCATAGGCGACGAACTCGGCAATGCTGTGCGCCGGCACCTCGTTGTTGACGACGAAGACGTGCGGCAGCAGCGCCACCCGGGCGATCGGCGCAAACGCCTTGCGCGGATCGACGTCGAGGCTCGAATAGAGCGCCGGCGCCACGGCGAGCGAACCGGACGAGCCGAACATCAGCGTGTAGCCGTCGGGCGGCGCGGCGGCGACGTATTTGGTGCCGAGCGTCGAGCCGGCGCCGGGGCGGTTCTCCACCACGACCTGGCCGACGCTTGCGGTCAGCTGCTCGCCGATGAGCCGCGCCATGGTGTCGATCGGCCCGCCCGGCGGAAACGGCACGATCATGCGGATCGGCCGGGTCGGATAAGTTTGCTGGGCGCGGACCGAGCCGGACAGCACAGAGGGCACTGCCGCGGCGGCGGCAAGGCCGGCCGTCTTGGTCAGAAATGTGCGCCGTGTCGCCATGCGGATTCCCTCCCGGGCATTATTCTTGGCGGGTGGCCGCACGGTGCGCCAAATCCGGCTGTCCGTCACCCACCACGACGACTTGATACCAGGACGACTTGCCGCGCCTCATCCCCACAGCGCCGGCTCGGCCGGATAGACCAGGCTGCCGTCGTAGCGCAGGCCGTGCTCGCGATCCTTGGCGAGCAAGAGCGGGCCGTCGAGGTCGACCACGCGGGCGCGCGGCGCGAGAAGGAGTGCCGGTGCCATGGCGAACGAGGTCGCCACCATGCAGCCGACCATCAGCGCAAAACCACGCCGCTCGGCTTCGGCGGCGAGCGCCAAGGCCTCGGTAAGCCCGCCGGTCTTGTCGAGCTTGATATTGATGGCGTCATATTTGCCCGCGAGTGCGTCGAGCGAAGCACGATCGTGCGCGCTTTCGTCGGCGCAGATCGGGACCGGCCGCTTCATGCGGGGCAGCACCAGCTCGTCATCGCGCCCTTCCGGCAGCGGCTGCTCAATCAACGTGACGCCGGCGTCGGCACAAGCGAAAAGATTTTGCGCAAAATCCTGCTCGCTCCAGCCCTCGTTGGCATCGACGATGAGCTCAGCACGCGGTGCAGCGCGGCGCACGGCGACGATGCGTTCGGGATCGTTGCCATCCGCCCCGCCGAGCTTCACCTTGAGCATCGGCCGCGCCGCTGCGCGCTCTGCCGCTTCCGCCATCGCGGCCGGCGCGGCAAGCGAGATCGTAAAAGCCGTAACGCGCGGCTCCGGCGCGGCTAACCCGGCCAGTTCGTGCACCCGGCGCCCCGTGCGCTTGGCCTCGATATCCCAATACGCGCAGTCGAGCGCATTGCGCGCCGCACCGGCACGCATTGCGCTCTGCAAGCCATTGCGATCGAGCCCGCTCTGCACCGCGCTGCGCACCGCTGCGAGCGCTGCGACAACGCCGTCCGGCGTCTCGCCATAGCGCGCATACGGCATGCACTCGCCGCGGCCACGATGCGTGCCGTCGTCGAGCTCGGCTACCACCACGACCGCCTCAGTCTTGCTGCCGCGGCTGATGGAAAACGCACCGGCCAGCGGCCAGCGTTCGATGCGGACGGAGAGCTTCATGGCTAAGAAGCCGCCGCGGCCGTCTGCGCGGCCCGCTCGGCAATCGCGTCGAGCACGTCGCGCGTCAGCGGAAAATCCGCCGCGATCCACGCCGCTTCGGCAGCGCGCAAGGCAGCACCGAGTGCCGGCCCCTTCGGCACGCCGCGGCGCAGGAAGTCGGCGGATTTGATCGGGAAGATCGGCGCGGTCCAGCGCTGCGGCAGTGAGACGAGCGCACGCCAGTCCGCATCGCCCGCGTCGGCCGCCGCGCGGGACCAGGCGAGCAACACGCGATCGACGAACGATTGCGGCCCGAGCCGATAGAGCAGTACGTGCGCCAGTTGTTCGCCGGCCGCAGGCGCAACGCGCCACCAGCCATCGAGCGCCAACAGCCGGTCCGCTTCGGCGTTGGACAGGCGCAGCCGCTCGGCCAGGCGTTCGGCATCTTCGAGCACCGCAACGCCGAGCGCGCCGAGCCGGCGCGCCGGATCGGGCTCCAACCCGAGCGCCGCTTCGCGCTCCGCCAGCTTCTCGAAGCTCGCAACATAGGCGACGCCGCCCAGCACCGTGCCCAAAATGCCGCTGTCGGCCATGACCCCCAGCGTTGCCGCCGCCCGCGGCGCCACCACGAGCTTGACCAACTCCATGCGCACGCGCTCGCGCGACAGCCGATCGAGGCCGGCGCGCGCGCGGATGCAGGCGGCAAGCCCGGCACCGTCCGGTGCGCCGGAACCAAAATGCGCGTGAAAGCGGAAGAAGCGCAGGATGCGCAGATAATCTTCGGCGATACGCCGCTCCGGGTCGCCGATGAAGCGCACGCGGCGCGCTTCGATATCGTCGAGCCCGCCCACATAGTCGAACACTTCGCCGGCAGCCGACGCCGATAAAGCATTGATGGTGAAATCCCGCCGCTGCGCGTCCGCAACCCAGTCGCGGCCGAATGCGACCCGCGCCTTGCGGCCGAACGTCTCGACGTCCTGCCGCAGCGTCGTGACTTCGATCGGATGCTTGTCGATCACGACCGTGACGGTGCCGTGCTCGATCCCGGTCGGCACCGCTTTCCAGCCGGCCGCCTTGACGCGCCGAATGACGTCCTGCGGCACTGCCGTCGTCGCCACGTCGATCTCGCCGACCGGAAGCTGCAGCAGCGCGTTGCGCACCGCGCCGCCGACCGCACGCGCCTCTTCGCCGTCGCGATTGAGGACGGCCAGAAGGCGCGCGACCGCGCCGTCCTTGAGCCATGCTGCGTCAACAAGCGGTGCGGCCGCATTCACCGCGTGTGCCCCGGCACGAACTTGCCGTGCTCATCGACATGCGCCGGCACGTAGGTCGAGCCCGGCGGCGCGCCGGCAAATTGCGCCAGCACCACGAAGCTGCCGATCGTCAGAATGAGTGCGACAATCAACAGTGAGGCGACCCGCCGCGGCGCCCACGATTTCGAATGCAGCACGCCCGCATTCGTCGCCACTAAAAACGCCGCGTACAGCACGAACGGCGTGAGAAACAGCGCGATTTCGGTCAGAACCCTGGTCATGCGGCGTAAACCCGCTCATAGAGGTTACGCAGGATACCCGCGGTGATGCCCCAAATGTAGCGCTCGCCGAACGGCATCTCATAATATTCGCGCGCAATGCCTTTCCAGTCGCGCGTCTTGCGCCGGTGATTGGCCGCGTCCATCAGAAATTCGAGCGGCACTTCGAACGCTTCGGTGACCTCGCGCGGGTTGAGCGTCAGCTGAAAGTCGGGCTTCACCCGCGCCACGGTCGGCAGGATGCGGAAGCCGGAAAACGTCAGATAAAGGTCGAGATAGCCGATCGGCTCGACCAGCATGGGCGCCAGCCCGACCTCCTCCTTGGCCTCGCGCAGCGCGGCGGCGACCGGGCTTTCGTCGGTCGGATCGATCTTGCCGCCGGGGAATGCCACCTGGCCGGCGTGGCTCGCGAGCTCGGCGGTGCGCTGGGTGAGCAGCACGGTCGGCGCGGCGCGATCGACCACCGGCACCAGCACGGCGGCGGGTTTGGTGGCGGCAACACCGGCGCGCTCCCACAGCGCCGGATCGAGATCGAGATCGCCGCGGCGAATGCCTTGCGCGCTCGGATCGGTCAGCGCCGGCGGCACGTCGAGCCGCAGCTGCGCCCGCGCGCGTTCGAAAAAATGCTGCGCCGCGGCGGAGGGCCGCGCATCGGCCGCAGTGTCGGTATCGGTATCGGCATCGCGCTCGTTCACGCCAAATCCCTCACCTGATCGGCCGGCGCCATGGCAAAGAATGCACCCATCGAGGTCACTCCGAACATCGCCATGCCCCCGACCTCCCGCTCCTCGCCAAGCTCGACAAGATCAAAGAACAGCGCCCGCGTCACCTTGGCCCACAGATCGCGGCGCACGTGCAGATAAGGTTTTAGCCCGCCGGTGCCGATCTCGGGCTCGAAGCGCAGCGGGTGATCAGGCCCGCAGGCGACCCAATCGTCCACGTTGGTGCGGAAGTGGAGCACGCGGCCGGCGGAGCTCTCCTCGGCCGTAAGCTCGACGGCGAGAAACGGCGCGTCGTCCACCGTAATGCCGCACTTCTCGACCGGCGTAACCAAAAAATATCTGTCGCCTTCGCGCTTGAGCACCGAGGCGAACAGCTTGACCAGAGCCGGCCGGCCGATCGGGGTCTTGAGATAGTACCAGGTGCCGTCGCCGGCGATGCGCATGTCGAGATCGCCGCAAAACGGCGGATTCCAGCGCTCGACCGGCGGCAGGCCCTTGGCACCCGCAGCGCCTTTGGCGGCGCCACGCGTTAGCGTGTCCGTGATCGAGCCGAGCCGCCCCTGCCCTTCGTTCGCCATGGTTTGCCTTGAACGTGCCGTCGGACCGTTGTGTCCGCGGGCTTACTTATCGCTCGCGAGATCGTGATCGGCGAATCGCACCTGTGCCGACCCAAAGCCAAGTTGTGTTTCCTGTGGATGAAAAAAAGTAGATGTCTGATCGGCTTCTCTGCGGCTTGCGCATATATTGCATTGCCTGACAGAGGTGCAATCTTGGCCCCATTGCGGGCGATTCCCAGCATGAATTCGGCCCCTGCCGCGCGCCTTGCAATTCGGGCGCAAAGGACCGGGCGGGCCAGCGAACAGGAGTGACCGATGCCGGCAGCCGGCGAGGGTTTGGAAAAGCTTGAAGACATGATCGTGCGCGCGGCCGAATCGACCGCCGCGCATGCCCGCGCCGCCAAGGCCGCGATCGGCACCGTGATCTTCGGCCAGGACAAAGTTGTCGAGCAGGCGCTTGTCACCGTGCTGTCCGGCGGCCACGCGCTGTTGGTCGGCGTGCCGGGTCTCGCCAAGACCAAGCTCGTCGAGACCATGGGGGTCGTGCTCGGCCTCGATGCACGGCGCATTCAGTTCACGCCCGACCTGATGCCGTCCGACATCCTCGGCACCGAAGTGCTGGAAGAGAGCCAGACCGGCAAGCGCAGCTTTCGTTTCATCTCAGGTCCGGTATTCGCTCAGCTGTTGATGGCGGACGAAATCAACCGCGCCAGCCCGCGCACCCAATCGGCTTTGCTGCAGGCCATGCAGGAGCAGCACGTCACGGTAGCCGGCGCGCGCCACGATCTGCCGAAGCCGTTCCACGTGCTGGCCACGCAAAATCCGCTGGAGCAGGAAGGCACCTATCCGCTGCCGGAAGCGCAGCTCGACCGCTTTCTGATGGAGATCGACGTCGACTATCCGGATCGCGACGCCGAGCGCAAAATTTTGTTCGACACCACCGGCTCGGAAGAGACGCGGGCGAAGCCAGCCATGACCGCCGAAGACCTGATGGGCGCGCAACGGCTGGTGCGCCGGCTGCCTGTCGGCGAGTCGGTGGTCGAAGCGATCCTGCAGCTGGTGCGCTCGGCGCGGCCGGCGGCCGACAGTCCGGACGCAAAATCGATCGCCTGGGGCCCGAGCCCGCGCGCCAGCCAGGCCCTGATGCTGGCGGTGCGCGCCCGCGCCCTCCTCGATGGGCGGCTCGCGCCCTCGATCGACGACGTGCTCGATCTCGCCGAACCGGTGCTCAAGCACCGCATGGCGCTGACCTTCACCGCGCGCGCCGAGGGCGAGACCATGCAGGCGGTGATCGCACGCCTCAAGGCGCGGATCGGATAGCGAATGGCGCTGGAGCCCAGGCCCGGCAACCAGGAGAGCGCGGCGGTCCAGCGTGCGGTCGGCGAAGGCCAGACGCTCGCCGCCGCGATGCCGCGCCTCATTCTGGAAGCGCGCCGCGTCGCCGCGACCGTGATCCACGGTCTGCACGGCCGCCGCCGCGCCGGTCCGGGCGAGAATTTCTGGCAATACCGCCGCTTCGTCTCCGGCGAGCCGGCCGCCCGCGTCGACTGGCGCCGTTCGGCGCGCGACGATCACCTCTATGTGCGCGAGCAGGAATGGGAGGCCGCACATACGGTGTGGATCTGGCCGGACCGCTCGCCGTCCATGGTGTTCGCCTCGCAGCTTGCGCACGACAGCAAACTTTACCGCGCGCTGGTGATCGCGCTGGCGCTCGGCGAAGTGCTGGTCGAAGGCGGCGAGCGTGTCGGCATTCCCGGCCTGACGCGGCCGACCGGCAGCCGCAACGTGGTCGAACGCATGGCCCAGGCCATGGTGCACGACCGCAGCGAGCGCGCCAGCCTGCCGCCGAACTTTGCGCCGGCGCCCCTCGCCGAGATCGTGCTCCTTTCCGATTTGTGGACCGACATCGCCGCGGTGCGCCGCACCATTGCGCAGCTCTCCGGCACCGGTGCGCGCGGTCACGTGGTGCAGATCGTCGATCCCGCGGAGGAGACGTTCCCCTATTGGGGCCGCATCGAGTTCGTCGAGCCGGAAGGCGGCGGCCGCATCACCGCCGGCCGCGCCGAGACTTGGCGCAGCGATTACACTGCGCGCGTCGAGCGCCATCGCGCCGCGATCCGCGCCGAGACCGACCGGCTCGGTTGGAGTTTTGCTATTCATCGCACCGACCGCCCGCCGAGCGAGCTCCTGTTGGCGTTGCATGCGCGCATCGGCGCCGCTGCGGCTGATGTCCTCGCCGCCGCTCCGCAACAATCCGCCGCTGGCGGACCGCGGGTTCTGACATGATCGGCGGATTGTCCCTCGGCTTTACCGAACCGCTGGTGCTGATCGGCCTTCTGACCCTGCCGGTGCTGTGGTTCCTGCTGCGCATGATCCCACCGCGGCCGCGGCGCATCGACTTTCCGCCGACCCGGCTCCTGTTCGAGATCGCGCCGCGGGAAGAGACGCCGGCGCGAACGCCGTGGTGGCTCACGCTGCTGCGGCTCACCTTGGCGGCGCTGATCATCATCGCCGCCGCCGGGCCGCTCTGGCATCCGCCGCTTGCGGCGACGCAATCGCGCGCACCGATCGGCATCCTGATCGATGACGGCTGGTCCGCCGCCGCGACCTGGGATGCGCGCGTGCGCACCGCCGACGACATCATCGCGCGCGCCGCCGAAGAGCGCCGCGCGGTGGCGCTGATCCCGCTGTCCGACGCCACGCGCGACATTTCGCTCGAGCCCGCCGAATCCGCCCGCGTGCGGCTGCATCAGCTCAAACCGGTGCCCTACACCGTCGTGCGCGCCGACGCGTTGCCGGCGATCGGCCGTTTTCTCGGCGCCACCGCCGACCTCGAGCTCGTCTGGCTGTCGGACGACACCGACCTCGGCAAGGGCGGCGCGTTCGTCAAGGACTTGGCGCAGACCATCGGCAATCATCCGCTCACCATCGTGTCCGGCGGCGTCGCGGGGGCCCGCGCGCTCGCGGCAGCGGAGAACGCGGCCGGCGGCATGAGCGTGAAAGTGCTGCGGGTCGATGCCGGCGACGCCGAGAACGGCACGGTCCGCGCCCTCGATCTGAAAGGTTTGTCGCTCGGCGAGGCGCCGTTCGCGTTCAAGCCCGGCGAGCGCGAGACGCAGGCGCGCTTCGACCTGCCGGTCGAGATCCGCAACGACATCGCGCGGCTCGAGATCGCCCGCGACCGCTCCGCCGGCGCCGTCCAACTCCTCGACAAGCGCTGGCGCCGCCGCACCGTCGGCATCGTCTCCGCCGCCACCGCCGACACGTCCGAGCCGCTGTTGTCGTCGAGCTATTACATCGAACGCGCCTTGAGCCCCTTTGCCGACCTGCGGCTCGCCCAGGGCGAATCGTCGGCCGATGCGGTGGCGCACTTCCTCGACCAGAAACTGCCGATGCTGATCCTGGCCGACGTCGGCACCATCGCGGGCGACGCCCATGAGCGGCTGGCGCAATGGGTCGAGCACGGCGGCGTGCTGGTCCGCTTCGCCGGCCCGCGGCTTGCCGCCTCCGACGACGATCTCGTGCCCGTGAAATTACGGCGCGGCGGCCGCACGCTGGGCGGCAGCCTGAGCTGGGACAAGCCCCAACCGCTCGCCGCGTTCACCCGCGACAGCCCGTTCAACGGCATGGCGGTGCCGAGCGACGTGACCGTGAACCGGCAGGTTCTGGCCGAACCCGACGCCACCTTGAGCGACAACACCTGGGCGACGCTCGCCGACGGCACCCCGCTCGTCACCGCAGCACGTCGCGGCAAGGGCCTGATCGTGTTGTTCCACGTCACCGGCGACACGCGCTGGTCCAACCTGCCGCTGTCCGGCACGTTCGTCGACATGCTCAAGCGCATCACCGATCTGGCCGGCACCGACGTGGCCGAGAGCCATACCGGCGCAGGCGCCGGCGCGGCAGCCGCCGACGACAAGGTCGCAGCGGCGCGCGAGGTGGTGCCGCCGAGCCGCGTGCTCGACGGCTTCGGCGCCTTTGTGTCGCCGCCGCCGACGGCGCGGCCGGTACCCACCGATTACTCCGGCAGCGCCACCGCGGATCATCCGCCCGGATTTTATGGCCCGCCGGAAAGCTATTTTGCCGTCAACACGCTGGCGCCGGCCGATCGCCTGGCGCCGCTCGACTTCGGCGCGCTCGCCAATGCGCGTCACGAGGTCTACCGCACCAGCGAACCGCTGGACTTGCGCGGACCGGTGTTCCTCGCCGCGCTGGCGCTTCTCCTCCTCGACAGCATCGCGGTGCTGATCCTCGGTGGCGGCATCCAGCGTCTGATGCCGCGGCGCCGCGCGGCCGCGGCGCTCATCGCCGGGCTTGCGGTTCTCGGGCTTTCGCTGGTCCAGGTCCGCGCGCAAACCACGCACGCTGACGTGCCGCCGGCTGCGCTCGAAACGAGGCTCGCCTACGTCGTCACCGGCGACGACAGCGTCGACAATATCAGCAAAGCCGGCCTGTCCGGGCTCACCGCGGTGCTGGCGCAGCGCACCGCGCTCGAGGCCGGCGACCCGATCGGGCTCGACATCGGCCACGACGAGCTCACGTTCTACCCGCTGATCTATTGGCCGATCGTGCCCGGCGCGCCGCGGCCGTCGGCGGAAGCGCTCAAGCGCATCGATTCGTACATGAAGAACGGCGGTACCGTGCTGTTCGACACCCGCGATGCGGTCGATGCGCCGCCCGGCCCCGGCGGCGAGACGCAGAGCCCCGGCATGGTCGAGCTGCGCCAGATCCTGTCCTCGCTCGATATTCCACAGCTCGAGCCGGTGCCGCGCGACCACGTCCTGACCAAGACGTTTTACCTGTTGCGCGATTTTCCCGGCCGCTTTGCCAACGGCCAGCTCTGGGTCGAGGCGCTGCCGGCCAGCGAAGACGAAGAGGAGGCGAACCGGCCGGCGCGCGGCGGCGACGGCGTGTCGTCGATTATCATCACCTCGAACGATTTCGCCGGCGCCTGGGCCACGCAATCCGACGGCCAGTACATGCTGCCCATGGTCGAGGGCGAGCCGCGCCAGCGCGAATTCGCGTTCCGCGCCGGCATCAACATCGTCATGTACACCCTGACCGGCAATTACAAAGCCGACCAGGTGCACGTGCCGGCACTGCTCGAGCGGCTGGGCCAATAGGAGACGCCGGTGAATTTCGGTATCGCCTTCGCTCCCCTGGTCCCGCCCGAATTTGTCTGGGCGGCCGTTGCCGCGGCTGTGATCCTGGCCTTGCTGCTGTTCGTATCGCGCAGCCGCGGCGCGGTGATCCGCGCCTTGGCGCTGGCGCTTATCGTGCTCGCGCTGTCCAATCCGTCGCTCACGCGCGAGGACCGCCAGCCGCTGAGCTCCGTCGCCGTGGTCGTGGTCGACAAGAGCCCGAGCCAGAATTTCGGCGACCGCACCAAACAGACGGAAGCTGCGCGCGATGCCTTGGTCGAGCGGCTGCATCGCATCCCCGGCCTCGATGTGCGCGTCGTCGAGGGCGGCCACTCCGACGGCGAGACCGACGGCACGCGGCTGTTCGCCGCCATCGGCTCGGCGCTTGCCGACGTGCCGCCCGATCGCGTCGCCGGTGTCATGATGATTACCGACGGTCGCGTGCACGACGTGCCGGCCGAAGCGAGCGCGCTCGGCTTTGCCGCGCCCGTCCACGCGCTAATCACCGGACACAAGGACGAACGCGACCGCCGCATCGCGCTGATCGCGGCGCCGCGCTTCGGCATCGTCGGCCAGTCGCAGACCATCAGCTATCGCGTCGAGGATCACGGCGCCAACGAAGCCGCCGCCGAGGTCACGATCCGGCGCGACGGCGAGGTGCTGGAAAAACAAAACGTTCCGGTCGGGCAGCAGCAGAACGTCGATGTGCCGATCACCCATGGCGGCGCCAACATCGTCGAGATCGAGGCGGCGCCGCTGCCCGGCGGCGAGCTGACGCCGGTCAACAATCGCGCCGTGGTGTCGATCGACGGCGTGCGCGACAAGCTGCGGGTGCTCTTGGTCTCCGGCGAACCCAATGCGGGCGAGCGCACCTGGCGCAATATCCTGAAGTCCGATCCATCGGTCGATCTCGTCCACTTTACGATTTTGCGGCCGCCCGAAAAGCAGGACGGCACGCCGATCAACGAACTGTCACTGATCGCCTTTCCGACCCGCGAGCTGTTCGTCAACAAGATCGTCAAGCGGCCACCGGAGAACAAGGCGTTCTTCGACCTGATCATCTTCGACCGCTACGCCCGCCAGGGCGTGCTGCCGTTTCCGTATTTCGAGAACATCGCCCGGTATGTGCGCGAAGGCGGCGCCGTGCTGGTCGACGCCGGGCCGGATTATGCGAGCCAGACCAGCGTCTGGCACACCCCGCTCGATTCGGTCTTGCCGGCGGCGCCGAGCGGCGACGTCACCGAAGAGCCGTTCCGTCCGGAGCTCACCGCGCTCGGCAAGCGCCACCCGGTGACGCGCGACCTCGACGGCGCCAACAGCAATCCGCCGAAATGGAGCCAGTGGTTTCGCGTGGTCGACACCCGCGACGTCAGCGGCATGACCATCATGCAGGGCGCCGAGCAGAAGCCGCTTCTGGTGCTGTCGCGGCAGGGCGAAGGCCGCGTGGCGCTGCTCCTCTCCGACCAGATGTGGCTGTGGGCGCGCGGCTACGAGGGCGGCGGCCCGCAGCTCGACCTCCTGCGCCGGCTGTCGCATTGGCTGATGCAGGAGCCCGATCTCGAAGAAGAGGCGCTGCGTCTTAACGTGCACGGCCATAGCCTTGTCGTGCAGCGGCAAACCATGGGCGATTCGGTCGCCGACGTGACGCTGACCTCGCCGTCCGGAGGCAACCGCGTGCTCCAGCTCGCGCAAACCGAGCCCGGCCTGTGGCAGAGCACCGTGACGGCCGACGAGCTCGGCCTGTGGCACGCCACCGACGGCAAGCTCAACGCGCTGGTCAATGTCGGCCCGGCCAACCCGCGCGAATTCGCCGAGGTGACCTCGACCACCGACGTGCTGGGGCCGATCGCGCGCGCCACCGGCGGCTCGTCGCGCCGGCTCGATGCCGGCAGCGGCCTCGACGTGCCGCGCGTCGTTGCGGTGCGCTCCGGCGACACCTACGCGGGCGACAGCTGGATCGGGCTCAAGATGACCGACGCCAGCATCGTGCGCGGCATCGGCGTGCTGCCGGTCTTCGTCGGCATGCTCGGCCTTCTGCTCCTGCTCGGCAGCCTCGCCGGCACCTGGGCGCGCGAGGGGCGGTAGTACGCGGACTAACAGTTGGCCGCGCACGCATCGTCGCCATTCGAACGCTATTGATCTTACTGAAGAACGT
The DNA here is from genome assembly GCA_035651875.1 of Xanthobacteraceae bacterium. Lineage (GTDB taxonomy): Bacteria > Pseudomonadota > Alphaproteobacteria > Rhizobiales > Xanthobacteraceae > BOG-931. Next base: position 18,858 of record DASRET010000087.1, read on the forward strand.
TTGATTCGGTTTGCACCGTCGTCGAGACGACGTGCAGCAAAGTGGCTCCTTGCGACTGCTTCGCGTCCATGCGGCAAAATTTTCAAGTTCAAAACTTGGATCGGCCCTCATGATGCCGGCCGCCGAGCGCATGCTTGATTCGGTTTGCTGGAGGTGAGTCGCGACGGCGGCATTAAGCGTCGTGCGTACATGGGGACGAGTAATGGCCGACAACAACTCTGTTCTGAGCATCGTCGACCTGAAGCCGCCGCGGAAGGTGCGCAAAGCTGCGCGGCCGCGTAGTCGTGCTCGCAAGAAGCCGGCCGCCGCAACCGCGGCCGAGACACCGGCGAATGCGCCGGACGTTATGCCGCTGCCGCTGTCCACGCAGAACGTCGTGCCTGCACCGCGTATTCGCCGGCTGGGGGACAAACCATCGCAACTCGGTGCGATATTGCTGCTCGTCGCGTTCGCGGTCGCGTTGCTCGGCATCGGCATCAACGCGCAAACCGGGTGGCGCTTCGGCACGACGATGATGTCGGCCGCGACATTCGCGGGGCTGTCGATCGCGGCCGACGTGCTGGCCGTCACGCTGCCGACCGTCGCGGTGGCGCTGTGGCTGCGCTGGCGCCGGGCGCTCGCGTCCGCCGCCTGGGCGACCTGGAGCTTGTCGCTGGCCTTGGCGGTGCTCGCCTCGATCGGCTTCGTCAACCGGCACGTCGGCGACAGCACGGCGGCGCGTCAGGCCGTCGTGAGCACGGCGGCAGCACGAACCGCACAACGCGACGCCGCGGTCGCGACCGCCAAGCGCGCCGTGACCGCGGCCGCAGAGTCGCGGGAGGCTGAATGCAAGATTCGCGGCCGGCGCTGCCGGGCCTTGGAGCGGGAGGAACAGGCCAGGCTCACCGAGCTCGCGGCGGCGCTGGCGCTGCCGCTGCCGGCTGCGCCGGCCCTCGCCGACGCTGACCCCCAGCTCGCCGGCGTGTTGCGGCTGGCGAACTGGGCCGGCCTCGGTCTCACGGCAGACGATCTCGGCAACTTTCGCCTCGCCTTGATGGCGCTGCTGCCGAACCTAGCCGGGCTCATCTTGTGCTTCGGCGTGGCGCTGCGTTGGGGCGCTTCACCGGCAATGCCAACGGACCCGCAGCTGGCTGCGAGGTAATCGCCTCCCCCGCAGCAAGATCGCGATTGGCCTGTCTTCTATCGATGGCGTAGCCGCCAGCGCTTATCGATGACGGTCGGCTTCGCTGATGGCGGCTTCGCGCATCAGCACCGTGATGAACTCCATCTGCGAGCGCAGCTTGAGATGAAGGTTCAACATCACAAGGAGGCTGATGATCACCCAGATGTAGAGCACGAGATCGACCCCGCGCCCGATGCCGACCTGGTCGGCCAGCCACGTCGCGTGCGACGGCAGCCACACCAAGTACAGGCCGGACGCGGTGGCGAGCATGGCGATGGAGCCGATCGCAGGCGCCCGCGACCATTCAGTCCAGGCGTAAATCGCGATCCCGCCGAGCAGGATCGACAGGCCGATCTGAGCGATCATCGGTGCAACCTCTGAGCCGATAAGTCGACGAGAATCCGCAGCGAGTCGCTGAGCTTTTGCCCTTTGGCGAGCGAATAGGCGCTGTACTCGATGGTGACCGGCACCTCGACATAGCCGAGCCGGCTGCGCGCTATCTGATCCAAAAACTCCGTCGCGTGGGCCATGCGGTTCTGGCGGAGCGCAATCCGGGCTGCCCCGCACCGCGTCATGGCGCGCAGGCCGTTATGGGTGTCGGTCACCTGCAGGCCGGTCGTGAAGCGGGTGAACCAGGTGGCGAGTTGCAGCACCTTGCGGCGCGCCCACGGCATGGCGAGAGCCTGGCCGCGAAAGCGGCTGCCGAGCGCGAAGTCGACCCGGTGCGCTTTCAGGCTCGCGACCAGGGTTTCGACGTCGGAGGCGTGGTGCTGCCCGTCGGCATCGAACGTGACGATGTATTCGGCGCCGTGCTTCAAGGCATAGCGGATGCCGGTTTGCAGCGCCGCACCTTGGCCGAGATTGACCGGATGGGTGATCACCGTGGCGCCGGCAGCTTGGGCCTTTTGGCCGGTCGCATCGTGCGAGCCGTCATCCACGGCGAGGACGGCGTAGTCGTGCCGGACGAGGTCGGAAACAACGCGGCCGATGACGGTCGCCTCGTTGTAGGCCGCGAGCACTACCCAGATCGCACTGTTAGGATCGGCTGGCATTGTCTGTCCCGCTACGCAACAAGGCCGGCAGAATTATTCCGCAGAATTATCCCGCAACGCACCAAAGGCCCGCGACAATGAGGCCAAGTCCAAGAACCAGCCGGACGGTCATTGGTTCCCCGAAGATAGCCGCGGCCGCAAACGGCGTCACGACAAATGAGAGCGCGACAAAAACGTAGGCCCGCGACAGCGGCGTAAAGGTCAAAATCCACAGCCAGACGCCGGTGAGCGCCGCGTAAAGCAGGATGGCGGCGACGAAATAGCCATTGTGTGCCAAGGCACTGAGCCGCTCGACGAGGCTCTTTGTGGCGCCGATGCGGACCGCGGCGAGCTTGAACAAGACCTGCCCCAGCGCCATCGCCACCGCATAGGCGACGAGGATGAGGACCTGAAACAGTGACAGACTTGCGCCGCCCATCGCATCGAACTCCACATCGAACGCCAGTTCGAACTCAAAGACCTCGGGCGAGCCGGAATGCCAGCCGCCTTACGCCTCAGACGTTCCGCAGCAGGCACCGCATGGCGTCAAACAAATTGACCGGTAGGCCGACCCGGCTTCCGGCAGGACCTTTGGCACGCGCGCCGAGCATGCGGGCGACTTGAAAGGATATCAAGGAGATCGGCACCAGCTTCCAGGGATGCTCGCAGCGCTCCATGTGGAGGCCCGTCGAGGCCGACAGCCGGGCAATACTGGTGGGCGCGAAATACCACAGATGCTGGGGCGGGGTCATAAGCCGCCAATTGCGCCCCGCCAGGCGGGCATGCAGCGAAGCGAAATCACCGGTCGTGATGACGATCACGCCCCCGTTCTCAAGGTGCTTGCGGCAGAGCGCCAGCGTTTGCAGCGGATCGGGCAAGTGCTCGATGACGTCGAGCAGCACGATCACGTCGAAGCGGCCCAACTCTGCAAAGCCGGCTTCGTCGGCGGCCCCGGCCTGGACCGGCAGTCCGCGGTCGCGGCAGAAGGCGACTGCATCCTGGGCGAGTTCGAGGCCCTGGATCTCGTAGTATTGCCGGGCCTCCTGCAGGAAGAACCCATAGGCGCAGCCGATTTCCAGAAGCCGCCCCGCGGGCCGATATCTGCGAATGAACGCGACCGTGCGCGCAAATTCGCGCCGCAACACCGGCTCCGTGCCGCGGTAATCGGCGTAGCCGTCAGGATGAACGCCCGAGAAATAGTCGCCGGTGTAGTACCGCTCCGGGTCGAAGTTCGCCGTCTCGGCGCGTCCCAGTCCGCAGGCCGTACACCGCAGGATCACGCATGCGTTCTTGACGAACAGCTCGCGGTGCTCGGTGGGTTTGGCACACGCCGGACAGGGCAGGAGCATTTGCAAACTGGCGAAACTGCGCACGCGGTTCTTCGTTATGCACGTGGTTCTGCGTTGTACTGTACTTCGGGGCCTCAACAGGTGCGAGAAGGCAAATGTTCCGGCCGTGCGCCGTTCGAGGAGAGCGGAAGGTGCTATAGTGGCAGGTCTTTAGTGGTACCCGATGTCCGAGAAAGCGCTCGTTGACGCTCCTTTCATAAGCCCTGTCGGTGCGGTGCGGTCGAAGTGGGACCTGCGCATCAAAGGCTTCGCCGCCGAGCCTGCGACCGTTTTCGGTCTGTTGCTGCTCGCCGTCGCGCTCATTGTCGGATTGTCGACAGCGCACGATTTCGGGGTCACCATCGACGAATTCAACACCAACGATTACGGGCCCAAGGCGCTCGCCTGGTACACCAGCGGCTTCGCCGACCGCGCGCAATTCGAGACCGTCGAGCCGCCGCTCTGGTACTACGGGCCCTGGTTTCAGATGCTGACGGCGGCGGTGCAGTCGCTCGGCCTCGCCGATCCGCTGACCGTCCGTCACGCCATGACGTTCGTGATCGGGCTCACGGGGCTCGCCGCGCTGCTGCCGACGGCGCGCCTGTCGTTCGGCGCCTGGGCCGGGCCGATCGCGCTCGTCATCTGCCTCGTGACCGGCTACCTCTACGGCAATCTGTTCTTCGCCCCGATCGACGTGCCGTTTCTCGCCGCCATGTGCTGGGCGACGCTCGCCATCATGGTGATGGGGCGGCAAACGGTGCCGTCATGGCCGGCAACCGCCTGCGTCGGCCTCGCAACCGGCCTGGCGATCGCGACGCGGACCGGCGGCATCATCCTCCACGCCTACCTGATCGGCGTATTGGGCCTGTGCGCCCTGGAAGCCCTTGTGCTGACGGGATCGGCCGCCCGCAAGGCATTGCTTGGCATCGCGGCGCGAGGTGTCGTCGCGATCGGGCTCGCCTGGATCGTTGCGATCGCGTTGTGGCCGTGGCTGCAGATCGGAAACCCGCTGACGCAATTCGCGACCGCCTACGCATTCTTCGCCAAGATTCCCACGGAATTCGAATTTGCCCACTGGGGCGAATCGGTGACGACCACCGCGTTGCCGTGGTCCTACATCCCGGAGCAATGGCTGGCCCGATTTCCAATCGGATTTTTGGCCGCCCTTGTCGCGGCTGTCTGCTTCGGCATCGCGAGTGCGGTCCGAACCCTGCGGCTGGGCTTCGACCGCTGGCAGCGCAGCGGCGCGGCCGGTCTGAGCGAGCCGCTGCTGGACATGGCCCGCAGCCGATCGATCCTCCTCGTGTGGGTCGCGGCGGCGGCGCCGATCCTGTTCCTCATTGTCGAGCACGCGACGCTTTACGACGGCATTCGCCATACGCTCTTCGTGATCCCCATGCTCGCGCTTCTGTCCGGCTGGGCCATCGTGCGGCTCGGCCGTTCGCTTGGCCGGGCACGAATTCCGGCGGCCCTGCTCGGCGCCGCCTACGCGGGTGCGCTCATAGCCAATCTCGTCAGTCTCCATCCGCTTGAATACGTCGCGATGAATCCGCTCGCCGGCGGCGTTGCCGGGTCGTATGGGCGCTTCGACCTGGATTACTGGTCTGCTTCGGCCACCGAGGCGCTGCGGCAGCTCGAAGCCCGGCTCGATCAAACGTCCGCGGCGGAACGACCGCTACCGAGCGTTCTGATCTGCATTCCCTATCGCGAGCACATGGTCGAGCCGATGCTGGGCGGAAAATGGCGCCTGGAGCTTGATCAGGACAAAGCCGATTTTGTCATCGAGACGGAGCGCGACCGCTGCGCGGCCGACGATCCGGACCTGATGCTCGTCGACGAAGTCACGCGCTCCGGAAAAGCGTTCGCGTGGACGTTCGTCAACAAGCAAAGTCGCTTTTTTCGCGCGATCAACGCTGCCGCCGACTAACCGCTGCGACCTGCTTCAGTACGTCACTGGAATACGTCGCCGATCGTCAACGGCCGCTCCGGCTCCACATCCGTCCGGTTCCACCAGCCGCCGCCAAGCGCCTGGAACAACGCGACCGTGTCGGCGTAACGCGCCGCCTTCGCCTGGACGAGGCTGATGAGCGCCTGCTGATAAGCCTGCTGGGCGTTGAGCAGGGAAAGATAGTTGATATCGCCGAGCTGCATGCGCTTGCGCGTGATGTCGAGGCTTTTCGCCGTCGCCCGCTCCGAGGCGACCGCCTTCTGCAAGGCGACGGCGTCGGACTGGATGGCGCGCAGCGCATCGGCGACGTTCTGGAACGCGGTGATGACCGTGCTGCGATATTGCGCTGCCGCCTGTTTGTACGCTGCCCTGGCGGCGAGCTCGCGGTGCAGCAACGTGCCGCCCTGAAAGATCGGCTGGGTGACGCTGCCGCTAATGCTCCAGAACTCGGTCCCGGGCGTGAACAGCTGATTGAGGGCAAGCGCGGTGCTGCCGGGGTTGCCGGTGAGCGCAACGTTGGGCAGCCGGTTGGCAATGGCGACGCCGATCTGGGCGCTGGCGGCCTGCAGGTTGCCCTCCGCCGCGCGCACGTCGGGACGCTGCTCGACAAGGTTCGCCGGCAGGCTCAGCGGCAGGTCGCGCGGCAAGCGCAGCCCGGAAAGATTGAATTTTTGCGGCAGCTTTTCGCTGGGCAGGCCTCCGCTCAGGGCGGCCAACAGGTTGCGCTGCTGCGCCAGCTGCTTTTCCAATGGCGGCAACGTTTGCTCGACCTGCGCCAGCGCGGCCTGCTGCGCTACGACGTCCGCCTCGGCGATATAGCCAAGCCCGTACTGCCGCTGCAGCAGCGACAGCACGTCGGTCTCGATCTTGATGATGCTTTTGGTCGCCGCGATCTGGCCGCGCAGCGAGGCTTCCTGCACCGCCGCACCGGCAAGATTGGACGTCAGCGTCAGATAGGTCGCCTCGAGCGCAAATTGCTGAGAATCCGCCTGGGCGGCCAATGCTTCGATCGAGCGCCGCGTGCCGCCGAACACGTCGGGCACATAGGATACGGTGAGCTGCGTGGTGAACAGATTGAACGTCGGATTTTCAGCGCCGAAGTCGGACGGCGTGCCGATTGGCGCCTGCAGCCGCGTGCCGGTGAAATTGCCGTTGATGGCGGGAAGCAGCAGTCCTTCCTGCGCATAGACATTTTGCTTGGCGACAGTCAGCGCCGCCTGCGCCGCCTGCAGATCCGGATTGGCGGCAAGCGCCTTCTCCACCAGGCTGTTGAGGTCTTTGGAGTGAAACAACGTCCACCATTGCCCCGGCAGGTCGCGCGTGCGGTCGAAGTGCTGGGCGCTGCCGCCGGGCGTCGCCGCTGAGACAGTCGCAGTGGCGAGCGGCTCCGGCGTATAGCCGCTGGCATCGGGGGCAGCCGGCACCTTGAAGTCGGGCCCGACCGCGCAAGCGGCCAACAGCATGCCCGCGGCCAACAGAAAGGCGATCGTCCGCACAGCCCCCCTGACCATGGTGCGAGCCCCTACGATTCCTGCATCGCCTGCGGCGCCGCGGCGGACGCACTTTCTGCTGTACGCAATGCGGCACGGCGCTCCATCACGAAATAAAACGTCGGGATGATAAACAGCGTCAGCAGCGTCGCCGGGATGAGACCGCCGGCGACCACGGTTGCGAGATTGCGCTGAACGTCGCTGCCGACGCCGGTGGCAAGTGCGGCTGGAAGCATCCCGACCGTCGCCACCGTCGCCGTCATCAGCACCGGACGCAGCCGCTCGCCGGCCCCCGCCAGCACCGCCTCGAACAGCGGCAGCCCGAGCGCACGAGAGCGATTGAGGTTCGCCACCATGATGACGCCGTTCATCACGGCGACGCCGAACAAGGCGATGAAGCCGACGCCCGACGCGACGTTCAGCGTCGTCCCGGTGGCATGCAGCGCGATCAGGCCACCGAGCGTCGCCAGCGGCACGACGCCGACGATGAGGAACACCTGGCGCAAAATGCCGAACTCGGCATAGAGCAGCACCATCATGACGGCCAGCACCATGCCGAGAATGAGCTTGAACCGCGCCTCGGCGCGTTCCTGGCCCTCGAGCTGGCCGCCCCATTCGATGTGGTACTGGCTTTTGTCGAACGAGACTTTTTGGGCGATGGCCTGCGAGACCTGCGCCACGACCGACAGCGGATCGCGATCCCGGTAGTCGATCTTGACCAGGAGGTAGCGGCGATTCATCTCGCGATTGATCATGCTTTCGCCGGACTGCACCTTGACCTCGGCGACCTGCGACAGCGGAATGAGCGCGCCATCGCTCGATGTCAGAACGAGATTCTTGATCGCCTCGGGACTGCTCCGATCCGGGGCGGGAAAGCGCACGGTGATGTCGTAGCGCCGGTCGCCGATGAACAGCTGGCTGACGGCGGCGCCGCCGATCCCGGTATTGATCAGGTTGGTGACGTCGGCGACGTTGATGCCGTAGCGCGCGGTGGCGGCGCGATCGACCTTGATGGAGACCTGCGGCAATGGCGTATATTGATCGATTGCCGCATCGGTGACGCCGGGAGTGGCCTTGAGCACGCCGACGATGGCGTTGCCGATGCGCCGCAGCTCCTTGAAGTCGTTGCCGAACACCTTGATGGCCAGCGCGCTGTGCGGCTCGAACACGGTATCGAGCACGCTGTCGATGATCGGCTGGCTGAAAGCGATCTCGAAGCCGCCTAATTGTGCAAGCCGGGCCGATATGCGCGCCACCAGGTCTTGTTTGGTCTCGCCTTTCGGCCAAGTGCCGTAGGGTTTGAGCACGACCGCCGCTTCCATGTGCGCCGGCGTCCATGGATCGGTGCCGTCGTCGTTGCGGCCGATATGGCTGACGACGCTGTCGACTTCCGGAAATTCGTGCAGCGCCGCGCGCAAATTGGCGACCATGTCGGTCGCCTTCTGCAGCGATATGCCGGCCGGCATTTCGGCATGCAGCCAAATCGAGCCTTCGTCGAGATCCGGCAGGAATTGGCGCCAGACGGTGACGCCGAGCAGCACCATCGCCACGGCGGCGCCGACGCCCACCGCGTAGGCGATCTTCGGGCGCCGCAGCAAGCCGGTCAAAGCATCGCGATACGCCGCCTCGAGCCAGCCCAGAACCACATTGCGCGCGATCCGCCGCGGCCGGCGATACGCCACATAGGCCAGCCCCGGGACCACGAGCAGCGCAAACGCCAGCGCGCCAAGCTGCGCGTAACCGACCGCGTACGCCATCGGATAAAACAGCTTGGCCTCGATCCGCTGGAACGCAAACAGCGGCAGGTAGGTGGTGATGATGATCGTGGTGGCAAAGAAGATCGGCCGCGCCACCTGGCGCGCCGCGTCGCGCACGTCGGCTTCGGTGAGCACCTCGTGCGGCTTGGCCTCGCGCCGGCGCAGGATCGCCTCGGTCATGACGATGGCGCCATCGACGACGATGCCGAAATCGATGGCGCCGAGCGACAGCAGGTTCGCCGAGATGTTGGTGAAGGCCATCAGGATGAAGGCGACCACCATGGCGAACGGGATGGTCACGCCGACGATCAGCGCGCTGCGGGCGCTGCCAAGGAAAAGAATAAGAACGATCAGCACCAGCCCGATGCCGGCAAACACCGTGTGCCCGACCTTGTCGATGGTGGCATCGACCAGCGTCGTCCGATCGAGATAGGGCACGATCCGAACGTGCTGGGCCTTCAGGTCCTCGTTGAGCTCCGCGATCTTGGCGTGCACGCCGCGCAGCACTTGCGAGGGATTGGCACCGCGGAGCAAGAGTACGGTGCCCTCGACCACGTCGTTCCGGCCATCCTTGCCGACGATGCCATGGCGCTCCTGGTTGCTGAGCTTGAGCTTGCCGAGATCGCGCACCAGGATCGGCGTGCCGTTGTGCTCGGCGACGACGATGTTGCCGAGATCCTCCAGCGTCTGAATGAGCCCGATGCCGCGGATCACGTAGCCGAGCTCGCCGCGGTTGAGAACGCTGCCGCCGGCGTTGGCATTGTTGGCGCTGATCGCATTGGTGACGGTGTTGAGCGACAGATTGAACCGCATGAGCTGCTGCGGATCGAGCTCGAGCTCGTACTGGGTGGTCAGCCCGCCGAAGTTGGACACATCCGCCACGCCCGGCACCTGCTTGAGCGTCGGGATGACGGTCCATTGCTGGATTTCCGAAAGTTCGCGCAGGTTCTTGGCGGCGGAATCCAGCGTGTAATAAAGAATCTGCCCGGTCGGCGACGACAGCGGATTGAGGCCGGGCGTGAGCCCGGGCGGCAAGGTGACGTTGGCAATGCGCTCCATGATGCGCTGCCGCGACCAGTAGTCTTCGGTGCCGTCGCGGAACACCAACGAGATCAGCGACAGCCCGAAGGTGCTGCGCGAGCGCATCATTGCCAGCCCCGGCGTGCCGTTGAGCTCGCGTTCGAGCGGGATGGTGACCTGCTGCTCGACCTCCTCGGCCGCCAGTCCGGGCGCCTGGGTGACGACCTGCGATTCGGTGTCGGCGACGTCCGGATAAGCGTCGATCGCGAGCCGGGTCCACGAATAGTAGCCGTACACCGCGGCAAACACGCAGATCATCGCCACCACGAGGCGCTTGCGCAGCGCGAAGCTGACCAGCCAATCAATCACCGAGCAGCGCTCCCCCGCGGACCACGATGCGGTCGCCGACTTTCACGCCGCGCGTGAGCGCCGCCTCGCTGCCTTGCTGAAAGCCGATGTCGACGTCGTGCGCCTCGAACGTCCACGGCGCGGTCTCGACGAAGATCTGCGTGGCGTCGTCTTTGAGCACCAGCGCACTGGTCGGGACCACCGGCACCCGCTGGACCGGGGCGTAGAAGGTGACGCTTGCGAACATGCCCGGCCGCAGTCGCGTGCCCGGGTTGTCGAACGCAATGGTGACCTTGGTGCGCCGGGTCGTCGGATCGAGCACATCGCTGACGAACAGCACATGGCCGGTGAACACCTCGCCCGGATAAGCCGCAAAGACGACGGCGACCGACTGGCCCTTGGCCACCAGCGCGGTGTCTTTTTCAGGCACGCTCGCCGTGACCCACACGGTCTTGAGATCCGCAACCGTCATCATCGCGGCGGTCGGATCGTTCCAGTATTCGCCCGGCGCAACGCCAAGGTCGGTGATGCTGCCGGCCATGGGCGCCACCACCGTGACGGTGCGCGTCTTGTCGCCGGCGTCCGGCTCGACGCCGATCTGCTTCAAATGCGCTGTCGCCCGTTGCAGCTCGACCTCGGCGGTGACGTAGTCGGTCTCGGCCTGCTGCAGGTCTTTCATGGCTGCGCCGCCGATTTTCTGAAGTTCGCGCAGCCGGTCGCGGGTCTTGCTCGCGAGCGACAGCAAGACCTTGGCGCGGTCGTAGTCGGAGTACGCGGTGCCGAGATCGGGCGAATCGATCACGACCAAGGGCTGCCCTGCCTCGACGCGCTCGCCGAGACCGACTTTGAGCTGGGCGACCCGGCCGGCAAGCGGCGGCGCCACTTTGATGAGCCGGGCCGGATCGGTCTCGACCACCGCGGGGAGCACGAGATCGCGTTTGCTGTCCTTGGCGGTCACCGGCGCGATCGTGAGCTCCGATCGCAACGGCGAGCCCTCGGGCAGCGTGACCGTGTCGCCAGCGCGGATGAGAGGACGTACCGCTTTGGTCACGACCGGCGACGGTTCGGAAAAACCGGGCGAGTCGAATGCCAGCCGATAGGCCGCCGCGCCCAGTAATGCTGCGAGCACCAGGAGCAGCGCCATCGCGGCGCGTCGCGGCGGCGGCGCACGCTTGTCGTCTTGCGCGGCGCCACCGCCCGGCGCCGCATCGCCCGGCATGGGTTTCGATTTGGGATCGATAAGCATGCGACTCTCGTCGATGCGAATTTTCTGTAAGGAGGCACGCGCGAACGCGAACGTTCAGCGCTTCACCAAGCCAAAATTTTGGGATCGCGCGAAGCGGCGTTGCCGCCGCGGCCGGTGCGCGTCAGATCGACGGCGGTCCGCGGGCCAGAAAGGCAAGGCGAAGCGAAGCCGCCTGCCCTCTATCGTCGGGCGCAACGAGCTTGAGCCCGCCGCGCAGCGTCGGTGTCGGCAGCGGCGGCGCAACGGACGGCGCCGATGCGCTGGCCAGTTGGATCAGCGAGCAGATCGGGCAATCGTCATCGACCGTCCCGGGCGCTTGCTGGCCGCCGTCTGCCGGATTGTGCAGCGAAGCGGTGGCATGGCCGATGGTTTTCGCCGCACTCGTCGAACCGTTTATCAGTCCATCGAGATGGACGTGGCCGAACGTCACAAAGAACTGCACCGCCAGCGCAAGCAGCGCCAGACGTGAGCCGGCTCGAATGTGCGAGCGGAACCAGCGCATTGATTATGCTTTTCGCTCACCCTATCCCGCCATCGGCGCAGCGTCGGCCAATAGCGGTCCCTCGACAGGATGGTCAGGAGCTTTTGCGGCTGTCAATAGATCGCCACGCCGCTGCAAGCACGACGGCATTCAGCCGATTGATTTATCTGCCTGAAATTTCGCCACTTTCTCCATCCGGCTCGCCGCGCACGGGCCCGCCGACGCCGTCAAACGCCCCGGGCACAAGCTCGGCGACCAGCACGCGCGCCGGATCGACCGGGCCGGGCATGATCACGCGGCCGGGCGGGATGCGGCGAAAGCCGGAGCGGCCGTAATACGGTTCGTCGCCGACCAGCATCACCAGCCGCTCGCCCTGCACGGCCGCCGCCTTGAGCGCGCAGGCGATCAGCGCCTGGCCGACGCCGCGCTCGCGAAACGCCGGCTCGACCGTGAGCGGCCCCAGCAGCAGCGCCTTGGCGTCGCCGATCCGCACCGGCGACAGCCGCACCGAGCCGATCAGCAGCGTGCCGGTACGCGCGGTGAACGATACGTCGAGCCGGTGCGCCACCTGCTCGCGCAGCCGGTACGCGGTCTTGGCGTAGCGGCCCGGACCGAAGGTGCGCTCGTGCAGCCGTTCGATCGCCTCGGCGTCGTCGGCGGTCTCGGGCAGAATCGTGAGCGCGATGTCGTTCATCGCGCCGCCGCCTAGCACCTGCCCCGGCCGGGGTCCAGCACTGGCTCCTTAGCCGCCCAAACGCGTATTACATCGGCCCGGATCAGCGGAGAGACAAAATGGGCCTGCTCGTCGACGGCCGGTGGCAAGAGGACGTCTCGCGCACCAAGGACGGTCATTTCATCCGCCCGGCCACCCAACACCACAATTACGTCACCGCTGACGGCAGTCCCGGCCCGAGCGGCAGCGGCGGATTTTTGGCCGAGCGCGGCCGCTATCACCTCTACGTCTCGTTGGCCTGTCCGTGGGCGCACCGCACCCTGATCGTCCGCAAGCTGAAAAAACTCGAGGACGTCATCTCGGTCTCCATCACCGAGCCGCTCTACGGCAAGACCGACCGGCATCGTGCCGATCGGGCCGCTCATCGATTTCACGGCGCCGCACGACCGCGGGCGCTTCAAATAAAGCGAACGGCGTGCCGCCATCGTGACGACACGCCGTCTTCGCTGAAGACTTGCTCAGGCCGGTCGCTTACCAGCAGACGTTCACACGCCGCCAGTGCCAGCCCCACGGCGTCCAGACGCGCCGCAACCGCCAACAGTCGCCGTAATAGGCCCAGAGCGGACCGCCCGCCCACCAGCCGAAGCCGGGACCGAAGAACCGGCCACGGTGGCGGAAGTGGCCGCCGCGGAACGCGAAGTTGCGGCCACCGCTGAACGTACGTCCGCCGCTGAACGAGCGTCCGCCGCTGAACGCCGGCCCACCGCTGAACGACCGGCCGCCGCTAAACGACCGACCGCCGCTGAACCCCATGCCGCCGGACCGACCGCCACTGAAACCACCGCCCATTCCGCCGCCGTGCGCGCCAGCGCTGAATCCGGCGCCGCCGCCACCACCGCCGTGTCCACCGCCACCGCCACCGCCACCGCCGCCATGGGCCGCCATCGCGCCGGTGCCTATTGATGCAGCGCCAAGTGCAACCGCGGCCGCGATTGCCATCACTCCTTTGCGCATGACCTCTCTCCTTTTACCGCTTTTCACGAAGGCCCTGTTTCCCCAAACAAAGGCCCTGTTCCTCAACGTCTGCTAGACGCATTGGTTGCAGGTTTTGGCGACCTATGATCGGCATCAGAAGCCGCCGCACGTCACATCGGAACAAATCGGACGGCAGCGTTTGAAAAGCCAAAAACTCACCAGATTTCGGCGGCCGCATGCCCGCCGAGCACCTCGGCAAGGCGCGCACGCGTGGCGCGGCTCGTATCTTCCGGCAGCGCATCGGCGGCAAAAAAACCGTGCGCCACAATTTCGCGATTCGGCTGCGGCGGCGCCGTCTGTCGGAACGACCGCACCACATAGAGCGCGACGTGATCGCGCCTGGCGATGCGTCTGTTCCAATAGACGCCGAACAGTTCCGGCGGTCCGATCAGCTCGATGTTGCCTTCCTCAGCCAGTTCGCGCGTCAGCGCCGTCACCAGCGTCTCGCCCAGCTCGACGCCGCCGCCCGGCAGATGCCAGCCGGCAATGTAGCTGTGCTTGACCAGGAACACGCGGCCGCGGGCATCGAACACCAGCCCACGCACGCCGAGGGTCATTCCGCGGGACGCGCGCCAGTACAGATGCAGCAACCGGCGCAGTGCGGGGTCCAAGGGTCGAATCGAGGGTCGAAGCAAGGGTCTAAGCCAGGGTCGGAGCATCGAATCCACATTGATGGCCCCGTCCCCCTAGCATATCTCTTTAGAGCCGTTCTAAGATTGTTGGCAATCAAGCCCATCGACGCAGAGGCACGCCCGTGAAGCGTTTTGCCGACTTGACCGAGCAGGAAGTTTTGGCGCTCGCCATCTCCAACGAGGACGAGGATCATCGCATCTACCGCTCGTTCGCCGACGCCTTGCGCGATTATCCGGAGACGGCGCAGATGTACGACCGCATGGCCGAGGAGGAGATCGGCCATCGCGACATGCTGCTCGACCTGCACCGCAAGAAATTCGGCGAGTTTCTGCCGCTCATTCGCCGCCAGGACGTCAAAGGCTTTGCGACGCGCCGGCCGGTCTGGCTGACGCGGCCGCTTGGGCTCGACGCGGCGCGCAAGTTGGCCGAGGAAATGGAATACGAGACGGCGCGCTTCTACCGGCGTGCGGCGCACAAAGCGCAGGACGAGGCGACCCGCGATCTGTTGCGCCAGCTCGCCGAGGCCGAGGACAAGCACGAAAACCTGGCCCACGAGCTTGGCGCCAAGCTCGAGCCGGGGGCACGCGCTGCCGAAGATCAGACCGCCCGCCGCATGTTCGTGCTGCAATACGTGCAGCCTGGCCTCGCCGGCCTGATGGACGGCTCGGTGTCGACCTTGGCGCCGCTGTTCGCCGCGGCGTTCGCCACCCACAACACTTGGTCCACGTTCCTGGTCGGACTGGCGGCGGCGATCGGCGCCGGCATCTCCATGGCGTTCGCCGAAGCCTTGTCGGACGACGGATCGCTGACCGGACGCGGCGCTCCGGTGGTGCGCGGCGCCGTGACCGGCTCGATGACCGCGGTCGGCGGCCTCGGCCATGCGCTGCCCTATCTCATTCCGAATTTCTTCGTCGCCACCGTGTTCGCGTTCGCCGTCGTCGCCGTCGAGCTGATCGTGATCGCCTGGATCCGCACCCGCTACATGGACACGCCGTTCCTGCAGGCGGCGTTTCAGGTCGTGGTGGGCGGCGTGCTGGTATTCGGCGCCGGCATTCTGATCGGCAACTCGTGACGCGCTCCGTAGCGGCGCGCTCTCCCCTCGCCTAGCATCGGACCGCGATGTTCGTGCTCGCCCACGTATCGGATGTGCACATGGCGGGCCGGCCGCGCCCGGCCGAGCTTGTCGGCAAGCGCGGCCTCGGCTTCATCAACTGGCAGCGCAAGCGCAAATACATCCATCGGCCCGACGTGCTCGACGCGATCACCCGCGATCTCACCGCGCAGGCGCACGACCACGTCGCGGTGACCGGCGATCTGGTCAATTTCTCGCTGGCCGAGGAATATCAGCGCGCCACCGCATGGCTCGCCGCGCTCGGCTCGCCGCGCGACGTCAGCGTCGTGCCCGGCAACCACGACACTTATGTACGCGGCACCGAAGGCGCGCCAGCGGCGTTCTGGTGCGATACCATGCGCGGCGACGACGGCGTCGACCGCTTTCCCTATTTGCGCCGGCGCGGCGACGTGGCGCTGATCGCGCTGTCGACGGCGCTGCCGACCGGCCCGTTCATGGCGACCGGCCGGCTCGGCACGCGGCAACTGACGCGCTTTGCCGAAGTGCTCGACCAGACGCGCGGACTATTCCGCATCGTGCTGATCCATCATCCGCCGCGAAGCCCGTGGCAGCGCCATCTGCGCCGGCTCGTCGACGCGCCGCAGTTGCGCGCCGCGCTGGCCGCCAAGGGCGCCGAGCTTCTGCTGCACGGTCACGACCATCGCCGCGCCGTCATCCGGCTCGACGGCCCGCAAGCGACAAAAATTCCGGCGATCGGCGTGCCATCGGCCTCGGCCGGCGCGCCGCACGGCGGCGAAGATGCGGCCGGCTACAACACCTTTCGCATCGCGGGGGAGAACGGCGCGTGGCGCTGCGAATGGATCGAGCGGCAGCGCGGCGCCGACGGCGCGGTGCGCGAGATCGGCCGGCAGGTGCTGGCTTAATCGAACCGGCTCAACAGCAGAACCCCGGCGGCAAACAACGCCGCCAGACCGAGCAGAAAGCCGAACGCGAACGCACCGACCGCGCGCCAGCGGCGGCGCCGGCGCTCGCGCTCGGCCACGCTCTGGGTCACGCGCTGGATGAACTCGGGATCCTCGTCGAGCGCGCGCTGCCGCTCGACGATGCGGCGCGCCACGTAGCTGGTGACCGCCTGCACGATGTCGCCGATCTCGGTCGATTCGGCGAGCACGTGGCGGCCGATCCTGGTGTCGTGCAGGAAGCGGTAGACCCGCTTGTCGCGCCCCATGGCGACGTGCGCCACGGCATCGATCCACAGCCGCGGCGTCTCGCCCCGGGTCACGCCGCGGTCGAACAGATCGACGTCGGCCGGCACCTCGGCGAACAGCGGGTCGAGCGCCTCGTTGAGGAGCTCGAGCCGCGCCCACTCGGCGTCGCGCAAATCGACCACGACCGCCGTGCGCTCGGCCGCCTCGACGCGGGCCTGATGCATCGCCTCGCGCAGCGGCGACGCCGGGTCGGCTTCGCTCGGCACTTCGGACTTAGGTTTTCGTCCCCACATTCAATGGCTTCCCCGTCCGCCCAGATTATTACACCATTCTGTGCGGTCGCAGAAAGCACCCCGGATGGCGGAACACGGCCCGGAAGGGGCGGCGACGTGCCGATTGTGGCACTCGCCAAGGCCCCTCCCCGGCCGCGCGGCTGTTGCCTTATTTTGCGATGTAACTGCGATGGGCCCAGGAGCCGTCCGCCCGGCGCGTCTCCAGGTAGGCGGCCTTGTCGTTGGTGCGAATTTCCAGCTCCACCGACCGCGTCAGTGTTTGCTTGGTGGCTGCGCCCGTGCCGGCAGCCTTGAGGAAAGCGGCAACATCGGCACTCGCCGGCGCAGCCGTCGCGGCACCGCTCTTGGTGGCGATCGCCTCGGTCACATTGGCGGTCAGCAGCTTTTGCCACATCTTCCGGAACAACGCGTTGGACGGATAGACCTCCGCGCTGTCGATCTTGCCGTTGATCGCAAACGCATAGCCGATGATATCGGAGCCGCTTTCGCCGGCCGGCTGCAGCGCCGCGGTGTAACCTTCCTGCACTTCTTTGAGTTTGTGGTTTTCCAGAGCGAGCTGCAGGCTGCTCGGCGATTGCGGCGCTGCCACCGACTCGTTGAGGGCGTTGGACAGCGAGTGCTGGACGCCCGCCACGTTGTTCCAGACGTCCTGCTGCCGCGCCGCGAGAGCCGGCGCGTATCCCGATGCCGAAAGCCCGGCGCCGGCCGGCTGGATGGCGTGCCTGGCGGCGCGCGAAGGCAGCGATGCTGCCGCACTGTTGAAAGCCTGGGCATCCTCATACCCGCGCTTCGACCAGCGGCCATGCTCGACGCAGAACGCCGTGATCGGAACGACACCGGAGTGCGGCGGCAACACCAGACTGACAGACAGCACGCGATCCTGCTTGCCGCCTTTGACGATATCGCCCGATTGCACGAAGACTTCCTGGTCGCCGAGATTTTCGATCGAGAGCTCATTGACCTGGCCGGTTTCGAGCACGCGGACCGATTTCGCGGTCAGCGCTTCGGCGAGCGTCAGCGGCACCGGACCGGGACGCGAAGCGCCGTGAATGAAGTACACGGTGAGATTTTCATGAGTGTGCGGACCTGAGACACGATAATCATCGTCGGCCCGAGGGGCCGATGCACCGGCGAAACACAAGAGCGGCGCGAGCGCAGCGAGAACGAGAAAGGAACGAAGATGCATAGTTTTCTCCCAGGTGCGTTATTTGCACGTTCAGGACGGGGTTTGTTGGGGACGCCCCAACGCGAATCTTTTTGAGAGCCATGCTCTCGACAAAAAAGCGCGCGACTTGATTGAATCGGACAGCCAAGGACCTAAAACATTTTTCTCGTCGCTTTGTCCGAACAGGCCGAAAAGCGCGCATAAGGTATGACGACAGTCTTGCCAGGCGGCCCGAAGCAGTTGTCCCCGACTTTGACAGCGACGGAGATTCGCAAAACGATTCAGAGCCTTACTGACGGTGAGAAGACGGCCGTCATGAAGATCGCGCGGCTCTATGCGCTGCGGACCCCATACGGCCACGAGGACCTGTTCCACGAGGCGTTGTGCCGGCTGCTTGAAGGGACGCGGACCTGGCCGCGCGGCGCGCCCGCGGTCCTGGTCGTCGCCGGGATCATGCGCAGTGTGGCGTGGGGCTGGCGCCGGCGCTCCACTGAGGACAATGCCGATGCGGTCTCGTCGGCCGAACAGGAATGGGTGATCCTGCTGCAGGACTTGATCTCAGCCTTTGACGGCAAACCGCTGCTGCAGCACATTCTGATTGAGATGCTCAACGGGACCAAAGGTCCGGAATTGCGCGAATGGATCGCGCAACTGCTGCAGCAGAAAGGGCTCGCCGTGGGTACGGACGTTCCCCAGATCGACAGCCTGCTGCGCTCCATTCGGCGTCGGGTCGAGACATTCCGCGCGCAAACGCAATGACGATGGAAAATTTGAACCAGGACTCTCCGCTGCATCTCGCCGACACTCTCGCCGACGAGATCGCCCATACGCCGGCACAGACGCTGCTCGGTGAAGTGGCTGAAGATTTGGGCGATCGCCGCGCCCTGGCGAGCGAATTCGACGCTGTCGTCGCCCGCGCGCTCCATCAATCGCGCCCCAAGGCGCTCACGGCTGCGATGAAAAACCTCGCCGCATGGCTATCGCAGAGTCTGTTGCGCAAGCCCGTCTTAATTCGTGTGGGGACACTCGCGGTGCTGCTCGTCGCCGTCGGAGGCTATTACTATCACGATGCACGGCGCACCGGTGTTCCGATCGCGTCGCTCAATCCGCCGCCGCCTGCTCCGCGACAGCCGGGCATGGGGCCGCCCTTCTCCGCCTACACCAACGACGATCGCGGCGGCAGCCAGGCGCCCGCCGCAGCCGGTATGCCTGCCGCAGCGGCGCCGCCACCGTCACCGCAGGTTCAATCCGATCTGCAAAAGGCCGAATCCGCATACGGCATGGCGCGCGCCTATGAGGCCAGGGCGCGTGCAACGGACGCCTTCGACCGCGGCGATTATCCGACTGCGATTGCGTCTCTCACTGAAGCGCTGCGTTCCTGCGCCAACCGCTGTGAGCCGGAAGTGCGTGCCGCACTGGATTTTGATCTCGAGCGAGCCCAGGCTGCACGCAACACCAATACCACCGTCGCCGTGGCTGCCGCCCCGCAACCCGCCGCCAACGGTGCCCAGGCGGTTGCGGCGGCCAAATCGCCGCCTTTGCCTTCGCTTGCTTGGCCTGCGCAGGGCCGCATTGCCGTAAGCTTTGGCGCACGAACCGTTGCCGATGCCCAGGCGCGGACGTCGGAGGGGATTACGATTGCGGTGCCCGAGACTGCCGACGTGCGCGCCGCCGCCGATGGGATTGTCAGTTACGTCGGCGGCGACAAGGGGCCCGGCAAGTTCGTGCTGATCCGCCACGAAGGCGATCTGAACACGGGCTACGGCCATCTGCGCAGTGTCAAGGTCAAGGCTTCCGATCAAGTCCATCGCGGCGAAGTCATCGCCAAGGGTTTGGCAAGCCGGGCCGGGGCGCCGTCACAGCTTTATTTTGAAGTTCGCCAAGGCGCCGCTGCGGTCGACCCGATGCAGTATCTGCCGCAGGATCAAGACACAAAAAACACGCGAAAGGACCGACGATGAGCCGGTCCGCGAACGGCTTGCCCAGAGCGAATCTGACAGCGAGGGACAGTGCGATGCGCCGTCAATGCATCCGCGTACCGGCGATCGCAGCCTTTGCGCTGCTGATCGCCCTGGACGACCTGTGCGCAACGGCGTCGGCTCACACCAATACGCAGCCAGCGCACCAACGGCCACATCGTCAAGTTCAGCCGCAGCCGGTTCTCCGCATCAAGTGCGCAGCGCTATCCGGTGGTTGGCCGTGTTGGCCTGACCTGGCCATGATGCGACTGCAGCAACCCCGATGGCGCTTCGATGCTCCCATCGATCCGCCGCAAGCGGTGCCGTCGCGCTGACACGCTCACGACGCCGAATTCACGACTTAGCGTCCTAAATGCAACGGCCGCCGTCGACCTCGACGATGTTGCCGGTCATGAATTCGGCCTCGGCGGAGGCGAGGAACAGCGCCGCGTTGGCCATGTCCTTCACCTGCGCGAGCCGGCCGAGCGGCACGGTGGCGATGAATTTCTCGCGCTGGCCCGGCGCCGGCCCCAAGAAGCTCGGCAACAGCGGCGTGTCGGTGGCAACCGGCGCGATGGCAAACACCCGGATGCGGTCGCCGGCAAGCTCGGCGGCGAGCGCCTTGGTGAGCGTATGCACGGCGCCTTTGCTGGCGTTGTAAGCGGCCAGCCCCGGCCGCGGCCGCAAGCCCGCGGTCGAGCCGATATTGATGATCACGCCGCCGCCCTGCTTGCGGAACTGCGGCACTGCGGCCTGGCAGCACAGAAACAGGCCTTTGACGTTGACCGCAAAGGTGCGGTCGTACTCGTCCTCGCTGATGTCGAGCAGCGGCTTGTTGACGTGGGTGGTACCGGCATTGTTGACCAGCACGTCGAGCGCGCCGAAAGCCGCGACCGTATCCGCCACCATGGCGGCGATCTCGGCCTTGCGCGCCACGTCGCAGCGCAGCGCGATCGCATTGTTGCCGATGGCGCGCGCCGCTTCCTGCGCCGCCGCCAAATCGATATCGGCGAGCGCGACCCGCGCGCCTTCGCGCGCATACGTCTCGGCGATGCCGCGGCCGATGCCGGAGCCGGCGCCGGTCACGAGTGCAGTCTTGCCGTCGAGGCGCATGTGCTGCTCCTTCGGATTCAAACAACCGCAACCTTTGGCGCGATCCCGTACGGCTTGGCCCAGCCAAGCCCGTCTTCGGTGCGGGTGCGCGGGCGGTATTCGCAGCCGATCCAGCCGGAATAGCCGAGCCGGTCGAGCGCGGTGAAAATCTCCGCATAGTTGACTTCGCCCTCATCGGGCTCGCGGCGCGACGGCACCGCGGCGATCTGCACGTGGCCGACCAGCGGGAAGTGCGCTTCCAGGCGCCGGATCAGATCGCCGCCGACGATCTGGGCGTGATAGAAATCGAGCTGGATGCGCAGGTTCGGCGCGCCGACCTTTTTGACGATGTCGGCGGCGTGCTCGAGGCGGGTGAGGAAATAGCCGGGCCGGTCGCGCGGGTTGATCGGCTCGATCAGCAGCGTGATGCCGGCTGGCGCGGCTAGCGCGGCCGCGCGTTCGAGGTTTTTCAGAAACACCGTTTCGGCCGCCGGCCGCTGCTCGACGCCGATGCAGCCGGCCATGCAATGGATCGCGGTGCCGCCGATCGCCACCACGTAATCCAGCGCCTGGCGGAATGCCGCCTCCCATTCGCGCTCGCGCCCCGGCCGCGCGCCGAGGCCGAAGTCGCCGTCGCGGCCCATGGCGGTGTTGACGCCGAGCTGGATCAGGCCGTGGCGCTGCAGCTCTGCCTTCACTGCCGACGGCGGCACGTCGTACGGAAACTGCAGCTCGACCGCGGAAAATCCGGCCGCCGCCGCGGCGTCGAACCGTTCGATCAGCGGCCGTTCGGTGAACAGATAGCCGAGATTGGCGGCGAAGCGGGGCATCGGTCTTTCCAAACTCAAGAGTCCGCGCGCGGGATAAAACGCTCCATGCCGACATCGGCGCTCCACACCTGGCGATGGGCGTGAAGCATATGCGGCAACGCGGCTTTGCGCGATTCGACGATTGTCTCGTAATCGGCGAGGAAGTGGCGCATCAGGCTTGCGACTTCGCGACGCAACGCATGTTCGTCGATGGTCTTGACCGCGCGTTCCTTGATGACCAGCCGGCCGTTCACCATGACGCTCTCCACGCCGCGCCCGGCCTCGGTATAGACGAGCTGCCGCGCCGCGCTGTTGTAGGGCAGATAGGCGGCGTCGTTGAGATCGATGAAGATCAGATCGGCCTTGTAGCCCGGCTTGATGGCGCCGAGGCAGTGCGCAAGCCCGGCGGTGCGCGCATTGCCGAGGGTGGCATGGCGCAGCATCTCGTGGGCGAGCGGCGCGCCCGGCTCGGGATCGCTGACCGCGGCGGTCAGGCACAGCATTTTCATGGCCTGAAACACGCTTTCCACGTCGGTGCCGCTGCAATTGTCACAACCGACGCCGAGCCGCACGCCGGCCTGCCGCATGGCCAAGAGCGGCGCGACGCCGCTTTTCAGCTTCATGTTGCTCAATGGATTGAGCACGATGCCGGCATCGGCGGCGGCGAGCCGCTCCATCTCGTCGCGCGCGATCCAGACGCTGTGCACGATGTTGAGCCGCGGCCCGACGATCCCGCAATCGTCCATGTAGCCGATCAGCGAGCCGCCGTGTTTTTTGAACAGCTCGCGCGCGATCAGGCGCTGGCTGCGCGTCTCATAGACGTGGGTATAGACCGGCAGACCGTATTTTTCGGCGAGCTCGCCGCACGCCCGCAGCATTTCGGGCGAGCAGCGCTGCGGCGCGAACGGCGCCATGGCCCAGTGCAAGGTGCCGGCGGCCGGTCGGTGCGTGAATTGATGCTCCAGATAATCGAGCTGGTCGCGGATCGGCCGCTTCTTATTGCCGAGCATCTCCTGCACCTCGGGCGGCAGGCTGTCGCCGTGGCGCATCATGGCGACTGGTGGAATGTCCCAGACCATCGGCGAGAACACGACGCGGATGCCGGCGTCGCGATAGGCGCTGATCACCACCTCGGTCTGCGCATCGGTGAGCGGCACGAGGCCGAGCATGTCCTGCACGGTGGTGATGCCGCAGCGCAGGCACTCGATGGCGCCCACCAGAGTGCGCGCCCGCACCTCCTCGTCGCTGCGGTTGGCGCCCATCGGCAGCGTGTAGAGCAGCCAGAATTCCAGCGGCAGCTCCTCGAACATCCCGCGGCACAGCACGTCGTGCGAGTGATAGTGCGCGTTGATGAGCCCGGGCACGATGAGCCGCCCGGACGCGTCGATGATCTCGTCGACGCCATCGGCCGGCAGGCCGGCGCCGACCGCGGCGATGGCATCGCCCGCGACCAAAATGTCGGCGACGGCGGGCTTATGGACGTCACCGTCGTGATCGTAGACCTGACCGCCGCGGATCAGCGTGCGCTTTGCCGGCATTTCCCCTCCATCCCGTGGACGCGCATGCTGGCGGAAAAGCCGGCCCCCTTTCAAGGCCCAACCACTTGCCCTGTTCGAAAAACACCGACGTGTTCGCCGGTAAGTCCGTGGCAGCCCGCTGCAACGGCCCGGAGCATCGGGTGATGGATAAGTGGCGGCCGGGCTAATCGTGCGCCTGAACGAGCTGAGGACGACGCCGCCCCTTCGCGCGCGACTGTGCCTTACTTTTGACGCCAGTGTCCAAAGCTTCGCCGAGCGACGACAGCTCGGCGATACCGTCGGGGAACTCGGCTACCAACCGGAGCGAGCCACCCATGGCCTCGACGTAACTCCGCAGCGTCGACAGCAGCATGTCGCTGCGGCTCTCGATCTTCGAAATACCGGCTTGGTCAATGTGCAGCAGCTTGGCCATGCTCTGTTGCGTCAGGTCGCGCGCCTGCCGCAGATGGCGCAGCGCCATCTCCTCGGCAATCAGCTTCTGCGTGCGCGCCGCGATCTTGCCGCGCCGGGTGGCCGACAGACCGCCAATGATCTGATCAAGGGTTCGCATCACGATCTCACTTCTTGTGTTCGAGCTTCAACGTTTTCACATGCGCCGCGAAGCGCTCATCGGCGACGCGGATCAATTCCTTGTAGAAAGCTTTCTGTCGCGCGCCTTCCTTGTTGCCGCCGACGAGCACGATGGCTTGTCGCTGCGGATCGAAGGCAAAAGCGAAGCGCCAAAGCCCGTCGAGTCGAAACCGCAGCTCCTTCATGTTCGGAAACGATGACCCATCGAGGGTGTCAACATTGGGCCTCCCCAACGTTGGTCCGAACTGCCGCAACAGCCCGAGACGGGCTAAAAGCTCGTCCTGGATAGCCTCAGGCATCTCCCGGAACTCGGCTTCAAAATCCGGGTGAAGGAGCACTGTCCATCGCATCGCCCTCTATAATGCCTTAGACGACATATGGTTTCAAGTGCATATATGGAGCCCGCCCAAGCTAACCGCCATGGGATGCTTGGGCGGCTCATTTAGCCCGGCAGCTAGGACCGCTTATTGGGATATAGCCCATTATCCTGCCCACTCCACGTATGGGCTATTTTGTGGTTGACGCCCGTTGCTGGGCTTGGTTCGTTTCCACCGAAAGCGCCCGCCCGCAAACGACCGGCGCAGCTTTGGGGCTTCGAGGAACGCCTCGCGATGAACGCTCAGGAACTCCTGCAGGAAATCGCGGATTATTGCCGGCAGACCGGGCTTGCCGAATCGACGTTCGGCCGCCGCGCCGTCAATGACGGCAAGCTCGCCGCGCGGCTGCGCAACGGCGGCCGCATCACCACCGACACGCTCGACCGCATCCAGGATTTCATGACCGCGCATCCGCCCCAGGGCCGCTCCACCATCATCGAACGCTCACGCGCCGCCGCGCCGGCGGCGCCGCCATTTTCCATGCCGGGCACCGCACCCGCAAAGCCCGGCGACCCGCAGCGCAATTTCCGCTTCTTCGACAACCGGCAAAAGTACCTGCTGTTCGTCAACACCTGCAGCGAGAAGTGGGAGGTGGCGAGCCGCGTCTCCGCCGAGCTCGCCCACATTCATCCGCGGCCGCCCGCGGTGCGGGTGTTCGACGCCGGCGTCGGCGATGGCAGCGTGCTGGTGCGGGTGATGCGCGCCATGCACGACCGCTTTCCGCACATGCCGTTCTACGCGGTCGGCAAGGAGATCAGCCTCGAAGACGTGCGGCTGACCTTGCAGAAGATGGCCGACCGGTTTTTCGAGCACCCGGCCACGGTCCTGGTGCTCACCAATCTCGCCTACGCCGACGCGCCGTGGCTGCACGTCAAGTCGCTCAATGCCGCCTCGAGTCTGGTCTGGCACGAGCTGCCGCTGCTCGGCAATTCGGCGCACCGCTTCGAGGAGCAGATCATCGATCTGGAATCGTTCCTGGCCAGCAACTGGAAGGCCGGAGTAAGCGCGCGCACCGGCAATCCGATCTACGAACGGCCGGTGGTGCTGGTGATCTACCGCGACGACCACCGCTTTTTGCTCGACCCGATCATCCCAAAACCCGGCGGCACGCAGGCCAATTACGACCTCGTCATCGCCTCGCAGCCGTACCGCGCCCGCGCCTCGCTCGACTTCAAGGCCAAGCGGGTGATCGGGCCGCTGGCTCGCGCGCTCGGCTCCGGCGGCCGGCTGATCGCCATCCATTCGCACGGCCACGATCCCGGCATGGAGATCATTCAGAGAGTGTGGCCCGACGACAACCCGTTCGTTCACGACCGCCATCAGATCATGAAAGCCGTCAAGCACGAGCTCGGCGCCGCCGGCCGTGACCTCAATTTCAACGCCTATGCCGACAACCGCTCGCTGTTCAAATACGTCATGCACACGCTGCCGACCGAAATCTCCGAATCGATCGGCACCTCGACCCTGTTCGCCGCCTGGAACGCGGCGATCTACGTGGCGCAGGTCGAGGACGACCGGCTCGGCGAGGTGGTGGCCGACGGCCGCTACATCGACGCCACGCGCGCCGTCCTGCGCGAGCGCGGCGGCCTGTGGTTCTTCGACGAATCGTACGTCATTTCAAAGCGAAGGGCGTAACTCTTCATCCTTCCCCGCTGCGCCGCGGCGGAGTAGGATGAGCGCATGCTGTTCGTGGTTCATGCGCTCGATAAAGAAAACATTCTGCCGACCCGCGCCAAGCATTATCGCGCGCATCGCATCCATCTCGACCGCGCCGAGGATCACGCCGTCGAGGTGGTGACCGCCGGCACGCTTGTCGCCGACGACGGCGAAACGCCGGTCGGCAGCATCTTCGTCATCGACGCCGCCACCCGCGCCGCGATCGACGCCTTTACGCGGAGCGACCCCTATCACCTCAACGGCGTCTGGGAGCGCGTGCAAATCCACCGCTACAACAAAAAGCGCGGCACCCCGATCGCGAGCAAAAGATAACGGACGAGGCATGCATGGGCGCATTCACGTACATGCTTCGATGCGCCGACGGTTCGTATTGCGTCGGCAGTGCGAGGGGTGACGATCTCGAGCCGCGCATTGCCGAACATCAAGCCGGAGCCCGACCGGGCTATACATACACCCGTCGGCCAGTCCGCTTGGTGTGGTCGGAGCGTTTTGATCGGATCACGGATGCAATCGCCGCCGAACGGCAAATCAAAGGTTGGACTCGGGCAAAGAAAGAGGCGCTGATAAAGGACGACTGGACTGAATTGAGAGTCCTCGCCAAGCGTCGAGCTGGCAACCCTAAACCCTCATCCTGAGGTGCTCGCGCGCAGCGCGGGCCTCGAAGGATGCAGACCGAGGCGCCGTGGCCTCGCCCTTCGAGGCTCGGCGCTTCGCGCCGAGCACCTCAGGGTGAGGAAGAAAGGCATGCGCTTGCTCCGACTCACAAGCCCTCGCGGTTCACCTTCTCCCGCAGCCCCATCCGCTCCAGCCGCCCGCACACCTCGTCGACGAAGTACGGCAGCTCGTCGATGTAATTGACCAGCGAAATGCCGATCCCGGTCAGCCCGGCTTTGCTCAGGTCGGCGAGCTGCGCGGCGACGTGGTCGGGATCGCCGACGATCGGCAGGCCGCCCATGCCCTGGGCGTATTGGCTGCGCTTGAGCACATATTCGGCCATCGGCACGGTCTGCGGCGAAATGTTCTTCAGCCCCAGGATGCCGTCGACGGCGCGCCAGTCGGCGTGCTCGACGATGCAGTGCTGGAAATAATCCTCGGCCTCCTTCTTGGTCGGCCGGCAGGTGACGACGCCGACCGTGTAGCAGCCGATCTCGCGCCCTTGCGCGCGCGCCGCATCCTGCGCGGCGCGCACCTTCTGCTGGGTGTCCTCGAGCGAGGTGCGCGAGGCCTGCAGGAAGAACGCGTCGCAATTGCGCACCGCGAAGCCCTGACCGGTGGCCGAGGCGCCGGCATTCATGATCACCGGCCGCGTGCCGGCGCCGCCGTACGGCTTCGGCTTGCCGCGAATGCCCTTCATGTCGAGATACTGGCCCTTGAAGTCGAAGTCCTCGCGGTCCGACCAGATCATCTTGATGACGTCGATCCATTCCTGGGCGTAGTCGTAGCGATGCTCGTGCTCGCGCTGCTCGACGCCGAACATGTCGAACTCGCCCTCGTTCCAGCCGACCACGATGTTGAGCCCGAAGCGGCCTTCGCCGACGTGATCGGCGGTGACCATTTCCTTGGCCGCCACCACCGGATTGAAGATCGGCGCATGCACGGTGCCGAACACGGTGATGCGCCGCGTCGTCGCCAGGAGCGCGGTCGCCCAGGTGATGGTCTCGAGCGTGGTGCCCTGGTAATCGGTGTCGCCGCCATAGCCCTTCCAGCGGCCGATCGGCAGCAGAAAGTCGATGCCGGATTGGTCGGCGAGCTGCGCCAAACGTTTATTGTCCGGCCAGCTGCCCGACCAGCGCTCGGGCACCAACGTCACGGCGCGGCCCGACGAGCAATTGGGGCCGAACAGGCCGATCTGCAGCTTGTTGTCGGAATGCATGGCGCGGCGCGCAAGAAGCGAAGCATCGCGCGGTGCGGTTACGGTTGCGGGAGCATGCACTGTCGTTACCTCATTCATGGCGCAACCGTAGCCCGGATTGCACAAAGTGCAATCCGGGAATCCCCGGAGGGCCGGCCCCGGATTTGGCTGCGCTCAACCTGTCAAGCGGCATTTTCGATTGCATAATCAGGCGCGCACGGCAACGCCGCGCACGGTCGCGCTAACGCCAAGCTAACTTCGTGTTTCCCGGCTACGCATCGCACATGCCGGCGACGCAAGACGATCAAGAAGGGCGTTCCCTGTGGTCAAATATCTGGCTTCTAAGGTTCCGGCCCGCACCGGCGAAATGGGTCATGAGCTGTTTTATGATGTCCACTGTAAGTCCGTTCATCCTCTAACCGCCGACATGGCAGAGCGCAGCGCCAGCGAGTGAGTTGTGCCATTAACCGGCACGCTTATGGCTGGTCCGCCGCCTTCCTCTTTTTATCAGGTATTTTGCAGCTCGTGCAGCAGCGTCGATATAGCCGCGATCGCGGTGAATCAGTGTCAACGCCATTGCGCCTTCCATCAGCAGCAGCATCTCGCGGGCACGATCATGTGCCTGTGATACTCGTCTGGCTGAAAGTAGGTTTGTGAGCCAAGTCTCTGAAGTAGCTTTTGCCCGGCGGGCGATGGCGTGAGCCGGGTGACCGGGCAAGTCAGCGAGTTCTACGACGAGCCGAGTGAAGCCTGATCCGGTCCAGCGCGGTGTCGAGCTTGCCCATCCGGCCAGTTGGGTGAAAAACGATATGATCATGCCGTCAAGGTCCGGCGGCATGCGACCGCTTATCCGCTGCAATCGCTCGGTTGCGAGTTCATTGTAACGCGTGAGGACGGCAGCGAGCAAATCGTCCTTGCTGCGATAATACGAGTATAGTGTCCGCTTCGTGACTCCTGCCTGCGCGGCAATGCGGTCGACGCTAGTGCGCGCAAATCCTGAACGCCAGAAGCACTCGTAGGCTGCTTCAACAATCTTGTGCCGGGTGTGCTCGGTCTTGCTGCGCATTGAACGCGGTCCCGCAATCTCAAAAGTATACCGATGAGTGAGTTTACTTCTTCAACGCCGTTCCTTCACAATAAAAAAATAGACAGAGGGAGCGCGCGTTGTTGGACGCGTCAACATCCGCCCTAGCGCTGTATATCTTGGCCACCAGCGCCGGAGCCGTAACTGAGAATCATTGGAGCGACGCTACCCCCGCAATTCGCGAATGGTTTCGCTCGATGAGATCGCCGTTCGGGAGACTTTGCTGCGCGGAAGCCGACGGTCATCGGACCAACTACGAGATGAGGGGAAATCAATATTGGGTGCCCATCAACGGCCAGTGGCAACCTGTTCCGCCTGAAGCTGTCATTCACGGCGAGCGCAGCCCTTTCGGGGATGCAGTCGTCTGGTATCAACAGGAATCTCAGTACGAGGTGCCGACGGGCCATTGGCGTATCGTGTGCTTTGTACCATCCGACGACGTATAGGATCAGTGTTAAGACTGATGTTGCCGATGGGCGAATGCGACCGATTTCCGCCGGTCCTGGCGGCATTTCGGTAATCCGGCTGTCACGAGCTGGACTGCTTTTATCGCGATTAGGAGCATGGCATGCGTTTGCGCGACTGCCACAATTTTCATGACTTCCGCGCGCTCGCCAGACAGCGGCTGCCGGGCCCGATCTTCAACTATATCGATGGCGCGGCGGACGACGAGGCCACGCTGCGCCAAAACACAGCAAGCTTCGAGCGCTGCGATCTTGTCCCCAACATCCTGCGCGGGGTTCGGAACGATCGACATGACAGTGACCGTGATGGGTCAAAAGCTTGCAATGCCGGTCTATTGCTCGCCGACCGCGCTGCAGCGGCTCTTCCATCACCAGGGTGAACGAGCAGTCGCGGCAGCTGCGGCGAAGTTCGGAACGATGTTTGGCGTGTCTTCGCTCGGTACGGTCAGTTTGGAGGAGCTACGGAAGGCGTATGACACGCCGCAGGCTTATCAGTTCTATTTTCACAAGGATCGGGCGCTCAACCGAGCCATGATGCAGCGCGCCAAGGATGCAGGCGTCAACGTCATGATGCTGACGGTCGATAGCATTACCGGCGGCAATCGCGAACGCGACCTGCGCACGGGCTTTTCCATTCCTTTCAGGCTTACATTGGGCGGCATGGTGCAATTTGCCGTCAAGCCGATGTGGGCGATCAACTATCTTACCCACGAAAAATTCGGCATGCCGCAGCTCGACGAATATGTCGACATGAGCGGCGGCGCCATGTCGATCGGACGTTACTTCACGGAGATGCTGGACCCGGCCATGAACTGGGATGACGTGGCCGAAATGGTCCAAGCTTGGAAGGGGCAATTTTGCCTGAAGGGCGTGATGTCGGTTACCGACGCCAAACGTGCGGTCGACATTGGCTGTACCGGCATCATCTTGTCCAACCACGGCGGACGGCAACTGGATGGTTCGCGCGCAGCATTCGATCAGCTCGCTGAAATTGTCGACGCCGTTGGCGACAAGATCGACGTGATGATGGACGGCGGCGTTCGGCGAGGAAGCCATGTTCTAAAGGCGTTGTCGCTGGGCGCCAAAGCTGTTGGCGTCGGCCGCTACTATTTGTTTCCGCTGGCTGCAGCTGGGCAAGCAGGCGTTGAGCGGGCGCTCAACCTCATGCGCACCGAGCTCGAACGAGATATGAAGCTGATGGGATGCTCGTCCATCAGCCAGCTGTCGCGCGCCAATCTGCGGTTCCGTTGAGGGCTGGTGCAGAGGCGGGGCAACCGGCGTCGCCGGTCGTCACACCGCGTATCTCAAAATTATTTCGCTGCGCTCAATCCGGGTTACTTGGTGAGCGCCGCGCGCACCCGCGCCACCACGTCTGCCGGCGTCTTGGCCAGATCGTCGATCAGCGCCTGGACCTGCTCGCCGGTCAGCGGATCGACCGCAAAGCCGATCTTGTCCGCTTCGGCGGTGAACGCCGGATCGTGCATGGTGGCATCGAACGCCCGGCGCAGCGCCGCGACGCGCTCCGCCGGCACGCCGGGCGGCAGAAAATACGGCCGGCCGTATTCGGTGCGGCCGAAGAGGAGCGCCAGCGCCTGCCGGTCGGCATCGTTCCTGGCGAGGTCGAGCATCAGCGGCACGTCCGGCAGGATATGGCTGCGCGACAGCCCGAACTGCGCGAGCAGCCGGATCTTGCCGTCGGTCAGCGAGTGCGCTGCCTGGGCGTTGAGCGCGAACCAGCCGAAGCCGATGACGCCTTCAATCTCGCCACGCTCCAAGGCCTCGTTCATCTGCGGCGTCGAGCCGTAGCCCGGCACGACCTTGAATTTCGTTCCGAGCACCGCGTTCGCCAGCAGCGGAAAGTCGTTCATCGTGGTGCCGGGCGTGGTGGCGCCGACTACGAGCGGCGTGGTCAGCGCGTCGGCGAGCGCATGAACCGGCGCCGTATGCCACACATAGGCGACATAGGGCTCGCTGTGCGTGCTGCCGACCCAGATCAGCTTGGCCGATTCGAAATGCGCGGCCTGCGGCTGCAGGAGCGGCGCCGCCGGAATGCCGTTGAGCGGCACGCCGATGACGGTGCCGTCGCGCGGGCCGAGCGCGTAAAGCTGGTTGGTCATGGCAATGCCGCCCGCGGTCGGCTGGTTCTGCACGATGATAAGCGGCTTGCCGGGAATGTACGCGCCGATATGGCGCGCCACGATGCGCGCGAGCAGGTCGTAGGTGCCGCCAGGCGCCGAGCCGACGATGAAGCGGATCTGCTTGCCGCGATAAAAGCTCGCCACATCGTCGGCAGCGCGCGCCGGCCAGATGGCGGCGAGGAGGGCAAGGAGCGCCAGCGCGATACCAAGCACCGCTCGTCCCCGCGAAAGCGGCGACCCAGCCTGGATTCCCGCTTTCGCGGGAATGAGCGGAGAATGCGTCATGCGGTTGCTCGAAGTCCGCTGGGGCCAGCGAGCGTCTCAAACACCCGCCCCGGACAATTGCGCCGATCCGTCATGCCGAGAAGCCGCAGCGCGTCGAAAATCACCGCCTGATTACTGCTGACCACCGGCCGCCCGAGTTTTTGCTCGATCTCGGCGATCACCGGGAACGTCGAAATATTGGCGCAGCTGAGCAGATAACAATCGGCGTCTGGCCGCGCCGCTTCGAGCGCGCGGTCGCGCCAGAACTGCGCCGGCGTCGCGCAGTACTCGTCGCTGCCCTTGAGCGCAAAGCCGCGCGCCGCCAGCACCTCGTAGCCGGCGTGGCGCAGAAACTCGGCCTCGTGGTCGGTGGTCTCCTGGCTGTACGGCGTGATCAGAACGATGCGGCGCGCCGCGAGCGCATCGAACGCGGCGCGGATCGCGGTTGCGGTCGTGGTGGCGCGCGGCGCGCCGGCACGACGCAGCGCCGCCACAAGCTTGTCCTCGCCTTCCGTGCCCTCAGCCGTCGAATTCGCGGTGCAATGAAACGCCACGACGTCGCAGCGCGCATCGACCAGCGTCGCCGCCGTCTCCTCGACCCGCGGCAAGAGCGCATCGATGCCGACGCGGTGCGCGCCGGTCATGCGCAGCCGCGCCACATGGGCGGTGACGCCGGGCGGCACCTGCCGCACCATCTCCTGCTCGACCATGCGGTTCGAGGACGGAATGATCAGTCCGATGCGCGTCATGCTTTTGCGCTCCACTGCCGCCGCGAATGACGGCCCATGAGCGTAAGACCACGGGTGCGATGGCGTAAAGCGCTATTCGCCTTCCGCATCGTCCCGGCCTAATATTCGCCAGCCACCGACGCGGAGCCCGTCATGCGCATCATCCAACTTGCGACCGTCGCCCTCTTCTCGGCCCTCGCCATGGCGCCGACCCGCGCGCAGGAGACATATCCGACGCGACCGATCCGCATCATCGTGCCGTTCCCGGCCGGCGGGCCCTCGGACGTGCTGACCCGGATGATGGGCGACCGCATGAGCGCCGATCTCGGCCAGCCGATCGTGGTCGACAACCGGCCCGGCGCCAACACCGTGATCGGCGCGGAGCTCGTCGCCAAGGCGGCGCCCGACGGCTACACGCTGTTGATGGCGATCGATTCGACCTTGGTGATGAACCAGTATCTCTACAGCCACCTGCCGTACGATCCCATCAACGATTTCGCGCCGGTGTCGCTCGCCGCCCAGAACATGGGCTGGCTGGTGGTCAACGCATCGAGTCCGTATCGCACCGCGAACGATCTCGTCGCCAAGGCCAAAGCTTCGCCCGGCAAGCTCAACTGCGGCGCCGGCACCATCACGACAAAACTCACCTGCTTCCTGTTCAACGAGAAATTCGGCCTCGACACCGTGCTGATCTCGTTCAACGGCTCGGCCAATGTGGCGCAAGGCGTGCTCACCGGCGCCGCCGATTTCGTGTTCGACGGCACCGCGGCGGAGCTGCCGCTCATCCAGGCCGGCAATCTGCGCGCGCTCGCCAAGCTCGACCGCCGGCCGTTCAAGCCGCTGCCGTCCTTGCCGGCGCTGGTCGACGCGACCGGGACCGATCTCGGCGATCTTTCGGTGTGGAACGGCCTCGTCGCGCCGCGCGGCACGCCGGCCCCGATCGTGCAAAAACTTGCCGCCGAGGCCGCCAAGGTGCTCAACGAGCCGGCGCTCAAGGCCAAAGCCGAAACCGTCGGCATCTATACGGTGAGCTCGTCGCCCGCCGAATTCGCGGCCTTCATCCGTCACGAAGCCGCGCGCTGGCCCGACGTGGTGAAGAAGAGCGGTCTGCATTTTGATTAGCGTTTCCCGCGCGCAGCGCAGCACATCAGTGCTGCGCTGCAGACGCGGGACCTTTACAAGCGCCGCGTTTCGGACGATCCCGGATCAGCGGTGCACCGCTAGCGCGCTGCACCGCATCCGGGAAACAATTTCCAAATGACCGCCATCGACCTGTTCTCCCCCTTCCGCCTCGGATCGATCGATCTCCCCAACCGCATCGTGATGGCGCCGATGACGCGCAATCGCGCCGGGCCGGGCAATGCGCCGACCGCGCTCAACGCCACCTATTACGCGCAGCGTGCCGGCGCCGGGCTGATCGTCGCCGAAGCAAGCCAGGTGGCGCCGCAGGGCCTCGGTTATCCGGGCACGCCCGGCATCCACAGCGACGAGCAGGTCGCCGGCTGGACGCTCGTCACCGACGCGGTGCACGCGGCCGGCGGCCGCATCTTTTTGCAGCTCTGGCATGTCGGCCGCATCTCGCATCCGTCGCTGCAGCCGGACGGCGCGCTGCCGGTGGCGCCCTCGGCGATCGCGCCGGCCGGCCAGGCCTGGACGCTCGACGGCATGAAGCCGTACGTGACGCCGCGCGCGCTCGAAACCGGCGAGCTTGCCGGCATCGTGGCGCAATACCGCCACGGCGCCGCCAACGCCAAGGCGGCCGGCTTCGACGGCATCGAGGTCCACGCCGCGCACGGTTTTTTGCTCGACCAGTTTTTGCGCGACAAAACCAACCAGCGCAGCGATCGCTACGGCGGCAGCGCGGAAAACCGCGCGCGGCTTCTTATCGAAGTGATGGAGGCGGTGGCGGGCGTGTGGGGCGGCGAGCGCGTCGGCGTGCATCTGTCGCCCACCAACGTCGCCTTCAACGACATTTCCGACAGCGATCCGGAGCGGACGTTTTCAGTCGTGGTGCGCGCGCTCGATCAACTCGGCCTTGCTTATCTGCATCTGGTCGAGCCCGGAGCGACCGAACCGGCCCCCTCCCTGCCCTCGCCCGCAAGCGGCGCCCCGCAAGCGCCGCAGCTCGACGCGGCGTTCTTCCGCCCGCTGTGGCGCAGCGTGCTGGTCGCCAACAAAGGCTACGATCTCGCCCGCGCCAACGCCGTGCTGCAAAGCGGCGCCGCCGATCTCGTCTCCTTCGCCACGCTGTTCATCGCCAATCCGGACCTGCCGGAGCGCCTGCGCCGCGGCGGCCCGTTCGCCACGGCCGAGCGCAAGACTTTTTACGGCGGCAGCGCGGGCGGCTATACGGATTATCCGGCGCTCGGCGGATAGAGCATGACGAAGTGAGACCCTACAGCCCGCCGTCATTGCGAGGAGCGAAGCGACGAAGCAATCCAGAACCGCAGCGCCGCACTGGATTGCTTCGCTCCGCTCGCAATGACGAGTTATGACCCTTCCCGACAGCGCAATGTTCGCGGCGGCGATCGCCGACCACCGGATCTGGATCGCCATGGCGATCGCGATCCTGGCCGGCGTGGTGCGTGGCTTTTCCGGCTTCGGCTCGGCGCAAATCTACATTCCGCTGATCGCCGCCGTGTACGAACCGCGCGTCGCCGCGGTGACCTTGCTGTTGATCGACACCGCCGGCGCGGCGCCGTTCACGGTGCGCGCGTTCGCGCATTGCACCTGGCGCGAGGTGCTGCCGATGTATCTCGCCGCCGCATTCGCCATCCCGTTCGGCACCCTGGCGCTGCTCGCCATCGATCCGATCGCGCTGCGCTGGTTCATCAGCGTTCTGGTGCTGTCGCTGGTCGGCGCGCTGATCGCCGGCTGGCGCTATCGCGGCCGCGCGCGGCTGCCGATCACCGTCGGCGTCGGCCTGATCTCCGGCTTCGGCGCCGGCGCGGTGCAGATCGCCGGACCGCCGGTGCTGATCTATTGGCTCGGCGCCATCAACAAGGCCGCCACGGTGCGCGCCAATTGCCTGGTCTACTTTCTGCTCCTGGACCTGACCTCCATCGCGGTCTATCTCTGGGAGGGCCTGATCACCGCGCAATTGTTCGCGCTGTCGCTGCTCCTCGCCGCGCCGTTCTTCCTCGCCACCGCCGCCGGCGCGAAATTCTTCCACGGCGCCTCCGACCTCACCTATCGCCGCATCGCCTACGCCATCATCGCCGGCGCCGCCTTCGTCAGCATTCCGGTGTTCGATTCCTTCTTGCGCTAATCGCATAAGTCGTCATTGCGAGGAGCGAAGCGACGAAGCAATCCAGGAGTCGGTGCGCCCTGCCCTAGATTGCTTCGCTTCGCTCGCAATGACGAATAGCTGCGGCGCCGCGCCGACTCGCCAGCGCCGCGCCAAATGCACTAGCATCGGCGCGCATGGCGCAAGCGCGATCCAACAAACGCCGGGCCATCATCGTCGGCGGCTCGATGTCGGGGCTGTTTGCCGCCGCGTTCCTGCGGCAGATCGGCTGGGAGGCCGACGTCTACGAGCGCTCGGCCGTCGAGCTGGTCGGCCGCGGCGCCGGCATCACCACGCATCCGGAATTACTGGAAGCGCTGGACGCGAGCGGCGCCGGCACCCGCGACCTCGGCATCGAAGTGCCCAAGCGCATGGCCATCGACCGCGACGGCCGCATCATCGACCAGCGGCCGCTTCGGCAAATCCTCACCTCGTGGGACCGGCTGCAGCGGCTTCTGCGCGCCACCATCGATCCGGCACGCTATCACCTCGGCTGGACGTTCGAGCGGGTCGAGCAGAACCGCAGCGGCGTCCGCGTGCATTTCAACGGCGGACGCATCGAGGATGCCGATATTCTGGTCGGCGGCGACGGCGTGCGCTCGAGCGTGCGCGGCCAGCTCGCGCCCGAGCTGCAACCGATCTATGCCGGCTATTACATCTGGCGCGGCGCGCCCAACGAAGCCGATCTGGCGCCGCAGACATTGAAGGAGATCTTCCCCTACTTCGTGTTCTATCTGCCGCCGCGCCAGGAGGTGATCACCTATCCGATCGCCGGCTTCAACGACGACCTGCGTCCCGGCAAGCGCCGCTACAATTTCATCTGGTATCGGGTCGCCGAAGCCGCGCAACTGCGTGACATGAATGTCGACTCGAACGGCGTGCAGCACGACTATTCGGTGCCGCCGCCGCTGATCCGCCGCGACCTCATCGAAGACATGTATGCCGACGCGAAAAAGATCATGCCTCCGGTGCTGCTCGACTGCGTGATGAAGATGAAGCAGCCGTTCATCACGCCGATCTACGACTTCACCGCGCCGCGCATCGTGTTCGGCCGCGTCGCCATGGTGGGCGACGCCGCCGCCAATCCGCGCCCGCATATGGGATTCGGCGTCGCCAAGGCGGGCAACGACGCCGCCGCGCTCGCCGCGGCGCTGCGCGACCACGACGACATCGACGCGGCGCTCGACGCTTACAACGCCGCGCGCCAGCCGATCGGCAACACCATCGTCCTGCACAGCCGCAAGCTCGGCACCCATATGGGCGTCAACCTCAAGACCGAGGAAGACCGCCGCATGCACGAGCTTCTGCAAAGCCCGGGCGCCATGCTCGACTGGATCGCGGTGCCGAATTTTCTGGATGCCTACATATGAGCGAGCTGCCGCAACCCGATTACGCGCGCAATATGCGGCTTGTCGGCCACAGCGATCAGGGCGGCCGTGCCGACGGCGTGCAGGTAATGGTGCACCGCGGCTACGCCTATGTGGGCCACATGTTCTCCAAGGGTTTTTCCGTCATCGACGTGCGCGATCCAAAGAACCCGCGCGCGGTGAATTACATCGCAGCGCCGCCCAACACCTGGAACATTCATCTGCAGACCCACGACGATCTGTTGCTGGTCGTCAACGCCAAGGACATGTTCGCCGCCGCCGAATTCGCCGACGAAAAGGCCTATTACCGGGGCCAACTCGGCACCGTGGTCGGCACCGCGCAGGCCGCCACAGAACCGGCGCGCGACTGGACCGCGGGCGTTGCGGTCTATGACATTGCAAAACCCGCCGAGCCGCGCCGCATCGGCTTCATGCCGGTCGACGGCGGCGGCATTCACCGGCTGTGGTACGTTGGCGGCCGCTGGGCTTACGCCTCGGCGCTGCTCGACGGCTTCACCGACTACATTTTCATCACCATCGACATGGCCGACCCGGCGCGCCCGCGCGAAGCAGGCCGCTGGTGGATTCCCGGCATGAACGCTGCCGCCGGCGAAACGCCTACCTGGCCGTCAACGCGCCGCTACGGCTTGCACCACGCCATCGTGCACGGCGATACCGCCTACGCGGCGTGGCGCGACGCCGGCATGGTGGTGCTCGACGTCGCCGACCGCGCCAAGCCAAAGCTGATCGCCCATCGTGACGGCGTGCCGCCGTTCGGTGGCGGCACCCACAATTGCCTGCCGCTGCCCGACCGCGAGCTTCTGATCGTGCTCGACGAAGCCGTGCTCGATCACCAGGAGGACGGCGTCAAGAACATCTGGGTGATCGACAATCGCGACAAGGCCGATCCGCGCGTCGTCGCCACGTTCCCGCAGCCCGCCGAAGCCGACTACAAACGCAAGGGTGGCCATTTCGGTCCGCATAATCTGCACGAGAACCGGCCCGGCAGCTTCGTCAGCGCGCAGACCATCTTCGCCACCTATCAGAACGCCGGCGTGCGCGTCTTCGATATCGGCAACACGCAGGCGCCCGTCGAAACCGGCGCCTGGGTGCCGCCCGCCCCGCCGCGCCTGATGGATCACCGCCCCAACCGCGCCCGCGTCATCCAATCCGCCGACGTCTTCGTCGACGCCGCCGGGTTGATCTATTCAACCGATTACAACGCCGGTTTGTTCATCCTGGAATACGGCGGGTGACGATTCTTCATTGCCGGGCTCGACCCGCCAATCCATGCTGCATTTGCGCTTGCGCGTTCTTGTCGCGAAGACATAGCGGCGCATCAGTATGGATGCGCGGGTCAAGCCCGCGCATGACGATGATTACGCGCTCATCTTCTCCATGAGCGCGTCCGACACCTCGAAATTGGCGTAGACGTTCTGCACGTCGTCGTGCTCGTTGAGGCTCTCGATCAGCTTCAGCAGCTTCTCGCCCTTTTCGTCGTCCACGGCGACGGTGTTCTGCGGCCGCCACACCAGCGACGCTTTGCGCGGCTCGCCGAATCTTCCTTCCAGCGCCTTGGCGACGGCGTGGAAGTGATCCGGCTTGGCGTAAATCTCATGCGCGTCGGCGTTCGACACCACGTCGTCGGCACCGGCTTCCAGCGCCGCCTCGAACATGGCGTCGGCGCTGGCCACGGCGGCATCGTATTCGATAACGCCGAGGTGATCGAACATGAAGGCGACCGCGCCGGTCTCGGCCAGATTGCCGCCGCTCTTGGTGAAGGCGGCGCGCACTTCCCCGGCGGCGCGGGTGCGGTTGTCGGTGAGCACCTCGACGATCACCGCGACGCCGCCCGGCCCGTAGCCCTCGTAGCGGATTTCCTCATAGTTCTCGGCGTCGCCGCCGGTTGCCTTCTTGATGGCGCGCTCGATGCTGTCCTTCGACATGTTTTCGGCGCGCGCGGCGATCACGGCGGCGCGCAGCCGCGGATTCATCGCCGGATCGGGCATGCCGAGCTTGGCCGAGACGGTGATCTCGCGGGCGAGCTTGCCGAACAGCTTTGACTTCGCCGCATCCTGCCGCCCCTTGCGGTGCATGATGTTCTTGAATTGCGAATGTCCGGCCATGGCGTGTTCTCTGCGTTCGTCATTGCGAGGCGTGGAGCGACGCTCGCAATGACGAACTAATATGTTCGCGCCCCACAAAAATAAAGGTCAGGCGGCGCCCGCGTTTTCGCCCCAGAACGCCGGCACCGCGGGTTCCAGGCAGCCGCCGAGGCGCACCGCGGCGACGCGCGTGCCGAGCCCCGACGCCGGATCGGTCTCCACCGCCACCGCGCACAATGTCGCCGCGCCGGAAGCCGGCTCGAACCGCGCCGACGGAATCTTGCGCAAAAAACGCGTCAGCGGCTCGTCCTTGATCATGCCGATGATGGAATCGTAGTCGCCGGTCATGCCGACGTCGCTGACGAAGGCGGTGCCGGCGGGCATCAGGCGCAGATCGGCGGTCGGCACGTGAGTGTGGGTGCCGACCACGAGGCTCGCGCGGCCGTCGCAGAAAAAGCCCATCGCCTGTTTCTCGCTGGTCGCCTCGCAGTGAATGTCGACGATGATCGCATCGGCGCCGCGGCCGAGCGGGCATGCCGTAAGCTCGCGGTCGATTGCGGCGAACGGATCGTCGAGCGCGTCCATGAAGATGCGGCCCATGGCGTTGATCACCAGCGCGCGCGCGCCGTTCTTGGCCTCGATCAAGGCGGCGCCGCGGCCCGGTGCGCCGGCCGGATAATTGACCGGGCGGATGAGGCGCTCGGCGCGCTCGATGAACACCAGCGCCTCGCGCTGGTCCCAGGCATGATTGCCGAGCGTGACCGCATCGGCGCCGGCATCGAGCAATTCGCGATAGATGCTCTCGGTGATGCCGAAGCCGCCGGCCGCGTTCTCGCCGTTGACCACGACGAGATCGAGCTTCCAGTCGCGGATGAGCCCGGGCAGCCGATCATAGACCACAACGCGCCCGCTGCGCCCCACCACATCACCGACGAACAGAATGCGCATGCGTCAGCGTCCTCGCCAATCGATCGCCTCGCGCTCGGTTAGCACGAGATCGAGCCGCGCGTCGCGCTCGGTCCGCGGCACCGCCGGCACTTCCTGCGCGGCGAACGCGATGCCGACCGCCGTAATGGTCTTGCGCGCACGCAGCGCCGTCAGCGTCATATCGTAATACCCCGCGCCAAAGCCGAGCCGATAGGCGGCGCGGTCGAACACCAGAAGCGGCACGATCAGAACGTCCGGATCGACTTCCGGCGCATCCGCCGGCGGCTCGCGAAGGCCCCACTGTCCGCGCTCGAGCGGCGCGCCGAATTCCCAGGCCCGCATGCTGAGCGGATGCCCGCGCCCGACGATGCGCGGCAGCGCCAGCCGCGCGCCGGCGCCCGCGAGCTTCTGCAACAGCGGCAGCGGATTGATCTCGCTCTTGAACGGCATGAAGCCGGACACGATCATGCCGGCCGCAACCGGCAGCGGAAAATCCCGCGCCGCAATCGCCTCCGCCGCCGCCTTGCGCATCTCCGCCGGCAACGCATCGCGCCGCGCCGCCGCGTCGCGGCGCAGGGCGGCTTTTTGTTGTTCAATCGAAACTGCGTCCATCATCTTATCGTCATGCCCGGCACATGCCGGACGTCCGCGCCTCGGGCGCCGCTACCCTAAAGACGCGGATGGCCGGAACAAGTCCGGCCACGACTGCAACGTGAGGCAAAGTGCGGAGCCGCTGCGGCCGTTGGAGTTCGATCCCGGGTTCCCTACGAAAGTAGGTGGGCGCCATATGTCCGGACCCACGAGCCCGGCCAGGGACGGCTCCCTTCAGGATCGATAAGGCCCCGGGGATATGTCTCCTGACGCACCGCGCAGCCCCGCCCCGGCAATGTAGTGCGCGGCGGCGCGCGACGCTACCGCGGCGACGCTACCCGCACCCAGACGCCAACGGTCGTGGGCCCGATCGTCGTTCCACCACGAAAATGACGGCGGCCGGAGGCCGCCTATGGGGCGCTGGATGTTCCGGCTCGCGTTCTGGTTTAGCGCAACCATCTGGCTGAACCGTATGATGTTCGGCTATGATCGCACGGCTGGGATATCTTGGCAGGGGGGAAATGATGAAGACCAGACAGTGCCTGTATGTGTTGGCGGCCGCCGCGACGATGCTGGCGACGGCGCTGCCCGTTGCGCCGGCGGCGGCGTTCTCGCAACGCGACACCGACGCTTGCGTCAACCGCAGCGACAGCTTCTCGAAAGACGAGCAGATCAAAGGCTGCACCGAGGCGATCCGCTCCGGCCGCTGGAGCGGCAAGAACCTGGCGTGGGCCTACGGCAACCGCTGCATCGCCTACAAGGATAAAGAGCAGTACGACCGCGCCATGACCGACTGCAACCGGGCGATCGAGCTCGATCCGCGCGACGACCACGCCTTCAACACGCGCGGCGCGATCTATCACCTGACCAAGAAATACGACCAGGCCATCGAGGAATATTCCAAGGCGATCCGACTCAACGCGAACTTCATCGATCCGGTGCACAATCGCGGCATGTCGTACGCCGCAAAGGGCGATTACGACACCGCCATCGCCGATTACAACGCGGCGCTGAAGCTCAACGCGCGCGATGCGCTGGCGCTCTATGAGCGCGGCATCGCCAAGCAGCACCAGGGCGACGAAACCGGCGGCCAGGCGGACATCGACGCGGCGAAGAAGATCGACCCGCATATGGGCGATTGAGTTTCTTTCCTCCCCCGCGATCGCGGGGGAGGATGAAAAAGCGTCAGCCCAGCGGCACACCGCCGCCCGCCGGCTGGTTGAGCTTGGCGGTGATGCTCTCGATACGCTCGGCCGCCGCGGTGAGCGCCGCGGTGATGGCGGCGCGCGCGGCTTGGTCGTGATCGAGCGCTTCGGCGCGCGCGTTCCGCAGGGCGACGAGCTCGTCCTCGAGCTTCTTGATGCGCCCTGCGGTCTCGGCGAGCGAATCGGCGATGGTCAGCGCCGCCATGACGGTGAGCCGGGTGTCGCCGATCTCGCCGAATTTCTTGCGCAGGCCCTCGATGCGGACGTCGAGATCGCGCGCCAGATTCATCAGGTGGCCTTCCTGGCCGTCCTCGCACGCCATCCGGAATTGCCGGCCGTTGATGGTGACGCTGACCTGGGACATCTGTGCTCCGGCTATTCCTCTTCGGCGAGCAGGCCGCGCACCGTATCGATCGCCTGCGCCAGGCGCTGCGCCACCTCGCGGTTGGCGGTTTCGAGCGCACGCGCGCGGGCCATGGCGTGGTCGAGCTCGCCGGCCAGCCGCGAGCGGTCGTTGCCGAGCGCATGGACCTGCGCCGACAGCGTCGCCTCGTTGCGGAATCGCTCGCGGCGGCGCTCGGCCGCGGCATCGAGCGCATCGAGCGCCAGCGCCAGGCGCCGGCTCGCCGCCTCGATCGATTCGGTGTCGCTCATGCGCCGATCTCCGCGTCCGCACTCGAGACGAAAATTGTGGCCCGGCAGAGATTTATTGCGGGAAGCTTACGTCCCATCGAGTTTGAGCGTCAACGCCTAACGCGCCACCGTCGCGTTCGCCTGTGTATGACGCGGATGGCCGCCGGTCGCGTAATTGACTCAAGGGGCGGCGATGCTATCTGTGCCCTCAACTCCTTGCGGAACCGCGGCCGTTTCCTCTCCTCTCCCGCCGCGAGTGGCCAGTCCCATGATCCAGCCTGACCGTATTGTCGCGGCGAGCGCCCAGACTCTCGCCCATGCGTCGCGCGTCGCTCCCGCCGCGGTCGAAAGCAGCGCGCGCGCCGAACATGACCGCATGGCCAATGCCATCCGCGCGCTGGCGATGGACGCGGTCGAGCAGGCCAAATCCGGCCATCCCGGCCTGCCCATGGGCGCGGCCGATATCGCCACCGTGCTGTTCACGCGCTTTCTGAAATTCGACGCCGCCGATCCGCACTGGCCGGACCGCGACCGCTTCGTGCTCTCGGCCGGCCACGGCTCGATGCTGCTCTACGCCGTGCTGCATCTGCTCGGCTACGAGAAGATGACCATCGACGAGATCAAGCGCTTCCGCCAATGGGGCTCGCTGACGCCGGGCCATCCGGAATACGGCCATACGCCCGGCGTCGAGACCACTACCGGCCCGCTCGGCCAGGGCCTCGCCAATGCGGTCGGCATGGCGATCGCCGAGCGCCACCTCGCCGCCGAATTCGGCAGCGCGCTGGTCGACCACTTTACCTATGTGCTCGCCTCCGACGGCGACCTGATGGAAGGCATCAGCCAGGAGGCGATTGCGCTCGCCGGGCACCTGCAGCTCAAAAAGCTGATCGTGCTGTTCGACGATAACGGCATCTCGATCGACGGCCCGCTTGCGCTCGCCGACTCGGTCGATCAGGTCAAGCGCTTCGAAGCCGCCGGATGGGCGGCAAGCCGCATCGACGGCCACGATCCGGCGGCGATCGCCGCCGCCCTCGAGGCGGCGAAGAAATCCGAGCGGCCGTCGCTCATCGCCTGCCGCACCACCATCGGCTACGGCGCGCCCAACAAGGGCGGCACCGAAAAATCCCACGGCGCGGCGCTCGGCCCCGAAGAGGTCGCCGCGGCGCGGCAAAAACTCGGCTGGACCGCGCCGCCGTTCGAGATTCCGCCGGCGATCCGCGCGCCATGGCGCGTCGCCGGCGAACGCGGCCGTCCGGCTCGGCTCGCCTGGCAGGCGCGGCGCGATGCGTTGCCGGCGGACAAGCGCGACGAGTTCGAGCGCCGCATGGGCGGCG
This sequence comes from Xanthobacteraceae bacterium, assembly GCA_035651875.1. GTDB lineage: Bacteria > Pseudomonadota > Alphaproteobacteria > Rhizobiales > Xanthobacteraceae > BOG-931. The sequence goes on from DASRET010000087.1 coordinate 62,747, forward strand.
AGCTGCCGAAACAAAAACTCGCCGCCGCGGTGCGCGAGCTGAAAGAGAAGCTGGCGCAGGCGCCGAAGGAAATCGCCACCCGCTCGGCGTCGGAATTCGCGCTCGAAACGCTGACCGCGGCGCTGCCCGAAATGGTCGGCGGCTCGGCCGATCTCACCGGCTCCAACAACACCCGCACCAAATCGATGAAGGCGATGAGCGCCGCCGATTATTCCGGCCGCTTCATCCATTACGGCGTGCGCGAGCACGCCATGGCGGCCGCCATGAACGGCATGGCGCTGCATGGCGGCATCATCCCCTACTCCGGCACATTTTTGATGTTCGCCGATTATTGCAGGCCGGCGATCCGGCTCGCGGCGCTCATGGGCCAGCGCGTGATCCATGTCATGACGCACGATTCCATCGGGCTCGGCGAAGACGGCCCGACCCATCAGCCGGTCGAGCATCTGGCGGCGCTGCGCGCCATTCCGAACCTCAAAGTGTTTCGGCCGTGCGATGCGGTGGAGACGGCGGAGTGCTGGGAGCTCGCGCTGCAGAGCCGCGACGGCCCGAGCGTGCTGGCGCTGACCCGCCAGAATGTGCCGCAGCTGCGCCAGGGATTTGACGAGCGTAATCGCTGTGCGCTCGGCGCCTACGAGCTGGTGGCGGCCGAGGATGACGGCGCCGTGGTATCGCTGTTCGCCTCGGGCTCGGAAGTCGCCATCGCGGTCGCGGCCAAAAAGCTGCTCGCCGAGCGCAAGGTATCGGCGCGCGTCGTCTCGGTGCCGTGCTTCGAGCTGCTGGCCGCGGCGCCGGCCGACAAGCGCGCAGCGATCGTCGGCCAGACAAAAGTTAACGTCGCGGTCGAGGCCGGCATCCGCCAGGGCTGGGACGCGATTATCGGCTCGCCCGGCATTTTTGTCGGCATGAGCAGCTTCGGCGCCAGCGCGCCCTATAAGGAGCTTTATCAGAACTTCGGCATTACGCCCGAGGCCGTGGCGGAGGCGGCCTTCGCCCGATTGCGCTAGGCGCAAAGCCAACTGACACACCTTGTGCCGGCCCGCGGCCCCGTTAAATAGAATGAACGAAAACGTTGGATTAGGGCCCTGTATTAAGGCACAGGACTAAGGAAAGCCGGGAGCATTCCATGTCGGTACGCGTCGCCATTAACGGTTTTGGCCGCATCGGCCGCAACATTCTGCGCGCCATCGTCGAATCCGGCCGCGACGACATCGAGGTCATCGCCCTCAACGATCTCGCCCCGGTCGAGACCAATGCCCACCTCCTACGCTACGACACCGTGCACGGCCGCTTTCCCGGCGAGGTGACGGTCAAGGGCGACACCATCCATTGCGGCAACGGCGCCATCAAGGTCACCCAGATCAGGGACCCGGCGCAGCTGCCGTGGAAGGAGCTCGGCATCGACGTCGCGCTCGAATGCACCGGCATCTTCACCTCCAAGGAAAAGGCAGCGGCGCATCTGAAAGCCGGCGCCAAGCGCGTCCTGGTCTCGGCGCCGGCCGACGGCGTCGATCTCACCGTGGTCTACGGCGTCAACCACGACAAGCTCGACAAGGCGCACACCGTCGTCTCCAACGCCTCGTGCACCACAAACTGTCTCGCCCCGGTCGCCAAGGTGCTCAACGACGCCGTCGGCATCGACAAAGGTTTCATGACCACGGTGCATTCCTACACCAACGACCAGCCGTCGCTCGATCAGGTGCACAAGGATCTCTATCGCGCCCGCGCCGCGGCGGCGAACATGATCCCGACCTCGACCGGCGCCGCGAAGGCGGTCGGCCTGGTGCTGCCCGAGCTCGCCGGCCGGCTCGATGGCGTGTCCATCCGCGTGCCGACCCCGAACGTCTCGGTGATCGATTTCAAGTTCCTGGCCAAGCGCTCGACCTCGAAGGATGAGATCAACGCCGCCGTCAAACGCGCCGCCGAGCAGCAGCTCAAGGGCATCTTGGGCTTCACCGACGCGCCCAACGTCTCGAGCGACTTCAACCACGACCCGCACTCCAGCATTTTCCACATGGACCAGACCAAGGTCATGGACGGCACGCTGGTGCGGGTGATGTCGTGGTACGACAACGAATGGGGCTTCTCCAACCGCATGGTCGACACCGCGGTGGCGATGGGCAAGCTGGGCTGAACGAACTGAAAATGAAAATGGGCGACGACCGCAAGCGAT
>DASRET010000088.1:0-23397 GCA_035651875.1 Xanthobacteraceae bacterium
CAGGCGCCGTCCGTGTGAACGATGACGTGCGGCAACGATTCGCCGGTCACGGCTCGACCAATCCGTAATCGCGCGCGCTCGCGACCTTCTGATGAAAGCGCAACTTGCGCGCATATTCGCGCGGATCTTTCGGTCGCACCAGCGCGCCGGGCGGCACGTCGAGCCAATCGACCAGCCGCGTCAGCAGAAAGCGTACCGCGGCGCCCCGGGCGAACAGCGGCAACTTTTCCCATTCGGCATGGGAGAGCGGCCGCGTCCTGGCGTAGCTTGCCAAGAGCGCCCGGCCCTTGGTCACATTGTAGGCATGATCCGGCTCGAAGCACCAGGCGTTGAGACAAATGGCGACGTCGTAGACCAGCGTATCGGTGCAGGCGAAGTAAAAGTCGATCAGGCCCGAGAGGCGGTCGCCGAGAAAAAATACGTTATCGGGAAACAGATCGGCGTGGATGACACCCTGCGGCAGGCCGCGCGGCCAGTTGCGCTCCAGCATGTCGAGCTCGGCGGCGAGCGCCTTTTGCAGATTGCTCTCGACCTTGTCGGCCCGGTCGCCGCAGCTGTCATAGAGCTGGCGCCAGCCGGCGACCGACAGCGCATTGTCGCGCTGCATGGCAAAATCGGCGCCGGCGAGATGCAGGCGCGCCAGCGCCTCGCCCAGCGCCGCGCAATGCGCCGCACTCGGCCGGCGAATCCACATGCCATCGAGAAAATTGATGATCGCGGCCGGACGGCCGGCGAGCTTGCCCAGCATCTTGCCGGTCTTGTTCTTCACCGGCTGCGGGCAAACGATGCCGCGGCTCGCCAGATGCTCCATGAGCGCGAGAAAGAACGGCAGGTCGCGCTCGGCCACGCGCCGTTCGTAGAGCGTGAGGATGAAATGGCCGCGGCTCGAATGCAGCAGAAAATTCGAGTTCTCGACCCCCTCGGCGATGCCCTTGTAGGACAGGAGCTCGCCGATGTCGTAACCGGCCAGGAAGTGCGCGAGGTCTTCCGCCGCGACATCGGTGTACACCGCCATGAAGGTATCTCCAGCGCCCCGCGGCTAGCCCGGCTCGCCTGCCGCCGTCAAGCCGCGTTGCCGGCGAGCCAGCCGGAGAACCGCGCGTAAAGGTCGGACGTCTCGGGCCCGCCGTCGCGATAGATCACCGAGGCGAGCGAGCGGCCTTCGGCGTGCGCCAGGCGGAACGCCATGTAGCGGTACTGCTCGGGATATTGCGCCGTGTTGGCGCCTTCGAACAACTTGTCGAAGGCCGGCGAGGGCTCGACCGGATCGAGGCGGTCGCGCTCGTAGATCGCGGCGCGCTCGGCGATGAGCCAGTGGTCACCATGCCGCTCCAGCCGGTCGAGAAAGCGCGAGCATGACGACAGGTCGACCGCGATGCCGCCGAACGGCTGCCGCACCCGAATCACGACCGGCGTCTCCGCCATGGCACGATCGCTGTTGACCGTCACAGTCGACGCGAACAGGTGATGGCGCGACCAGCTGTGGCCGGCGCCATAGTTCGCCCGGCAGCGTTCGACGAATTGCTCGAATGCACCGCGAAACCAAGACACCGAAATGTGGCCGTCCGGCGTGAAGGTCGCGCGCAGCTCCTTCCAGCGGCCCTGGTCGCGAAACACGCCCCAATTCTGGATGACTTCCGCGCAGGCGATTTTGTCGGCGACGGCCGAGAGATCGGGCAAGGGCGGCTCCTCTGGTGGCGTAAGCGGTCGGCTCAGCATAGCAAGTCCAGTGTACCGGCGCTGCAGCGCCGATCGCTGCCCTACCGAGAAGGCCCTGCAACCGCACTACGGTTGCGCAAAGCCGCGCGCGATGATTACTGAAGCGGCGCGCCTGCCAGGAACAAACAATGAAAGCCATCGTCCTCCGCGAATACGGCCCGCCCGACGTCTTGCGTTACGAGGACGTGCCGGATCCGGTGCCGCGCGATGGCGAGATCCGCATCAAGGTGCACGCCGCCACCGTCAACCGCGTGCTCGACGTCAGCCTGCGCGCCGGCCGCGAACAATATCGCGGGCCGGTGCTGCCGCTCATTCCCGGCGTCGATTGCGCCGGTGTGGTCGATGCGGTCGGGCCTCAGGTCACGCATTGGCACGTCGGCGACCGCGTCGCGGCGGCCGGGGTGATGCCGCTGGAAACCTGCGCCGAAGACGGCAGCGGCTACAAGGGCCCGCAGGGCATGATGGGCATCAAGCGGCCGGGCGGCTTTGCCGAGCTCATCGCGGTGCCGGCCTGCGCCGCCGTCACTGTGCCCGAGCATCTCGATTTCCATCGCGCCGCGGTCATCATGCGGCACGTGCCGACCGCCTGGAATCTGCTGATGCACGTCGCCGAGCTGAAGCGCGGCGAGACCGTGTTGATCATGGGCGCCGGCGGCAATCTCGGCTCGATCGGCATTCAGATCGCCAAGAACGTGATCGGCGCGAAAGTGATCGCCGCGGCCGGCTCCGACGAGCGCGTCAAGCTCGGCATCGAACTCGGCGCCGATCACGGCGTGAACTACATGACGCAGAATATCCGCGACGAAGTTTTACGGCTGACCGGCGGCAAGGGCGTCGATGTGGTGTATGACAACATCGCCAATCCAAAAGTGCTGCCGCTCGCTTTCGAAGCCATCGGCATGGACGGGCGGCTCGTCACCGCCGGCGCCCATGCGGGGCCTCACGTCTCCATCAATTTCTCGCACCTCTATCACAAGCGCATCACCATCAAGGGCCGGCCAGGCTTCACGCCGTCGGACCTGCCGGACTGCCTGGCGGCGGCTGCCGAAGGCAAGGTGCTGCCGCAGATCGACAAGATCATGCCGCTGTCGCGCGCCGCCGAGGCGCACCGGCTGATCGAGGAAAACGGCGGCCAGGGCAAGATCGTGCTCGACCCGACGCTTGGCTGATCTCACGCCGTCATTGCGAGGAGCGAAGCGACGAAGCAATCCAACTTAGTGCACCGGCCCCTGGATTGCTTCGCTTCGCTCGCAATGACGGTCAGGAATCGTCGACCGGCTCGGTCGCCCGCACCGCCGGGCGCGCCGCAAAGCTCGCATGCCAGCGCGCGATGCGCGGATGACCTTTGCGCCAATCCTCTTCGGCAAAACGAAAATCCAGATACGACAACGCGCAACCGATTGCGATATGGCCGATGCCGAACGGCGCGGCGCCAAGCGCCTCCGCCTCGCCCTCGAGGCTCCGTAGCACCGCAGCGGTGCGCACCGCGGTGCTCGCCATGTGCACCTCCGACGGATGCGCGCGCTCACGCTCGTTGCGCAGCGTGACCAGCATGTCGAGAAAGCCGTCGCCGAGTGCCTGGCGGCGCAGCGCCTCGAACCGCGCCGCGGGCTCGGTGGGCAAAAGCTTTGGGGCGTCGCCGATCCCGTCGAGATATTCGCAGATCACCGGCGAATCGTAGAGCACGCGCCCGTCATCGAGCACGAGTGTCGGAATTTTCGACAGCGGATTGTCCTGCATCAACGCGGCATGGGGCTTGGTCATCGCCGCCACGGTGCGCACGCACACGATGCGGTCAACCAGGCCGCGCTCGTGCGCGGCGATCATGACCTTGCGCACGAACGGCGAGCGTGGCGACCAGTGCAGCTTCATGGCGTGCCCCTAATCGAGACGCACGCCGGTTTTGGCCACCACCGGTCCCCATTTGGCCTGCTCGGCGCGGATGAAGGCGGCGAAGTCTTGCGGCGTCATGGGATCGGCGACGGCGTTGAGCGTGGCGAACTGCCTGTTCAGCTCGGTGTTCTTGAGCGCGGCGATCGCCGCCCGATATACTTTTTCACGCACGTCCGGCGGCAGACCCGCAGGCGCCACCAACCCATACCAATTATCGGAGTTGACCCGCGGATAGCCGACTTCCCCCGTGGTCGGCAGATCGGGCAAAGCCGCGGTCCGCTTGGCCGAGGTCAGCGCCAGGGCCTTGATGGCACCGGCTTTAACGTGCGGCAGCAGGAACGGCACGTCGGCCACCAGCATCTGCAGCTGATTGCCGAGGAGGTCGGTCATCGCCGGCGCCACGCCGCGATACGGTACGTGGACGATGTCGATCTTGGCCTCTTCCTTGAGCAATTCGGCCGCCATTTGTGTGATGGTGCCGAGCCCGGCCGAACCGAAATTGATCTTTCCCGGATGGGCGCGCGCATAGGCGATGAAGGCCGGCAGCGTGTCGACGCCGAGCGCCGGCGTGACGACGACCGCTTCGGGAACGCGCACCACGTCGGTGATCAGCGTCAAATCCTTTTGCCAATCGAACGGCATCTTGCTGACCATGAACGGCATGGCCGAGAGCGCGGCGGCGCCGGCAAGGCACAGCGTGTAGCCGTCGGGCGGGCTTTTGGCCGCGTAGTCGATCCCGGTCATGCCGCCGGCACCGGCATGGACTTCGACGAACACCTGCTGGCCGAGTTCGGTACCGAGCGCGCTCGCGAAGGCGCGGCCGAACAGATCGGCAGCGCCGCCGGCCGCAAAGGTCACGACCAGCTTTACCGGCCGAGCCGGATAGGATTGCGCGTGTACCGCCGCCGACCACACGAGCGCAAGACCAAGGGCCGCAATCACCACGCGTCGGATCATGGCTTCCTCCCGCGCTTTGCGCTCACCCCGCGCCATCGCAATGCGCGTGGCGGATTTGGCGTGAGTGGCTGGCAGCTTGTCGCCAGCATCGGCACGGCATTATGATGATGCGGGCAAGACCCCGGCAAGGGGCTAAACTCCAGAGCGAACGACATCTTCCGCCCGTACTCGAAGCACCGTGGGGGGTGCGCATGAAGACAATTCTGCTTCCCACCGAACACCAGGCCTCGATGCAGTCGGCCCTGGATACCGCGCTGCTCTTGGCCCGGAAATTCGGCTCCTGCATCGAAGGGTTTGCGTTGCGGCCCGGCGTCGCCGATCTGGTGGCGATGGATCCGGACAGCGGCCTGACCATGGTGGCGGTGAAGGAAAACGACGCCGAACTGGTCAAGCACGCCGAAGAGGTGTTCCGCGCCTTCATGAGCGGCCACAACGTGCCGGCCTGTACGGGCGAGGCCGCAACCGCATTGTCGTGGTCGTGGCACAAGGACGCGCCCAGCGGCCACGATTTCGTCGGCAGCTACGGCCGCCTGTTCGACATGATCGTGCTGGCGCGGCCCGGCCCCGAATGGCAGAGCCCGTCAATGATCACGCTCGAATCGGCGCTGTTCGAAAGCGGCCGGCCGGTGCTGATCGCGCCGCCTTCGTCGCCGCGCTCGCTAGCCAGCAATGTGCTGGTCGCCTGGAACTGCAGCACCGAACAGGCGCGCACCATGGCGGACGCGATGCCGATCCTCCGCCTCGCCGAGCGCATCACCATCGCCACCGTCGAGGGCGCCACCGTCGCCGGCCCGAGCGGCGAGCAGATGGCGCGCAACTTGAAGATTAACGGCATCGCCGCCGAGCCGATCACGCTCAAGCCGAGCGGCAAGCGTAACGCCGGCGAAATTCTTCTCGCCAAGGCCGAGGAGCTCGGCTGCGACCTGATCATCAAGGGCGCCTATACGCAGAGCCGATTGCGCCAGATGATCTTCGGCGGCACCACGCGGCATATTCTGGCCAACGCCAGGCTGCCGGTGCTGATGGCGCATTGATCCGCAAAAGCTTGTCCGGTCTTTACCAGACGCTGTCGCCGTTCGCCTACGCGCTGCTGCGCATCGCCGTCGGGCTGGCGCTGGTGCCGCACGGCCTGCGCAACACGTTCGGCTTTTTTCCCAACAGTGGAGCGTTAGCGCTCAACCTCAATGAGCTCGCGGCTGGTCTGGATCGCGGCGGCTATCGGCCGGGATGGTTTTGGGCCCGGGCGATCTCGGTGACGCAGCTCGTCGGCGGGCCCCTGCTCGCCGTCGGCTTGTTCACGCGCCCGGTCGCTGTCGCGGCCGTGCTGTTCCTCCTGGTCGCCAATGTCGAGCGCTGGCGTGTCGGCCGCTACTTTTGGAACAAGCTCGGGCTCGAATATACGTTGATGTGGACGATCGCGGCGTTCTATGTGCTGGTCCAAGGCGGCGGACTCTATTCGCTCGACCATTTCCTTGGTGTGGACTTTTAGAGTTGCAGGAGAACATCGTGCCGTTCATCGACGTCAATGGCGTGAGTTTGCATTACCAGCTTGCCGGCGCCCACGGCCCATCCGTGGTGCTGCTGCATGAGCTCGGCGGCACGCTTAATTCCTGGGACGCGGTAGCGCCGCGCCTCGCCGAGCGCCGGCGCGTGCTGCGATACGATCAGCGCGGCTCGGGCCTATCGGAAAAAGTACGCCAGGAATTCACGAACGATGTGCTGGTGCAGGACTTTGTTGCGCTCGCCAAAGCGGTCGGCCTCGAGCCGCCCTATCATTTCGTCACCGTCGCCGCCGCCGCCACCCAGGCGCTGCGCTTTCTCGAACTGCACCCGAACGAGATCGGCGCGCTGGTTCTGTGCAATCCGGCGCCCGGCGTCGATCCGAGCCGCGCGGCGGCACTCGACGAGCGCGCCGCGTTTGCCATGCGCGAGGGCATGCGCGCCTCGCTGCCGACGACGCTCGCTATCTCGTATCCCGAGCACCTCGGCGAACGCACCGCCTACGAGGCCTATCGCGGCCGTTATCTCGGCAACGATCCGGTCGGCTTCGGCTATGGCTTTCGCGCGCTGGCGCGCACCAACATGCTGCACATGCTGACGAAGATCCCCTGCCCTACGATGGTCATTGCCGGCCGCCACGATACGGTGCGGCCGCACGCTGGCACCGCAGAGCTTGCCAAGAAAATCCCGGGCGCGCGGTTCGAGCTGATCGAAGCCGGTCACTTCATGCCGACGCAGGGACCGGAGCCACTCCTTAAGCTGCTCGAAGAGTTTTTGCCGAGATAGAACGAAAGCACCCACAATGAAAATCAAAGCCAACGGCATCAGCATCAATTATCAGGTCGACGGTCCGGAGGGCGCGCCGTGGATCGTGTTCTCCAATTCGCTCGCCACCTCGACGGCGATGTGGGACGAGCAGGCCGCGGCGCTCAAATCACGCTTCCGCGTGCTGCGCTACGACCAGCGCGGCCACGGCGGCACCGAGGTTCCGGCCGGCCGCTACGCCTTCGATACGCTGCTTGAGGACGCGCTTGGCCTGCTCGACGCACTCGGCATCGCCAAGACGCATTTCGCCGGCCTGTCCATGGGGGGCGCCACAGCGTTGGGCTTAGCCGAACGCCACCCCGACCGCCTCGACCGCGTCATCGTCTGCGACTCGCCGTGCCAGTCGACGCCGCAGTCGAGCCAGCAATGGGAGGAGCGCATCGCGGTGGCGCAGAAGCACGGCATCGACGCTTTGGTCGAGCCCACGGTCGGCCGCTGGTTTCCGCCCGAGACGCTCGCCAAGAACCCGCCGCACCTCGATAAGGTGCGCGCCATGTTCCGCGCCACCCCAGTTAACGGCTTCATCGGCTGCGCCGCCGCGCTCGCCGCCCACGATTACGCCTCCGCAATCGCCAGCGTGAAGCGCCCGGTGCTGTTCCTGGTCGGAGAAAAAGACGCGCCGGCGCCGGCCATGCGCAAGCTGCACGAAAAGCTGCCCGGGTCCCGCTATGTCGAACTCCCCGGCGCCGGCCATATCTCCAACATGGACCGGCCGGCCGAATTCAACCGCGCGCTGCAGGACTTTTTGGCGGCCTGATTGGCCGCCCGGCGTTGCGCATTGACCGGGATCAAATTGCCGCCGCCGCTATGTTTTTTCGGCGGGGCACGCTTCGCGCCGCGCGGACCCGGAGCCTTTGCAAAGATCGGCCCCAGTTACTATACCTCTGGAAAATAGCCCGAATGGGACATCGTACCCATACCGGGTCCTTGGATCGCAACGGACGCCATCCCGCTTTGACAGGAGAGTGCATATGGCAACGGTGACAATGAAGGCCCCCGCGCCGGGCGGGCTGTCCAACAAGGCGCGCGAGCTGATGGAGGCCATCAACACCGAAGCCGCCGACCACAACATCTGGGTCCGCACCCAGGCCAATGCCCCGGCGCAGCGGCCGTGGTTCAGCGAAACCAGCGGCGAAGGCTCCGGCCAGCTCGCCACCGGCCGGGTCGCCGTCAACCAGATGAAGACGCTGCCCCACCTGTGGAAGTGGGACGAGTACAGCGGCTATCTGAAGAAGATTTCGGAAATCGCCCAGAAGGCCGACGTGTCGCCGATCGAGTTCGCCGACCGGCAGAGCATCCTCTTGTTCAACCCCGGCCTGAAGGGTCGCCTGCAAGTCACCAACACCATCCGCTGCGCCATCTCGGTCTACAATCCGGGCGACGTGGCACCGGTGCACCTGCATTCACCGAATGCGAGCCGCACTATCCTGTCGAATAAAGGCGGCTACACAGTCATCGAGGGCGAACGCGTCACCGCCAATCGCGGCGACCTGATCTTGACCCCGAACGGCACCTGGCACGACCACGGCAACGATGCCGAAGAACCGGTGATCTGGATCGACACGCTGGACTGGCCGCTGATGGAATTCCTGGACGCCGCCTGGGTCGACCACAACATGCCCGGCGCGCAGCGCAACACCAACGTGCAGGCGGTCGTCCACCCGGAGGGCCATTCGCGGCATCTCTACAGCCACGGCGGGCTCAAGCCGACCTTCGTCGATCACCAGCGCGGCGTCGGCCGCGATCCGTCGCCGCTGTTCCACTTCCGCGGCGAGGACGTGAAAGAGATGCTGCATAGCCTGCGCAAGGAAAAAGGCGACCCGCACGAAGGCATCAAGATCGACTTCGTCAATCCTGTAACGGGCGCGCCGGTGTTCAAGACCTTGAACTACTCGGCGCAATTGCTGCGGCCGGGCGAAGAGACCGAATGGAAGCGCGAGACCGCCGGCACGTACTATGTGTGCATCGAAGGCAATGGCGCCACCGAGGTCGGCGGCAAGCGCTTCGAATGGGGCTACAACGACTTCTTCGTGGTGCCCAATTTCCTGTGGCGGCGCCACATCAACACCGGCAAGGACGACGCCATCATCTACTCGGTCTCCGACGCCGCACTGATGCGCGCCATCGGCCAATACTACGCGCAGGGCCGCGACAACAAAGGCAGCGTGACCGAACTGCCGCCGCAGTAAAGCACGTTACAAAGCCATTTCGCGATTGATCGGAGCACGGTTCGCCGTGCTCCGATTTTTTGTGTTAGCGGATGCGCCGGCCACTTTGGGCCGGACCCGCTGGCTCCTCGCAATGACGGTTGTCAGTGCGAATGGCCCGGCGGCTTGCCGATCATGTCGCCGCAGCCGGCGCGGGTCGCCCAATATTCCCAGGCGCGCCAGGTGGTCGGCGAGGTCGGCAGGTAGCTCTCGCCCTTGCCGCGCGAGCCAATCTCTCCTTTGGACAACGGCTTCGGCTTGCCGCCCATGCGCATCGCATTCATCTGCACCCGCGCGTTGCGCGGCAGATAGACCGACAGCCGCACCACGTCGACGATCGACCGCCCCGCCGAGGCGAAACCATGGCCGCGCATCAGCGCCACAGCGCCTTTGCCGAGCGACTTGGCGAGGTCGCGACCCTGCGCCATGTTGCGCACCAACAGATCGGTGTCGCCGAATTTCTTGCGGATGTCCCAGACCGGCACCTTGCCGCCGATGAAGCTGCCGGAATGAATTACCGGCTCGAGCGGCTTGCTGATCAGGCCGAACGGCAGCGTGTCCTCGGCGTGGGCGTGCACCACCGCCACGACGTCGGGCCGCGCCTCGAAGATCGCCGCATGAATGAAACGCTCGAGATAGGGCGGACGCTTGTCGTTGATCGGCTCGCCCTCCTGATCAAACTCGATCAGGTCGTGGCGCTCGACCAGCTCGGGGGCGCGCGAGCGCGACATGAAGAAGCGCTTCGGATCGTCGGGATGGCGTACGCTGATGTGACCGTAGGCGTCGACCACGTCTTCGTTGGAGAGAATGCGGTTGGCGACCACGAGGTCGCGCAGCAGGTCTTCGAGTTGGCTCATGGCGATGTTTCCCGTTGCCGAAATGAGAACGGTTGGTGAAATGCGGATGCGCGCGGATCAGCCGAAGGTCGGCACGAACAGATCGTCGACCTTGACGCCCCGCTCGGTCAAACCGAGGGTCTGCTGATAGAGGATGAGGGCCTCGATGGTGCGGCGGTTGGGCTCGACCCCATAGGGCCACGGATCGCCGTTGAAGACCTCCCAGATGTCGTCGATCTCGCGCATCAAAAACGGCGTCATGTAACGCACCGCGCGGAGATTGAACAACTTCTGCAGCGCGATCTTCTTCGACTTGACGAAGGCATCGAAGAGGCTCGTCGCCACGAACGGATAGCGCTCGTAGACGCTCTTCTTGATCGCGACGAGATGCATGATCGGATAGATGCCCTTGCGCTTGTAGAGGTCCTTGTCGACCTCGACGAAATTCGGGAACAGGCGCACGATGTCCGGATTGGTGCGGATTTCCTCGGGCAGGCTGGTGCCGAGCGTGGCGTCGATCTCGCCGTCGGCCAATAGCTGGCCCAAGGTCTTTTTCGATTGATTGTTCTCGATCGACATTTTTTTCATGAGCGGCAACACGGTCGGGTGGCCGTGCGAACCCGCCTCGTTCATGGCGCTCTGCAGCCAGCGCACCTTGGTGAGATCGACGCCGAACTCGTGCTGCAGGATGCCGTTGATGAAGATGGCGGCCGTCATGGTGTAGAGCGGCACGCCGATGCGCTTCCCCTCGAGGTCCTTGGGCGTCTTGATGCCGGACTTCTTGTTGATGGCGATGAAGCCCATGCGGAAGGCGATCGAGGGGAAGACCGGGATGGCGACGAATGGGCACTCGTTGCGGGTGAAGCGCTGGGTGAATTCGGATAGCGAATATTCGGCGACGTCGAATTCCTGGCCGCCCGACATGCGGTCGAAAATCGGCCGCGGCTGATCGATGGTGATGAAATTGAGATCGATGCCGTCCGGCTTCACCTCGCCGGTATAGAGCGGCTGCATCCGGTCATAGAGACCGCCCGCAAACGACAACTGCAACTTGGCCATGAGCCCGAAATCCTCCCGAAGTGTGAGTACGGCGTAGCGTTAGCACGCCATTTGCCTGCGGGGAAAGCAGCCGGGGCGGCATGGCAGGCGCGCAGCCGCCCGGGCACCTTAAGCCGGAGGAACGCTCTGGGCGTGGCGGAAGATATTATCGGGGTCGAACGCCGACTTGATCTGTTGCAGCCGCGCCAGATTGGCGCCCCAATAGGCGTTCGGCCAATCGGCGAGATCGAGATCGCAGTAATTGACGTAGGCCGCGCCGGACATGTAGGGCCGCATTGCCGCATAGAGATCCCTCATGTCGGCGAGGCGCCGTGGCGTGTCGTTCGGATCGCTCCAGGTGCTGCCGTATTGCACCGAGAACAGGGCGCCGCGATGGACGAAGGCGGTGGCGTCGCCGGCGACCTGCGCAATGGCGCCCCCGTAGGCGTCGCAGATGACGTAAATGCCGGGCTTGGCGCTGACTTGACACATGAGCGTCATCGCGCCGTCATCGGTAAGCGGCGACACCACGTAATCGGATTTGCCCTTCATGGGCGCCGACGTGTAGGTCCAGCCGCTATTGCCGCCGGCGAAGTAGTTGACCGCCGAAAAGAACGGCATCGATCGGATTTGCGGCGAGCGTGACAGTGGCCGCAGCGCACTCTGCAATTGGCTGCGCGATCCGATCGATTGGCCGGAGCAGCGCAGATCGACGCCGCCGTTCGGATGCCGTTGGATCAATAAGGTGGCATCGATCGAGCCAGGCGCCTGCGGCACCCAGGCCTGCCAGTCCTTGAGGATCGCGGCGGCATGCGCCGGATCGAGCCCCGTCCATTCGATTTTAGAGACGAGGACGTTGGTGAGGCGCCGCAGCTGGAATCGAAACGCCGTCGCCACCCCGAAGCTGCCGCCGCCACCGCCGCGATTCGCCCAAAACAGGTCGGCGTTTTGCCGGACGGCGGCGTGAATCTGGCGGCCCTGCGGGTCCACCAGATCGACGCCCAGGAGGTTGTCACACGTGAGGCCGAACGGACGCGCCAAGTAGCCATAGCCGCCGCCGAGCGAATGGCCCGACACGCCGACGGTCGGGCAACTGCCGGCCGCGAAAGCGAGATCATGCGGCGCCAGCGCCTTGTAGATGCTGCCGAGTGAAGCGCCGGCGCCGACGATCATCGTCTTGTTCGCCGCATCGACTTTGATCGCGCTCATCAGCCGCGTGTCGACGACAACGCTCGCGCTCTGCGAAAATCCCTCATACGAGTGGCCGCCGCTGCGCATGGCGAACGGCAAATTGTTGCTGCGGCACCAATCCACCATGGTGCCGAGCGCGTTGGCGGTCTTGCACAGCGCCCGCAGCTGCGGTGCCAGCATGGTGCGGGCGTTGAACGCCGGCTGGTAAGTCGCAAAGCCAGCGTCGCCTGGGCGCAACAGGAGCGCCTCGCTCGACGGCAGCGTGGGCAATGGCGGCAGGGCCGCTGGCTGCGCCTGCACGCGATTTCGCAAAAGCAGCGCCGGCGCAAAAGCGGCGGCCGCGCCGATGCGCCCAAGAACGCTACGCCGCGTCGCCCCCATGCCGATCAGTGCAGTTCCTTGCGCAAAATCTTGCCGATATTGCTCTTCGGCAAATGGTCGCGAAATTCGATCAGGTGCGGACGCTTATAATTCACCAGACGCTCGCGCAGGAAGTCGCGCAGCTGTGCCTCGGTCAGTGCCGGGTCGCGCTTGACCACGAACAACTTGACCGCTTCGCCGGTGCGCTCATCGGGCACGCCGATGACGGCAGCCTCGAGCACGCCCGGGTTCAGCATAGTCACGTCCTCGATCTCGTTGGGAAACACCTTGAAGCCGGAGACGATGATCATGTCCTTCTTGCGGTCGAGCAGCTTCAAATAACCTTCGGCGTCGAGCACGCCGATGTCGCCGGTACGCAGCCAGCCGTCCGCGGTCAGCACCTTTCTGGTCTCGTCGGGCCGCTGCCAGTAACCGAGCATGACTTGCGGCCCGCGCGCCCAGACTTCACCCTCTTCGCCGATCGGCAGGACGTCGCCGCTGTCGTCGCGGATGCTGACTTCGGTCGACGGTACCGGCAGGCCGACGGTGCCGAGCTTCGGCTCCGCGGTCGGATTGATGCACACGACCGGCGAGGCTTCGCTGAGCCCGTAGCCCTCAACCAGCGCCGAGCCGGTGATCTCGCGCCAGCGCCGCGCCACTTCGGTCTGCACCGCGGCGCCGCCGCCGATGGTGACGCGCAGGCTTTTGAAATCGAGCGCCGCGAAGTCGGCGCGGTTGATGAGCGCGTTGAACAGCGTGTTGACACCGGTCATCGCGGTGATGCGGCTGGCGCGCATGATGCGGATCAGCCGATGCAGATCGCGCGGGTCGGGAATGAGCAGGTTCAAGCCGCCGAACCGCGCAAAGGACAGTAGGTTCGCCGTCAGCGAGAAGATATGGTAAAGCGGCAACGGCGTGAGCGCGCATTCGTCGTCGCGCGCCAGACCCGACGAAAGCCAGGCGCAGCATTGCAGCGTGTTGGCGACGAGGTTGCGGTGCGACAGCATCGCCCCCTTGGGCACGCCGGTCGTGCCGCCGGTGTATTGCAGCAGCGCTACCGAATCGGCCGGCGGCGCCGCATCGGCATAACGAGCGCTCGGTTTGCGGCTGCAGGCATCCTGCAGCATGGTGAAGCTTCCGAAACGCCACGCTGGCACGGCGTGCCGCAAATACGAATTGGCGAAATTGAACGCCCAGCGTTTGATGCCCGGCACGAAATCGCCGAGGCGCGCCACCACGACGTGGCGCACCGGCGTTTCGGCGATCACGGTTTCGAGCTTATGGGCAAAGTTTTCCAGAATGACGATGACGGTCGCGCCGCTGTCGGCAAGCTGCTCCTTGAGTTCGCGCGGCGTGTAGAGCGGATTGACGTTGACCACGATCAGCCCGGCGCGCAGCACGCCCAGGAACGTCACCGGGAAGGCCAGCAGGTTCGGCAGCATGAGCCCGACGCGGTCGCCCGGCCGGCAGTGCAGCTCTTCGGTGAGGAACGCCGCGAAGTCGCGGCTGTCGCGCTCCCAGTCGGCATAGCTCATGCGCACGCGCAGGCATTCGAAGGCCGGCCGGTCCGCATGGGTCCGACAGGCTTCGAGCAGGAGGGCATGCAGCGACGGATAGGCGTCGGGGTCGATCCGCGCCGGCACACCCGGCGGATAAGAGGCGAGCCAGGCAGGCGCCGCCCCATCGGACGCGGTCCCGGAACGGTCTGGCGATGCGACGGTACCCGGCTGCGCGTTCATGGCGTTATGATCCTGGCGCGCAAAGCCGGATTTTTCGCGGCAAAGCGCGTATTGGCATAGCCTACCGCGCCCGAGTAAACACCCTGCAAAGCCGGCGAATTCGGTCGCATTCCCTTTCATTTCCGGCGGCGCAATAATGCTGGCAGTTATCAGCCGGCGCGCGCCAAAGCGAGCGGCAGGACCGGGGGACAGCCAGGGAGACCGTTATGTTGCAGCACAAAAGAAGTTTCATCGCCGCACTTGCGGTTTGCGCCGCCTGGTGGGCCGCCGCGCCAAGACCGGCCGTGGCCGAAGACCTCCTGGTGACCCAGTACAAGAACGATCCTTCCGGCGCGCCCTATGCCATTGCGCTGGAAAAGGGCTTCTTCAAAAAGGCCGGGGTCGACGTGACCGACGTCGTTGCCGGCGCCGGCGGCGGCAGTTCGGTGCGCAACGCCATGGCGAGTAGCCTCGGCTATGGCGACGTCACGGCCGCACCGGTGATCGCGGCGGCGGCCCAGGACCAGGACGTCAAGATCGTCAGCATCACCTCGCGCTCGCTTGCCGACCTCGTCCTGATCGTCATGCCGAATTCGCCGATCAAGACTGCAGCCGATCTCAAGGGCAAGAAATTCGGCATCAGCAATCCGAAATCGCTCGGCGAGATGATGGGCGTGCTGGTCATGGAGCAGGCCGGATTGAAGCAGGGCGACGTGCAGATGACGCCGCTCGGCAGCCTGAGCGGCGCGCTCACGGCGCTGGAGAACGGCGTGGTCGATGCCACGGCGATGCCGATCATCCTGTTCCGCCAGCGCGGCGCCGAGACCAAGTACCGCGTCCTGGTCGGCCCGAAGGATTTGCCGCACATTCCCTCGCAGCTCGGCATGGCTACCGAAACGGCAATCAAGAAATCGCCGCAGAAGCTGCGCGCCATTCAACAGGCGCGCATCGAGGGCACCCGATTCATCTATCAGCATACCGACGAGGCCATCGACATTCTCAGCAAGGTCTACGCGCCGCTGCCGCCGAAGGAAGTCGGCATCATGGTCAAGGACCTCGTGGCGGCGCAATTCTGGAGCGAGGGTCGCATCGAAATGCCGCTCCTGCAGAACACCGTGCACGCGATGAAAGGCGTGGGAATGCTGGACAAGGACGTCGACCTGACCAAGATCGTCGACAGCTCCCTGCTGCCTGCCGATCTGCAAAAATGACCGCTGCGGCCGCGGACATCCACGCGTCCCTCGCCGGGGCGACGCGGATTTATCCGGGCGTGGCCGGCACACCGGCGGTCCATGCGCTGGGCCCGGTCGACCTGGCGCTCACGCGCGGCGAGTTCTTCGCCGTGGTCGGCCCATCGGGCTGCGGCAAGTCGACCTTGCTGGAAGTGCTGGCCGGGCTGCAGCGGCCCACGGCCGGCACGGTGACATTCGAGGACCGCAAGATCGCGGGCCAGGTGCCGGAAGGCATCGGCGTCGTCTTTCAGGAAGACGCCAGCTTTCCGTGGCTGACGGTCTGGGACAACACGGCGTTCGGGCTGCGCCGCAGCGGCGTCGCCGCCGCCGAAATCCGCCGCCGCGTCGATGACGCGCTGGCCTTCATGGGCTTGAAGGATTTCGCCCGTGCCTATCCGGCGCAGCTCTCGGGCGGCATGCGCCAGCGGGTCTGCATCTCCCGCACCTTGGTGCTGCAGCCGCGGCTCATCCTGCTCGACGAGCCGTTCGGCGCGCTCGACGCGCAGACCCGGCTGCTCATGGGCGACGAGGTGCTTCGGCTGTGGCGGGCGACCGGCGCCACCGTGCTGCTCATCACCCACGCGCTGGATGAAGCCGCCATGCTGTCCGACCGCATCGGCACCATGTCGGCGCGTCCCGGCCGCTTTCTCGAGATCATCGAGACCGGCTGGCCGCGCGAGCGCGACAGCACCATCGTCAGCGAGCCGGCGTTCGGCGAGATCACCGGGCGGCTGTGGCACAATCTGCGCGGCGAGTCGCTCAAGTCGCTGGGCTATTCGAAATTGGCGGCCGAATGACGCGCGTCGGCTGGATCAGGCTTATCGTCATTGCCGCCGCGGTCGCCGCGCTCGAAGCGGCGTGCCGGCTCGGGCTGATCGACCACCACGTCGTCATTCCACCCTCGGAGATGGCCCAAGCGCTGGTGCGGCTCCTGATCTCCGGACAGGACGACGGCCAGATCGCGCGCACCTTCGGCATCGTCATCGTGGCGATCGCCATTTCCGTCGCCGGCGGCTTCGCGCTCGGCGTCGTCATTCACGCGCTGCCGCGCGTGCGCCGCGCGCTCGACCCGTTCTTCGCCACCTATTACGCGGTGCCGATCTTCATCTTTTATCCGGTGCTGATCGTGCTGTTTGGACTCTCCGTCATGCCGATCGTGCTGATGGGCGTTGCGACCGCGATCGTGGCGATGGTCATCGCTACGTTGAACGGGCTTGATCGCGTGCCGCGCGTGCTGGGCAAGGTCGCGCGGGTGCACCGCATGGGCGCGATGGCGACGGCGCTGCGGCTGAAATTGCCGGCGGCAGCGCCGTATCTGTTCACCGGCGTGAAGCTCGCCGTCAGCTATGCGTTCATCGGCGTCATCGCCAGCGAATTCATCCTGGCGCCGGCCGGACTGGGACGGGTCATCTCCGACGCCTATACGGATTTCAACAACCCGCGCATGTACGCGCTGATGCTGCTCTTGGTCATCGTGGCGACCGCCGTCAACATGATCCTGCACGTTTTCGATCAGCGCTGGGCGCAACGGCGCGGGATCGGCAAGCCATGATCGCCGCCAAGCGCGCCGCCGATACGTTGCTGCTCCTGATCGTCATGGTGCTGGCGTGGCAGGCGCTGCATCAGGCGGTCGGCGCCACCGCGCTGCCGGCACCAATTCCCACTTTCGCCTATCTCGCCAAATTCCTGCCGAGTGCCCGCTTCGGCGAAAGCGCCTGGGCGACGCTGGTCAGCTTTTTCTACGCGCTGCTCTTGTCCTACGCGATCGGGCTCGCGATCGGCGTCTGGATGGGCTTTCATCGCCTGTCCGGTGCGGTCGGCGAGCCGATCTTGATATCGCTCTACACGTTGCCGAAGGTCACGCTTTATCCGGTGGTGCTGCTGATCTTCGGCCTGAGCGTCGCCGGCCGGGTGACATTCGGCGCCATGCATGGCGTGCTGCCGGTGGCGTTGTTGACCATGAACGCGATCCGCAACATCCCGCCGGTCTACCTGAAATCGTCGCAGGCGCTGCATCTGTCCAAGTGGCAGGTCATCGCCACGGTGCTGCTTCCCGCTACGCTGCCGGAAGTCGTGGCGGGCTTGCGCATCGGCTTTACGCTGACCCTGCTCGGCGTGCTGCTCGCCGAAATGTTCGCCGCCAAGCACGGGCTGGGATCTCTGATCATCAACGCCATGCAGCTCCTGCAGGGCGAGGAAATGGTCAGCGTCGCTCTTGTGCTGTTCGCCTTCGCCGCGCTCGCCAACGCGCTGCTGCTCTTTATCGAGCACCGCCTGCATCGGCGGGTCTAGCCTCGCTTCGGACCAGCGCGCAGTCGTGGTCCAGCAGCCGCGCGCCGGCGCCGAAGTTCAAGTGCACGAGGTCGGCGCGGTCTTGCAGAATGACGAAGCCCGGCGCATCGCCATCGAACCGCATGCCGACGACCACCAGCGTGCGCAACTGCATGTCGGCGCCGGCGCCGGGCACGCCGTGGACGAGGAGCTTGAACGGATTTTGGTCGGCGAGCGTCGGTCTCGTCACGCGCATCGCCCAATACGGATAACCACCGACCGGTTCGGCGAGCGGCGCCCAGCTGTCGCCGATACTGCCGCGCAGCTTGTCGAGCGCCGCGTGCACGTCGGGGCGAATGCAGTCGATGTGGATGTGCAGCTGGTTTTGCGTCCGCGCCAGCTTGGAATTGACCGCCAGACCGAGCACATCGATCGGCAACGCACGGCCGAGCGCTTTCTCGACAAAGCCGCGGGCATCCCAGGCATCGGCAAAATAATTCGCGGCGTCCGGCGCCAGCAACTCCGGACTTTCGATGCCGACGATGCGCTGCGTCGGGATCAGCAGGTATTGCGTCGCGCCATGCAGGTCTTTGAGCACCGCATAACCGCGCGCGACGCCATTCTTCAGATCGACTTCGGCGCACGGTTTGGGATCGCCGTGATCCTCCTGGTTCGGCACGCACTTGTCGTGCACGATTTTCCATATCGCGTTCGGATCGTAGGCTCGCGCCGCCGGACTCGACAACAAAAGCCCGGCGGCTGCCGCAGCGGCAACGCACGACGCGATCGCGGGACCTCGCATGTCGCGCCCTGCCCTATCGCGCCGCGCCGAGATAACGTTCGAGCGTCATCGGATTGCCCTTCGCTGCCGGCTCGCGCGCGCCGGCAACTGCCAGCGCCGCTGCCCGGCGAACGAGGCGTCCCAGCGCACCGGCTCGTCCTCGATGTCGATGCACTGATAGTGCGTGTTGAACAGCTCGATGCGGTGGCCGTCGGGGTCGCGCATGTAGACGAACAGGGCGTGGCCGGGTCCGTGCCGGCCCGGACCGAACTCGATGTTCTCGGCAAAGCCCATATTGGAGGCGAGATCGCAGACGTAGAAGAACAGATAGGATTCCGGAATGCTGAACGCAGCATGATGCAGCCGCGGTCCGGCGCCGGGCGCGAACACAATGTCGTGCGGATTGCCCTTCCTCTGCAGGAACACGAACAGCGGCTCGTCGCTGCCGTCCGGCGCGATGTATTCGGACAGGCGGAAGCCGAGCCCCATATAAAACTCGAGCTGCCGCTGCACGTCGGGCACCAGAATCTGAAAATGATCGATGCGCTGCGGCACGGCGCCGTGATGCTGCTCGAAGCTCACCACAAGCCGCGGCTTTGTGGTCATGGTGGCGCAGAACTCGAGCGGCACGCCCAGGTGATCGGCTACGTGCAGCGTGCGCCCCTGGTACGGACGCTCCACCCACCGCACCGGCAGGCTGGCCTTATCGAAATAAAACTTCGCCTTCTCCAAATCCTCCTCGGTGAAGCAACGCATGCCGACGCGCTCGGCCTCGACCGCAGCGGCGCGCTTGAGCACCAAGGAGTGATGGCAAGCCTCGGCAACGCCGCGCAGGTACAGCGTGTCCTTGTCCTCGTCGCTGACGATGAAGCCGATCAGATCGACATAGAACGCCCGGCTCTTGCCGAGGTCCTTCACGTGCAGCACCGCATGGCTGGCGCGGGTGACGTTGAACGGCGGGTTATAGTTCGGGCGCGGGATGGGCACAGAGTTACTCCATCGAGGACATATCACCTGTCACAGTCGTACCAAGCACTCGGGCCGCTGACGGCAAGATTCTTAGTGAGCGCGGACCCGGCACCGATTGCCGTTCACCGTATCACGTAGTATATATATGCCATGATCCGATCGTGGCGCAATTCCGCAACTCGCAAGGTGTGGGAGGGTGCCCGACCCAACCAATACCACGGTCTCGATTTCGATGCCGCCATCGATCTGTTGTTGGCTTTGAATGTCGCCAAAGCACTTACGGATCTCAGCCCGCTGAAGAGCGTAGGGCTTCACAAATTGAAAGGCCAGCGCAAGAGCCAGTGGGCGATGACCGTAAACGACCGTTGGCGTATTTGCTTCGAATTTCGCAAAGGCGATGCGTATGACGTCGAGATCGTTGACTATCATAAGGGGTAAGAACAATGCCTCCTGCCGTTCATCCTGGTCGACTGTTGAAACGCGAATTGAGTTCCCGCGGATTGAGCGCCAATCGCCTCGCGCTCGACATTGGCGTGCCGTCCGGGCGGATCACTGACATTCTCAACGGTCGGCGGTCGATTTCCGCCGACACAGCGGTTCGCCTCGCCCGCTATTTCGGCAATAGCGCCCAATTTTGGCTCGATCTGCAAAGCCAATACGACATAGCGGTGGTCGAACGTGACCGGGGTGCTGAAATTGCGCGCCGCGTGCGGCCGGCCGATGCGGCATGAAGATGGTTGTGCCGTGCGAGGCACCGCCGGAAACTTGACACTCTCCATGCTGCCCCTTCATATCCGCCCTATTCAGTTTCGGCACTAAGGGAGACCGGCATGGCGACGGCGGTCGCGGCGGCAGAACAGCGTCAGGGCATGCAATATCGCGGCCTGCGCGGCTGGCTCGATACGGTGGCAAAATTCGGCGAGCTCGAGCGCGTGTCCGGCGCCAGTTGGGACGTCGAGATGGGCGCCATCACCCAAATGCTCACCGAGAAGAGCCGCGGCCAGGCGCCGGCGATCCTGTTCGACGACGTGCCCGGCTATCCCAAGGGCTTCCGCACGCTCTACGGGCAACTCTCCTCGATCAAGCGCATCGCGCTCACGCTCGGCTTGCCGCTCGACTACGAGCGCAAGGTCGACATCGTGCAGCGCTACCATGCCCGCATGCAGGAGCTCAAAACGCTCAAGCCGCGCTTCGTCAATGACGGTCCGGTGTTCGAGAACGTGGTCGAGGGCGACGCCATCGACGTGCTCAAATTCCCGGTGCCGCGGCATCACGAGCAGGACAAGGCGCGCTTCATCGGCACCGCCTGCTGCGTCGTCACCAAGGACCCGGACGACGGCTGGTTCAATCTCGGCGCCTATCGCAGCCAGGTCTACGATGGCAAGACCGTCGGCTGTCAGATCACCGAGGGCAAGCACGGCCGCATCCATCGCGACAAGTATTTCGCCCGCGGCGAGCCCATGAAGGTGGTGATCCTGTGCGGACAGGACCCGCTCTTGTTCATGCTGTCGTCGAGCCCGCTGCCGGAGGTGAGCGAATACGACATCGCCGGCGGCCTGCGCGGCGAGCCGATCGACGTGGTGCGCGGGCCTTACACCGGCTTCCCGATCCCAGCCGGTTGCGAGATCGCCATCGAGGGCGAGACCGTGGCCGGCCAGACCAGGCCGGAAGGTCCGTTCGGCGAATGGATGGGTTACTACTCGGACGACACGCAGGACCGGCCCTACGTCAACGTCAAGACCGTGCTCTACCGCAACGATCCGATCCTGACCTGCGCGCCGCAGCATAAGCCGGTCGACGAGACCGGCCTGCTCAAGGGCATCGCCGGCGCCGCGCAAATCTGGCGCGCGCTCGATGCCTGCGGCATTCCCGAGGTCCTCGGCGTCTGGAATCACGAAGCCGGTCCGGCGACCCGCTTCACCACCATCCAGATCCGCCAGCGCTATCCCGGCCATGCACGCCAGGCGTTGCATGTCGCCTGCGCCTGCCAGGGCGGCGCTTACGCCGGCAAATGGACCGTCGTGGTCGACGACGACATCGACGCCGGCGATCTCGACCAGGTGCTGTGGGCGATGTGCACGCGGTTCGATCCCAACGCTGACATCGATCTGGTGCAGAAAGCCTGGGCCTCGAAGCGCGATCCGCTTTTTCTGCCCGGCAATTTCAACAACCGCATCCTGATCGATGCCTGCATCCCCTACGACATGAAGCTGAAGAACACCTTCCCGCCGGTGGTCGACGTCAGCGCCAATCTGCGGCAGAAGCTGCGGACGAAATTTCCGAAGCTGTTTCATTAAAATGTAGGGTGGGTTGGCCGCGCAGCGGCATAACCCACCATCTTGCGGTGGGTTACGCGCCTTCGGCGCTAACCCACCCTACGAAGCTACGAAGCCACGTCACCGCTGCGCAAACAGCTGCCGTCCGATCGTGTTGAAGCGCGCCTTCTGCTCGTTGCTCAGCGAGGCGTAGAAATCGTTGAGCTTCGGGCGGATGGTCTCGACCGCCTGCAGAATGGCCTGCAGCCGCTTGCCCTCGGCGGCCAAGCGGTCCGGCGGCGTCGCCGGCAGTTCGCTCGGGCAGGCTGCCTTGATGGTGTCGGCCGCCTCCCCTGCCGCCGCATCGAGCGCGTCGAGCTTGGCGCGCTGCTCGCCGTTCGGCCGCACCACCTGGCCGATTTGATCGGCCGGCCAGGCCACTGCGGTCTCGCCGCATTGGCTCTGCAGGTTTTGCGCCGACTGTTGGCCTTGCGGTCGCCCGCCAGCCGGCTCACCCAGCGCGTTGAAGCGCGCCTTCTGCTCGTCGTTCAGCGAGTCGTAAAACTTCGCCAGCGGCGGCTGCACGATGTTGATCGCCTGCACCAGGCCGTCGAGCCGCTGCTGCATGTCGGCGAGCCGCGCCGGCGCGGTAAACGCCACCTGCGTCGGACAATGCGACTTGATCAGTTCGCTCGCCTTGACAACAGCGTTACCGAGATCGTCGAGCAGCGTCCGCTGCTGCTGGTCGGGCTGTACCACGGCCTGAATCTGATCGATCGGCCAGCCGGTGACCTCAGCCGCTTCATCGGTGCAGCTTTGCGCCACGCTACGCTTCAGCGTCGCCAAGCGCGCCGCGCCGCCGCGACCACGACCATAGGAACCATACCGGCCCGCGGGCGCACCATAGTCCCCACGCACATACGAGCCATAATCGTCCGGCGGGAAGATCGCCTCGTACACGTCGCCGTAGCCGTAAGCCCAGAACGGATCGTAGTCCTGGTACTCATACGGCCACAGCGCGCCATAGAACACGGTACCGTAGGCGTACGGCCAGAACAGCGGTCCGATCCAGCCCAGATGACGATGATGGTGGCGGCGCCACGGATCGTTCAGGAACGGCCGCAGCGCTGCGCTGTGGGCGAAATTGCGGTGCGCGGCGAAATTCCTGGCGCTCCCCGCCCCACTCAGCCGATTGATGGAGGCATGCAGTCCCGCCGTTCGGCCGTTTCTCGCTGTGTGGTTCGTTGCCGGCGTCCCGCCAGCGGTGGCGTTTGGGGTCACCCCATGCCGAGCGATTCCATGCGCGCCACGCGTGGTAAGCGGGTTAGCGTGCATCGCGGTGCGAGCATGCGCGCCGCTCGGGCCGCGCAGCGTCCGGCCGATGTGGCCGACGTGCGTCCTTGGACTGACGCGCGCGATGCCAGGGCCGTGCCGGCCTGGACCGATATGCGGCGCGAAGCCGCGGCCGCCGAAATGTGGAGCGGCAAAATGCTGCATGCGGCCGACATGCCCAGGAGCGCCGATGTGTGGCGCCGCCATGCGCCGTGCTCCACCGCCGCCGCCACCGAAATGCGGTGCACCGCCACCGCCGATATGCGGTGCTCCACCGCCGCCACCACCGAAACGCGGCACGCCACCACCGCCG
>DASRET010000089.1:0-2145 GCA_035651875.1 Xanthobacteraceae bacterium
GAGCATTGCGGGGGAGGAGACCCGATGGCCATGACTGGGACGGTCAAGTTCTTCAATGGGGAACGGGGCTACGGCTTCATCAAGCCTGACGACGGCGGGCGCGACGTGTTCGTGCACATCACGGCGGTCGAGCGGGCGGGACTGAAGGATCTGACTGAGGGACAACGCATTTCGTTTGAAGTCGAGCCAGACAAGAAGGGCAAGGGCCCCAAGGCGGTCAATCTCGTCATTCAATCGTAGCGCTGCCGATCGTAGCGCCGAAAAAATCCCGGCCGCCGCCGCGGCCGGGAGTTACGATTGCAGACGTCTTCTTGTTTTCTTGTTGCTATCAGAAATGATAGTTCACGCCGGCACGTAACGTGCCGAAGCGGTAGCCGTTCGACGTATTGGTGACGGTGACGAACTGGCTCGAGGAGAGATCGACATAGAGATATTCGATCTTGGCACTCCAGTGCGGCGCGAGCCCGACCTCGGCGCCGACACCGGCGGTCCAGCCCGCCGCGGTATGCGACTCCGAAAGCCCGAAGGTCTGGCCGGTCAATTCCCCGAAGGCGAGGCCGCCGGTGCCGTAGAACAGCACGTTGCTGATGGCATAGCCGGCGCGGCCGCGCAGGGTGCCGAACCACGGGTTGGAGAATTTCCAGGGCGCGAAAGTGTCGTCGGCGGCGGTCGCCTCGATGTCGCCCTCGACACCGAACACCCAGGGACCGCTCTGCCAGTTGTAGCCCGCCTGCACGCCGCCGGCGAAGCCGGACGGCTTGGTCGGATTGTTGCTGACGCTGCCCCATTCGTAACCGAGATTGCCGCCGATATAGGGACCTGCCCAGCTGAAGGCATTGAGCGGCTGATTGACCGTATAGGGCGCACGCGGCGCGTAGAGATCGGCGGCCTCGGCGCTCGCCGCAAAACCCGCAAGCGCCATCCCCATGGCGCCCAAAACGACCCGCTTCATTCCCCACTCCCGACGCAACTGCCGTGACCGGCGGATCGCTCGCAGGCGCCGTTGCCAGCGCGGGCGAACCGCATGGTTACGGAACTCCGGCCTTTTTCGCTAAGATTTATCGGGAGTTTCGGGTTAATGGCTTGTTAAGCGACCTTACCGCGCGCTTAACGTTCTTAACGAAACCTTACCGCGTGTTTTGGCAGCAGTGCCTGTGCGTTATGCCGCCCGGAACTTCAAATTGGCGCGGCCTGCCACTAAATTCCGCCCATGACGTCAGAGAAGACCGTTCCTGCGCCGGCGGCTCCGCCCAAGGCTGCCACTGGTGCGGATATGCCGGACACTCCCGATATCGATCCCGCGACCTCGTCGGCGGACGAGGACGAGGACGCGCGGCTGCCCGAGCTCACCGAGGAGCCGGTCGAAGCCGTGGCCGAAGGCCCGCTCGCGGTCGGACATGCCGCGATCGAAAACGCGGTCAAGCTGGCGCCGACCTCGTCCGGCGTCTATCGCATGCTCAATGCGGCCGGCGACGTGCTCTATGTCGGCAAGGCCAAAAGCGTGCGCAAGCGGCTCGCCTCCTATGCACGCGCCAATGCGCCGCTGCCGGCGCGCATCCTGCGCATGATCGCGGCCACCGTGACCGTCGAGATCATCTCGACCACCACCGAGACCGAGGCGCTGCTGCTGGAGGCCAACCTGATCAAGCAGCTGCGGCCGCGCTTCAACGTGCAGCTGCGCGACGACAAGTCATTCCCCTATATCCTGATCACCGGCGACCATTGGGCGCCGCAGATCCTGAAACATCGCGGCGCGCAGAGCCGGCCCGGACGCTACTTCGGTCCGTTCGCCTCCGCCGGCGCGGTCAACCGCACCATCACCGCACTGCAGCGCGCCTTCCTCATCCGCTCCTGCACCGACGGCTTTTTCGAAAGCCGCACCCGCCCCTGCCTGCTCTACCAGATCCGCCGCTGCGCCGGCCCCTGCACCCGGGAGATCGATTTTCCCGGTTATACCGAGCTGGTGCGCGAGGCGACCGACTTCCTCTCCGGCCGCAGCGATGCCGTGAAGCAGTTGCTCGCGGCCGAGATGGAGAAGGCCTCGGACGAGCTCGAATTCGAGACCGCCGCGCGCTACCGCGACCGACTTGCCGCGCTGTCGGCGATCCAGTCGCAGCAGGGCATCAATCCGCGCACCGTGGAAGA
>DASRET010000090.1:0-34102 GCA_035651875.1 Xanthobacteraceae bacterium
CGAGGAGCTCGCTAGTAAAAGGGGTTTGCAGTGGCGCAAGCTGCTGCAAGATCCCGGTAAGCGCAGCCCGAAGCTGAGCCAGAGGTAACAGCCTGGCGAGTGCCGCGACGGAGCGCCGAAAGGCGAGGGCGCCCGCAAGCGGATGCCCGCGGTAACGCGGAACATCCGTGGCGCTCGCCGCACTGGCCGCGGGTTCGGATGTGCTCATCCGAAGTGCCGGTGCGGATTCGACCCGTGCGCCGATCGGCGCTCCGCCTCCCTTCTTTATGTGGAGGCAAAAGGTTTTGGGATTGGCGTTGGCAAGGCTCGGGCGCAATGCGTCGCGAGACCGCTCTTGTTTATCCGCCCCTGTGCGAAGCGCGGGGGAGGATGATAGGGGTTGCCGCGATTTTGCCGCCGTTTGCGCGCCTAATGGCTCGGATCGTCCTTGCAGGGGACGGGCAAAGCGGTCATTACTCGCGCGCGATTTCGGCGTGCGATGGCAATGCGGCCGATCAAGCATTCAGATCAATGGAGCTTCCGTGATTCACTCGCTGCTGTACCGGCATGCCGCCGCCATTGGCGCTGCTGCGATGTTGACCCTGTCCTCCGCCTATGCCGCCCAGGCTCCGGCCCAGCAGGACGTGCTGCCC
This sequence comes from Xanthobacteraceae bacterium, assembly GCA_035651875.1. Classification (GTDB taxonomy): domain Bacteria; phylum Pseudomonadota; class Alphaproteobacteria; order Rhizobiales; family Xanthobacteraceae; genus BOG-931. The sequence continues at coordinate 633 of DASRET010000090.1, forward strand.
GAGAACGCCGCCGGCAATTACCTGGCGGCCCGCCACGCCGGCATCGAGCGCGATGCGGGCGCGGCGGCGTCCTACTACCTCAATGTGCTCAAGAGCGATCCGCGCAATCCGGACCTGCTCAGCCACGCCTTCCTGTCGGTGCTGAGCGACGGTGACGTCGACCAAGCCGCCAAGCTCGCCGACAAGCTCCTGCAGGTCGACCGCAATGACCGCATCGCGCGGCTGGTGCTCGGCGTGCGTGCGCTCAAGCAGAAGCAATTCAACCTGGCGCGGCAGGATTTTGCCCAGTCGGTGCACGGGCCGGTCACCGATCTGATGGCGGCCCTGCTGTCGGGCTGGGCGACCTCCGGGGGCGGCGATGTGCGCGGCGCGGTCGACGAGATGGACCACCTGTCCGGACCGGACTGGTACGGCATCTTCAAGGACCTGCATGCCGGCCTGATGCTCGACCTCGCCAACCGCAAGATGGCCGCTGGCAAGCGCTACGAGAGCGCCTACAAGGCCGACTCCACCGCGCTGCGCACCGTGCAGGCCTATGGCCGCTATCTGTCGCGCAACGGCGGCAAGGACGCCGCGCTGAAGATCTATGGCGAGTTCGACAAGGCGCTGCCGGACCATCCGCTGATCCAGCAGGAAGAAAAGCAGATCGGCGACGGGGCCAAGCTGCCGCCGCTCGTCGACTCGGCCCAGGCCGGCGCCGCCGAGGCGCTTTACGGCCTTGGCGCTTCGATCGGCCGCCGCGGCGGCGAAGATTTGGCGCTGATCTATCTGCAGCTCGCGCTTTATCTGGAGCCGTCGCACGGCATGGCGCTGATGTCGCTCGCCGATCTCTACGAGAACCTGAAGAAGCCGGACCTCGCCATCAAAATTTACGAGCGCGTGCCGGCGTCGTCGCCGCTGCAGCGCAGCGCGCAGATCCAGTCCGGCATCGATCTCGATGCGCTTGATCGCACCGACGAGGCCAAGAAAAAGCTCGAACACGTCGTCGCCGAGCATCCGAAGGACACCGAGGCGCTGATGGCGCTCGGCAATATCGATCGCGGCCGCAAGGATTTCGGCGCCTGTGCCGACGCCTACGGCAAGGCGATCGCCACGGTGCCGGAGCCGAAGAAGTCGAACTGGGTCATGTTCTATTTCCGCGGCATTTGTTACGAGCGCTCCAACCAATGGCCGAAAGCCGAAGCCGACATGCAGAAGGCGCTGGCGCTGTTCCCGGAGCAGCCGCTGGTGCTCAATTATCTCGGCTATTCGTGGGTCGATAAGGGCCTGCACCTCGACGAAGGCATGGACATGATCCGCAAGGCCGTCGAGCAGCGGCCGGATGACGGCTACATCGTCGATTCGCTGGGCTGGGCCTATTTCCGCACCGGCAATTACGACGAGGCGGTGAAGAACCTCGAGCGCGCCGTGCTGCTCAAGCCCGACGATCCGACCATCAACGACCATCTCGGCGATGCCTATTGGCGGGTCGGCCGCACGCTCGAGGCGCATTTCCAGTGGGCGCAGGCCAAGGACTTCAAGCCGGAGCCGGACGAGCTCGCGTCGCTGGAGAAGAAGCTCCAGGACGGGCTGCCGCCCGAGACGCCGGCGCCGGTCAACGCGCTGAAGACCAAGAAGGACGGCAGCGGCGGGTGACCGGTGGACGCACCGGAACGGTTCACCGATGCCGCGCCCGCCAAGGTCAACCTGACCTTGAGCGTTCTTGGCCGTCGCCCTGACGGCTACCACGACCTGGAAAGCCTGGTCGCGTTCGCCGCGCTCGGCGATGAGCTTAGCCTGACGCCGGGCGGCGAACTTGCGCTCACCGTGAGCGGGCCGAGTGCCGCCCAGGCCGGCAACGCGGCCGACAACCTAGTCGTCAAGGCGGCGCTGGGGCTGGCCGCCCGCGTTCCCGAACTGCGCCTAGGCACGTTTCATCTCGACAAGCGGCTGCCGGTCGCCGCCGGCTTGGGCGGCGGCTCGGCCGATGCCGCCGCGGCGCTGCGCCTCCTCGCCCGCGCCAACGGGGTCGCGGTTTACGATGCCCGGCTGTTCGAGGCCGCGCGCGCCACCGGCGCCGACGTGCCGGTCTGCCTCGATCCCCGCCCGCGCCTCATGCGCGGCATCGGCGACGTCCTCTCCGCACCGCTCACCTTGCCGCCGCTGCCGGCCGTGCTGGTCAATCCCGGCGTCGCCGTCGCCACCAAATCGGTGTTCGTGCGCTGGACCCCGGCCGCCGCGCCGGCGGCGTTCGATCCGAGCAAGTTCGGCGCGTCAGTGAGCCGCGACGAATGTCTGCAACTCCTCGCGCTGCACGGCAACGATCTCGAAGCGCCGGCGATCGCGCTCGAGCCGACCATCGCCGAGGTGCTCGCCGCGCTGCGCGCACTGCCAGGCTGCCGACTGGCCCGCATGTCCGGCTCCGGCGCCACATGCTTTGCGTTGTTCGCCAGCGCGGCCGCCGCGATCGAGGGCGCGCAGACGCTTAGCGCCGCCCATCCGCAATGGTGGGTGCGCGCCACCGCGCTCGGCGGCGCTTAGCCGGTGCGCGCCTCAATGCGTCCGGGCGATGCAGAAATCCACAGTCTCGGCCAGCGCGGCTTTCATCGGCGAGTCCGGAAACAGCGCCAGCGCGTCGCGCGCGATGGCGCCGTAATGCTGGGCGCGGCGCAAGGTGTCTTCGAGCGCGCGGTGCTTGGCCATCAACCCGATGGCGTGCTCGAGATCGGCATCGTTGGCCTCGCCGCGTTCCAGGGTGCGTCGCCAGAAGTCGCGCTCGGCTTCGCCGCCGCGGCGGAACGCCAGCACCACCGGCAGCGTGATCTTGCCCTCGCGAAAATCGTCGCCGATGTTCTTGCCGAGTTTTTGCGCGGTGCCGCCGTAGTCGAGCACGTCGTCGACCAGCTGAAAGGTGATGCCGAGATTCATGCCGAACGAGCGGCAGGCGGCCTGCTCGGCCTTGGCGCTGCCGGACAGCGCCGGCCCCACTTCGCAGGCGGCGGCGAACAGCTCGGCGGTCTTGGCGCGGATCACCGCGATGTACTCGTCCTCCGTGGTCGCCGTGTTCTTGGCGGCCGCGAGCTGCATGACTTCGCCCTCGGCGATCACCGCCGCCGCCGACGAGAGGATTTCCAGCGCCTTGAGGCTGCCGACCTCGACCATCATCTTGAACGCCTGGCCGAGCAGAAAGTCGCCGACCAGAACGCTCGCCTCGTTGCCCCACAGCATGCGCGCGGCGAGCCGGCCGCGGCGCAGCTCGCTCTCGTCGACCACGTCGTCGTGCAGGAGCGTCGCGGTGTGCATGAATTCGACCGCCGCGGCGAGCTTGATGTGGCCTTCGCCGCCATAGCCTGTAAGTCGCGCCAGCGCCAAAGTCAGGATCGGGCGGAGCCGCTTACCGCCGGAATTGATGAGATGATTGGCGACTTCGGGAATCATCGTCACTTCGGAACCGGTGCGCGCCAGGATGACGCCGTTGACCCGCTGCATGTCGGCGGCCACCAGATCCACCAGGGGATCGATCGACGGTTCGGCCCGGTTCTCGAACGGCAATATGACGGCCACTGAAATTTTCTCCACGCCAATTCGCTACGTGACAGGACGCGCAAGCATAGAAACGCTATGGTAACGCGGCAAGTACGCCGTCACACGAGGCAACGAAGGCTTCGAGTCGCCTTTTTGACGCTCGGCATCCTCGCCGTCGATCAGACCATGGTATGGACGTGGCGGCAGAGGGGAACAATGTCAAGCACGGCCGCCCCGAGGGCGAAACTGATGGCGTTTTTGACGCCGCGCACGCCGCGCGAAGAGCGGCTACGGAGCTGAAGACGTTGCGCGAAATCGTCCGCACCAACGATGCCGTTTTGATCTCGGCGCTCGAAGCGCTGTTGAAAGCCGCGCGGATCGGCCACCTCGTGGTCGATCAGAACATGAGCGTGCTGGAGGGCTCGATCGGCATTTTTCCCCGCCGCATCCTGGTCGACGACGACGAAGTGGCGGCGGCGCGCCGGCTTCTGATCGAGGCCGGATACGCGCACGAGCTGCGCCCCGACAAGGGCTGACGGGCGGGGCAGACGCCGCTTGCGCTACTGCGGTGGTGCCGTTTGCGCCGGGCAGAAGGGCAGCGGGCCGAGCCGCTGATAGTGAAACATGAAGCCCGGCTCGCACAGCACTTGCGGACCGTCCCTGCGCAATGCGTGCTTGATCGGCTCGGCCTGGCTCACCACCACGTGGGCAGCGACGAGCGCCATGCCGACCGGGTAGGTCCAGCGGTGCTGCTGCAGGTCTTTGAGGCCGGCGATCAGCAGGGCGGCGGCGATGATCGCCAGCGGATCGGTGAACAAAAAATAGCCCTGCTGCAGGCGCCGCCCCATATTCAGCAAGTCGATGCCCCAGTCGGTGAGCATCAACGCCGCGACACAGGCGAACAGATGCCATTGGCGGCGCCGCGCCGCGATGATGGCGGCGGCGATCACGAACCATTCGAGAAAGATCGTCGGCCGCGGCGACGAGTACAGGACGAACGTCCGGCGCGCGATCACGCCGCCGATGGCTTCCAGGAGAAATTCTAGACGCGCCGGATTGAAGACAGAGGTCCCGGTCGTAAGCCGGGGATCGGACGCGGCCGCCCAAGCCAGCATCGTCTCCAGCGGATGGAAGAGCACGACGACGTTGTCGGGATGAAAGTGCGCATGAAGCACGAGCAGTCCGATCATGCAGCCGGCAACGGCTGCTAAGGCCGCAGCCAGCGTTTCGAGCGCGGCGACGCGCCAGATCGCGGCGTACGCCGCCATGCCGAGCGCAAGCCAGGCCGCGAGCAAAGACCAATACGCCCGAGCGCTGATGCCGACCGACACCAACGGCACGTCGGCGTGGCTGGCGTTGGCAAACCCGAGGCTGAGAATATCCCTCGCCAAATAGACCGCAAACGCGGCGATCAGAGCGGCGGCGGCGACCGCTGCCCAGGCGCGCGGTGTACGCCAAAAACTGCGTTGCGGCTTGGCATTCGGCGCCGCCTCGGGGCCGAACGGCAGCACCAGGACCGGCAAGGCGCAGATCAGAAAAAATATTTGCACCTTGCTCTGCAGGCCGAGTGTGATCAGGAGACTGGCGACGCCGACGATAGCCGGCCGCCACGGCCGTTCGCCGCGCCGCAAGGCAAGGAGCAGCATGAGCAGCGCGATCATGAACAGGCCGGCGGCCAACAGCTCGGTGCGCATCACGCGCATTTCCATCGCCATGCCGCCGGAAAACGCCAGCAGAAAACCGCCAAGGCCGGCGATGCGCCAGTCGCGCACCAGCGCGCGCAGCAGATAAATAAAGGCCGCCACGAAAGCCATCGCGGTAACGAGCGATAGCACGCGACCGGCTTGCGTCGCCGGCGCCCATGCCGCGCTGAACGCGTCGAAGTTTGCGGCTGGCGGCAGCGCGGCGAATGAATCGACGGGAATGAGGCCGATGCCGTGCAGCGCGCGCAGCCAATAGCTCAAGAGCAGGATCGGCAAATAGCCGGGATGATCGAAGAAGGCCTGCGGCAGGTGCGCGTTGAGCAGAAACGCGTTATAGACGACAAACATGTCCATATCGGCAATGCGCCAAAATGGAAACCAGAAGCCGGCGATCAGAAACGAGACCAGCATGCCGGCGAAGATGACGAGGAATTGACCCGGCCAGTTGAACCTGACCAGGCGATCGAACGGCAGCGTGGTGTCGCGGATGGCAATCGCCTGCATCAGGCGAGCGGCGCCGGCCATGGATCGGGAAGTTCCTCGTCGGTGTAGGGAAAACGGAAAGCCTTTTTCACCTTACAGAACCACGGCGCGCCAAGGCAACGAGTGCGGCAAATCTCCATGGTGGTGTCAGACCAACTCCCTGGAACCAGCGACGATGCCGCGCTCGGCGGCCGGCTCGTCTTGCGCCAGCCAGTGCGCGGTCATCGTTTCGGTCACGATGCGATTTTGCTTGGCGCTGCAACGGCGGCGCGCGCCGGCGAGCACGCGGTCGATCTCGGCGCCGGCGTCGGCGCGGCCGGCTTGGCGCTGGCAAGCCGCATCGAGGGCATCACGGTCACGCTCGTCGATGCCGATCCGGCGCTGGCGGCGCTGGCGGAGCACAATGCGGCGCGCAACGGCATGGACGCGCGGGTCCGTGCTCTATGCCTCGATGTCACCGCGCCGGCGGACGCATTCACCGCCGCCGGGCTCGCGGCCGGTGCGATCGATTGCGTGCTGATGAATCCGCCGTTCAACGCCGCGCAAAACGTGTCGCCCGATCTGCAGCGCCGCGCCGCCCACGCGGCGGCGGCCGACACGCTGCACAAATGGGTCCGCACCGCTTGGCGTCTGTTGCGTCCGTCGGGCGAGCTGACGCTGATCTGGCGTGCCGACGGCATTGCCAACGTACTGACAAACCTCGCCGCCGGTTTCGGCGCCGTGGCGCTGCTGCCGATTTATCCGAAGCCCGATGCCGCCGCGATCCGCGTAATCGTGCGCGCCATCAAGGCAAGTCGCGCGCCGCTTGCATTGCTTCCCGGTCTGGTGCTCGCGGCTGAAGACGGCAACCCGACGGCGGAAGCCGAAGCCGTGCTGCGCGGGGCTGCGAGCCTGCCGCTGGCGCGGCGCTAAACGCGGCCGCTGCTCATTTGTTGGGCATCAGGCTGACAGCGAATCGGGCGGTGTCGGCTGGCGCGGCTTCGCCGGCGCGCGAACCGGCACATAGGAAAAGCCGACGAACATGGCCATGAGCATCAACAGCATGTACATTTTCATGGTCGGTCCCTATGGCGGATCGATCTGGCAGCATTGTGTTAAGCAAGAAGTATTCCATGAAGCATTTCTTGCCTTAACGAACCGTTACTTGAGCCGCTGCCTGCCGCCCCCTATGTAAATTGCATGACAAACGTGTGGTCGACCGAGCGTCTCAGGGACCTCTCGCGCCGCGCCATGGCGCCCTTGCACCCGGTTATTCCGGCGCGCTGGCGCAGCGGGGTGCCGGTCGTTCCGGTGGTGCGGCTCACCGGCGTGATCGGTTTCTCGACGCCGCTGCGGCCGGGCCTGTCGCTCGCCGGCACAGCGCGGATGCTCGATCGGGCGTTTGCACCGCGCAACGCGGCGGCGGTCGCCGTCGTCATCAATTCGCCGGGCGGCTCCGCAGTGCAGTCGCACCTGATCTTCAGCCGCATCCGCGAGCTGGCGGCGGAAAAGAATCGCCGCGTCATCGCCTTCGTCGAGGATGCCGGTGCATCAGGCGGCTACATGATCGCCTGCGCGGCCGACGAAATTGTGGCCGATCCGAATTCCATCGTCGGCTCGATCGGCGTGGTCGGGGGCACGTTCGGGTTCGACAAGGCGATCGCCAAGCTCGGCGTCGAGCGGCGGTTGTATACATCCGGCGAGCACAAGGCGATGCTCGATCCGTTCCTGCCGGAGAATGCAGGCGACGTCGAGCGGCTGAAAAATCTGCAGCGCCAGATCCACGACGATTTCATCGCGCTGGTGAAATCGCGCCGCGCCGGCAAGCTCAACGGTGACGAGAGCGAGTTGTTCTCCGGCGCCTATTGGACCGGCCGCCGCGCGTTCGAACTCGGGCTCGTCGACGCCATCGGCGATATGCGCGGTGTGCTGCGCGAACGATTCGGCGATAAGGTGGTTACGCCCTTGATTCCGGCCGAGCGCGGCTGGTTCGGCCGGCGCATACCGGGCGTCGGCAGCGGCGGCGCAAGCGCCAATGCGTTGCTGCAAGGCGGGCTCGCTGCGGATATCATCTCGACGCTCGAGGCGCGCGCGATCTGGGCACGCTACGGGCTCTGACGGAGGTCCAAAAGATGCCGCCGGTTTTTGCCTTTGCGCTGGGCGTGATGGGAGCCGCGGCGCTGGTGCGCTGGTGCGTCAAGGAAGTGCACCGCGTCAATGCCGAGCTCGACAGCGTGCGGGCAACGCAGTCCGCCGAGCCGGTCAATCGCGATACGCTGCCGAAGCTCAAGCGCGACCCGCGCACCGGCGAGTACCGGCCGGGGTGAGCCTTATACCAATCGCTTAATTGTCATGGTCCGTGAAAACGGACCATCCAGTAAACGCCTTGCCATCGGTGATTACCGGATCTCCGCTTGCGCGGATCATGACATGCGTTGGCATTACGGCGTCTCCTGGATGCCGTGCTCTTTGATGACGCGGCCCCATTTGTCGTACTGGGCCTTCATGAAAGTGCCGAGCGCTTCCGGCGTGCCGCCGGCGGGTGTCGCGCCGGTCTTGACGAGTTTGTCGTGCACCGCCGGGTCGGCGAGGGCGGCATCGAGCGCCTTGTTGAGCCTGGCGATGACGGTTTTGGGAGTCTTTGCCGGCGCCAGCAGCGCATACCAGTTCGAGGCATCGGTATTCGGATAGCCTTGTTCGGCGAGTGTCGGCACGTCGGGCAAAACGGCATCGCGCTTGTCGCCGGCAATGCCGATGGGCACCAGATTGCCGGCCTGGATTTGCGAGATCACCACCGGGATATCGAGCGCGACGACCTGCACCTGCCCGCCAAGGAGATCGGTCAGGGCCGGCGCCGCCCCGCGATAGGGCACATGAAGGAATGTCACGCCGGCCGCGGCGTCGAGCAGCAACTGGGCGAGATGCGGCGGCGAGCCGACGCCGGTCGACGCGAACGTGACCGCACCGGGTTTTTGCTTGGCAAGCGCGACGAGTTCCTTGGCATTCTTGACGCCGAGCTTCGGCGACACCACGAGCACCTCATGGACGGTGGTCACCAGGGCCACCGGTGCGAAATCGCGGAACGTGTCGAACGGCATTTTCGCCATCATGTGCGGCGATACGGTCACCGCTCCTGACGTCGTGAGGAACAGCGAATAGCCGTCGGCCTCCGACTTGGCGACGTCGCCGCCGCCGAGCGTGCCATTGGCGCCGGGTTTGTTGTCGATAAAGACGCGCTGGCCCAAGATGCTTGTCATCTTGTCGGCAACCAGGCGCCCGACGAAATCGGTCGGGCCGCCGGGCGGGAACGCCACCACGATGCGCACCGGCCGGGTCGGGAAATCCTGCGCCTGCGCGGCCGACGCCGCAGCGAGCGCCGCACAAAAAACCATCAGCATACGTCGATTGATTCGCACTGTTTTCCTCCGTCCCGGCCGCGAGTCCTCTTGGCCGGCAGCATAGCGAGCCCGAACTCGTTGTCATACCCGCGAAAACGGGCGATCCGCCTGCGCTTTCGCGGGGCACGATTGGCCGGATTTGCAGGCTTGACCTCGGCAGGCGGTTCCACAACAACGGGCCCATGAACGCCGATGATTTGCCGCCCCACATGCGTCCGGAGCGCTCGTTCCAGGGCCTGATCCTGGCGCTGCAACGCTACTGGGCCGATTGGGGCTGCGTCATTCTGCAGCCCTACGACATGGAGGTCGGCGCCGGCACGTTTCACCCGGCCACGACGCTGCGGGCGCTCGGCCCAAAACCGTGGAACGCCGCCTATGTGCAGCCGTCGCGGCGGCCCAAGGACGGCCGTTATGGCGAGAACCCGAACCGGCTGCAGCACTATTATCAGCTTCAGGTGATCCTCAAACCGTCGCCCGACGATCTGCAGGAGCTTTATCTGAAATCGCTCTATGCGATCGGCATCGATCCGAAAATCCACGACATCCGCTTTGTCGAGGACGATTGGGAAAGCCCGACGCTGGGTGCCTGGGGGCTCGGCTGGGAGTGCTGGTGCGACGGCATGGAAGTGTCGCAGTTCACCTACTTTCAGCAGGTCGCCGGCTTCGAATGTGCGCCGGTGGCCGGCGAACTGACCTACGGCCTCGAGCGGCTCGCCATGTACGTGCAGGGCGTCGAAAACGTGTTCGATCTGAACTTCAACGGCCGTGACGGCACCCAGCGCGTGCGCTATGGCGACGTGTTCCTGCAGGCCGAGCAGGAATATTCCCGGCATAATTTTGAATTCGCCGACACCGACATGCTGTTCGAGCAATTCCGCATGGCCGAGACGGCGTGCAAAAAATATCTGAAGGATGGATGGGACGCCGGCAGCGACGGCGGAGCGCCGCGCGCCAATCGCGGCCGCCATCTGATGGCGCTGCCGGCCTACGACCAGTGCATCAAGGCGAGCCACGTCTTCAATCTGCTCGACGCGCGCGGGGTGATTTCCGTGACCGAGCGGCAAAGCTATATCTTGAGGGTGCGCGAACTCGCCAAGGCATGCGGCGAGGCGTGGCTGGCAACAGAAGGCGGAGGGGCAAGCGCATGAGCGACGCAGGGACGACCGGCACGGGCGATATGCCGGAAATCGGCGGGCAGCGGCCGATCGTGATCGAGGTCGAAGCCGGCAAGAGCTATTGGTGGTGCGCCTGCGGGCGCTCAAAGTCGCAGCCGTTCTGCGATGGCTCGCACAAGGCCACAACGTTCCGGCCGGTCGAGTTCAAGGCCGACAAGTCCGAGCAGGTCTGGTTCTGCGCCTGCAAGCGCAGCGGCAAGAAGCCGATGTGCGACGGCAGCCACAAGCGGCTATAGTCGAACGTCTTCGATTCGCGCAGTGATTTCCATATGCAGTTCTGGATCATCATCGCTGTCGCGGCGGCGCTCGCGCTTTACGCCATCGTTGTGTTCAACCGACTGGTGCGGCTGCGCCAGATGGTCAACGAGGCTTGGAGCGGCATTGACGTCCAGCTCAAGCGGCGGTCCGACCTCGTTCCCAATCTGGTGGAAACCGTCAAAGGCTATGCGGCGCACGAGCGGGGTGTGCTGACCGAGGTGACCGAACTGCGCGGCGCCGCGCGCGCCGTGCCGCAGGACGATGTCGCTGGCCGCGCCAAGGCGGAAGGGGCGTTGTCGGCCGGGCTCGGCAAGCTGTTCGCGCTTGCCGAAAGCTATCCGGATCTGAAGGCGAGCGGCAATTTCCTCGAGCTGCAGAAGGAGCTCAGCGCGCTCGAGGATGATCTGCAGATGGCGCGGCGCTACTACAACGGCGCGGTACGGAATCTGAACGTGCGCGTGCAGTCGTTCCCGTCGAGCCTGATTGCGCACGCGTGCGGCTTCGCGGCGCGCGAGTTCTTCGAGCTGGCGGACGCCGGTGAGCGCAGTGCGCCGCAGGTCGCATTCAATCCGGCGCCGACATGAGCAGGCTTTGGCGCATCGCCGTTTTGATCGCGGCGCTTGCCTGCGCCGGCAAAGCGGTCGCCGCCGAAGTCATCCATTCCTTCGATTCGGATGTGGAGGTCGCTGCGGACGGCGAGCTCACGGTCACGGAAACGCTGCGCGTGCGCGCCGAAAACAATGCGATGCGGCACGGCATATACCGCGATTTCCCGCTCACCTTCCGCGATGCCGGCGGCCGCGTGCGCGAGGTGACCTTCCATCTGATCAAGGTCTCTCGCGACGGCCATGGCGAGCCTTATCACACCGAGCGCACGCACGGGTTCTTGCGCATCTATGCGGGCGACAAGGACGTCGTGATCCCGACGGGCGAACACACCTACACGTTCGCCTATCGCACCGGACGGCAGGTGCGCTGGTTCGACGGCAAGCCGGAGCTGAACTGGAACGTGACCGGCAATTTCTGGCGCTTTCCGATCGAAGCGGCGACCTACCGCCTGCATCTTCTCGATGGTGCCGCACCGCTGCGCTGGACCGCCTATACGGGCCGCCTCGGTGCGCGCGGCACCGATTGGCGCGGCAGCATCGGCGACGGCACGCTCAGCGTCGCGACGACGCGCCGGCTCGCCCCCGGCGAGGGCCTCACCGTCGTCGCCGCGCTGCCCGAGAACGTTGTGGATCCGCCCAGTGCCAACACGCTGCTTTGGTATCAAGCATTCGACAATCGGCAGTGGATCATTGCCGGCATCGGCTTCCTTGCGGTCCTCATTTTTTATTTCGCGGCCTGGGAAGAATTCGGGCGCGACCCCAAGGGCGGCACCGTCATCCCCTTGTTTCATCCGCCGGCCGGCATCTCGCCGGCGCTGGCTAACTACATTCACAATTGGGGCCTCACCCGCGAGAAGTGGCGCGCGTTCACGGCGGCATCGCTCGCGCTTGCGGTGCGTGGCGCCGTTCTGCTCGACCGCTCCGGTGGCGGACTGACACTGAAGGTCTCCGGCAAGGCGCCGCAAGGCGATACGCCGCTGGCGCCGGAAGAACGTTCGATCCTCACCAAACTGCAGACGAACGGCGGCACGATCGTCGTCGACAAGGCCCACGCCGTGACGGTCGCCGATCTGGGCACCAAGTTCACCACCGCCGTCGTGACGGAGAATCACAATCGCTTCTTCCGCCGCAATCTCGGCTATGTGACCGCCGGCGCTCTGATGACCGGCGCCATCATTGCCGCGACCGTGATATTCGGCGGTTTGCAGGACAACGATATCTCGATTCTGGTCGGCTTCGGCTTCGCCGGCTTCTTCGTCGGCGTGTTCGTCTTGCCGGCTCTGATGTCGCTGTTCGGCCCGGGTCCCAAATTCGCCGCGTTTGGGCGGCTGGCCTTTCTCGCAATTTTCGGATTCGTCTTTATTTCGATCGCGTTCAACGTTTTCGGCGCGCTGTTCCTCAATGGATTGCGCGAAGCGCTGCCGGCACTCAGCGCGGTGCTCGAAAACGATCCGTTCCCCTTCGTGCTGGTCACGGCGTTCGCGGCGCTCAACGGCATCTTTCTCTATCTGATGAAGGCGCCGACGGTGCTCGGCCGCAAGATCATGGATCAGCTCGACGGCTTGCGGCTATACCTCGAGACGGCGGAATCGGATCGCCTCAACGCCCGGGCGCCGGAGATCACCGCGGACCGCTTCGAGGCGCTGCTGCCCTATGCGGTGGCGCTCGACGTGGAAAAGCCGTGGGCCCACGCCTTCGAGGCGGCGCTGCGGCGCGCCCATCCGGAAGACACCGATCCGATGGGCCGCTATCAACCGGGCTGGTATGGCGGCGGCAATTGGTCGAGCGGAAATTTCGGCAACGCGATGGCCTCGACCGTGGGCAGCGTCAGCGGCGCCTTCGCCTCAGCGGTGCCGGTCTCTTCCGGTTCGTCCGGCTTCTCCGGCGGCGGCGGTTCGGGCGGGGGCGGAGGTGGTGGCGGTGGGGGAGGGTGGTAGCGCGGTGTGGTGACAGCGCACACCGGCCTTGCTAGGCAGGCCGGCCTGACGCCAAGAGTCTCGCATGTCCGACCTGCTGCTCGAACTGTTCTCCGAGGAAATTCCGGCCCGCATGCAGGCGCGGGCGGCGGAGGATTTGCGCAAGGCGGTGACCGATCGGCTGATCGCGGCCGGGCTCGTCTACGACGGCGCCAAGGCGTTCGTGACGCCGCGGCGCCTGGCGCTCTCGGTGCACGGCGTGCCGGCACGGCAACCCGACGTGCGCGATGAGAAGAAAGGCCCGCGCGTCGGCGCGCCGGCAAACGCGATTGCCGGATTCCTCCGCGCCGCGGGGCTCAAGTCCATCGACGAAGCCACGGTGCAGCCGGACAAGAAGGGCGACTTCTATGTCGCGGTGATCGAGAAGCCGGGGCGCGCGGCCATCGAAGTGATCGGCGACTTTCTGCCCGAGGTTATCAAAAGTTTTCCGTGGCCGAAATCGATGCGCTGGGGCGTGGCGTCGAAGGAGCCGGGCGCGCTCGGCTGGGTGCGCCCGCTACATGCGATCGTCGCCACGTTCGGTCCCGAGACCGAAGACCCCGAGATCGTGCCTTTTGCCATCGATGGCATTGCCGCCGGCAACCTCACCCGCGGCCATCGCTTCCTGGCGCCGCAGCCGTTCGAGGTGCGCCGGCTCGACGACTACATGCAAAAGCTCGAGCGCGCCAAGGTCGTGCTCGATCCGGAGCGCCGCCGCGACATTATTCTGACCGAGGCCAAGCAGCTCGCCTTCGCGCAGGGCCTCGAACTGGTCGAGGACGAGGGTCTGCTCACTGAGACCGCCGGCCTCGTCGAATGGCCGGTAGTGCTGATGGGCGCGTTCGACGAGAAATTCCTGCACATTCCCGACGAAGTGATCCGCGCCACCATCCGCAACAACCAGAAATGCTTCGTGCTGCGCGACTCAGCCCACGCCAAGCTGGTCAACAAGTTCATCCTGGTCTCCAACATGGAAGCCGCCGACGGCGGCGCCGCCATCGTCGCCGGCAACGAGCGCGTCATCCGCGCCCGGCTGTCGGATGCGAAGTTTTTCTACGACACCGATTTAAAGACGCGACTCGAAGACCGCCTGCCGAAGTTCGAGCAGATCATCTTCCACGAGAAGCTCGGCACTCAGGCCGAGCGCATTGAAAGGATTGAGCGTTTGGCCGCCGAGCTGGCGCCGCTGGTCGGCACCGACGTGGCGAAGGCGCGCCGCGCCGCGCGGCTCTGCAAGGCTGACCTGCTTACCGAAGTGGTCGGCGAATTCCCCGAGCTGCAAGGCACGATGGGCAAATACTACGCCGAGGCGCAGGGCGAGGACGAAGCTGTCGCCCATGCCTGCGAGGATCATTACCGTCCGAAGGGGCCGGATGATCTCGTTCCGAGCGATCCGGTTTCGATCGCCGTGGCGCTGGCGGACAAGATCAGCACTTTGACCGGGTTCTGGTTTTACAACGAGAAGCCAACTAGCTCCGCTGATCCATTTGCACTGCGGCGCGCGGCGCTGGGTGTAATTCGGCTTGTCATTGAGAATGAACTGAAACTGGGCTTGCTCAAGTACTTTAACCGGGCACTGAGCTTACACCTTGGGGCGCAGATTTCGGGTGATGATGCGAAAGCGGCTGATCTGCTTGCCTTCATGGTTGAGCGTCTGAAGATTCAACTGCGTGATCGAGGCGCTCGGCATGACCTTCTGGATGCCGTATTTTCTCTTGGATCCCAGGACGACCTCCTGCTTATCGTCCGCCGCGTCGAGGCGCTCGGAAAATTCCTTGACACCGACGACGGCAAGAACCTGCTGGCCGGCTATAAGCGTGCGACCAACATCATCCGGATCGAGGAGCGCAAGGATAAGCGCGAATATACTGGCGCGCCCGATCCCAAGCTTTACAAGCAGGATGAAGAGAAGGCGCTAGCCCAGGCGATCGGGACCGCGAAAGCCGACGCGGAGCGTGCCGTCGCTGCGGAGGATTTCGCCGGCGCCATGCGCGCCATGGCTAAGCTGCGGCCCACTGTGGACGCTTTCTTCGACAAGGTCACGGTCAACGTTGAGGACAAGCCGCTGCGCGAGAATCGGCTGAAGCTGCTCAACGAAATCCGCGCCGCGACACGGGCGGTAGCGGATTTTTCCAAAATCGAAGGCTGAGCCGCTTTCAGCACAGAGCCGGCGGCGCTAAATTGCCGCCATGAGCTTCGGCGAAATCCTCCTGCGCCTCATCGCCGCCGCGGTCGTCGGCGGCCTGGTGGGACTCAACCGCGACCTGCACGGCAAGCCGACAGGCGTGCCGACCCTGGGGCTGGTCGCGCTTGGCTCCGCGCTTGTAGTGTTGGCGATGGCCGGCGTTGGCAATTCCGGTGACACGAGCCGCGTCATCCAGGGTATCGTCACCGGCATCGGTTTTCTGGGCGCCGGCGTCATCATCCGGCCGTATGCCAAAGGCAAGGTGCACGGCCTGACCACTGCGGCTTGCGTCTGGCTGACCGCCGCGCTCGGCGCCGCCTGCGGCCTCGGTGCCTGGCGGGTTCTCGTGGTCGGTGTGCCGATGGCCTTCCTGCTGCTCCTGTTCGGCAAGCGCCTGGAGCGCCTCTCAGAGCACGTGTCGCGCCAGGCGTCCGGTGAGCCCGACGCCTGAACGGCTCCCCCGGCCACACGCGCCGTGCTAGAACCGAACCGCGCCTGGTGCGTTGATAGGTCGCCATCCTGCCGGCGCCCACCGCGCCCCGTCCCCACATTCCAGCCCTGAGGCGAACCCCATGACCTTCACCGATCCGAATATTACGCCGCTGGTCGCGCTGATCGCCGGCATCTTGATTCTCATCCTGCCGCGCCTGCTCAACTACATCGTGGCGATCTATCTCATCATCATCGGCGTCGAAGGCCTCAATCGCATCCATCATTTCTTCCATTGATGAACCAACCGGCCGGCGTGGCGTTGCATCGGGCGCCGGCTTTTGTGTAACGAGGACCATCCCGCCAGCCGCATATAGGCTGTCTTCATGGGAGGGTTCCATGGCCAAACCGGACCGCGCAATGCAAACCGTGACCACAGATGCGTCTATCGGGTTGCCTGCACTTGCTGCGCGTCGTCGACAAACTCGGGAAACGCAAGACACGTGGATACTAAGGGGTCTGGGACGGCTATTAAAACTGAAGCTCACGCACAAACGCACTGAAATTATTACCGAATTGCCTAATGAGGCGCATGATCAAAAATGGAATAACGCAAAGAGATGATAGCCAAATCGCGCTCCAAAACCTCACGTCAGCCGGTGAAAAAATCGGCCGTCCGCGCGCGCGCCAACGGCGCCAACAAGCCGCGCGCCGCTGCGGCAAAGCCGCAACGGTCGGCTGCCGCGTCGACTGCCCGCAAAGGCAAGTGGGTCTATGGCTTCGGCGGCGGCAAGGCCGAAGGCCGCGCCGCGATGCGCAATCTGCTCGGCGGCAAGGGCGCCGGCCTTGCCGAAATGGCGCATCTCGGCCTGCCGGTGCCGCCCGGCTTCACCATCACCACCGAGGTCTGCACGTATTTTTACGAGCACGACAAATCCTATCCCAAGGATCTGAAGCCGCAGGTCGAGACGGCGCTCGCCGCGCTCGGCCGCATCACCGGCAAAAAATTCGGCGACGCCAAGAATCCGCTGCTGGTCTCGGTGCGTTCGGGGGCGCGCGCCTCGATGCCCGGCATGATGGATACCGTGCTCAATCTCGGGCTCAATGACACGACTGTCCTGGCGCTCGCCGAAAAATCCGGCGACAATCGCTTTGCCCAGGACAGCTACCGCCGCTTCATCACCATGTATTCGGACGTGGTGCTCGGCATCGGCCATCATCACTTCGAAGAAATCCTCGACGAGCACAAGGAGCGCGCCGGCTACACCCTCGACACCGATTTGAGCGCCGACGATTGGGCAACCGTCATCGTGCGCTACAAGGAGCGCGTCGAGGAGGAAAGCGGCAAGCCGTTCCCGCAGGACCCGCACGCCCAATTGTGGGGCGCCATCGGCGCGGTGTTCGGCTCATGGATGAATCAGCGCGCCATCACCTATCGGCGCCTGCACGGCATTCCGGAAAGCTGGGGCACCGCGGTGAACGTCCAGGCCATGGTGTTCGGCAATATGGGCGAGAGCTCGGCGACCGGCGTCGCCTTCACCCGCAATCCCTCGACCGGCGAGAAGAAGCTCTACGGCGAGTTTTTGATCAATGCCCAGGGCGAAGACGTGGTCGCCGGCATCCGCACGCCGCAGGAGATCACGGAGGAGGCGCGCAAAGAGGCTGGCTCCGACAAGCCATCCATGGAGGCGGCGCTGCCGGACGCGTTCGCCGAGCTCAAGCGCATCCAGTCGGTGCTGGAGCGGCACTACCGCGACATGCAGGACCTGGAATTCACCGTCGAGCAGGGCAAGCTGTGGATGCTGCAGACGCGCAGCGGCAAACGCACCGCCAAGGCAGCTTTGCGCATCGCTGTGGAATTGGCCGATGAGAAGCTCATCAGCAAACGGGAAGCGGTGTTGCGCATCGATGCGGCGGCGCTCGATCAGCTTTTGCACCCGACCATCGATCCGGACGCCGAGCGCAAGGTCATCGCCACCGGGCTGCCGGCCTCGCCCGGCGCCGCCTGTGGCGAGATCGTGTTCTCGCCGGACGAAGCCGAAGAGCTCAAGGGCCAGGGTCACAAGGTTATTCTGGTGCGGGTCGAGACCTCGCCGGAGGACATCCACGGCATGCACGCCGCCGAAGGGATTCTGACGACGCGCGGCGGCATGACCTCCCATGCGGCGGTGGTGGCGCGCGGTATGGGCAAGCCGTGCGTGTCCGGCGCCGGCGCGTTGCGCGTCGATTACCGCACCCAGACCGTGAGCGCCGGCGGCGTCACCCTGAAAAAGGGCGACACGCTGACCATCGACGGCGCGACCGGCCAGGTTTTGGCCGGCAAGGTGCCGATGCTGCAGCCGGCGCTGGCGGGCGAGTTCGCCACCTTGATGGAATGGGCCGACGAGATGCGCGAACTGAAAGTCCGCGCCAATGCCGACACGCCGGCCGATGCGCAGGCGGCGATCAAATTCGGCGCCGAAGGCATCGGGCTGTGCCGCACCGAGCACATGTTCTTCGACGAGGACCGCATCCGCGCCGTGCGCGAGATGATTCTCGCCGGCGACGAACAGGCGCGCCGCGCCGCGCTCGCCAAGCTGTTGCCGATGCAGCGCGCCGATTTTGTCGAGCTGTTCAAGATCATGGGCGCGCTGCCGGTGACGATCCGGCTCCTTGATCCGCCGCTGCACGAATTCCTGCCGCACAGCGAGGAGGAGATCGCCGCGGTGGCGGAAAGCATGGGCGCCGACCCGAAAAAGCTCGCCGACCGCGCCCGCGAGTTGCACGAGTTCAACCCGATGCTGGGCTTCCGCGGCTGCCGGCTTGCCATCGCCTATCCGGAAATCGCCGAGATGCAGGCGCGCGCCATTTTCGAGGCCGCGGTCGAAGCGAGCCGCGCCACCGGCAAGCCGGTGGCGCCGGAAATCATGGTGCCGCTCACCGCCGGCAAGGCCGAGTTCGATCTTGTCAAAGCGCGCATTGACGCTATGGCCAAGACGGTCGCCGCCGAGACCAAGAGCGCCGTCGATTATCAGGTCGGCACGATGATCGAGCTGCCGCGCGCCGCGCTCAAGGCCGGCGAGATCGCCGAGAGTGCGGAATTCTTCTCATTCGGCACCAACGACCTGACGCAGACCACATTCGGCATCAGCCGCGACGACGCGGCCAGTTTTTTGGGCATCTACACCTCGAAGGGCATCTTGAGCGCCGACCCGTTCGTCTCGATCGACCGCGACGGCGTCGGCGAACTCGTTCACATCGCCGTCGAGCGCGGCCGCAAAGTGCGCAAGAAGCTCAAGCTCGGCATCTGCGGCGAACACGGCGGCGATCCGGCCTCCGTCGCGTTCTGCCACGAGGTCGGCCTCGATTACGTCTCCTGCTCGCCGTTCCGCGTCCCGATCGCGCGGCTCGCCGCCGCGCAAGCCGCGCTCGGCAAGAGCGCGGGCGGCGAGGGTTAAGCTTTTCTTGCCAGAGTCGGCAGGGTTGGTTCCGCATCCCCGCGAAAGCGGGAATCCAGTTCTGGCTCCCCGCCCTCCTTCGCGGGGACGGGCGGAAGCAAGACTGGTCGCCGGCGCGATTAACGCGATCGCAAGGTTAATTCCGCAAAACTTGAAAGTGTCGCATCCGGGCCACGGTGGCAGGGCTTGCGTAACTGCGTTCGTGTAGCGTCGCGTTGAGTTTGGGGTAAGGGGACATGGCGTCGTCGCGTACTCTCGCGTTGGGAGGCTGTTGTTCTGCGCGTTTCTGGCTCAGCGCGTTCTGCGTGGCGCTGATGCCGACGTCGATCGGTTATCAGGAAATCGCTGCCCTGCTGTCGCGCCCGGCGGAGGCCGCGCCGCTGCCGCGGTCGCATCTTTTCCCATCTCCGATCGGCACCATCGAACTCGCCACCTACAGCTACGGCCGCCAGCCGATCGGCACCGCCATGCCGCGGCCGCCGGTGGTCGAACTGGTGAATTTCGATCCGCGCTCGGTCGAGGCCGCGGCCTGGTCGATCGACGCACCGCTGCAGACGCAGCGCGCAGCGCTGGTCGAGTATCCGAAGATCAACCGGCGGCTCAAGGGCGATCGTCTGCCCATGGCGACGGCTGCGCCCGCGTCGGCCCAGCCGAAGAACTTGCCGCAGCCGCAGCCTATCGGCGCTGCACCTGCGAGCGCTGCGCCGCCCGCACCGGCTTTTCCGCTGCCCGGTTCGCGGCCGAAGTCTGCGCAGGCGCCAATGGTCGCGCTGCCGGTGAGCCGGGCCGCCGCGAATAACGCGCTGGTCCATGAAGCCGCAGACCTGCCCGCCGAAATTCCGCCGGCAGGTGCCTTGGCTTCCGCAGCGCCTTCGCCGGGACTCCTGCTGACCTTCGCGGATGACGGCGCCGAAGATCGCGGCGCCGACATCTATTTCGGCTCGCTTGTCACCGGCTCGATCGCGGAGCTGGAACGTTGGGCGCCGGGCGCCGAGCCGATCCTGGCCGCGCCCATCAGCGAAGCCGCTATCGAGCTTGCGGCGCTGCATCCCGGCGACATCGGCGCGCACAAGGACGGTGCACGGCTGCAAAGCCCGGCGCAGCGCCTCGGCCTCGTCGGCAAGGAGCGCGCCAGGGCCGAAAAGTGTCTGACCGACGCGGTCTATTTCGAGGCGCGCGGCGAGCCGTTGCGCGGCCAGGAGGCGGTGGCGCAAGTCGTGATGAACCGCGTGTTCTCCGGCTACTATCCGAACAACGTGTGCGGCGTCGTCTTTCAGAACGCCAGCCACTATCTTGGCTGCCAGTTCACCTTCGCCTGCGAGCACAAGAATCTGAGCCGCATCGACGAGCCCGAGATGTGGGAGCAGGCCAAGCGCATCGCCCGCGACACGCTCGACGGCAAGATCTGGCTCGCCGACATCGGCCACGCCACGCACTATCACGCCTACTGGGTGCACCCGAGCTGGGTCCACGAGATGACGCGGCTCTACAAGCTCGGCGTCCACACCTTCTATCGGCCGCGCGCCTGGGGCAACGGCGATTACGAGCCGGTCTGGGGCAAGCCGGACCCGGACGACAACAAGCCGCAAGCGGCCAACATTCCGCGCAACGCCGCGACCGCGAAGCTCTGACGGAAGTCATTCCAGGGGCGCAAGCGGCGGAACGCCCGCATTCACATTGCTATTCCCGTCATTCTCATCAATCACAGAGAGCCGCCGATCGCAGCGGCTGTCATGGGCGGCATTATGCGCTATGCCTACCGTCGAATTCGCATTGCGGAGAAGGCCAGGGTCGGAGTCGCGGCGGTCAACGACGGTGGGCCCGAAGAGGGAGATGGGTGAACGCGTTCGCCCCTGCTAACTGGACATGCCAGCCAAGATCATCGACGGCATAGCCGTCTCGAGGGACATCCGTAAGGATCTGAAGGTCCGTGTCGCGGCAATGTCCGAACGCGGTATCATTCCCGGCCTCGCCGTCATCATCGTCGGCAACGATCCGGTTTCCGCCGTTTACGTGCGGAACAAGATCCGTGCTTGTGCCGAGGTCGGCATCCATTCGTTGCGCTACGATTTTGCCGCCGACGTATCGCCGCAGGCTGTCCTCGATCTGATAGCGCAGCTCAACGACCGTGGCGACGTGAACGGCATTCTCGTGCAGCTTCCGTTACCGCCACAGTTCGCCATCTCTGAAATCCTCCGGACCATATCGGCGGACAAGGACGTCGACGGCTTCCATCTCTACAACGTCGGCGGACTGGTAGTCGGCAACACCGTTTTTCCGCCCTGTACGCCGTACGGCGTCCTGAAGATGCTGGAACACGAGAACATCGTCCTGGAGGGCCAGAACGTTGTCGTCGTCGGAGCGAGCAATATCGTCGGCAAACCCATGGCACTGATGCTGATGCAGCGGGACGCGACCGTCTGCATCTGCCACGCGAAAACCCGGGATCTCGCCCAGTTCACGATCCTCGCCGACATTCTGGTGGTTGCTGCCGGAAAGCCCAAACTGATTGTCCCGCAAATGGTCAAAACCGGCGCGGTCGTGATCGACGTCGGTATCAATCGATTGAGCAATGGCAAGCTGGTGGGCGACGTGGATTTTCCCGGCGTCGCCGAAAAGGCGTCCTTCATCACGCCGGTGCCCGGCGGCGTCGGCCCGATGACCGTCACCATGCTTTTGTCGAACACGGTCGCATCCGCCGAGCGCGCTAACGCAAAAACGCTTCCGCAATAGGCGATCACATCTCGATGTCGAGGCCGATATCGAGATTGCGCACGGAATGGGTCAGCGATCCGGAGGAGAGATAATCGACTCCGGTTTCGGCAATCGCAGCGGCGGAATCGAGCGTGATGCCGCCGGAGGCTTCGATGACGAGCCGGCCTGCCACCATGGCGACGGCGCGGCGCATGGCGTCGAGATCGAAATTATCGATCAGTACCACGTCGGCGAGACCGACCTTGAGCACCTCGTCGAGCTGCTCGAGCGAATCGACCTCGATCTCGATCTTGACCAGATGACCGGCCGCCGCCTTGGCGCCCTTGAGCACCGCTTCGATGCCGCCGGCGACGGCGATGTGGTTGTCCTTGATCAGCATCGCATCGTCGAGGCCGAAGCGGTGATTGTAGCCGCCGCCGCAGCGCACCGCGTATTTCTCCAGCGCGCGCAGCCCCGGCGTGGTCTTGCGCGTGCAGATGATGCGCGCCCTGGTGTGGGCGATGCGCTTGACGAACTCCGCCGTCGCGGTGGCGATGCCGGACAAGTGGCCGATGAAATTGAGCGCGGTGCGCTCGGCGCCGAGGATGGCGCGCGCATCGCCTTCGATGCTCATCAGCTTGGCACCGGCGGTAATCGGTTGGCCGTCACGGGCGCTCGCCGCGATCTCGATCTGCGGCGCCAGCCTGCGGAATGCGGCGGCGACCAGCGGCAGGCCCGACACGACGCCGGCTTTGCGCGCCACCACCACGGCGCGGCCGCGGGTGTCCTCCGGCACGGTGGCGAGCGAGGTGATATCGCCGGCGCGGCCGAGATCCTCCGCGAGCGTGCGCGTGACGGCCGCTTCGATTTCAAGCGGCGATACAAAGGCATCGGCACAGAACAGCGACATGGATCCACCAGACATGGGTCCGTCAGGCATGGGGCGGAATCCTTAAATCAGGAGCGGTCACCATGGCAAATCCATGCGCGCGGCAGCGGGCCAGCCATGCATTGTGCGGTCCGGAAGCCGGCAAATTTCGTTTGGGCAGAGGCGGCATAGCCATTATGCTGCGCCGCTTTTCGCCGCACCAGGCGGCGCCGGGTCAAACAATGACGACCGTCAATAATAGTCCCACCGTAGTTCCAGGCGCGCCGGTCTTGGGCAGCTGGCGCACGCCGGTGCTGATCATCGGCTTCGGCTGCCTGATCGGCATGATGTCGTTCGGCCCGCGTTCGACCTTGGGCTTCTTCCTCACCCCGCTCTCCTCGGCGAATTATTGGGGTCGCGACGTCTTCGCCTTCGCGCTCGCCTTGCAGAACTTGTTGTGGGGCATCGGCCAGCCGCTTGCCGGAATGATCGCCGACCGATTCGGTACGGCGCGTGTGCTCTCCGCCGGCGCGCTGATGTACGCCACCGGTCTGGCGCTGATGGCGCACGCCAACAGCGCGCCGCTGCTCGACATATCCGCCGGCGCGCTGATCGGCTTCGGTCTTGCCGGCTGCTCGTTCAATCTGCTGCTCGCCGCCTTCGGCAAGCTGTTGCCGCCGCACTGGCGCTCGCGCGCCTTCGGCTTCGGCACCGCGGCCGGGTCGTTCGGCCAGTTTCTCTATTCGCCCGTGGCGGTCGCGCTGATGGATGCGTTCGGCTGGCAAACCACGCTGACGATCTTTGCCGCGACCATGCTGGCCATCGTGCCGCTGTCGAGCGCGCTGGTGACGCCGCCCGCTGCGAAGATCAAGGAGGCAGCGCCGCAATCGCTGCGCCAGGCGCTCGGCGAAGCGTTCGCGCACCGCTCTTACATTCTGCTGGTGCTCGGCTATTTCACCTGCGGATTCCAGCTAGCATTCATCACCGTGCACATGCCGTCCTATCTGATCGACCGTGGCTTGACGGCTACGATCGGCGGCTGGACCTTGGCGACGATCGGTCTCTTCAACATCGTCGGCTCGATGACGTCGGGCTGGCTCGGCGACCGCATGCCGAAGCGCTACCTGCTGTCGTTCATCTATTTCACGCGCGCCGCCGCGATCCTGGCATTCATCTCGTTTCCGGTCACGGAGTACACGTGCCTCCTCTTCGGCGCCGTGATGGGGCTGATGTGGCTGTCGACGGTGCCGCCGACCAACGGCATCATTGCGTTGATATTCGGCACCCGCTGGCTCACCACGCTCGCCGGTTTCGCGTTTTTCAGCCATCAGGTCGGCGGCTTCCTCGGCGTCTGGCTCGGCGGCATCGTGTTCGATCGCACCGGTTCGTACGATCCGGTGTGGTGGCTCGCGATCCTGTTCGGCGTGCTGTCGGCGCTGATCAACATGCCGATCGTCGAGAAGCCGGTGCTGCGCGCGGCGCCGGTGCCGGCCTGACCGGAGCCGCGATGCCGACCTTCAAAGCAATCGTCATCAACAAAGCCGAAAGCGGGCAGAGCGCCCGGCTCACCGATTTCGACGACAAGGATTTGATGGACGGCGACGTCACCGTTCGCCCCGAATGGTCGACCGTCAACTACAAGGACGGGCTCGCGGTCACCGGCAAGGCGCCGGTGGTGCGCCGCTTTCCGATGATCGCCGGCGTCGATTTCGCCGGCACGGTGGAGAGTTCGTCGCATCCCGGCTGGCGCGCCGGCGACAAGGTGATTCTCAACGGCTGGGGCCTGGGCGAGACTCATCTCGGTGCCTATGCGCAGAAGGCGCGCGTCAAGGGTGATTGGCTGGTTCGGCTGCCGTCGACCATGAGCGCGCGCGACGCCATGGCGATCGGCACTGCGGGCTACACCGCCATGCTGTGCGTGATGGCGCTCGAGCGCGCGGGAGCGATGCCGGCGCGCGGCCCGGTGATCGTGACCGGCGCTGCCGGCGGCGTCGGATCGGTCGCGGTCGCGCTCCTCGCCAAACTCGGCTACGCGGTGACGGCCTCGACCGGCCGACCGGATGAGGCGCCGTATCTCAAAGAACTCGGCGCCGCCGAGGTAATCGAGCGCAAAGAGCTAGCCGGCACGCCGCGCCCGCTGGCGAAGGAACGTTGGGCCGGCGGCATCGACACGGTGGGCTCGACCACGCTCGCCAATTTGCTCTCGATGACCCGCTACGGCGGTACCGTGGCGGCGTGCGGCCTTGCCGGCGGCATGGACTTGCCGGCCACAGTCGCTCCCTTCATTTTGCGCGGGGTGACGCTCGCCGGAATCGATTCGGTCATGTGCCCGCTGCCGCTGCGGCAGGAGGCGTGGCGGCGGCTCGAGAGCGATCTCGATCGCAGCAAGATTGCGGCGATGAGCAGCGAAATCGGGCTGGACGGGGTCATCGATGCCGGACGGCGCATCGTCGCGGGGCAGGTGCGCGGCCGCATTGCCGTGAAGATTCCGTAAAAGTGGCGAAGATTCCGGAAGACCGAGCACAATTCGGCCACGACATTGGGGAAGCATGCCGAGCGTTATGGTAAGGGGACCGTTAAGGAATTTCGTTAATGTCGCAGCGAAGTTCGTGACGGCGAAGTTGGTGAGGGAGGGGTCGATGGGGGTGCGCATCGCTGTGCTGGGGTTCGCCATGCTGGCTGCCGCGTCCGCGGCTGCGCCGGCCTCCGCCCAGGAACTCTCGCCCGACCAGGCTCGCGTCTTTATCGCCGGCAAGCTGTTCACCTACGATTGCTTCGACGGCACGCGCGGCGTCGGCCGCATCATGGCCGACGGCTCGATCATCGGCACGATCCAGGCGCCGGGCAGCAACACCTTGCGCTTCGCCCACTTGCCGCCGGGCACCATCCGGGTGACGCACACCTCGATGTGCGCACATTTGTCCGGGATGCCGATCGATCCGTGCTTTCGCGTGCAGAAGATCGATTACTACAGCTTCCGCGGCTCCATAGCGGGCTTGGGTTTCGCCTATTGCGATTTCCGCCAGCGTAATCCACGCGCCACGCTCAGCCATCGCTCGGCCGCGCGCGAGTCCGCGACTGCGATGGCAGGAGCGCGGCCGGCGCCGTAAGCGGCGTCACTCCAGTTCGAGACGGAAGGGAACGGCTTCGGCGGCCATAGCGCCGCGGCCGATGGTTTCGATCGCCGCGATCATGCGGCCGTCGCGGCCGAGCAGGCGGTCGGCCAGCGAAACGATGCGGATATTCGGCGTCGCGGTCGGCGAGGCGCGCCGCAGCGCTTGGGCGATGATGGCTTCGTCGCGGTGTGGGGTGAGCGCGCAGGCGCCGGCGAAGGCGCTCGCGGTCGAGCGGCTGATGCCGGCGAAGCAGTGTACCACCAGCGGCGCGCGGCGATCCCAGCCGCGCACAAATTCGAGCAGATCGGCGACGTGTTCTTCCTCCGGCAGCACATAGCCGTCGAGCGGAACTGAAATGTCGTGCACCCGTAAGCGCAGATGATTTTCCGCCGCGACGCTGTGCGGCCGCTCGATATAAAAAGAGTCATCCAACAACGAGATGACGTGGCGGGCGCCGCTGTCGGCGACGGTTTCATGCAGGCGGGCGAGCGAACAGACGTGAATCATGGAATCGAGCAACGATTGATCGGAAGTGTGTCGCATATGCAAGGCGGGTGGCGCAAATAAGACGTTACGGATGAACCGCGGCCGCGGGCGCGCTGGCGCCCGGAAGGCGCGGATAGAGCAGGCGCTGGTACAGCCAGCCGATGCCGAGCAGCACGATGCCCAATCCGATTGCCGACAGCGCGCGAAAGATGCCGCTGATGGTCGCGGTGTCGAGTATGAAGACCTTGGCGATGGTCAGCGCGATCACGCCCAGCGCCAACAGCCGCGCCGGCTGCGAGCGCAGGAAAAAACCGACCATCAGAACGATGATGCCGAACACCAGCCAGACCGTCGAATACATGTACTGCTCGGCGTCGCCCGTCGGACCGGCCAGAATTGGGCCGTGAAACAATCGCCGCACTTCGAGCGTCAGATAGAACAAGGCAAGCGTCATCGCGGTGATCGCCGCGACAACGCGATAGTACAGCGGCCTGGTCGTACGGGCGATCAATGCAAGCGCGATCGCCAGTACGGCCGGAAGGCCGTAGCCGAGCAGGATCAAATTGACGATGGCGCCGCCGACCGGCGTATTGGCCAAAGCCGGATCGGTCACGTAGGCGAGGACGGCCAGGATCGCCGCAAGCGTCAGCGCCGCAACAATGCGGGCACCGGCATTGTGGACGACGTTGTCGGTGCGCCGGCGCACGTGCTCGAGGCCGATCGTCAGCGCCAAGCCGACATTGACGTAAAGCGCGATCTCGGTGAGCCCGGTGGCGGGGAGGTAGATGTCGCCGCCGCTGACGTAGTGCCGTATTTCGGCGATGGCGAGCAGAACCGTAAACAGAATGGCTCCCGAATCGACCATCCGCGCCGGCAGATCGTCGGCGCGCCGCCGCAACAGCCAGCCCGCGAACCAGAACGAAAGCGCGGGCACGCCGTACCCGTACAGCAGCCAGTTGAAGATCGGCGCGCTGCCGAGTTCATCGCCGACGATACGCGGCTCATAGGCGACGCGCGCCGTCACCAGCACGACCGAGATGGCGGCGAGCCAGCGCAGCCAAGGCAGCGGCCGCTTATCGGCAACCCACGCGGCGCCGGGTACCATCAGCGCGAGCGCAATGGTGAGCCAGCCCTTCTCCAAGGCAAAAGTCAGCGCCAGCGCCAGCGCGGCAAGCGCGCCGGTGGCGTAAAATCCGCTCGCATTGGCGATGCCGGGCCGCCGCTCGCGCTGCAGCAGCCTTTCGGTGGCGGTCGCGAAGGTCAAGGCGAGAAGCAGTGCCAAGCCGGCGAACGGCAGCGAACGATCGAGCGCGGCGATGCGATAATACAGGGCGACCAGCATGGCGAGCGGCGCAAACACGCTTGTGGCGCTCCACAGCATCGGCACCAGCGGGCGGATCGAGCGGCCTTGCGCCAGATATCCGGCGATGCCGAACAGCGCCGCCCATCCGGCTGCGAGTGTGAGATGGGAGCCATAATCGTAGCGCTGCGGTTCGGCGATGGCGGGCGCGGCCACTCCCGCGGGCATTTTCAGGAAGTTGAGATTCATCTGAACCGCCCAGTGTGCCATGACCAGCATCGACAAGATTGCGGCGACCGGCACCGCGGCGCTGGCTGCTTCGCTGCGCCAGGAGATGACGACAGTGGCGATCGTGAGAACCACAAAGCCGGTCAGCGCTATCGCATTGTGCTGGCTTGCGAGAACCAGCAGCGCTCCCACCAGGAGATAGACTGAAAGCGCGAGCGCCGATACGCGGTCGATCTCGCCTGGTTTTGCCGGGGGCCCGTACAACAGTCCGCACACCACAAAGATGGCTGCAAGCGCAAAACCGGCGAGCGCGTTGAAAGTGTGAGCGCCGAGCGCGCTGACCGCGCCGGGTGCCATGCCCGGCAGCGTCCACACGGCGCTCAGCAAGATCGCGGTGAGTGCCAGCCATTGCCACATGCGCATGCGCGCCAGCGCAAACGATGCTGCCGTGACGATGGCGATGTAGCTGTAAAGCGCCCAGTAATCCGGTTCGGCACTGCTCACCAGCATCGGCGCCAGATAGGCGCCGATGACGCCGAGGCCGGCCAGCGCCGGACCATGCAGCAGTGCTGCCGCGAGCGTGAGCAAGGCGACAACGCCCAGCAAGATAAAGGCCGCTCCAGGCGGCAGGAATTCGTAGAGTCCGTAGGCCGCATAGATCGTAGCGTAAGCAACGGTGGTCCCGGCGGCAGTCAGGATGCTCGGAATGTGCGCCGAGGGCAGGCCGTGCAGTCCGGACAGATTTTCCTTGCGTCGCGTCCATTCGCCGGCGGCAACCAGAATGAGCGCGAGCAGCGCACCGAGAGTGATGCGCACTCCCGGCCCGATCAAACCTTCTTCGATCGTGTAGCGCACCAGAAAGATGCCGCCGAGGGCGAGCGCGACGCCGCCGACCCAAACGACCCAGCGGGTGCCGAAGCGCTCCTCAAAGCCGATCGGCGGTGGTGGCGAGGCTGGCGCGCGCGGCGTGACCGGAACGGAGGTGGCCGGCGGAGGCGGCGGCGCGGCAATCGGCTGCTGCGGCTCGGGCGCTTGCCGTGCTGGCGTGGGTGCAGGCGGTGGTGACGGCGATATGGCCGGTTGCGCTTCCTGCGGCTCGCGGATTGCGGCAAGGCCGCGCTCCAGCGTCCCGATCCTGGCTTCGAGACGCACCAGCGCGCCGCGCAGCGACGCCGTCCGAACCAGGGCAATGATCGCGATGACCGGAACGGCCAGCACCAGCAGCACGATAATGACGATCGAATCGAACATCGAGGCGCTGCGCCGAGACAGTTTCTTTCAGCAGTGCACGCTACCGTAAGTCACGCCGCGGGGCTAATGGGTTCATTCTCCTGCGAGCTTTTGGAATCGTTCGAGATAGCGCGCTTGCGCCGTTTCGGCCGGCCACGGTTTAAGGTAATCGCGCTCCAGCGACGGCGCGATCCGCGGCGGCCGACCGAAGAAGCGCTTGGCTTCGGCATGGGCGAAGCCGGCAAGCCGCGTCGCTTCCAGATAGGCGGCCTGGTGGTCGGCCGATTTGATCAGCTGCTGCAGCTCGGGCGGGGAGGGCGGCAGGCCGAAGCGCCGATGGATGGCGGTGAGCAGCCGTCGCTCCACAGCCTTGTAGGCGTCACCGATCACGGCCTTGAACGGCGAGATCATGTCGCCGATCACGTATTCGGGCGCGTCGTGCAGCAAGATGGCGAGCCTGCGGCCGCGGTCGAGCCGCGGTGCCTTGAGCCGCGCCAGCGCTTCGACCAAAAGGCAATGCTGGGCGACCGAATAGATATGCGCGCCCACGGTCTGGCCGTTCCAGCGCGCCACGCGTGCGAGGCCGTGGGCGATATCCTCGACCTCGATGTCGAGCGCGGACGGATCGAGCAGATCAAGCCGTCGCCCCGAGAGCATGCGCTGCCAAGCGCGGGCGTCGGCTGTGGCCTGCGGCGGCGGCTTGAGCCGCTGCAAGGCTTCAGCCACGGCCGTTTTGTCCGAGCTTGGCGACGACGTCGTGCCGGTGGCAGGTCACCAAATGGTCGTTGACCATGCCGGTCGCCTGCATGAAGGCATAGACGATGGTTGGGCCGCAGAACTTGAAGCCGCGCTGCGCCAACTCTTTCGACATCGCGCGCGACACGGGCGTGTCGGCGGGAATTTGCGCCGTGCCGCGATAGCGATTCACTTTCGGACGGCCGTCGACAAAGTCCCACAACAGATTGGAAAAGCCCGGCCCCTTTTCCATTATGTCGAGCCACGCGCGTGCCGAGAGCACGGTGCCTTCGATCTTGGCGCGGTTGCGCACGATGCCGGCATCGGCCATCAGGCGCTCGATCTTCGCCGGCCGGTAGCGTGCGATCTTTTGCGGCACGAAGCCGTCGAAGGCGCGGCGGAAATTGTCGCGCTTGCGCAGAATGGTGATCCACGACAGGCCGGCCTGAAAGCCGTCGAGGATCAGTTTTTCGAACAGTGCGCGATCGTCATATTCAGGCACGCCCCACTCGGTGTCGTGATAGGCGACGTAGAGCGCGTCGTCCTTGGGCCACGGACAACGCGTGATTTTTTGTTCGACCGGCGCAGGCATGGTCATCCGACCGTTTTGGAATCGCCCGGAAAAGCGAACCGCGCCCATTCGGGTTTGATTGGTTGGATCGGCACGCCGCCGGCCGTGAGTGCTTCGCCGCCGGAGAGCGCATCCGCCACGCGATCGAGGCGAAGGAGCGCGATGCCGCGTCCTGCCGCTGCCGAGCCCATGGTGCCGAGCGCGCGGTCGCCGGCGACGATCGGCGCGCCATGCTCCGGCGGGCCGCCGTCGTAGCGCACCGGCACGGCGCGGGTGCGCGCGGTGCCGCGATGCTCCATGCGCGAGACGACCTCCTGGCCGACATAGCAGCCTTTGTGGAAGTCGACGCCGCCGAGCTGGTCCATGTCGGCTTCGTGCGGAAAGGCGTCGCCGTAGCCGTAATCGAGGCCGCCGCGCGGAATACCGAGGGCGATGCGATGCGCCTCGTAAGCGGAGGCGTCAACGCGCTCGGCGCCCAGCGCCGTGGCCACGGCCGCGGCGCGGTGCGGCGGCAGCATCACGCGGAGCCCGAGCGCGGCCAGCCGCGGATCCTCATAGCCAAGGCCTATGTCATCGGCGGCTTCGTTCGCACGCCGCAAGGAGCGGGGATGTGAATTGCCGTTCCAGGCGGCAAGCACGCCGAGCACCTCCGACAAATCTTCGGCGATGACTTTGGCCCGGAGCTTATAAAGGTTGAGCTTTGCAACCAGCGCGGCGACGTGGGCGCGCTCGACATCAAGGAAAAAGCCGCCGCCGCTTGCTGCCGACGCTTCGGTCAGCAGAAAGTCGACGATGATCTTGCCCTGCGGCGTCAGCAGCGCACAAAATCTCGCCTCGCCGGGCTTGAGGTCGAGCACGTCGGCGGTGACGAGGCCATGCAGAAATTTCCGGGCATCGTCGCCGGCGACCTTGACCACGCCGCGGTCGGGAAGAAGGGCAGATTTCATTGGCGCCAAATTCCGGAACAATCGTTTAGGGAACCTAAGGCAGCCGCCGACGCTCCTCAAGGGTGGGCCAGGATCGGAACGAGCGGATTTCCATCACGCTGATCAAACCGCCGCTGCCCAACCTGCCACTCAGGGGCGGTTGCAGACCCGTCTTCGAATCATGATAAGGCTATGGGTGCGAACAGGTGCGGCGCCGCCAGTCGTTCGCTGGTTTCCAGCAAAAGAAAGCATGCGTTGTTGGGGGATAACGCATGACCGATGAGCTGTTCTCGCTACGCATGGTTCTCGCCACCAAGCTGGGCGAGGACCGCGACCTGTTTCGCCAGGCGGCCTCGGCCCTGCCGGTTCCAATCGAGTTCGAGGGTGCCGACGGGTTCGCCGCAACCGCCGCTTGCATCGCCGCCGGCAGCGACCTCGTCTATCTCGACAAGAGCTTGCCGCCGGCCGAACTGGCGCAAATCGTAGCGGCCGCCCGCACCTCGCCGGCTCGGCCGTTCACCGTCACGCTGGCGGCTCGCAATGGCGATGCGCCGCCCTTTGTGACCGACGCGCGGGCCGCCAAGCCGGACGACCTGCCGCAGGCAAGGCGGTTGATCGAGCGCTCGATCCGGGTCCGGCTGTCGAGTCGCGCGCTGATCGTGGACGATTCCTCGACCATGCGCAGCATCGTGCGCAAGCTGTTGACCGCGACCCGCTTTCCGCTGGAGATCAGCGAGGCCGACGAGGGTTTTGCCGCGCTCAAGCGGGTCGGCGAAGCCGACATCGATCTGGTGTTTCTCGACTACAACATGCCGGGCTTTTCCGGCATCGAGACGCTGGCCGAAATCAAGCGCGTGAAGCGGCGGGTCGACGTCGTCATCATGACCTCGGTGGAGGACGAGTCGCTGCCGGGCCGGGCGCGCGAATACGGCGCTGCGTTCCTCAAGAAGCCGTTTTATCCGGCCGATATCGACGCGGTATTGTGCCGGTTCTACGGCCTGCGCGCGCTCAACCCGAGACGGGCTTGAGGCTTACTGCCGCGACAATTCCACCGAGAACTCGCCGTTGCGAATGCGCGCGCTGAGGTTCTCGGCGTAACGCGCCGCCGGCTCCTCGCCGTACGTCGAGATCAGCTCGGCGAGCGCCAGAAACAGCGCGGTCTGCGCCAGGCAATCGCCTTCGATCCCCTCATGTTCCGCCTCGACCCAGGCGTCCTGCAGATAGCCGAGCGCGAGCCGCTTCTGCTCATGATCCGCCACAGGTTCGCGCGCGCTGGAAATTGTCGCCGTCCTCATTGCAATCTTTCAACCGCCGAGCGGCGGCGTCCCTACCCACGAGCGACGTTAGCACGGGAATTTTCGGACCCAATTCGAACCTTGAGAAAAGGTTAACAATACCACCTTTGATCGCATCGCCCGCCGGCGCCGCGTTCAATTGGCGTAATGGGCGGTGATGTCGCGGGAAATCTGCGCGCCTTCCTGCAGATAGCGGTGGATCGCCACGGTCGCGGCCGGCGTGCAGGTACGATAGCTCTGCTGGAAACCCGCATAGCCCCGGTTGAAGGCTTGCACCATCTGGTCGTGGCGTGGTCCGCCCGGCGCCTCGGCGTCGATCAGCGCCAGCGCCTCGTTGCGCCATTTCTGCCCTTCGTTGGCGCCGCAGATGCCGCGCAAAAAATGCAACGCGCCGAGGATTTCCGACAGCCGCTGCAGGTCCGGATCGTACGGCGTCGGCGCGGCCGAGGGCGTGGGCTCCGGCTGCGGCAGCAGTTTTGGCCGCGCAGCCGGCGGCGCCGGCCGTTGCCGCTGCGGCGGTTGTTGCTGCTGTTGCTGGCCAAACGGAAATTGAAAAAACTGCGCGGCCGCAGGCGGCGCGCCGAGATACGGCACGAGCGCGATCGGCATCGCCGTGCGAACGAGCCATGCTGCTGCCGAGAACCGGGCGGGGCGTGAGCGCGACATGCTGCTTCAACCGATCGTGGCGATCCGCTCGGCGGCGGCAGTGACGATCTGGGCCAGGCCGTCGGTGGTCTTCAGGCCGTCGAGCTCCGCCGGCGCGAGCCAATGCGCCTCGGCCAATTCCTCGTTGAGCCGCACCTCGCCGGCGATCCAGCGCGCCGCGAACGGCAGAATGACGAAATGGCGCTCGACCTTGCCGTCCGTATCGCGCGCGATCGCCTGCCGATAGCCGGCGAGCGCCACC
>DASRET010000091.1:0-38413 GCA_035651875.1 Xanthobacteraceae bacterium
CAGGGCCCGGCCTACATCGGCGGCTCGCTCGCCTTCGCCAACAACTGGTTCACCACCAACCGCACCGCCTTGGGCGATCAGCTCAGCGCCAGCTTCCAGGGCCAGAGCTATGCCGGGCGGCTGGAGGGCGGCTACCGCTTCGCAGCCCCGGTCGCGCACAACGCCATCGGCGTCACGCCCTACGCGGCGATCCAGGTGCAGAATTTTCATACGCCGGCCTACAGCGAGACCGATCTGACCGCCGGCGGTTTTGGGCTCACCTATGCGGCGATGAACGGCACCGATACGCGCGGCGAACTCGGCGCGCGGTTCGACGACCACACCGCGTTCAACGCCATGCCGGTCATCCTGCGCGCCAGAGCGGCGTGGGCGCACGACTGGGTCAGCAATCCTGCGCTCAATGCCAGCTTCCAGGCGCTGCCCGGCGCCGGCTTTACCGTGTTCGGCGCGCCGATCCCGCACGACTCGGCGCTCACCTCGGCCGGCGCACAGCTGTTCTTCACGCCGAACTGGTCCCTGCTCGGCAAGTTCGACGGCGAGTTCGCCAAGGGCTCGCAGACCTACGCCGGTACCGGCACGCTGCGCTATACGTGGTGAGACGCTCCGCCTTCTCCGATCGGCGGCGCGTCGACGATTGATCGCTGCTGCATTCGTGGTGCAATCTGAGGAGTGGATCATGAAAACGGTCTTGCGCCACCTCGGAGCGCTTGCGCTTGGCTATCTTGCCGCGGGACTGACCTACATCGCGCTGCCCGTCATCCTTGCTCCCGTTGCGAGCACCTCCCGTACTCTCCTGTACGGCTTCGTCTCCCTCGTCGCACTTGCCGTGTGGATCGGCGTCTACATTCATTTCATCCGAAAGTGGGGGCCAAAGACCGTGGCCCCAGCCCCACCGGCCACGCCGACCTGAAAACCAGGCCCGACCGGTTTATGGGCGGCGCGACGTTGGCCACGACGTGGAGGCCGACTGGCCCACGCCGGCGGCTTCCAGAAACGCCTGCTCGGCGGCTGTCGTCTCGCGGCCGAGCGCACGGTTGCGATGGGGAAACCGGCCGAATGTTTGAATAACGGCGCGGTGTTCTATCGCGTAGCGCAATTGCTCGGCATTGCCCAACGCTTCGTACAGGCGCATGGAGCGGTCATGGTCGATCGGCGCTTCCGAATGCATGAACGGCAAATAGAAAAACTGCCGCAGCGCCGGCTCGGTCGCCTGGTCGAAGCCGCGCGCCAGCGCGCGATCGGCGACGGCACGCGCCAACGGGTCGGTCGCGAACGCACGCGCGGTGCCGCGAAACATGTTGCGC
The DNA here is from genome assembly GCA_035651875.1 of Xanthobacteraceae bacterium. GTDB lineage: Bacteria > Pseudomonadota > Alphaproteobacteria > Rhizobiales > Xanthobacteraceae > BOG-931. The sequence goes on from DASRET010000091.1 coordinate 1,305, forward strand.
GGAAACTGATCGAACAGAAGCACGAGCGCGAGCGCACCCTCGGCGCTGTCTTGCCAGTCCGCAAGTTCGCCATTCGCGACCGCCTCATGGGCCGGCAGAAACCTCGACCTGATGGCTTGATCGAAGTCGTCGTCCTGCGCGAACCATTTGTCGTGTCCGGCTTCACGCCAGAACGACACGATCTCCGCGGGCGCTGCACCAGTCGTCATTGCTGTGGCTCATCCCCAAGAACCAGGTTTTCCCAACCTTAATGGCCGGATTTAAAACAAACAATCATGAGGATTTGACACAAACAGTACGCGCCGGATTCGCAACGAACAGCGGCCGGACGTGAACGAGGCGGAACGATTGTTGGATGGCTGACGTTTCCTTCTGAAAGCTACAGCAGGATGGAGCAGCCTGCATGCTTACTCGAGAGCAATTGCGGCGCAGGGCAAGACATCTCCTGTCGATGGCCGTGAAGGCCAGGGACGGAGGCGACGAAGAGACTGCGGATCAGTTGGTGCTGTGGGCCTCGGAGCTGTTCAAGGAGGCCAGCCAGGAAGGACCACCGGGCCGCGGGGCAGACGAACAGCCATTGCCCGACGCCACCCAAAGTCCCAGCGACGCCGGCAAAAGCCGCGACCTGTTTCATTGACGCGGTCCCTGCGCGGCAATGCCGGTTGATCGCTTGTCGGCGCCAATAACTGTGCCGCCGGTCCGAAACTCACGGCGCCTTGCCTAAAATCCGCACGAAACATTCGCGCACCTGCCGCTGCGTCTCCACCACATGGGCGTGAAGCGCGGCGAAATCCGGCAGGTCGGCGGCGCGGGCCAGCAGGCTCAGCACGCCGGCGCTGGTCGAAGCCGGATCGAATTTGCCGGGCAGGCACAGCCGCAGGATTTGCGTAAGATCGTGAAACAACCGCACGGCGGGCCGCAGGATCGCTGCGTCCTGCGGCGCCAGCACCTCGAGACTTGCCGCCTTGTCGAGGACACGCGCGGTCGACGGATCGAGAATATCGGGCCTGTCGGCTGCGTGAATGAGCTGCAGATATTGGGCGATGAACTCGATATCGACCAGCGCGCCGGCGGCATTTTTCAGGTCCCACGGATCGGCGTCGCCCTTCTCCGCCGCAATGGCCGCGCGCATGTCGACGACGTCGGCGGCCACCGCCGCGGCGTCGCGGTGGCGGCACAGCACGTCGCGGATCACGGCCGCGATGCGCGCGGCGAACTCCGCAGGCGCGGAAATCACGCGCGCGCGGGTCAGCGCCATATGTTCCCAGGTCCACGCCTCCTGCTCCTGGTAATGCCGGAAACGCTCGAGCTGCGTCGCCAGCGGCCCCGAACGGCCGGACGGACGCAGCCGCATGTCGACCGGATAGAGCACGCCGTAATTGGTTGGCGCGGTGAGCGCGTTGATCAGCCGCTGGGTCAGGCGGGCAAAATATTGCGTGCCATCGAGCGGCCGCGAACCGTCCGAGGTCGGATGCTGCCCGTCGAAATCGTAGATCACGATGAGGTCGAGATCGGAGCTCGCCGTCATCTCGTGGGCGCCGAGCCGGCCCATGGCGACGATGGCATTTTGGCCGCCGCGGATGCGGCCGTGCGCGGCGGCGAAATCCTCCTGCACCTTGCCGTGCACGGCACGAAGCAGGGCCTCGGCGAGCCGGGCGAACACCGCGCCGGCCTGCTCGGCGGACAGCGAGCCGGGCAGGATGCGGGCGCCGATCAGAAACATCTGCTCCTGGCCGAACGAACGCACCGCGTCGAGAAAATCCTCGGTGCTGGGCGCCTCGCCGAGCACGCGCGCCAGCGTGCCGGCCAACCGCGCATCGTCCGGTACCGCGCCGAAAAAGCTCGGGTCGATCAGCACGTCGATCAGGTGCGGGCTGCGCGCCAAGATGTCGGCGAGCCGCGGCGCGACGCCGACGATGAGCGCGATGAACGCCACCATCTGCGGATTTTGGCGGAGCAGCGAGAGAAAGCGGCCGCCGGCGCGCAGCCCGGCGATGAAGCGGTCGAAATCGGCAAACGCCGTATCCGGATTGTCGGCGCGCGCGACCTGGTCGATGATGAGCGGCAACAGCTCGATCAGGGTGTGGCGCGCCTGCTCGCCGTGCAAACCGCGGTAGTGCGGCCCGCGCCAGCGCGCCACCGCCTCGGCGACCTGCTGCGGCCGGCGGAAGCCGAGCTCGACCAGGCGGTCGAACGTCTCGTGCTCGCGCTCCGGCGTGTCGAACGCAAGATGCTGCTGCTCGGCGAGGAAGGCGGGCTCCTGCTCGAACAATCCGATGTAATGGCGCTCGACCGTGCGCAGCTGCGCCACGAGGTGCGCGGCAAAACCGTCGCGTCCGGCAAAGCCGAGGAAGCGGGCGAATTGGTCGAGCGCGGCGGGGTCGGACGGCAGCGTGTGGGTCTGCTCGTCGGCGCGCATTTGCAGGCGATGCTCGACGCGGCGGAGAAAATCGTACGCCGCGGCGAGCTCGTCGCGCGTGGCGCCGTCGATCCAGCCGCCGGCGGCGAGCGCCGCCAGCATCGCGATGGTGCCGCGGCCGCGCAACTCGGGATGCCGGCCGCCGGCGATCAGCTGCTGGGTCTGCACGAAAAATTCGATCTCACGGATGCCGCCGCGGCCGAGCTTGATGTTGTGGCCTTCCACCGCGATTTCGCCGTGCCCGCGATAGGCGTGGATCTGCCGCTTCATTTCGTGCACGTCGGCGACCGCAGCGAAGTCGAGATATTTGCGCCAGACGAACGGCGCGAGGCCGCCCAACAGCTTGTCGCCGGCGGCGATATCGCCGGCGCACGGGCGCGCCTTGATCATGGCGGCGCGCTCCCAGTTCTGGCCGCGGCTTTCGTAGTAATCGAGCGCCGCCTCGGTCGAGATCGCGATCTGGGTCGAGGACGGATCGGGGCGCAGCCGCAGGTCGACGCGAAACACGTAGCCGTCGGCGGTGCGCTCCTGCATGAGCTTCACCAATTCGCGCGTCAGCCGCACGAACAACGGACCCGGCTCGACATGCGGCGGCAGCGCCGCGGCGGCCGGATCGAACAGCACGATGAGATCGATGTCGCTGGAGAAATTCAGCTCGTGCGCGCCCATCTTGCCCATGGCGAGCACGACGTAGCCGGAGCCGATGTCGGGATGCCGCGGATCGGGCGGCGTCAGGCTGCCGCGCCGGGCGGCATCGCGCAGCAGATAACCGACCGCGATGCCGAGCGCGGCGTCGGCGAGCTCGGTCAGCGCGCGGATCACCTGCTCGACCGACCAGACGCCGCCGATATCGGCGAGCGCGATCAGAAGCGCAGCTTCGGCCTTCATCCGACGCAGAATGCGCATCAGCGCCGGCTGGGTACGCGCAGCCTGGGCGGCGCGGCGCGCATTGGCGAGCGATGCGACAATCTCCCGGTCGGGATCTTCGGCGAGCAAGCGCAGCAGGCGCGCCGCATCGCCCTCGATCAGCTCCCAGAGATAAGGCGCGCTCTCGGCGATAGCCGCGACGACGGTTGCCGCTTGTGCATGGTCTTTGAAGAGGCTGGCGAGCTTCTTCCCCGCCGGCGTTTTCGCGACGCTGCGCAGCCAGTCCGAGAGACGCTCAGGCATCTCCGCAGCCGCACGCGGCAGGCCCATTGCCGCGCCGGCCTCCGCCGATGCGGCCGGGGACAACCGTCGCACCAAAGCCGCCTCGTCGAGCTTAAGCTTCGCGGTTTTGCGGACCGCCGGCCGGCTCATCCGGTCCCCATCGGTCCGGCGCGCGGCAGCGCGATGGTGCTTTTGAGCCCGGGATGATTGTCTTCGAGCTTGAGCTCGCCGCCATGAAGCCGCGCCACGGCGGACGCGAGACTCAAGCCGAGGCCCGAGCCCGGCGCCGAGCGGCTTTGCTCGAGCCGCACGAAGCGCTCGACCACCCGGCCGCGATCGGCTGCCGGAATCCCGGGGCCGCGGTCCTCCACGCTGAGCGTGATGCGCTCGCCTTCGTTGCCGGTTTTGACGACGATTTCCGCAGGGCTGCCGTTGAGCTTGCCCGGCACGGTATATTTGATGGCGTTGTCGACCAGGTTGGCGAGCGCCTGGCTGACCAGCTCGCGATTGCCGCGCACCGGCGCCGCCGTCACGGCTTCGAGCTTCAGCGCCAAACCCTTCTCTTCGGCCAACGGCTCGTACAATTCGCTGACGTCGCGCGCGATCTCGGCGGCGTCGAATTCGCTCATGTTGTCGCGGGCATGGCCGGATTCGGCGCGCGCGATCATCAACAGCGCGTCGAAGGTGCGGATCAGCTCGTCGGATTCGGCGATGGTGCTTTCCAATGCCGCGCGATAGTTGGCGTCGCTCCTCGAGCCGCGCAGCGCTTCTTCGCAGCGATTGCGCAGCCGCGTCAGCGGCGTTTTCAGATCGTGGGCGATATTGTCGGACACTTCGGAGAGGCCGTGCATCAACGCGACGATGCGGTCGAGCATGGCGTTGACGGCGTTGGCCAGGCGGTCGAGCTCATCGCCGGTTCCGGCGACCGGCAGCCGGCCGGACAGGTCGCCGGCCATGATCACCTGCGACGTCCCGGTCATGTCGTCGATGCGTTTGAGCACGCGGCGGCTCACGAAAAACCCGCCGGCAAGGCCGAGCACGACCACGAGCGCGAACGACCAGCGCCCGGCATTGCTGATGATGTCGTAAAGCCGCTGACGCTCTTCGAGGTCGCGCCCGACCAGGACGTGAAAGCCGCCGAGCTGGATGACATTGACCAGCGCGTGGTGTTCGCCGGTCGACGGCGCGCCGGGCGCTTCGAGGCGACGATACGAGGTTTCGTGCCAGCCCGGATGGTCGAGCACGTCGGGCTGCAGCGCGCTGATATTGCCGGCCAGGCCCTCCCCGTTCGGCGTCGTGACCAGATAAAGGCTCGATCCCGGCTGGCGCGAGCGTACCTGCACGGTCGCGAACAGCCGCCGCAAACCGCCCTGGTCGTACTGATCGGTCAAGCCGCGGATCTCGCCCGCGACCGTGTTGGTGATCTGCTCGGTGATCAGGCGCCGGGTGTTGAGCGCGAAATAGGCGAGCAGCGACGCGGCAAACAGGATGAAGATCAACAAATAGACGAGCGTCAGCTTGAACGCCGTGGTGCGCAGCAGCTTGCCGAGTGCGACGACGAACGAGTTCTTCAAGATGACGCGCCCAGTTCGCTGTCGGAAAAATCGTCTTCCCAGAACTCGAGCGCGCCGCGCTGGTCGCCCTGCCGGTTCACCGCCTCGGCGCGGCGCAGCTCGACGCGGCGGATTTTTCCCGAAATGGTTTTCGGCAGATCGGCGAATTCCAGGCGGCGCACACGCTTGAACGGCGCCACGGCGGCGCGGCAGTGCCGGAATATGGAGAGCGCGGTGGCGCGGTCCGGCGTTTGGCCGGCGGCGAGCACCAGATAGGCCTTCGGCACCGCGAGCCGGATCGGATCGGGCGACGGCACCACGGCGGCTTCCGCCACCGCCGGATGCTCGATCAGCATGCTTTCGAGCTCGAACGGGCTGATGCGGTAGTCCGACGATTTGAACACGTCGTCGGCGCGTCCGACATAGGTGAGATAGCCCTCGTCATCGACGGTCGCGACGTCGCCGGTGCGATAGAGCGTCTCGCCGACCGAGAGCACGCCGGCCTCGCCCTGATACCCGTGCATCAGGCCGGTCGGCCGCGGCTGCAGCAAGACACAAATCTCGCCTTCCTGCTGCGGCGTGCCCGCCGCATCAAGGAGCGCGACGCGAAAACCGGGAAGCGGCCGGCCCATGGAGCCGGGCTTGAGCTTTTGGCCCGGCGTATTGCCGACCAGCGCCGTGGTCTCGGTCTGGCCGTAGCCGTCGCGGATGGTCAGATTCCAGGCCGCGCGCACGCGCTCGATCACTTCCGGATTGAGCGGCTCGCCGGCGCCGATCAGCTCTTTGAGCTTGACCGGCCAGGCCGCCAAATCCTCCTGGATCAGCATGCGCCATACGGTCGGCGGCGCGCAAAACGTGGTCACGCCGCAGCGCACCACCGCGTCGAGCAGGCCACGGGCGTTGAAGCGGCGCTGATTGACGATGAAGATGGTGGCCTGCGCGCTCCACGGCGAGAAGAAGCAGCTCCAGGCGTGCTTGGCCCAGCCCGGCGATGAAAGGTTCAGGTGTACGTCGCCGGGACGCAGGCCCAGCCAGTAGATCGTCGACAGATGGCCGACCGGATAGCTCTGGTGCGAGTGCAGCACGAGCTTCGGCGTCGCGGTCGTGCCGGAGGTGAAATAGAGCAGCAGCGGATCGTCGGCGCGGGTCTCGCCTTGCGGCGTGAAGTCCGCGGACTCGGCGTAGCAGTCCTCATAAGCAATCCAGCCGGGCGCCGCTTTGCCGACGGCGATGCGCGTGTAGTCGCCCGGCAGGTCGGCGAACTTGGCCGCGGCATCGCTGCCGGCGATGACGTGGCGCACCCGGCCGCGGGCGAAGCGGTCGGCGAGATCGTTGCGCGTGAGCAGCGTCGTTGCCGGCACGATGACGGCGCCGAGCTTCATCGCCGCCAGCATGGTCTCCCAGAGCGGCACGACATTGCCGAGCATGACCAGGATGCGGTCGCCGCGCGCGACACCGAGGCGGCGAAAGGCATTGGCGACGCGGTTGGAGCGTTCGCTCAACTGCGCAAACGACAGCTTGATCTCGGCGGCCTCGTCGTCGACCAGCCAGAGCGCCGGCTGGGTATTGCCGCGCGCCATGACGTCGAAATAGTCGAGCGCCCAGTTGAAGCGGTCGAGCTTGGGCCAGGCAAAATCGCGACAGGCTTTGGCGTAATCGTCGCGATGACGCACCAGAAAATCACGTGCCGCGATGAACGGCGCCGCGTCGCTCGCGCTCATTGTTCCCTCCCGCATGGGCGCCGTGCGCCGTGCCGGCAGACCGTTGGCGCGCCGCCGGCGCTGCCGATGTCAGCGCGCGCCGTCACGGATCATGTAGCCCGCGCCGCGCACGGTATGCAGCAGCGGCTGGGCGAATCCCTTGTCGATCTTGGAGCGCAGGCGCGAGATATGCACGTCGATGACGTTGGTCTGCGGATCGAAGTGATAATCCCAGACGTTCTCCAACAGCATGGTGCGGGTGACGACCTGGCCGGCGTGCCGCATCAGGTATTCGAGCAGGCGAAACTCGCGCGGCTGCAGCTGCAGCTCCTGGCCGGCGCGGATGACTTCGTGCGACAGCCGGTTGAGCTCGAGATCGGCGACGCGATACACCGTCTCCTCGCCGCGGCTGCCACGCCGCCGCGCCAGCGCCTCGACGCGGGCCAGCAATTCGGAGAACGCGTACGGCTTTGCCAGATAATCGTCGCCGCCGGCGCGCAAACCCTTGACGCGGTCGTCGACCTGCCCGAGCGCCGAAAGGATCAAGACCGGCGTCTCCATCGACTGCCCCCGCAACGCCGCGATGATCGACAGGCCGTCGCGCTTGGGCAGCATGCGGTCGATGATCAGCACGTCGTATTGCCCTTCGAGGGCGAGCGCCAAGCCCTCTTCGCCGTCGACGGCCGGATCGGCGACGTGGCCGACCTCCCGGAACGCCTTGACCAGATAATCGGTCGCGTCGCGGTCGTCCTCGATGATCAGAAGGCGCATGTTGCAAGGCCGCGTTCAACGTAGCGAAAGGCAGCACCGCGGTGGAGCTAGTCTCGGCGCCTGCCCGGCCCGTCAAATATCGTCCCGGGCGGCGTTCTCGGCAATATCGGCGCCCGGGCCCAGTGGGCTTAAGCGTTCAGAGTATTTCCTAAAATCAGCGCGGCTTGGGATCGAAAGAGGGCGGCGAGCCGTGGCCCGCCGCCCTCCTCGGCCAACTCCACTCCGGCGGGGGCGACGAATACCGGAAGGCGGAGCTGGTATTGGGCGGGGACGGGCCTTACGGCCCGCCCCCCAGGAACGCCCGCCAGCGGGGGCGACAAATGCCGGCGGATCGCCCCATTGCTCAGGCGTTGCCGAGCGGCAAGGCCACGTATTTGGTGCCTTCGCCCGACTTCACCCGGAATAACACGGTGTGCTTGCCCTGCTTGCGCGCCTCGGCGACCCCATCGTTCACCTCGGCAGGCGTCGCCACGGGCTTGCCGCCCACGTCGAGAATCACATCGCCGACCCGCAAACCGTGATCGGCGGCAACGCCACCGTCGCTGATTGCGGTCACGACCACGCCATTGGCGTCCGCGCCGGCGACCTTGCTGGCAGGCGCCAACGTGAACCCGAGCTTCGGCACGTCGATATCGCCGCTTTTATCTTTGGGATGCGCCGGCTCGTTCGAAGCCTGTTTCTCGTTGGGCAGCGTGCCGAGCGTCAGCGTCACGTTGCGCTGCTGGCCGTCGTGAATAAGGGTCAGGTTGACGCTGGTGCCCGGCGCCATGGTGCCGATCCGCCGCGCCAGCTGGCGCGCGTCGCGCACCGGCGCGCCGTTGACCTGGGTGATGACGTCGCCGCTCTTGATGCCCGCCTTCATCGCCGGGCTGTCGGGCTGCGGCTCGGCGACGAGCGCGCCGGTCGCCTCCTTCAAGCCCATGCTGTCGGCGATCTCGGCGGTGACGGGCTGAATCTGCACCCCGATCCAGCCGCGGGTGACGCTGCCCTTGTCGCGCAGCTGGGCGACGACGCTCTTGACCGTCGAGGCCGGGATGGCAAACGCGATGCCGACCGAACCACCTGACGGCGAATAGATCGCGGTGTTGACGCCGATCACTTCGCCGTTGACGTCGAAGGTCGGGCCGCCGGAATTGCCTTTGTTGACCGGCGCGTCGATCTGGATGAAGTCGTCATACGGTCCGGCGCCGATGTCGCGGCCGCGCGCCGAAACGATGCCCGCGGTCACGGTGCCGCCAAGGCCGAACGGATTGCCGACCGCCAGCACCCAATCGCCGACGCGGGGCGTCTCCTCGGTCAGCTTGACGAAGGGAAAATTGCCGCCGTCGACCTTGATCAGCGCCACATCGGTGCGCGGATCGGTGCCGATGACCTTGGCGGTGAAGCTCTTGCCGTCGTCGGTCGTCACCCGCACGCTCTCGGCGTTCTGCACGACGTGATTGTTGGTGACCGCGTAACCGTCGGCCGTGATGAAGAAGCCGGAGCCCTGCCCGGTGACCGTCTGCGGGCCGTTCGGAATGTTCGGCATGCCGAAGCGGCGGAAGAAACGCTCGAACGGCGAGCCGGGCGGGAACGGAATTTCCTCGTCGTTGTCGTTGTTCAGATGAGAGTTGCCGGGGCGCTCCATCTTGACCCGCACCGAGATCACGGCGGGCTTCACCTTCTCGACGATGTCGGCAAAGCCGACCGGCTTCTGCGCCAGTTGCTGCGCCCGCGCGCTCAGATCCTGGGCCTGCGCCGGCGTCCCGATGACGCCCGACTGCAAGGTTCCGTTCGGCGCCACGAACAGTGCGGCGGCGCCAAGCCCGGCGATCGTGGTCGCCAGCAAAACGAGGCGGCGCGCCGCAAGCCGGCGTGGTCCTGATTGGCTACCGTTCATCCTGCAATCCTGTGGTTCAGCGGCCCCGCCGGCGTTGCACCGGCCTCGACCGCTGCACGCGATGTCGAGACCATGAGACACGCCGCATTACCGCTAGCTGTCGGTGACATTAAAAATTTGTAATGTCGGGAAAGCGACGCTTTGCCGCGGATTTCAAAGGCTTAGCGGGCAGAGCCCGTGTACGGCGAGAGGTGAAGCGTCGAGGTCCTACTGACCGCTTTGGCCGCCGAGAATTTCGGCGATTCGCGCCTCTTCGGCGGGGCTCAAGGCGGCGCCGGCGGCCTGCGGCATAGTGCGGCGCCGCCGCACCACGACGACCATCATGAGGATGCCGAACAGCAGGAGGCCGGGCGGCGTGCCCCACAGCGCCAGCGTGTGCCAGGACAGCGGCGGCTTGAGCAGCACGAACTCGCCGTAGCGCGAGACCAGGAAGTTCATGACCTGCGCGTCGCTGTCGCCGGTCTTGAGCCGCTCGCGCACCAGGACGCGCAGATCGTGGGCGAGCGGCGCCTGCGAGTCGTCGATCGACTCGTTCTGGCACACCATGCAGCGCAATTCCTTGGAGATGGTGCGGGCGCGCGCTTCCAGCACCGGATCCGCCAGCATCTCGTTGGGCTCGACCGCCCATGCGCTCGACGAAGCGGCTAGTGCGATCAGGAGGGCAAGCGCATGCAGATATTTCACGACCGCCCCTTCACTCTGCCGGCTGCAGCGCCGGCTTCTTGGCTGCCCGAAGCCGCGCCGGCCGCGGCGCCCCGATGCGCAAGCGCCGATCGGACAATGACAGCGCGCCGCCGCAAAACATGAAAAGCGCGCCCATCCAGATCAACAGGACGTAGGGCTTGAAGAACAGCCGCACCGGAACGCTGCCGTCCTTGTTCGGATCGCCGAGCGAAACATAAAGCTGGCTGACGCCTCGCGACATCAACGCGGCTTCGGTAGTGGCCATCTGCCGGGCCGGGAATGTGCGGCGGCTCGGCTCCATGACGCCGATGATCTGGCCGGAACGGCGCACCGTGAAATGGCCGACGACGTCGCTGTAATTCGGCCCGGTGCGGTTGAAGACGCGATCGAACGTGACCTGATAGCCGGCGATCTGCAGGCTTTCGGTCGGCTTGACCTCGGCGATCCGCTCGCTGCCCCAGGCGGTCACGGCGACGATGCCGAGCAACGTGGCGCCGATGCCGAAATGCGCGAACGCGGTGCCCCAGGCCGAGCGCGGCAAGCCCCAGGCGCGGCGCAGGCTCACATGCAGCGGCAGCCGCAGCACCATGGTGCGCTCGACGATATCGGTCACCGCGCCCGCCATGACAAAGACGGCGATGCCGACACCGAACGGCGCCAGCACCGGGCCGCCGCGGCTGATGACGAACGAGCCGGCGAGCGCCACGGCGGCGAGCACGGCGGCAGCGATCAGGCGCTGCGCGGCGCCGACGAGATCGCCGCGCTTCCAGCCCATCAGCGGCCCGAACGGCATGGCGATCATCAGCGGAATGAACAGCGGGCCGAAGGTGGAATTGAAGAATGGCGGGCCGACGGAGATCTTGTCGCCGGTCAGCGCTTCGAGCGCCAACGGATAGAGCGTGCCGACAAACACGGTGGCGCAGGCGCAGACCAGGAACAGATTGTTGAAGACGAGCGCGCCCTCGCGCGAGATCGGCGCGAACAAGCCGCCCTGCTTGAGCAGCGGCGCCCGCCAGGCATAGAGCGCCAGCGCACCGCCGATGAAAATAATCAGAATGGCGAGGATGAAGATGCCGCGCCGCGGGTCGACCGCAAAGGCGTGCACCGACGTCAGCACGCCGGAGCGGACCAAGAACGTGCCGATCAGCGACAGCGAGAACGCCAGGATGGCGAGCAGAATGGTCCAGACCTTGAGCGCCTCGCGCTTTTCCATCACCAGCGCCGAGTGAAGAAGCGCGGTGCCGGCGAGCCACGGCATCAGCGACGCGTTCTCGACCGGATCCCAGAACCAGAAGCCGCCCCAGCCGAGCTCGTAATAGGCCCAGTACGAGCCGCCGGCGATGCCGAGCGTGAGACACATCCAGGCGCCGAGCACCCAGGGGCGCACCCAGCGCGCCCACGCCGCGTCGATGCGGCCTTCCAACAACGCCGCAATGGCGAACGAGAAGGTGATCGAGAAGCCGACATAGCCGAGGTAGAGCATCGGCGGATGGAAGGCGAGGCCCGGATCCTGGAGAATCGGATTGAGATCGCGCCCTTCGAACGGCGCGTTGGCGATGCGGATGAACGGATTCGACGTGGTGAGAATGAAGAGCTCGAAGGCCGCGGCGATCCAGGCCTGGACACCGAGCGCGTTGGCCTTGAGCGTCGCCGGCAGATTGTTGCCGAACAGAGCGACCGCCGCGCCGAACACCGCGAGGATCGAGACCCACAGCATCATCGAGCCTTCGTGGTTGCCCCACAGGCTGGTGAACCGGTAGATCAGCGGCATCTGCGAGTTCGAATTCTCGTAGACATTGAGCACCGAGAAATCCGACGTGACGTAGCATGCAGCGAGTGCCAGGAACGCAATGGCGATGAAGGCGAAATGCGCCAGCGCCGCCGGCGTCGCCATGCTCATGAGCAGCGGATCGCGGCTGCGCGCACCGATCACCGGCATGCTGCTCTGGATGAGCGCGATGCCGAGCGCCAAAATAAGAGCGTAATGGCCGAGTTCGGCGATCATGGGCGCGCTCCGCTCACCGGCTGTGCCGCCCCCGGCGCGTAATCGTCCTTCCAGTGTCCCGACTTCTTCAAGGCGTCGGCGACCTCCTTGGGCATATAGGTCTCGTCATGCTTGGCGAGGATCGTGTCGGCATCGAACGTGCCGGCGCGATCGAGCGCGCCTTCGGCGACGACGCCCTGCCCTTCCCGGAACAAATCCGGCAACACGCCGTGATAGGCGACCGGAATCTCGCTCTTGCCGTCGGTGACTTCGAAGCGCACCCGCAGCCCATCGCTGCGCACCACGCTGCCGGTCTTCACCAGGCCGCCGAGACGCATGCGCGTCCCCGGTCCGACATGCCGTTCCAGCACGTCGCTCGGCGAATTGAAGAACACGATGGAGTCGCGGAACGCGTTGAGCATCAACGCGACCGCGACGGCCAGCACGCCGAGCGAGCCGCCGATCAGAACCAGGCGCCGCTGCTTGCGCGTCATCGTGCCGGTTTCCTCACCATCGTCATCATCCTTCGAGACCCAAGCCTTTATCCTTCGAGACCCAGACCTTTGACGAGATCGTCGATGCGCTTGATCTCGTCGGGATGGCTCGCCAGCGCCCGCTTGGCATCGGCGGCGGCGGCTTTCGCCTTGCCGCTGTCGCCGAGCACCGCATAGGCGCGAACGAGCCGCAGCCAGCCTTCGACGTTGCCGCCGTCGCTATGCAGCTGGTCGGCGAGCTTTTGTACCATGCCGCGGATCATGGCGGTGCGCTGCGCCTCGGGCATGTCCTGCGCCGCCGCCATCTGCTCGGCGTTCGGACCCGCGCCGGGGGCCGGCTCGCCGGTGACCCGCGCCAGGGCGGCGCGGACAAGGCCGATCCACGGCGCATCGGCCGGAGCATCCTTGAGCATGTCGCGCCATTTCGCCGCCGCAGCCTCGCGATTGCCGTCCTGCTCGTCGGCGACCCCGAGAAAATAGCGCGCCTTGGCATTTTGCGGCTCGCGCGCCACCGCACGCTCAAAGCTCTTCTTGGCGTCGTCGGTGACCACGCCGCTTGCGGCCGCCACCAAAGCCTCGCCGAGGTCGGCATCGCGCGCGCCGGTTTCGCCATTGAGCGCCAGCGACTTGCGCAGCGCCATGATCGCGTCATCGAAACGGCCGAGCCGCATATAGACCGGTGCGATCACCTCCCAGCCGGCGCCGTCATTGGGATTGCGCCGGAGCCGCTCCTCGACCTGCCCGATCAGGGTGGCGATGGATTCGTGCCCCGGCGGCAGGTTGCTGCGGGCGTAAGCCGGCTGGCCCGGAACATTCGGCGAGCCGAGCACCGCGTAAAGCCCGACGGGTAAGAGCGACAGCACGATCAAAGCCCCGAGCGCGGCGACGCGGCGGTGCCAGAACGGCTGCGCCGCCGCGGCCGGCGCCGCATCCTCTTTGTCCGCCGCGGCCAGGAGCCGGCGCGACACTTCAAGCCGCGCCGCTTCGGCCTCGGCCTCGCCGATGAGGCCGGCGCTGCGGTCGCGCTCGATCTCGTCAAGCTGGTCCTTGTAGACGACGAGTTCGCTGCCGGCCGCGCCGGTGCGCGGTTTTCGCGCCAGCGGCCAGACCACGGCGGTAATCGCCGCCGCCGTCATCAATGCGAAAACGATCCAGAGCGCCATCTCGCCGTTCATTAACTCGTTGCGGCCGCTCGCGCGCGGCGGACGACGCATATGCCGCTATATAATTGAGCCGGTGGCGCCCGGCAGGCCTGCCGTCGCGACCAATGGTTACATCACGGCACGAATGCGGCCGCAATGGGAACGCCGACGCGGCAATTGCGCACGACAGGCATGTAGCCGCGATGCCGGGTCACTGCCAGCGGGCGGCGGGCCTTCAGGCGCGCTGCGTCCGGCGTTCCGGCGGGGAACCCTGCATCGCCACGTTGACGGCTTTGGCCAGCACGCCGGCGTAATCCGCGCCCATGATGCTGCGGCAAAAGTGGACAGCGGCGTCGAGCTGCGATTGCCGGAACGCACGCTCGGCGGTCCCGGAATGGCGCAGCGCGTCGAGCAGGATCTTGGTGCCGGTCTCGAGGTATTGGGCCAGCTCCGAATAGGTCCGCATGGTCACTTCGCTCACAGCAAGCTCGCCGGCGTAATGGCGGCAGGCGCCGACCAGTTCGACCCGCGCTTCGGCGTCGTAAACATCCAACGCATCGAGAAGTGAGCCGGGTACGATTTCGCTGGCCGGCCGCGGCCGCAGCAGCCGCTGCACCCGGCCGGTGGTCGTCTCCATCTCGGCCGTCAGCAGGTTCGAAACAGCACCGCGGATGGCGGCAAGCTGCCGGGCCCAGGCCGAATCGACCGACAGGTCCATCTCCGTGCGCAGCCCGCGAATCGCGTCATGCATTGTTTTGAGCAACGCAGCAACCGACCGACCCGCCTTCAGCTCTGAGCGCAGCTCACCAACCAGATATTCGAGGTCATTGAGGACGATGTCGACAGCCACCGCGTAAGGTGTGCCGGCGATGAAGGCCACATCATCGCTTTCCACGACGCGGGTGGCGATATGGATGAGCTGCCATGGCAACGCCAATCGGTTGAACACCATGATCAGCCCGAACAGCATGACATCTTTACGCTCTTGCCGCGCGTCCTTCGGCAGCGGTTTCTTGGCCGCTTCGAGCAGCTTTTTCACCTGCTCGACCTGATCGTGCTCGAAGCTGCGAATGTGCTCGGGTAGATGCTTGCTCAGATCGGCGAGCCGGCCACGAACGGTAAGTATCCGCGCTATTGTCGCGACGTCACCGACGGCGTGCGGCGTGCCGACTTTGGCTGCGAAACGACGGCCCGCCTTTTCATGGGCATCGAGTACGGCAATTGCCTCTGTCATGCGCTGAATGGCGCGGTCATGCAGCGCGTGCATCAGCTGATCCGCCTTGATCGGATCTGCAGCAAGGAAAGCGCGCTCGATGTCGTCGGTGAACGCCTTGGCTTCGGCTGGCATCAGATCGCGGTCGATCCACTGCCAGATCGGATCGAGCGACACCCGCGCCAATCGGCCGAGCCGCTTATGATCGGGGGGGCCATCGATCAGAAACGGTGCGAGCGGCATGAAGAAGCGTCGCGCCATGTGGTCTGTGCGCGGCGTGGGCTCGCCGCCGCCGCCTCGAACGATGCGGCGCAGCTCCTGCAAGACCAGTTCGTTGCCGGCTTCGTCCTCGCCGCGCAGCAACGCGCGTTCGAGCTCCGCAATCAGCATCGCTCGCGCTTCCGGCGACAGGGCCTGCAAATACTCGCGCAGTCGCTCGACGACAGGTCGATCGCGGGTCATGGCGCGTCCGCCTTACTGGACCGAACCTGACGTTGTTCTAGTCCCCATGCGATTAAGAAGCGGTTACGCAAAGTTCCGCGGATTCAACGCGATAGCTCCACCCTGACGGCGGCCCGCATTCGTCCCAATAGCCCGTCGGCCGGCGGGGCCGGGGTGCCGACCTGTCTGGCGGCCCAGTGACGCATTGGCTACAGTCGCGCGGCGTTCCATGGTCGGCCTCCCGGAAGTGACGGGCGGTGCGCCGCTTATCGGCGCCAATGGGGAAAGACCAGGGAGGAGCCATGCGCGGTTCGGTTCGGCATTTTGCAGTCGCGATTGCGGCACTCGGGCTCACGCTGTGCGCAGCGCTGCCGTTCGCGGCGCGGGCGCAGGAGTATCCGGCGCGCGTCGTGCGCATCATCGTGCCGTATCCGCCCGGCGGCACCGCCGACGTGATGCCGCGCATCCTGTCCGACTGGCTGTCGCGCAAATGGGGCCAGTCGGTCATCGTCGAGAACCGCACCGGGGCCGGCGGCAATATCGGCGCCGAAGTCGTCGCCAAGGCCGATCCCGACGGCTACACGCTGTTGGCGTCGCCGCCCGGGCCGCTGGTAGTCAATCAAAACCTCTACAAGCACCTCGAATTCGACCCGCTGCAGTTCGTGCCGATCACGGTGATGGGCCGCGTGTCGAACGCGCTCGTGGTCAATCCGAGCAAGATCAAGGCCGAGACGGTCAAGGACTTCATCAGCTACGCCAAGGCCAATCCGGGCAAGATCACCGACGCGACCCAAGGCAACGGCACCACCTCGCACCTGACGTCCGAGCTGTTTCAGATGATGGCCGGCGTCAAGCTGCAGAACGTGCCCTATCGCGGCTCGGCGCCGGCGCTCAACGACCTGGTCGCCGGCAATGTCGACTGCATGTTCGACAATCTCGGTGTCTCCATGCAGTTCGTCAAAGCCGGCAAGCTCAAGCTGATCGCGGTGGCCGCTCCCGACCGCGTCAAGGAGCTGGCAAACGTGCCGACCATCGCCGAGACCCTGCCCGGCTTTGCCTCGGTGACGTGGTTCGCGCTCGCCGCACCGCCGAAGACGCCGGCCCCTATCGTCGCCAAGATCGCTGCAAGCGTGACCGAGGCGCTGCACGATCCGACTATCGCCAAGCGCTTCACCGACCTTTCAGCCGAGGTCGCCGGCGGCACGCCGCAGCAGACCGCCGCCTATTTCAAGGACGAGGCCGAGCGCTGGAAGAAGGTGATCGTGGCGGCTCACGTGACGCTCGAGTGAGAGTCAACCCATAACGGCGCCGGCGGCAATGCACCTGCCGGGATGGAGAGCTGGGATGCGGCTTTTCTCGCTTTTGATCGCGCTCGTTTTGGCAAGCGCCGGCGCCGCCTCGGCGGCCGATACCTATCCGAACCGGCCGATCCGGCTCGTGGTCGGCTTCCTGGCCGGCGGGCCGACCGACATCCCTGCCCGCTTCATCGCCGATCGGCTCAGCCAGCAGCTCGGCCAAAAGGTGTACGTCGAGAACAAGCCCGGCGCCGGCGGCATGATCGCGCTCAACGACGTGCTGGCCCAGCCGCGCGACGGCTATACGTTGCAGTTCTGTACCTATTTCGACGCCATCAACACGCTCCTTTACAAGAACGTGTCCTACAAGCTCGCCGACATCGCCCCGGTGGCGCTGGTGTCGAAGTATTATTATCTGATGGCGCTGTCCAAATCGGTGCCGGTCGACAACTTCGATCAGTTCATCAGCTACGCCAAGGCGCATCCGG
The DNA here is from genome assembly GCA_035651875.1 of Xanthobacteraceae bacterium. Taxonomy (GTDB): domain Bacteria; phylum Pseudomonadota; class Alphaproteobacteria; order Rhizobiales; family Xanthobacteraceae; genus BOG-931. The sequence continues at coordinate 18,517 of DASRET010000091.1, forward strand.
GCGACATTCTCTACGGCACGGTCGGCGCCGGCTCGTCGCAGGAGCTGGTGGCGCATCAGCTGGAAAAGTCCGCCGGCATCAAGATGACCAAGGTGCCCTTCAAGGGCGCCAACGTCATTACCCAGGAACAGCTGGCGGGCCGCATCCATTTTCAGGTCGCGCCGCCGATCGCGGTCGGCCCGTTCTACACCAGTGGCGAGCTGAAGGTGCTGGCCACGACCAGCCCGGAACGGCTGAAAAGCTTTCCCGACGTCCCGACCCTGACCGAGCGCGGCTTTGCGCTGACGCCGTTCGGCTGGCTCGGCGTCTGCGCCGGCGCCGGCACGCCGCAGCCGATCGTCGACCTGCTCAATCGCCACATCGTGTCGATCACGAAATCCGACGAATACCGCGCGTTCCTCGAAAAAGCCGGCAATATTCCGGTATCGATCACGCCCGAAGAGTTCGGCCGCGTTATCTACAAGACCGTCGACGACGCGGCGCCGTATATCCGCGAATTCCACATGCAAATGGAGTAGGCCCGATCCGGCGCGGCGACATGCGGGACCGGCTTGCTCATTGCCCGCATGTCGCTTCGCCCGTGCGGCTACAAAAAATCCGAGCAAACCATGAAGCGCAGCACCGATCGTATTCTGACGACCCATGCCGGCAGCCTGCCGCGGCCGGCCGATTTATTGACGCTGGTCGAGCGCGACGGCCCGAAGGCATTCGACGAGCCTGAGGCGGCAACGCGGCTGCGCGCGGCGGTCGGCGAGATCGTGCGGCACCAGGCCGAGCTCGGCATCGACGTCGTCGACGACGGCGAGTACGGCAAGCCGAGCTTTGTCAGCTACATCAACGAACGGCTCGGCGGCTACGAGGTCGACTCGACCGCGGGGCCGCGCAATCAATGGTCCACGTCGCGCGAAGGCCAATCGTTCCCCGAGTTTTACGCCAGCACCCACGCCGCCTCGCGCCACACCCACATGATCTGCACCGGCCCGATCACCTACAAGGGCCAGGCGCGGCTTAAGCGCGACATCGACAACCTGAAAGCGGCGCTCAACGGCGCCAAGAACGGTGCCAAGGTCGAAGAAGTCTTTATGCCGGCGATCTCGCCGTCGAACATCGAGGACTGGCAGCGCAACGCCTATTACAAGACCCAGCAGGAATACGTCTTCGCCATCGCCGAGGCGATGCGCGAGGAATACGAGACGATCGTCAATGCCGGCTTTCTGTTGCAGATCGACGATCCGCGCCTCGTCACCTATTACATCATCCATCCCGAGGCGAGCATCGCCGATTGCCGCAAATGGGCCGAGGTCCGGGTCGGCGCACTCAATCACGCGCTGCGCAACATCGCGCCGGAGAAAATCCGCTTCCACACCTGCTACGGCATCAATATGGGGCCGCGCATCCACGACATGGAGCTCAAGGATATCGTCGACATCATCCTGAAAATCCGCGCCGGCGCCTATTCGTTCGAGGCCGCCAACCCACGCCACGAGCACGAATGGAAGGTGTGGAAGGACGTCAAGCTGCCGGACGGCAAAATTCTGATCCCGGGCGTGATCTCGCATTCCACCGTGCTGGTCGAGCATCCCGAGCTCGTCGCCGAGCGCATCGTGCGCTTTGCGTCCGTGGTCGGCCGCGAAAACATCATCGCCGGCTCAGATTGCGGCTTCGCCACCTTCGCCGGCTCGAAGGAGGTTCATCCCTCCATCGTCTGGGCCAAGTTCAAGGCGCTGTCCGACGGCGCGCGGATTGCGTCGAAGGAATTATGGGGGCGGTGATCAAGCGGCGTTCCAATTTCGATAAGCAGCGGACTCGCTCTCGCGCGGCTTCAGGTCCGCTTTTGGGGCAAGACGGGCTGGGTCGGCCGAAAATGCCCCACAACGGAAGTCGCTTATTTCGGAGTCGGCGACGGCGAAGCTGCGGCGGGAGGCGCACAAAGGTTCGAGCAGGATCGGTCGCGCGACGTGGATCGGCATCGGACCGCCTCGTCAAATCTGGAATCGAGGCCCGGTCTCCGCGCGGCTGAATTATCACGCAGCGTGCGATCTTCCATTCAAAAAGTGGACAGAGAAAAAGCATAAATGTTTGCGGTAAGAAAAAGAACAGAACGCTCTGCAGTATTTGAGTAGCATTTACAAGGCCTGACTGGCATTAGGCTGCATAGCTGCGCTCGTGTTAGACGAGCGATTATAAGCCGATCATGGAGTCGCGTCAGTCAAGCGGGCGGAGCAGTCCCGACAGCGCGAACTACAACTTCATCGCAGTCATAAGCCGGGTTCATTCCGGTAGCGCGATCTAAATGGGTCGGAGGCGCCGACCGCGCCCACCTCAATTCAGGACCTTCTGGTCCGCCGCGAGGTGATCCAATGAAATGACACGAATTTATCACGCTTCTTTGCGGCACCCTCAACGTGTGGCCAATCGCGCTGCGCGCTCGCAAGCGGTTCCCGTAAGCAGCAGACAGGAGAAAAAATCATGAGTATCCAGAATGAACAGACCCAAACGCCAACGCAAGATCGTGGTCTCGATCGTCGCCGCATTCTGTTCGGCAGCACCACGCTCGCGGCTGCTTCTGCGCTGAGCGGCGGCGCGCCGGTTAGGATGGCGCAGGCTCAGCAACCGGCTCCCGCTCAACCGCCCGGACGCCTGCCCAACGTATTGGCGATCATGGCCGACGATATCGGCTGGTTCAACGTGAGTGCCTACCACCATGGCATGATGGGGGGGCGCACCCCCAACATCGACCGCATTGCCCGCGAGGGGGTCTTGCTCACCGACGCCTACGGCCAAGCCAGTTGCACCGCCGGGCGCGCCGCCTTCGTCACCGGGCAAATCCCGATGCGCACGGGTCTGACCGCTGTCGGACTGCCGGGCGCGCCGCAAGGCCTGATGTTCGAAGACCCCACCCTTGCCGACCTGCTCAGGCCGTTGGGCTACATGACGGCCCAGATCGGGAAGAACCATCTGGGCGACCGCAACGAGTTCTTGCCGACGGTCCACGGTTTCGACGAGTTCTACGGCAACCTCTACCATCTCAACGCCGAGGAAGAGCCGGAACAAGTCGACTATCCCAAGGGCCCGGAATTTCAGCAGAAATTCGGACCGCGCGGCGTGCTGGACTGCAAGGCCACGGAGAGAGACGACCCGACCGTCGACCCGCGCTTCGGCCGGGTGGGAAAACAAACCATCAAGGACAGCGGCTCGTTGACGCGCAAGCGGATGGAGACAATCGAAGACGACCTTCTCCAGCGCTCACTCGACTTCATGGGACGGGCGCAAGCAGCCAACAAGCCGTTCTTCCTGTGGCACAACACGACGCGCATGCACGTGTGGACGCATTTGTCGGATCGCTGGAAGGACAAGACCAAGTACGGCCTTTACGCCGATGGGATGGCGGAGCTCGACTGGGTGGTCGGCGAACTCCTGAACAAGCTCGATGAGTTGGGGATCGCCGACAACACCATTGTCATCTTCACAACGGACAACGGCGCGGAGAAGTTCAGCTGGCCGGATGGCGGGACGAGCCCGTTCCGCGGCGAGAAAGGGCTTGGCTGGGAGGGTGGATTCCGCGTGCCCTTCGTGATGCGCTGGCCCGGGAGGATTCCCGCTGGCCAAGTGCTCAACGGGACTTTCTCGCTTGAGGATGTGGTGCCTACGATCATGGCCGCCGCAGGCGTCCCTGACGTGAAGGAGAAGCTGCTCACGGGGTACAAGGCCGGCGACAAAACCTTCAAGGTGCACCTCGACGGCTACAACCAGTTGCCCTACCTCTCCGGTCACAGCCAGGACTCTGCTCGCCGCGAGTTCTTCTACTACGGCGAGGCCAATCTCTACGCCATTCGCGTCGACGACTGGAAAATCCACTTCCAGATCAAGGACAATTGGTTCGCGGGGCAACTTATGACGCCGACCGCGCCGCGGCCGGTGAACCTCCGGGTGGACCCGTTCGAGCAGCACATGGACGCGCCAGACTACCCGATCTACGCGGGCGAAAAGCTGTGGACGGTCGTGCCGGCGCAGGCGTTCGTGCAACAACACTTGCAGTCGTTCAGGGCCTTCCCACAGCGCCAGAACCCAGCCGGCTTCAATCTCGGCGACGCGGTCGGGCAAGCGCTGCGAGCCACTTCTGTCGGAGCGCGGTAGCGCAGAGATCGGCTGCGCCCGTCCTCGTGTCGGCGGGCGCGGTTGATGCCGCCTGCTTGATGTCTGCTCATGGCACATCGCGTCATTCCGCGGCACGCAGCAATTCCGTCGCTCGCGGGTCGAAGCGAACATTGAGCCGGAATGCGCGGCCCAGTCTCCAATCAATTCTAAGCCGGCGCTACGGCGACCCCGCCGGCAGCGCCAGCTCCGCACGCAGGCCACCGATCGGGGCGGTGCCGAAGGTGAGCGCGCCGTTATAGAGCGCGGCGAGCTCGACGACGATGGAGAGACCGAGGCCGGAGCCGGGCTTGGTTTCGTCGAGGCGCTGGCCGCGGCGGGCGACCTGCTCGCGCTCCTCGGGCGACAGGCCCGGTCCGTCATCGTCGACGATAACGCGCAGCTGCGCGGTGGCGGTTTGGCCGGCAGCATCGGCCTTCACCGACGCCGGGTCCGCCACCACCTCGATGGCGACGCGCGACTGCGCCCATTTGCAGCCGTTGTCGACCAGATTGCCGATCATCTCCTCGAGGTCCTGCTGCTCGCCGCGGAAGAACGCGTGCTCCGGGCCATCGACCGCGATGGCGATGTCGCGGGCGCGATAAAGCTTCTCCATGGTGCGGGCGAGCGCGGTGACCACCGGCGGCACGTCGGTCAGCGTGCCGATCACGGTCGGCCGCGCCGCAAGCCGCGCCCGCTCGAGCTGGCGCGCGATCTGGTCGCGCATGATGGCGGCCTGCTCGCGCACTTTCTGGCCCAGCGGATCGTCGGCGCGCGCCACCGCTTCGTTGACGATCACCGACAGCGGCGTCTTGAGCGCATGCGCGAGATTGCCGACATGGGTGCGCGCGCGCGCGACGATCTCGCGGTTGGCGTCGAGGAGCGCATTGGTCTCGCGGGCCAGCGGCGCGATCTCGACCGGGAATTGGCCCTCGAGCCGCTCGGCACGGCCGGAACGGATCGCGGCGAGCCGTTGCGAAATGCGGCCGAGCGGCGCCAGGCCGAAGCGCACCTGCAGCGCGGTGGTCAAGAGCAAGGCGAGCGTCAGCGCCCCGAAGGTGAGGCTGATGGCGCGGTCGAAGCTGCGGGTCTCCTCGTCGATCTCCGAGGCGTCGCCGGCGACCACGATCAGATATTTTCCCTCGTCGCCGAGATCGATGCTGCGCTCGACGAGGCGCAGCCGCTGGTCCTCCGGCCCCTGGGCGTAGCCTTGCCGGTACTCGGCGGTGTTAGCCTGATCGGCGCCGAGATGCGGCAGCGACGAATCCCACAGCGAACGCGACGAGCGCACGTCGGGCTTTTTGGCGTCGAGGCGCGTCACCTGCCAGTACCAGCCCGACAGCGGCAGCTCGAACAGCGGCTCGCCGATCGACTGCGGAAATTTGTCGCCGCCCTCTTCCGGCGACGCCACGTCGGCGACGAGCGTGCGCAGATAAACGTCGAGACGGCGGTCGAACGCACGCTCGACGGCATGGCGATAGAGCGTCGACAACGCGATGCCGGTGAGGATGAGGATGATCAGCGTCCACCCGGCCGCCCACAAAAACAGGCGCAGCGCGAGCGAGTTAGTGCGCATCGGGCGGCGTGAGCAGATAACCGAGACCGCGCACCGTCTGGATCACGTCGACGCCGAGCTTTTTGCGGATGCGGCCGACGAACACCTCGATGGTGTTCGAATCGCGGTCGAAATCCTGATCGTAGAGATGCTCGACCAATTCGGTGCGCGACACGACGCGGCCGGTATGATGCATCAAATAGGCGAGCAGGCGGTACTCGTGCGAGGTGAGCTTGACCGGATTGCCGTCGACGGTGACGCGGCCGGTGCGGGTGTCGAGCCGCACGCTGCCGCAGGTGAACTCGCTCTTGGCGTGGCCGGCGGAGCGGCGCAAGAGCGCGCGCACCCGCGCCAGCACCTCTTCCAGATGAAACGGCTTGGCCACGTAATCGTCGGCGCCGGCATCGAAGCCTTGCACCTTGTCGCTCCAGCGGTCGCGGGCGGTGAGGATCAGCACCGGCATGGCGCGGCCGGCGCGGCGCCAGCCTTCGAGCACCGAAATGCCGTCCATCTTGGGCAGGCCGATGTCGAGAATGACCGCGTCGTAGGGCTCGCTCTCGCCGAGATAATGACCTTCCTCGCCGTCAAAGGCGCGGTCGACCACATAGCCCGCATCGGTGAGCGCGGTGGTAAGCTGACGGTTGAGATCGGGATCGTCCTCGACGACGAGCAGGCGCAAGGAAATCGAGCTCCGGTTCAGCGCTGGCCGATCAGCGTGCCCTTGGCGGCGTCGACGGTCAATTGCGCCACTTTGCCGTCGCGGGCCAGTACGGTGAGCACGTAGACCAGCCCGTCGGCGCCGTGGCACAGCCGCGCCCGCACCACCGTGCCCGGCATGCGCTTCTTGGCGGCGTGGATGGCGGCAGTAAGGCGCACCAGCTTGCCGCTCTCGATGGCGGCCCGCCGCTCCTTCTGATTGAGGCACGCATGCGGCGCCGAGGCAACGCCGGGCTGCGGCGGCCGGGCAGGTTCTTCCGCGCGCGCGACCGTAAGTGTAAGCACGGCCAGGGCCGCAATGGCCGCTTGGGCGATGCTGAGCATGATTCTGCCTAACCGACGCGTGCTGAACAGTGCCTGAACGACCGTTGGGGGGCAAGCACGCGAAATCTGGAAATCTGCCAAGATCTGGAAATCTACCAAGAAACGACGATGTTTTGGATCAATTGCAGCAAGAACAAGTCCAATCCGGCCGCAGCGTTTTGCCTCGGCGCGGCGCTGGTGGCCGCACAAGCCATGGTGCCGGCCGCGGCGATGGTGGGCGGCGCCGTGCCGGCGGCGCAGGGTGCCGGCCGGTCGGTGGTGATGATTCTCGGGTCGCACGGCACCGCCTGCACCGCGACCGCCATTGCGCGCAATCTGTTGCTGACGGCCGCGCACTGCGTCGAGCCCGGGTCGGACTACAAGCTTGCCGACCTCACCGACCCGCACGCGCCCGCGCTCAAACCGATTGCGCGCATCGAACGCGATCCGCAGTTCGACATGAAGCGCCTGCTCGGCCATTTGGCCACCGCCGACGTGGCGCTGGTGCTACTGCCGCAGCCGCTCGCCGCCGACATTCCGCCGGTGGCGCTCGACGACGGGACCAGGCCGGTCGCGGTCGGCGATGCGTTGGTGGTCGCCGGCTACGGCGTCACGGTGCGCGGCGACGGCCGCACCGGCGGCACCGTGCGGGCGGCAACGCTCGTCGCCACCGGACAGCCGAACACGTTGCAGGTGCGGCTATTCGATCCGCGCACCAAGGGCGAAACCGTGGGGCTCGGTGCCTGCGCCGGCGATTCCGGCGCGCCGGCGTTTCGCGACATTGACGGGCATCTCGCGATCGTCGGCGTGGTGAGTTGGTCGACCGGGCCGAAACTGTCGGCCGGTTGCGGCGGCCTGACCGGAGTGACGCCGCTCGTGCGGTATCGCGATTGGATCCTGCAGCGGGCGCACGCGCTCGGTTCGCCGCTGGCGCCGCAACCAAAGACAAGCGCCCCGGCGAGACTGGGAGGATAGTCGGCCGGGGCCTTAGAGCGACCGGTCAGGGATGCAAAACCGGCGCTCACCAGGAAAACGCTCGGGCGAAGGCGCCGTTCCAGCCAAGTTCCGGCGATATCAGGCGCTGCGCCGCATGGTCGAATCCGCAGCGCGTCGCGGATGGCTGGCATGTGCCGGTGCACGCTTCACTTGCGCGCGGCTCGGGCGTACGCTTGCGGAAAAATTTGGCTGCACCCTGGGAGGACGATCACATGACGCGCAGCGCGCGGCTGTCGCCCGCTGGATTTTTGGCCGTGTTGCCGCTCCTGCTCGCCTTTGCGCAAGAGCCGGCGTGGGCGCAGAGCGATCAGCAAACGCTCGGCATGCGGCTGTTCAATCAATCCTGCCGCGTCTGTCACACCAAGCCGCAATTGGCGAGCCCGCAATACGCTCCGGTGTTGTCGATGAATACGCTGGGCGGCAACGCCGACGCGCTGCGCCAATTCATCAGCAACGGCACGGCGCGCATGCCGGGCTTCAAATACGCGTTCAAGGCCGCCGAGATCGATGCCATCGTCGCGTACATCAAAACCATTCCGGCGCCGGCGGAAGCCGCGCCAGCCTCCGGCAAGCCTAACGCCGCGCCGGGCGCCGACTAGCACAGGGAGACGTTCGATGCGACGCACCCGCAACTTCGTTCTCGCCAACTTAACCGCGCTCGCTCTCATCCTCGCTGCCGCGCCGGCTTTCGCCAACGCGCTCTTGAGCGGCACCGTCAAATCGGCGGACGGCAAGGCCATGGGCGGGGTGACCGTCTCGGCCAAGCCGCAGGGCGGCACCATCACCACCACGGTGTTCACCGACGAGGCCGGCAACTACTACTTTCCGGAACTGCCGGATGGGCACTATCGGGTCTGGGCGCAGGCGCTGAGCTACCAGACCGGCAAAGGCGAACTCGATCTGGCGAAGAACGGCAAGCAGGACTTTACCCTTGCGCCGATGAGCGACGCCGAGGCGATGTTCAAGCAATTGCCCGGCAATCTGGTGCTCGACGCGCTGCCGGCGCAAACGCCGCAAGACCAGCGCATGAAGCGCATCGTGCGCACGGTCTGCACCGGCTGCCATACGCCGAGCTTTCCGCTGCAGCACCGCTTCGACGAAGCGGGCTGGAACGCCATCATCGAACTGATGAAGAACGCCAACGTCTACGGCACATTCGTGGGCCGCGAGCGCAAGCCGTCCGGCATTTTGGATTTCCATCAGAAGGAGCTGGCCGCCTATCTCGCCCGCGCCCGCGGTCCGGGGCAGAGCGACATGAACGTCAAGCTCGAGCCGCGGCCGTCCGGCGAGGCGGCCCGCGCCGTATTCAGGGAATATGAGGTGCCGCTCGATCCGGACTCCAACCTGCCGGCCGGCTTCGTGCAGAACGACGGCAGCGACTGGTCGCTCGGCACGCCGTCGGTGATGATCCCGGGCTGGGGCGTGCATGACGCCTGGCTCGATCTGACCGGCAATCTCTGGTTCACCTGCAACATCCCGAACAAGCGCACGACCATCGGCCGCATCGCTACGGCGACCGGCGAGGTGAAGCTGTTCAAGGTCGCGGGAGCGAACGGGCTTGCGGCGCAGACCCACGGCATGACCCGCGATCCCAAGGGCATTCTCTGGTTCAACATCAACAATGGCCGCGGCGGCCTCGGCCGGCTCGATCCGGCGACCCAGAAGATCGAGGTCTACCTGCCGCCGGTCGGCATGATCCAAACCGGCGGCGCCGCCACGGTCGATTACGACGGCAAGGGCAACATCTGGTCGTCGGCGCCGAACGGCGCGCTGCGCTTCGATCCGGTCGCGGAAAAATTCACCGAGTTCAAATCGGTGACGTTCAAGACCCCGAACGGCACCGGCATCACCTACGGCACCGCCGCCGACCGTGACGGCAACGGCTATTGGGCCGAAATGATTCTCGACACTATCGGCGTCGGCAACGGCCAGACCGGCCAAGTTTCCGAGATCAAGCTGGCGCCCGTCAAGGCGCAGCAGGATCTGCTCACCCCCGAGGAGAAAAAATTCTACGCCAGCTACGATCAGCCGGATTTCAACAGTCCGATGCCGTGGGCCGAGGGACCGCGGCGCATGGGCACCGACAAGAATGCCGACGTGCTGTGGGTCGGCAATTCATGGGGCGCCAACTTCGCCAGCATCGACACCCACAACCACACGGTCAATTTCGTGCCGCTGCCCGGCGAGCAGCAGCCGTACCATGTGGCGGTCGACAGCCATCACGACGCCTGGACCAATCTGTGGGGCGCCGACCGGGTGATGCGCTACGATCCGAATAGCGGCACCTGGACCGCGTTCGACCTGCCGACCCGCGGGGCGGAGCCGCGCTATATCTCGCTGTTGGAGCGCCAAGGCCAGGACACCGAAGTGGCGATCCCCTACTTCCGCGCCCGCAAGGTCGCGGTGATGACGCTGCGCAGTCAGGCCGAGATCGATACGTTGAAGAAGCAGGCGGCGCAGTAGCCTGCGTTGCGCCTGCAAGACTGGTCCAAGGCTGGCCAATGAAACGCGGCGGCAGGTGGCCGCCGCGGCACGGGAGGAAATGCCACATGTTGCGTCCTGCGTTTATCGCGGCGGCTTTGCCCGGTCTCTTTGTCTGCGTCGCCGCTGCGGCCGCTCCGGGCGATGCGGCTGGCGATCAGATCAAGGTCGGCGAGCGGCTCGTCAATCAGTCCTGCGTGGTCTGTCATTTCGCGCCGCAGATCACGAGCGGTAGCTACGCCCCTGCCCTGTCAAAGGACACGCTCGGCGGCAATGCCCAGATCATGCATCAATTCATCGCCGACGGCTCGCAGCGCATGCCGGGCTTCAAGTATCAGTTCAGCGCGCCGCAGATCGACGCCATCGTCGCCTACATCAAAACCGTCCCGCCCGCCGCTGCTGCCGCGCCGCCACCGCGCAAGGCCCGCAGCGACGGCGGAGCCGATTAACACGCAAATCGCACCGGATCGAACGAGGATGTTGCCATGACGCACACAAACACAGTCCGATCGGCCGCCATCGGCGGCACCATCATGCTTAGCGCGGCGCTTGCTTCATCGGCAGCGCACGCCGATGCGCTGCTAAGCGGCATCGTGACCGCGGCGGACGGCAAGCCGATGGGCGGCGTCACGGTATCGGCCAAGGCCGACGACGGAACGATCACCACCACGGTGTTTTCCGATGACGGCGGCGCCTATTACTTCCCGCCGCTGCCGCAGGGGCACTATCGGGTTTGGGCGCAGGCGCTGTCGTTTGCGACCGGCAACGGCGCGGTCGACCTCAAAGCGAACAAGCGGCAAGATTTCAAGCTGACGCCGCTTGCCGGCGACTATTTCCAGCAATTGCCCGGCGATCTCGCCATGGCATCGCTGCCGGACGCCAATCCGCAAGACGCGCTGCTCAAGAAAATCGTCGAGAACAACTGTACCGGCTGCCATCAGCCGAATTATCCGCTGCAGCATCGCTTTGACGCGGCCGGCTGGAGCGCGGTGCTCGACCTGATGAAGCACGTCAACGTGTCGGGCGTCTATCAGGGCACCGATCACAAACCGCAGGGCGTGATCGACCATAACCAGAAGGCGCTTGCCGACTATCTGGCGCGCGTGCGCGGCCCCGGCGCCAGCGACGCGAAAATCGTGCTGCGGCCGCGGCCGTCCGGCGAAACCGCGCGCGTCGTGTTCAAGGAATACGACGTTCCGCTGCAGCCCGACATGCATGCGCCGGCCAAGACACAGCTGACCGATGGCAGCGACTGGCTCAACGGCACCCCGTCGCGCCGCGGTTCGCTGGTGCACGATGCCTGGCCGGACCTCGACGGCAATCTGTGGTTCACCTCGAACGTGCCGAACCACGAGACCTCGCTCGGCCGCATCGACGCCAAGAGCGGCGCGGTCAAGATGTTCAAGGTGTTCTCGTCGAGCGGGCTCGCCGCCAACACCCACGGCATGACGCGCGACCCGAACGGCATCATCTGGTTCAATTGCAATGTCGGGCGCGGCGCGCTGTGCCGGCTCGATCCGAAGACGGAGAAGATCGAAACCTTCGTGCCGCCGACCGGCATGTCGCCGACCGGCGGCGCCACCACCGTCGATTGGGACGGCAAGGGCCAGATCTGGGTGTCGGCGCCGGACGGCGCGCTGCGCTTCGATCCCGCGACCGAAAAGTTCACCGCGTTCAAATCGCCGACCTTCGACACGCCGAACGGCAAAGGCATCACTTACGGCGCCGCCGGCGATCGCGACGGCAACGGCTGGTGGGCCGAGATGATCATCGACACCGTCAACCAGGGCGTCAGCGCCACCGGCCAATCCGTGGCGCTCAAGTTGCCGCCGGTGGCGTTGCCCGAGGACGCCATGTCGGATGCCGACCGCAAGTTCTATGCGTCGTTCTCAGCGCCCGACTTCAATGCGCCGGTGCCGTGGAACGAGGGGCCGCGCCGCATGGGCACCGACAAGAACGGCGACGTGCTCTGGGTCGGCGATTCGTGGGGCCGCAATCTGGCGAAGATCGACATCCACACCCACAAGACCAGCTTCGTGCCGCTGCCCGGTCCGGGCGTGATGCAGCCGTACCACATCACCGTCGACAGCCATCACGACGCCTGGCTCAACATTTGGACGTCGGACGTGATCCTGCGCTACGACCCGGCAGCCGACAAATGGACTACGTTCGACCTGCCGACCCGCGGCACCGAAGCGCGCTACATCTCGCTCCTCGAGAAGGACGGCAAGATGGAAGTGGTGGTGCCCTACTCGCGCACCAGCAAGGTCGCAGTGATGACGTTCCGCAGCGAGGCCGACCTGGCAGCGCTCAAGCAGCAGGCGGGGAAGTAAGCGGTCAAAAGCGCGCGGCGGGCGGCGGCGTCTCGCCGCCCCGATTGGCCGCGTCGGCCGCCGCGATGGCAGCCGCCGTGTGCATCGCGCGCCACGACGATCCCCCGGCGATGCGCTCAGGATGCGTAAACACCTCGAACGCGTCATCGCGCGCGACGGCGACGAGCGTCAATCCGGCGGCTGCGCAGGCGCGGACCGCCAGCGCGGTCGGCGCGGACACCGCCACGATGACGGCGGCGCCCATGGCGGCTGCCTTTTGCACCATCTCGATCGACACCCGGCTGCTGAGAACCAGAAAACCCGTCTCCGGCGCCGCACCGCCGCGCGCCAGCGCTCCGGCAAGCTTGTCGAGCGCATTGTGCCGGCCGACGTCCTCGCGCACCGTGAGACCTCCGCCCGGCCGGCAGAACGCGGCGGCGTGCAGGGCTTGGGCTTGCCGGTTGAGAAATTGATTGAGGCTAAGATCCTTGAGCGCCGAATGAATGGATGCGGCCGAGATGCGCAGCTCGCTGGTCGAGTGGCGCAACGGCCGGCACGCCTCGTCGAGGCTTTCGACGCCGCACAGGCCGCAGCCGGTCGGGCCGGCAAGATAACGGCGGCGGTGCTGATACTTTTCCCGTTGCGCCGCGGCGATGGACATGCGCAGCTCGATGCCCAGCTCATTCGGCATCACTTCAAGCGCTTCGATCTGGTTCGCAGCGGTAACGATGCCCTCGGACAGGCTGAAGCCGACCGCGAAGTCCTCGAGATCGCACGGCGTCGCCATCATGACCGCATGCGAAGAGCCGTCATAGGTAAACGCCACCGGCGTTTCTTCGGCCAACACGCGCTCGCCGCCGGTGATGACTTGGCCGCGCCAACGCGCACGTCGGAAACGTTCGACGGGCGGCGGCAGGGATGACGTTTCCGCTATTTCCGGTGCGAACGTCGGCGAGTCCCATACGGGCACGGCGAGCTCGGTCATGCGACGTGCGCCTCCTCGCCTTTGACGATACGGACCGGCACGCCTTTGACGGCCGGCACAAAGCTGCCCTTGGCGTGATGCGACACCGGCACCAGCGGATTGCATTCCGGGTAATAGGCGGCGAGGCAGCCCTCGGGGATATTATACGGCCGCACCAAGAAACCGCCGACGTGACGACGGATGCCGTCGCCGATCGCGGTCGAAAGACCGACGATGTCACCTTCCCCAAGCCCCATGCGTGCGATGTCGGCCGGGTTCATGAACAGAACCATGCGCGTGCCCGACACGCCTCGGAAGCGATCGCGATCGGAATAAACAGTGGTGTTGAATTGGCCTTGGCTGCGGATCGTGGCGAGCTGGAAGACGCCGCTTTGATCCGGTGGCGTGTCGACGTTGCCCGCAAGACTTTCCGGCACGATGAAATTCGCCTTGCCGGTTTTTGTCTTCCATTCGCGATGCTTTGCCGCGAGCGGCCGGTGAAAGCCGCCGGGCTGGAACATGCGCGCGTTGAAGTCGCGGAACATCTCCGGATAGGTCTGCTCGATGGCATCGCGGATGCGGCGATAATCCGCCACCCACCAATCCCAGTTGACCTTCGGATTTTGCGGCAGCGTCGCCTTGGCGAGCTCGGCAACGATCCACGGTTCGGAGCGCAGATATTTGCCGGCCGGGCTGGCAATGCCGCGGGAGCCGTGAATGCAGGCGGTACTGTCCTCCATGCTCACGGCTTGCGGGCCGGTTGCCTGCTCATCGACCTCGATGCGGCCGAGGCACGGCAGGATGTAGGAGATTTCGCCGTGCTCCAGGCAGGAGCGATTGAGCTTGGTCAGGATTTGCACGGTCAGGCGCAGGCGCCGCCACGCCGGCACAAGCTGGGCGTGATCCGGCAACGACCGAACGAGATTGCCGCCGAGCTGAAAGACGGCATGGACCTCGCCCTTGATCACGCCCTCGGCCGCCTCCGTGCAGTTGAGGCCTTTTTCCTTGGGGGGATCGAAACCGTACAGCTCCTTGAGCTTGTCGTTCGGAACAAGCTCGGGCTTCTCGGTGATGCCGACGGTGCGCTGGCCCTGGACATTCGAGTGGCCGCGGACCGGCAGCACGCCGGCCCCGGGTTTTCCCATATTGCCACGAAGCAGCAGCAGATTGACCAGCATCTGCACGTTTTCGACGCCGCCCACTTGCTGCGTCAGGCCCATGCCGTAGGCGATCATGGCGGCCTTGGCCTGCGCATAGACCGCCGCCGCGGCGCCGATCGCCTGCCGCGGCAGGCCCGAGCGCCGTTCGATCTCCGCCCACGTCGTATCGTGCACGGCTTTTTCAAAGTCGGCGAAGCCGTGGGTGTGCTCACTGATGAAAGCGAGGTCGAGCACCCGCTCGGCGCCGGACTGTCGCGCTACGTCGTCGGCGTCGAACAGCGCCTTGCACAGCCCCATCAGCGCCGCCTTGTCGCCGCCGACCTTGATCTGATGGTATTGCGAGCTGATTTGCGTCGACGGCTTCGCCAGCATTTCGATGGGGTTTTGCGGATTGGTGAAACGCTCGTGGCCGCGTTCGACGAGCGGATTGAAAACAATGATGGGAACGCCGCGCTTGCCGCATTCCTGCAGATCGTGCAGCATGCGCGGTGCGCTTAATCCGGTGTTATGCCCGAAAAAAAGGATGCAATCGGTTTTCTGAAAGTCATCGAGCGTGATGGTGCCGACCGGCACGCCGATGCTGAGCGGCAGGCCGACCGATGTGCTCTCGTGACACATGTTGGAGCTGTCGGGCAGATTATTGTTGCCATACATGCGCGCGAACAGGGCGTACATATAGGACGCTTCGAGCGAAGCCCGTCCGGAGCTGTAGAAAACCGCTTGCTTGGGATCGAGTGCCTTGAGTTCGCGGCCGATTTCGGCAAAGGCGTCGGCCCATTCGACTTGGACATACTTGTCGCTTCGTGCGTCCCAGCGCAGCGGATGGGTCAACCGTCCCTGTTCCTCGAGCTCGTGATCGCTGCGCGAGGCAAGCGCGGAGACGGTGTGTTCGGCAAAAAAATCCGGAGTGCAGCGTCGGCTGGTAATTTCCCAGGTCGTCGCCTTGGCGCCTTCCTCGCAGAATTCGAACGGATGCGGTTTGGCCGGCTTGGCCCAGGCGCAGCTCACGCAGGCGAAGCCGTCGGGCTTGTTCTGATGCGACAGGATGCGCGTGCCGCTGAACGGAACGCGCTCGCGCGTGAGGCTGCGGCCCAGCGATTGGACGGAACCCCAGCCTCCAGCCGGCTGTCTGTTGGCGAAGAATTTTGGATCGTGCTTCATCGGAAGTTGCTTGCGATTAACGACACACTGATTGCGTAACCGCTGGGCAAACTCCGAGTTCCTGATGGAATTGTCGCGTCCGCCATGCCGCCGCGATGGACGTCGGCAGTGGCGCGCATTCAGCCGCCGCAATAAAGAACGGACGCACTATCAGCGTTCAGCTGCGTTGAGACCGCGCTACCGTTCTGCACGCAAAGTCGGTTATCCGACGCTGGCGAATCGGCGACGGCTCCCGGTGTTCGAAGACGCAGGCGCGGAGCGCGGATCAAAACCCGATCATGTCGAGCTTGGTCAGCGTCACCTGATTGCTGATGCGCGCGGCGGTCGACAGATGCCAGGCGGTGTAAAGCTCGGGGAAAAGATCGTCGGCCGACATGGCGTCGACCGGCACGATCACCTTGAAGCCGCGCAGCGCCGCTTCGCCGCCGGTATGCAGCACCGAGGTCTGGGCCTGCGTGCCCATGGCCACCACGGTGGTGATGCCTTTGTCGTGCAGGGTCTTTTCCAGATCGCTATTGATGAACTTGTCGGGGCCGAGCGGCGGCAGCACCTGCTCGCCGGGTGCCGGCGTCAGCTCCTTCAAAATGTCGCCGGGGACCGACTTCGGCACGGCGACGCTGTAGATGATCAGCGCACCCTTTCCGCGCGCTGCCTCGACGAACTTCTTCACCTTCGGAACGGAATCGGCGCAGCGCGGCCGCCGCGCCGGCGTGCAGGTCTGCACGGTGAAGTCCATGACCAGCAGCGCCGTCGTCTTCGGATCGAGCGTGACCGGCTTGAGCTGCGGCGGCGCCGGCAGCTTCGCCTTGGACCAGTCGTCGATGATGGTGCTGTCGGCGCGTGCCGGGAGCGGTGCTGTGCCGGCGCCTGCCATGACGGCTGTCACCACGATTGCAGCAAGCCAAATCGATTTGCGATGCACCTGTCCCTCCCGCTGATTTTGCCGGAAGCTTACGACGACGACGCGCGCCGGAAAAGCGCCTCACTCGGCCCTTTCGTCACGGCACGCGGGCCGTTACGCTTTGAGGCACTTCCAATCACACCGAGGGGGGCATCCATGCGCACCGTGCCGATACTTGCCGCGTTCTGCATCATGGCTTTGACGGGACTGGCGCAGGCACAAGAGCAACACTCAGCGCCGATCCGTCGCCTCGATCCGGCGCTCGACGCGCTGATCGCGCCGGATGCCAAGCTCGAACTGGTAAAGACGGGCTTTGGCTTCACCGAAGGCGCGCTGTGGGTGCCGCGCGGCGAGGCCGGCTATCTGCTGTTCAGCGATATCCCCGCCAACGTCATCTACATGTGGAATCCGCTCGACGACAAAGTCTCGATCTATCTCGACCGCAGCGGCTACACCGGCCGGGACATCTGGCGCGTCGGCTTCATGCAGACCAACGGCAAAGACAAGAGCGACCCGAAATTCGAGGAATTCCCCATGATCGGCTCGAACGGGCTCGCGCTCGACCGGCAGGGCCGGCTCGTCATCGCCACCTGGGCCGGGCGCTCGATCGACCGCATCGAGTGGGACGGCAAACGCACCGTGCTCGCCGACCGCTACGACGGCAAGCGCTTCGGCGGCACCAACGACGTCGTGGTGAAGAAGGACGGCGCGATCTATTTCACCGACGGCTTCGGCGGCCTGCGCCACACCACCAGCGATCCGCGCAAGGAGCTCGACTTCGGCGGCCTGTACATGCTCAAGGACGGCAAGGTGTCCCGCGTCATTACCGATATCCCGAACACCAATGGGCTCGCGTTCTCGCCGGACGAGAAAATCCTTTACGCCAACGGCAGCCGCGACCGCTATGTCAAACGCTATGACGTGCTGCCCGGCGATACGCTCGCCAACGGCCGCATGCTGATCGACATGAACAGCGATCCGGAGCGCGGCATCACCGACGGCCTGCGCGTCGACATCAACGGAAATCTCTGGGAAACCGGGCCCGGCGGCGTGTGGATCGTCACGCCCGACGGCAAGCACATCGGCACCATCCCGACGCCGGAGCTCTCGGCCAATGTCGAGTTCGGCGATGCCGATCGCAAGACGCTCTACATCGCGGCCCGCACCAGCATCTACAAGATCCGCGTCAAGGTGCCGGGAGTTCCGTAGCGCGTTCGACGATCAGTCCGCTTCGCGCGCCGGCATCGCGCGGATGGTAGTGCGCAGCGGCCGCTCTTCCATGAGCACCAGCGTCGCAATGCCGAGCAGCAGAAAACCGGCGGCGACGGCGAAGATGATGCTGAACGTGTGGGCGAGCACGTCGCCGGTCGCATTGTGCGCCACCGTGACGATGGCGGTTGCGGCGCCGGCGCCGCGCTCCGGCGCGGCGCCGAGATGCGCCAGCATGATGGCGCCCATCACCGCGACCACGAAGGCGCTGGCGAGCGCCCTGAAGAAATTCATCGCCCCCATGGCGACGCCGATCTGGTGATGCGACACGGCGTTCTGAATCGATACGGTGACGACCGGATACGAGCTGCCGGTGCCCATGCCGACCAGGCACATGACAAAGGCGACAGCCCATACCGGCATCAGCGGATAAAATACCAGCGCCAGCAGCGCCACCGCGGCCAAGCTGAGCATGAGCAGCGGCACCCATTTGTAACGGTTGAGATAGAGCATGGCGCGGCCGGACAGATATGAGCCCGGCGTCGTCATCATCACGATCGGGATCAGCGCCAGCCCGGAATCGCTCGCCGACAGGCCGTGGACGAGCTGATAGTAGAGCGGTACGAAGATCGTCAGACCGATGTTGACGCCCTGGGTGCACGCGGTGGTGAGCGTGCCGAAGCGCATTATCGGATTGACGAGAATGGCAAGCGGCAAGAACGGCTCGGTGACGTGCAGCACCCACCAGATGAAGACGGCGGTGAGCACGGCGGCGACGACGACCAATGTGACGATCTCGTACGACAGCCACGGATAGCGCGTGCCGCCCCAGGTCAGCGCCAGCAACAGCGTCAGGGCCGACACCATCATTAGCCCGGCGCCGGTGAGATCGATCTTGTGCGCGCGCTCGTGCTGCGGCAGCCGCTTGAGCTGACGCTGCGATAACAGCGCGGCGACAATGGCGATCGGAACGTTGAGCCAGAAGATCAGCGACCAATGCAGGTGATCGGCGATGACGCCGCCGAGCACCGGGCCGCCGGCGCCGGCGATCACCCAGACCGAACCCGTATAGGCCTGGTAATAGCCACGCTCGCGCGGCGGCACCGCGTCGGCGATGATCGCCTGTGTCAGCGGCACGATGCCGCCGCCGCCGAGTCCTTGGAGGCCGCGCGCCAGGATCAGCATGAACATGCTCGGCGCCACGGCGCTGGCGGCGGAACCCGCCATGAATACGCCGAGCGCCACCAGCATCATGCCGCGGCGGCCGTAGATGTCGCTGAGCTTGCCGTAGAGCGGCGCCACCAGGGTCGACGTCAGCAAATAGGAGATGACGACCCAGGACAGATTCTCGAAGTCGTCGAAGGCGCGGCCGATGGTCGGCAGCGCGGTCGCCACCACCGTCTGGTTGAGCGCGCCGAGGAACATGGCCAGCGCCAGGCCGCCGATGATGCCGATGACCTCGCGGCGGCCGAGATGGACCTCTGCGGGTATCGGCGGCGCGGCCTCCGCTTGGGGCGGCGCATCCACGGCCTTCGGTTCCCGATGCGGCGGCCGGCCGGTGCCGTGTTTTGACGATGCTGTAACCGGCACTCCCGCGGCCCCTTACGGCTTTGGCTTAGCTTTGCGCCGCGGCCTGCGCGGGCGCAAGCATGGAGCGCGGGGGGCAGTCATGCGGGAGCTTTAATCCACGGCCGTTTCGGCGTGATGCGCCGGCCCGTGCAGCGGCCGTTCCTCGACCGCCAGCAAGCAGCCAAACGAAATGCCGAGGCAGATCGCGGCGGCGATGAACACCCAGTGAAACGCCGGGCCGAGCTCGCTGTGCCCGGCGGCGAGCTTGTCGAGCGTCATCGTCGAGCCTTCGGCAACGCCGCCCAGGATGATGGCACCGAACACCGCGACCACGATGGCGCCGCCCAGGGTGCGGAAGAAGTTCAAGGTGCCGGTCGCGGTGCCGAGCTGATGCGGCTTGACCGAGTTCTGCATCACGATGGTGCTGACCGGATA
>DASRET010000092.1:0-10766 GCA_035651875.1 Xanthobacteraceae bacterium
GGATGCAGGTGGTGCTGCGGGAGGCCGAGCAGCGCGCCTTCGACCTGTTCCTGCAGAATCTCGTCAAGGGCACGAGCCATCTGTCGCTCGGGCAGGAAGCGGTGGCGACGGGTTTCGCCTGCGCGATGAAGCCGGGCGACCTGTCGTTCTGCACCTATCGCGGCCACGCCCACACGCTTGCACGCGGCGTGCCGGTCGAAAAGGTTTTGGGCGAGCTGATGCAGCGCGACAACGGGCTGATGCGCGGCAAGGGCGGCTCGATGCACCTTACTTCCGCCGAGCACGGCGTGATGGGCTCCTATGCCATCATCGGTGCGCATCTGCCGATCGCCTGCGGCGCGGCCTGGCGCGCGCAGTACAAGAAACAGAGCGACGTGTCGGTCTGCTTCTTCGGCGACGGCACCACCAATATCGGCGCGTTCCACGAGGCGCTCAATTTCGCCGCGGTGTGGAAGCTGCCAGTGATCTTCGTGTGCGAGAACAATCTCTACATGGAATACACGCCGATCGGCGACGTCACCGCCGTGCAGCATCCGGCGGCCGACCGCGCCGCCGCTTACGGGCTGCCGCGCATCGTGGTCGACGGCAACGACGCCGATGCGGTCTATCGCGCCGCCCGGGCGGCGTTCGCCAAGGCGCGCGACGGCGGCGGGCCGTCGCTGATCGAATGCATGACGTATCGCCACAGCGGCCATTCGCGCGCCGATCCGGCCAAATACCGGCCCGAAGGCGAGCTGGAAAAATGGAAGGAGCACGATCCGATCAAGCTCTACCGCGAGCGGCTCAAGCAGTTCGGCGTCGGCGACAATGTCATTGCCGAGATCGATGCCGACGTGCGGCGCCGCGTCGATGATGCCACGGAAAAATGCAAGGCGGCGCCGATGCCGCCGCTCGATATCTTGACCACCGACGTCTATGCCGACGGAGGTTTCGCATGGCGGAACTGACCTATCGCGACGCCGTGGCGCGCGGCATCGCTCAGGAGATGGAGCGCGATCCCGACGTCGTGTTCCTGGGCGAGGACGTCGCCAAGGCCGGCGGCGTGTTCAAGGCCACGGTCGGGCTCTACGAGCAGTTCGGCCCCATGCGCGTGCGCGACACGCCGATCTCCGAGCAGGCCATTCTGGGTGCCGCCATGGGGGCGGCGATGACGGGTTTGAAGCCGATCGCCGAGATCATGTTCTCGGATTTTTTTGCGGTCTGCTTCGACTACATCGCCAACGAATTCGCCAAGAGCCGCTACATGTCGAACGGCCAGATCAAGTGTCCGCTGGTCGTGCGCACCGGCAACGGCGCCGGCTCGCGCTTCGGCGCCCAGCATTCGCAGAGCGTCGAGAACTGGTGCATGATGATTCCGGGGCTCAAGGTTGTGGCGCCGTCGAATCCGCGCGATGTCATCGGACTCCTTGCCGCCGCCGTGCGCGATCCCGATCCGGTGATCTTCTTCGAGCACAAATCGCTCTATCCGACCAAGGGCGAGGTGCCGGACGGCGAAATCGTCGACACCTTGGGCAGCGCCAAGATCGTGCGACCCGGCAAGGACGCCACCATCCTGGCGCTGGCGCTGATGGTGCCGCGCGCGCTTGCGGCGGCGGAAAAACTCAAAGCCGAGCACGGTATCGACTGCGAAGTCGTCGACGTGCGCTCCCTGGTGCCGCTCGACACGCAAACCATTCTGGGCTCGATCGGGCGCACCCACCGCCTGTTCACCGTCGAGGAAAATCCGCGGCTGTGCGGCTGGGGCGCCGAGATCGTCTCGATCGTCGCCGACGAAGCGTTCTACGACCTCGACGGCCCGCCGGTCCGCATCACCACGCCGCACATCCCGCTGCCCGCCGCCGACATTCTGGAAGACATCGCGCTGCCAACGACGGAGCGGATCGCGGAAAGGATAAGTCGATCACTGCAATCGTAAAATCATAAGCGTCATTGCCGGGCTCGACCCGGCAATCCATGGAGCGTCGACGCCGCATGGATGCCCGGGTCAAGCCCGGGCATGACGAGCAAAGAGACTGAGGTGCAAGCATGAGTGCCCGATACGACAATCTCCTCGCCAACGTGCCGACCGATCTGTGGATTGGCGGCCAGTGGAAGAAGGCCTCCGACGGCGGCCGTTTCGACGTGGTCGATCCGGCGACTGAGAACAAGGTCGCCTCGGTGGCGAGCGCCACGGTCGACGATGCCATCGCGGCGCTCGATGCGGCGAGCGCGGCGTTCCCCGGCTGGGCGGCGAAAAAGCCGCGCGAGCGCGCCGAGGTGTTGCGCAAGTCCTACGAGCTGATCATGCGCGACGCCGAGCGGCTGGCCAAACTCATCACCATCGAGAACGGCAAGGCGCTGTCGGATTCGCGCGGCGAGGTCGCCTACGCGGCCGAGTTCTTCCGCTGGTACGCCGAGGAAGCAGTGCGCAATGTCGGCTCCAATTCGACGGCACCGGCGTCGGGCGCGCGCATCTTCGTGCAGCACAAGCCGGCCGGCATCGCTGTCCTGGTGACGCCGTGGAATTTCCCGGCCGCCATGGCGACGCGCAAGATCGGGCCGGCGCTCGCCGCCGGCTGCCCGGTGGTGCTCAAGCCGGCCTCCGACACGCCGCTCACCATGCTGGCGCTGATGCCGATCCTGGAAGAAGCCGGCGTGCCGGCCGGCGTCGTCAACGTCATTCCGTCGCGTTCGTCCGGCAAGGTGGTCAGCGCGCTGCTGCACGATCCGCGGGTGCGCGTCGTGTCGTTCACCGGCTCGACCGAGGTCGGCCGCAAGCTTCTGCACGAAGCGGCCGACTGCATCGTCAAGCCGGCCATGGAGCTCGGCGGCAACGCGCCGTTCATCGTGTTCGACGACGCCGACATCGATGCCGCCATCGACGGCGCCATGATCGCCAAGATGCGCAACATGGGCGAGGCCTGCACGGCGGCCAATCGCTTTTACGTGCACGAGAAGGTGCAGGACGAGTTCACAAAAAAGCTCACCGCCAAGATGGCCGGGCTGAAAATGGGCAACGGCCTCGACGACGGCGTGGCACTGGGCCCGCTGGTCAACAAGGACGGCCTCGACAAGGTGGTCGAGCTGGTCGACGACGCGGTGCAGAAGGGCGCCAAGGTGCTGACTGGCGGCAAGCTGCCGGGCGGGCCCGGCTTCTTCTATCCGGCGACCGTGCTGGCGAACGTGTCGAACGACGCCAAGCTGCTCAACGAGGAGATTTTCGGTCCGGTCGCTTCGATCCAGACCTTCAAGTCCGACGCCGAAGTGATCGAGCGGGCCAACGACACCGAGTACGGATTGGTCGCCTATCTGTACACGAAAGACTTGAGCCGCGGCATGCGGGTGTCGGAAAAGCTCGACTTCGGCATGATCGGCCTCAATCGCGGCCTCGTTTCCGATCCGGCGGCGCCGTTCGGCGGCGTCAAGCAGTCCGGCCTCGGCCGCGAGGGCGCGCACGAGGGCATGATGGAGTTTCTGGAAACCCAGTACATCTCGGTGACGTGGTGAGCGAAGCAGACAAGGCGCAATCGGCCAAGCAGCGCCTGCTCGGCGCTTGGCGCTATGTGGGCACGCGCATCAACGGCGCCAACTGGGATCGCGGCAAGAACCCGAAGGGCATGATCTATTACGGCCCGCACGGCGAAATGTCGGTACAGATCGCGCCCGACGTCGAGCGCAAGCGCGCCGGCGCGGTGATGACGCCCGAAGAGGCGTTCGTCGCGCTCAAGGACTACATCGCCTATTTCGGCACCTACACGGTGGATGAAGCGGCCGCCACGGTGACGCATCACCGCGCCGACAATCTGCAGCCCGGCGAAGGCGGCGACCTCATTCGCGGCTACGAGTTCGTCGGCGACCGATTGATCCTGCGGCCGCCGAATTCGACGCTCGAAGTCACCTGGGAGCGGATCAAGTGAGCGCGGAGCAAGGCACAGAATAATGAACGTGCTGATGCCGCAGCTCGGCGAGACCGTCGCCGAAGGCAAGATCACCAAATGGTTCAAATCGGCCGGCCAAGCCGTCGCGCCGGGCGACAACCTGTTCGAGATCGAAACCGACAAGGTGTCGATGGAAGTGCCGGCGACCAGCGCCGGCGTGCTGGCGGAAATCCGCGTGCCGGCGGGCGAAGTCGCGCCGGTCGGCGCGATCGTTGCGGTGATTGCGGACGGTGCCGGTCAACCCGGCGAGATGCCGGCACAGCCGGCACGCAACTCCGTCACGTCCGTGCGAACTGAACCAGCGGCGGCGTCATCTCCGCGCATTCCCGCGAAAGCGGGAATCCAGGATCTGGGTCCCCGCTTTGGCGGGAATGAGCGAAAAGCGCAACCGCTCGACCCATTCTTCGAAGTCCGCACGCCCGAGCGCAATTACGGACCCGCGCGGCTGTCGGGTGGCGTCACGGTCACGCCGCTGGCGCGCCGGCTCGCAGCAGAGAACGGCATCGATCTGGCGCAACTGCGCGGTTCGGGGCCGCATGGCCGCATCGTGGCGCGCGATATTGAGCAGGCGCCGCGGCCGGAGCAGAGGCGCACGCCGGAAGCACCGAGCGCCGATCGCATCAAGGCGCTGTACGCGCCCGAGGCCTACGAGGAGGTGCCGCTCGACGCCATGCGCCGCACCATCGCGGCCCGGCTCACCGAAGCGCAGACGGTCCCGCACTTTTATCTCACCGCCGACGTGGACATCGGGCGGCTGATCGCCTTGCGCGAGGAGGCGAATGCCGGAGCGACTGGCCCCCTCCCTAACCTTCCCCCGCAAGCGGGGGAAGGAACGGCGGCCTTGAAGCTCTCGCTCAACGACTTTTTGATCCGTGCCTGGGCGCTGGCCCTGCACCGCGTGCCGGCCGCCAACGCGGTGTGGGCCGGCGATCGCCTGCTGCGCCTGAAGCATTCCGACATCGGCGTTGCCATTGCGCTCGACGACGGTTTGGTCGCGCCGGTCCTTCGCCAGGCCGACACCAAATCGGTCTCCGCAATCTCGGCCGAGATGAAGGACCTTTCGGCGCGCGCGCGCGGCAAAAAGCTGACGGCGGCCGACCTGCAAGGCGGTTCCTCGGCGATCTCCAATCTCGGCATGTACGGCGTGCGCGAATTCGCCGCCATCATCAATCCGCCGCATGCGACTATTCTGGCGGTTGGCGCGGCGCGCCGGCAGGCGGTGGAAAGGCCCGACGGCGGCGTCGCGTTCGCGAGCCTGCTCAGCGTCACGGTGTCGTGCGACCACCGCGTGGTCGACGGCGCGCTCGGCGCGCAGCTGCTCGCCGCGTTCAAGGCGTTGATCGAGGCGCCGGTGCGCATGCTGGTGTGAACGAGGTTTGCGGATGGCACCGGAGAAAAAACAGGTTTTGCTGCTCGGGCCGCTCAAGCCGGTGGTGATGAACGGGCTCGAAGGCGCTTGCATTGTCCGTAAGGCGCACACAGCGAAGGACCGCGAGGCGTTCTTCGCCGAGCACGCCGACATACGCGCCATCGCCTGCAGCGCGACGACGGAAAAAATCCCGGGCAGCTTCATGGAGCGCTTCCCGCACCTCGAAATCGTCGCCAGCTTCGGCGTCGGCTACGACCACATGGACTCGAAGTGGGCCGCCGCGCACGGCGTCATTCTCACCAACACGCCGGGCGTGCTGAACGAAGAAGTCGCCGATACGGCGTTCGGCCTTCTGCTGTGCACGGTGCGCGAACTGCCGCAGGCCGAGCGCTATCTGCGCGCCGGCAAATGGCGCGAGAAGGATTATCCGCTCACCAAAGCGACCTTGCGCGACCGCACCGTCGGGCTGGTCGGCATGGGCGGCATCGGCCAGGCGATTGCACGGCGGCTCGACGCGTTCGGCGTGCCGGTGGTTTATCACACGCGGCAGCAACGAGCCCATCTGCCTTATCGCCATTACGCCGACCTCATCGAGATGGCGCGCGACGTCGACATCCTGCTCGCCATCGTGCCGGGCGGCGCGGCGACCGCGAACATGATCGACGCCAAGGTGCTCGACGCGCTCGGCCCGAACGGCATTTTGATCAACATGGCGCGCGGCTCGGTGGTCGACGAACAGGCGCTGATCAAGGCGCTGCAGGACAAGCGCATCCTCTCCGCCGGCCTCGACGTTTACGCGAAGGAGCCGAACGTGCCGGAGGAATTGATCGCCATGGACAACGTCGTGCTGTTTCCGCATCTCGGATCCGCGTCCGTGCACACACGCGCCAGGATGGATCAGCTCGTCGTCGACAACATTTTGGCGTGGGCGGCCGGCAAGCCGCCGCTGACGCCGGTGGCGGAGACGCCGTGGCGGTCCTGGAGCAAGGTGGCTTCGTAATGGTCTCGAATAGAGCGCGAGCGCGTCGTCTCGGCGGCGCCATTCTTTGTCTGTTGCTCGGCACCGCGGCCGCGGCGCCTGCGGCGTTGGCCGATCCGGTCGCCGATTTCTACAGCCACAAGACCGTGACCCTGATCGCCGGCTTCCCGCCCGGCGGCGGCTACGACACCTACATCCGCGTGCTGTCGCGGCATTTCGGCAAATTCATTCCGGGCAACCCCGCGGTAGTGCCGTCGAACATGCCCGGCGCCGGCTCGATGAACGCCGCCAATCACCTCTATGCCAATGAGCCGAACGACGGCACCGTGCTGGGCGAGTTCGCCTCGTCGGCAGTCATGGAGCCGCTCCTCGGCAACAAGGCCGCAAAATTCGATCCGCAAAAGTTCAGCTGGATCGGCAGCATGTCGCAGGACGTCGCCTATTGCGGCGTTTGGCAGACGCCGGGCGCGGCCGCGTCGTTCGACGAGATGCTGCACAAGGAGACTATCTTCGGCGGCGGCGCGCCGGCGGCGATCACCTATCAGCATCCGCTGGTCCTCAAAAACGTGCTCGGCGCCAACATCCGCATGATCCCCGGCTATGCCGGCACCCGCGACATCGACCTCGCCATGCATCGCGGCGAGGTCAACGGCGAATGCGGCTTTTATGCCTCCTCCATCAAGGCGCAGTTTCACGACGACGTGCAATCCGGACGCATGAAGCTTGTGATCCAGATGGGGCCGCGCAAATCGAACGAGTTCGGCGCCATTCCAAGCGTTTACGACTATGCCAAGACGGACGAGCAGCGCGCCGTGCTCGACGTGCATTTCAAGCAGCTTGTGCTCGGCCGTCCGCTGGCAGGGCCGCCCAACATTCCGCCGGAGCGGCTGGCGGCGTTGCGCACGGCATTCGCGGCGACCATGAAGGACAAGGAGTTTCTCGACGAGGCCAGGCGCGTCGGCCTCGACATCAGTCCGGCCAGCGCCGATGAGGTGCAGCAATTGCTCGCGCGCTTCGCGGCGTTCTCGCCGGATATTTTCGCCAAGGCGCGCGCGGCGATCGGGCGGTAACGACAGATGGACAGGCGTTATCAGGTCGTCATCGTCGGCGGCGGACCGGTCGGCGTCGCGCTCGCGGTCGAGCTCGGCCTGCGCGGCGTGAGCTGCGCGCTGATCGAGCGGCGCAAGGAACCGCAGCTCATTCCGAAGGGCCAAAATCTCACCCAGCGCTCGATGGAGCACCTTTACGCCTGGGGCGTCGCCGACGAGGTCCGCGCCATCCGCATGCTGCCGCCGGAGTTTCCCATGAGCGGCATCATCGCGTATCGGGATCTCAATAACGAATTCTGGTACGCGCCGCCGCTGCGCGAGATCGTCAACGCCTATTACTTCCAGCACAACGAACGGCTGCCGCAATATCTGGTCGAGAATGTGCTGCGCAGCCGCCTGGCGAAGATCGCCAATGTCGACGCGCGGTTCGGCTGGATTGCGGAGGACGTCGCGCAGGATGCCGATGGCGTGCGCGTGACGATCGTCGAGGACGGCGGAGCCGGCCGCGACACGCTGCAAGCCGACTACGTCGTCGGTTGCGACGGCGGCCATTCCATCGTGCGTCGGAAAATGGGCATCGAACGCAGCGGCGCCGATTTCGACCAGATCATGGTGCTGGCGCTGTTCCGCTCGCGCGAACTGCACGAAAAGCTCAAGCGCTTTCCGCCGCGCTCGACCTACCGCGTGCTGCATCCGGAGCTGAAAGGCTACTGGCAGTTCTTCGGCCGCGTCGACGTCGGCGAGCGCTGGTTCTTTCATTCGCCGGTGCCGCCGAACACCACGCGCGACAATTACGATTTCCATGGCCTGTTGCAGAAGAGCGCCGGCTTCCCGTTCGCCTGCGATTTCGACTATGTCGGCTTCTGGGACCTGCGCATCGCGGTCGCCGAGACCTATCAGGCCGGCCGCGTGTTCATTGCCGGCGACGCCGCGCACTCGCATCCGCCCTACGGCGGCTACGGCCTCAACAACGGGCTCGACGACGTGGCCAATCTGGGCTGGAAGCTTGCCGCCGCGCTGCAGGGCTGGGGCGGCGACGCGCTGCTGCGCAGCTACAGCGAAGAGCGCCAGCCCATTTTCAAGGAGACCGGCGCGGACTTCATCGAGGCCGGTATCCAGAAGGACGCGGCGTTTCTGGCCCGCTACAGCCCCGACAAGGACCGCGCCGAATTCGAGCACGCCTGGACCGAGCACCAGGGCGGCGCCGCGCCGCGCGTGCTCACCTACGAGCCGCACTACGAGGGCTCGCCCATCGTGTTCGGTCCGCCGGGCGCCAAGTCGAGCGCGCGGGGCAGCCACACATTCGCGGCCCGCGCCGGCCACCACCTGCCGCCGCAACTTTTGTCCTCCGGCCGCAACGTGTTCGAGGAGCTCGGACCGTATTTCACCCTGCTGGCGTTCGATGCCGACGAGCGCGCCGTCGCCGGCTTCGCTGATGCCGCCGCGGCGCTGGACGTTCCCTTGCAGGTCGTTCGCAACACCTATGGCGAGGTACGCACTGCCTATGGGGCGAGACTGGTCCTGGTCCGCCCCGACCGGTACGTCGCCTGGGCGGACAACGCGCCGCCGCGCGACGCTAAAGCGGTGCTTGGCACGGCCGTAGCACGCGCGTAGCTCGCGGATTCCGCATCAGCTTCGAGCTTTTTGAGCCCGAAACGCCTGCCCGAAATATTTTGTCAACGATTTGCTTACTCGAAATTAACTCTAAAAAAGCCAGTAATGTCCAATATATAACTTACCACGGACCCCGAAATCATGCTCGGCGCTTTTTTCTCGCCTGGAATGAGGCGAGGCGAGTGGTTGGTCACCCTCATCGGCTTGGCATTCTTTGCGGCCAGTTTTGCCACCCTGACTGTCTTCGCCGGCGGCTGGACCGCCGCACTCATTCCGGCCGCCTCCGAAACGGTTTTGAGCGCGGCCGTCGCCATGCTCCTTGCCGCCCTTGCCATGAGCGCGGCCGGCATCCTGGTCAGCCGAGGTCTGCGCCGGCGAAACAGACAGTTGCGCACCGCCATCGACAGCATGGCGCAGGGCATGTGCATGTTCGACGCCGCGGAGCGATTGGTCGTCTGCAACACCCAATATTACGAAATGTACGGCCTGACGCCGGACGACGTGCAGACCGGCGCCACGCTGTCCGAGGTGCTGGCGCGGCGCGTCGCCAGGGGCACGTTCTCTCGCGACCCCGTTCAATACCGCAAGGAATTCCTCGCCGGGGTCCGCGAGGGGCGGACCATGGTGCATGAGGTCAAATCCGGCGGCCGCCTGCTTCTCGTCACCAATCACCCGATGAAAGGCGGCGGCTGGATCGGCACGCATGAGGACATTACCGCGCTACGCCAGGCCGCAGTGCAGCGCGCGGCGGTCGAGCAGCAGGAGGAGCGCCGCGTCCTCGTCGACGGCGCGATCTCCACGTTCCGCAATTGCGCCGAAAATCTGCTGCGGATCGTCACCGACCGGGCGGGACAAATGCGCTCGACCGCGGCGAGCCTGTTCGACGCCTTCAGCCGCACGACGCAACGGGCCACGAGCGCCGCGGAATCGTCGAACGAAGCATCGACCAACGTCGAGCAGGCGGCGGCCGCCGCGGAAGAATTGTCCGGGTCCATCGCCGAGATCGGACGCCGCCTGAACCAGACCGCCGAGGTGGTCCGGATCGCGGTCGACGAAGCGCGCACGACCAATCAGGATATCGGGGCGCTGGCGCAGAGCGCGCAGAAGATCGGCGATGTCACCAACCTCATTCGCAGCATCGCCGAGAGCACCAATCTGCTGGCGCTCAATGCCACAATCGAAGCGGCCCGCGCCGGCGAAGCGGGCCGCGGCTTCGCGGTGGTCGCTTCCGAGGTGAAGTCGCTTGCGGTGCAAACCGCGAAGGCGACCGAGGATATTTCCAGCCAGATCCTGGAAGTGCAGAACTCGACCGGCAAAGCGGTCGATGCCATCGGGCGCATCTCGAACCGGATGCAGGAGATCGACGACTACACGTCGGCGGTCGCCGAATCGGTCCGGCAACAAAGCACCGCAACCGGCGAAATCTCGAAAAACGTCGAGAGCGCCGCCGACGGCGCCAAGCTCATCGTGGCGGTGTTGACCGAATTGGCCGATGCCACCACCGAAACGCAACAGTCCGCGCAGATCGTGCTCACGGCATCCGAATCGGTCGACGATGCGGCGGCCAACCTGCGCAGCGAAGTCGAAAGCTTCCTCGCCAAGGTGGCGGTATAGGGCGCAGCCGCCGCGCCGACAGCTAAGGTCGCGGCGCGCTACAGCTGCTTGATCTCGACCTTGCGGAATTTGACGACGCCGCTCTCGCCCTCGGCGCCCTTGCCGTGCTGCAGCGCGATCCGCCCCTTGGCGAACTTGTCCGACTTGGCGCCGTCGACGGTCTTCTGGCCGTTGAGGGTCACGGTGAATGTGTCGCCTTTGGCGGTGATCTCGTAGACGTTCCA
>DASRET010000093.1:0-36172 GCA_035651875.1 Xanthobacteraceae bacterium
TGGTGAAGCGCTGGCCGTCGAGCGCGAGCACCTGATCGGCGCCAAGCACCAGACGCTCGGGATTGCTTCGTCCGACCGACAGCGCCTTTTCGCGTGCCAAATGCATCGCAACGGCGCTCGGCTCGTTGGCCGGCGCGCCGGTTTCGACCGTCCGCTCGTCGAGTTCGGCCGGTTGCACCTCGACCGCAACACCGGCGGCAACGAGCAGGCTGCGGCGGATCTTGCTTTTGGAGGCAAGCACCAGGGGGCTCGCGGCAAGCCAGAGCGGCATCGCTCAAGAGACCTTGCGGCGGCGGCGCTCGGCGAGATGCGCCAGCACTGCGGCCGCGGTTTCCTCGATCGAGCGCCGCGTGACATCGATCAGCGGCCAACTGTGCCGGGCGCATAGCCGCCGCGACGCGGCGATCTCCTCGGTAACTGCCTCGCGATCGATATATTGATCGTCCTCGCGGTGTGCTTTGAGCCCGAGCAGTCGGTTTTGGCGGATCTGCACGATGCGTTCCGGACTGGCAAACAGGCCGACGATCAGCGGCCGTTCCAAGTGCTCGAGCTGTGACGGCAGCGGCACGCCTGGAACCAGCGGCACATTCGCGGTCTTCACCCCACGATTGGCGAGATAGATCGAGGTCGGCGTCTTGGAGGTGCGCGAAACGCCGACCAGGACGATGTCGGCTTCCTCGAGATCCTCGGGCTGCTGCCCGTCGTCATGCAGCATGGTGTAATTGAGCGCATCGATCCGGCGAAAGTATTCGGCGTTGAGCGTGTGTTGGGCGCCGACCTTGTGAGTGGTCTCCGCGCCCAGATAGGCCTGAAACAGGTGCAGAACCGGTCCCAGGATCGAAAGACACGGCAGCCCGAGATCGCGGCACTTCATCTCGAGTCGCGCCGCCAAATCTTCCTCGAGCAATGTGTAGAGCACGATGCCGGGCGATTCTTCGATCTCGTTCAACACCCGGTCGAGCTGCTTCTGGGTTCGCACCAACGGATGCATATGTTCGACGGGCATGACCTTGGCGTATTGCGCCGCCGCTGCCCGCGCGACGGTGGTCAGGGTTTCACCGGTCGAGTCGGAGATCATGTGAAGATGAAAATAGCCCGCCGCCTGCGCCATCGGATGGACCGGATAACCTGTCGATAATGTGGGAGAAGGCCATGCCCTGCGGGCCTGTGCAAGCACCCCCGGTGGACCGCTTGCCGGCTCATCCACACCTGTGCCGCGCCGTGGCAATCTGAGACCGGCGGGACCTCGGACTGGTGAAATGTGGACAGCCTTCCTGCCGCTCATGCGAACAGCCGAGAATGCTTGACGAATTTCTCCACATGCCGCGGCCCCGGTAGGACCCGAAATTACGGGCAAAGACGTTTGCGCGTGGATGACGTGTGGGTAGCCATTTGTGAGTCCAATCAACGGTCCAATCACTACAACAGTCTCTTTTAAAATTGATTTGGTTTAGAGTGTGTGCGTGCCGGAAACATCCCCGAATAAACCAATCCTGCGCGTGCTCGCAGGCGAGCGCTTGGCAAAGCCGCCAATCTGGCTGATGCGACAGGCCGGTCGGTACTTGCCCGAGTACCGTGCCATTCGCCAAACCGCCGACAGCTTTCTCGACCTTTGCTTCAATCCGAAGCTTGCAGCCGAAATTACACTGCAGCCGGTTCGTCGCTTCGGCTTTGATGCGGCGATCCTGTTCTCGGATATTCTGGTCGTGCCCCATGCGCTCGGCCAGCACGTAAGCTTTGAAGTCGGCGAAGGACCGCGACTCGACGCGCTGGCTGGACCCGGCGATTGGCGGCGACTGAACGATGAGATCGATCACGGCGTGCTGGCGCCGGTCTACGAGACGATTGCGCGCGTCAAGGAGCAATTGCCAAAGGACGTCGCGCTGCTCGGCTTCTGCGGCGCACCCTGGACCGTCGCAACCTACATGATCGCCGGCCGCGGCAGTGCGGATCAAGGCACTGCGCGTCTGTTCGCCTATCGCCATCCCGAAGCGTTTGCCGAATTGATCGAGCTATTGGTTGCATCGTCGATCAGCTACCTCGCCAAGCAATTCGAGGCGGGCGTGGATGCGGTGCAGATTTTCGACAGCTGGGCGGGTGTATTGCCGCGCGACGAATTTCAGAAATGGTGCATCGAGCCGATGGCAAGGATCGTTGCCGGTTTGCGGCGGCAATGTCCCGATGCAAAAATCATCGGCTTTCCGCGCGGCGCCGGCACCGAGCTTCCCGGCTATCTGGCTGCAGTCTCGGTGGATGCGGTTGGACTCGACTGGACTATCGAGCTTGGCTTCGCCCGCGATCAGGTCCAAAAGTTGCGGCCCGTTCAGGGCAATCTCGATCCGCTCGCACTGTTAGCCGGCGGAGCGGCGCTTGATGGCGCCGTCGCTTCGATCCTGCAGGCGTTTTCGGGAGGCCCGTTTATTTTCAATCTCGGCCATGGCGTGCTGCCTGAAACGCCTGTCGAGAACGTCGTGCGGTTGGTCGAGCGGGTGCGCGGCACCGGGACACGGGCCACGTGATCGAGCAAAGCGAGCCGCAATTTCAATGATTTACACCTGGGTCAAAGCCTTCCACGTCATTGCCATCATCGCCTGGATGGCCGGCATGCTCTATCTGCCGCGGCTGTTCGTCTATCACTGCGTGGCCGAAAAGGGCTCGGTTCAGTCCGAGACCTTCAAGGTGATGGAGCGGCGGCTCCTCCGCGCTATCATCAATCCGGCGATGATGATCGCCTGGCTGTTGGGGCTTTGGCTCGCCTGGCAGGGTCACTGGTTCGATTCGGGGTGGCTCCAGGCCAAGATCGCGCTGGTCCTGGCGATGTCGGGACTGCACGGTTTATTCGCCCGTTGGGTTAAGGCTTTCGGCGCCGACGCGAACCGCCATTCGCAGAAATTCTATCGGATTATCAACGAGGTACCGACCATCCTCCTGATCGCCATCGTGATCCTCGCGGTGGTGAAACCGTTCTGAACCATGTGCGTTGCCAGTGCACAGTCGGTCCCGGCTCTTGCCTGAACTCCGTTCTTTCCATATCTTTGGCTCATCCCACCGAACGTAGGCGGATGCAGTTCTAGTCCTGGCGCCGGGCGAACCGGAGCCGATTGATGCATCGGGGTTCGGGGCAAAGCTCCCCGCGGCCGACCACCTGCGATCTTCTTCCCGTCAGCGACGCCGCGACTCAATCCGCCGCTGGCGCACTCTCCACAGGAAACCCCCATGCGGGAAATGCGACTCCAAGAACTTAAATCCAAGACTCCGGCGGAGCTTGTCTCCTTCGCCGAGGAGCTCGAGGTCGAAAACGCCTCGACCATGCGCAAGCAGGAGCTGATGTTCGGCATCCTCAAGCAGCTCTCGGCGCGCGAGACCGACATCATCGGCGAAGGTGTGGTCGAAGTGCTGCCCGACGGCTTCGGCTTTCTCCGCTCGCCCGAGGCCAACTACCTGCCCGGGCCCGACGACATCTACGTTTCGCCCTCACAAATCCGGCGCTTCGGACTGCGCACCGGCGACACCATCGACGGCCATATCCGCAGCCCCAAGGAAGGCGAACGCTATTTTGCGCTGCTCAAGGTCAACTCGCTCAATTTCGAGGACCCCGAGAAGGCGCGCCACAAGGTCAACTTCGACAACCTGACGCCGCTCTATCCGGACGAGTGGCTGAAGATGGAATTCGAGGACCCGACCAAGAAGGATCTCTCGGCCCGGGTCATCGATATCGTCGCCCCGGTCGGCAAGGGCCAGCGCGCGCTGATCGTGTCGCCGCCGCGCACCGGCAAAACGGTGCTGCTGCAAAACATCGCGCACTCGATTACCCACAATCATCCCGAGTGCTACCTGATCGTGCTCTTGATCGACGAGCGGCCCGAAGAAGTCACCGACATGCAGCGCTCGGTGAAGGGCGAGGTGGTCTCCTCGACCTTTGACGAGCCGGCGGTGCGCCACGTCCAGGTCGCCGAGATGGTGATCGAGAAGGCCAAGCGCTTGGTCGAGCATGGCCGCGACGTCGTCATCCTGCTGGATTCGATCCCCCGCCTCGGCCGCGCCTACAACACCGTGGTGCCATCCTCCGGCAAGGTGCTGACCGGCGGTGTCGACGCCAACGCCTTGCAGCGGCCGAAACGCTTCTTCGGCGCCGCGCGCAATATCGAGGAAGGCGGCTCGCTCACCATCATCGCCACGGCGCTGATCGATACCGGCAGCCGCATGGACGAAGTGATCTTCGAAGAGTTCAAGGGCACCGGCAATTCGGAGCTGATCCTCGACCGCAAGGTCGCCGATAAGCGCACCTTCCCGGCCATGGACATCACGCGTTCCGGCACCCGCAAGGAAGAGCTCCTGGTGCCGCCCGATCAGCTCAAGAAAATGTACGTGCTGCGCCGTATCCTCAATCCGATGGGCACCATGG
Organism: Xanthobacteraceae bacterium; assembly: GCA_035651875.1. Lineage (GTDB taxonomy): Bacteria > Pseudomonadota > Alphaproteobacteria > Rhizobiales > Xanthobacteraceae > BOG-931. The sequence goes on from DASRET010000093.1 coordinate 4,406, forward strand.
ACGCCATCGACTTCCTGCTCGACAAGCTGCGCAACACCAAGGGCAACGGCGAGTTCTTCGACTCGATGAATACGTGAGGCTTCGCTTCGCGAGCCTCAGCGTTCAGTCACGATAACGATTTCAAGAATAGGCCAACCGAAGTTTGCGGCGCGCCGAAATGGAACGGCGCGCGAGCTTATTCAGGCGTGCGCGTGGGAGCGTCGCGTCAGTCCGGGCCGTGGCTGGCGTTCGTTGAACACCAAGTACGGGTTGATAAAACACATCGCGCCTTTGCCGATGATGTTTTCGCAACCCTGCTGGCTGGTGTAGCCGCACTGCACGATGGCGCCCTTTTGCGCCGCAAAGCCGCACCATTGCTGGGCGTGTGCGCCGGTGGCCGACACGCTGGTAAACGCTATGGCCGCCAAAGCGGCGGCGGCAATGATCCCGCATCGCATCTCGTGATCTCCGTTCCTGGCCCGCCCGCCCCCTTTAGCGGGGAATCGCCGGCCAATGAAGCACGGCGTCAAGTATGTCGCACTGCATCGATGGCGCCAATGAGGCCGGCCGGATCGGTGACCGGCAGTGAACAGGTTTCGCCGACGCAGATGAAAGCGGCCGGTTCGCTCGCCGCCTCGAGCTTTTGGCGCGCCGGGTGGTCCGCCCGCAGAGCCGCCGGCGAAGGCGCATGCAGCACGGTGCGGTCGAGCGGCGGCAGCGCGCGCGCGGCGGCGAGCAGCGCATCGGCCTGGGCGCCCTGCCCGGTCACCACGATCTCGGCGCCATGGAGCCGCAGATCGATGGCGTTGAGCAGCGCCATGTGCATGAAGAGGTTTTCCACCGCCTGCGGCGCGATCGATGCGATCAGGCGGTCGGCTTTCTCGCGCCAGGTGTCGTCGCCGGCTAAGAGCGCCAGCCGGATCAAATTGCCGGCCGCGACCGCATTGTGATTCGGCGTTGCTTCGTCGGTGGTCGCCGCTGGACGGACCACGAGGCCTTCGGCATCGGCGGCGGTGAGATAGTACGTGCCGGTCTCCGCGTTGGCGTAATCGCGATCGAGCGCGCGCTGCCAGGCGAGCGCCTGCTCGAGATAGCGTTGCTCGCCGGTTGCTTCGTGGAGCGCAAGCGCGGCGCGGATCATGGCAGCGAGATCCGAAGCGAGGCCGGGGAATTTCAGCTGACCTTGCCGCCATGAATGGCCGAGCCGGTCGCCTTTGCTCATGGCGCGGGCAATGAAATCGAAAGCGCGAGCCGCGATCTCGCGCCACGATGGCTCTTCGAACAACAGACTTGCGTCGCTGAGCGCGGCGATCATCAAGCCGTTCCAGTCGGCCAAAACTTTGTCGTCGAGGCCGGGACGCACGCGCTTGTCGCGCACCGCAAGCAGTTTTATGCGCAACGCCGCAAGCCGCTTCTCATCTTCATCAGTGCGCGGCTGCGGCTTGAGGCGATTGAGAATCGTGTGGCCTTCGAAATTGCCGGCCGGCGTCACGTCGTAATGGCGAGCAAAAAATTCACCGTCCTCGATGCCAAGCACACGCAAGATTTGGTCATACGACCAGATATAAAACTTGCCCTCCTCGCCTTCGGAATCGGCATCGAGCGATGCGCTGAACGCGCCTTCGGGCGTGGTCATCTCGCGCTTGAGCCATTCGACTGTTTCATAAGCGCGCTGCCGATACAGCGCTTTGCCGTTGCGCTTGTGCGCAATCGCCAACAGCGCGAGCAGATGCGCGTTGTCGTACAGCATCTTCTCGAAGTGCGGCACCAGCCAGCGCTCATCGACCGAGTAGCGCGAAAAGCCGCCGCCGAGATGATCGTAGATGCCGCCTTCACAGATGTGATCAAGCGTGATCTCAACGGCGGCGAAGTAACGCGTTTCGCCGGTGCGCAAACCGGCGCGCCACAGCAGTTCAAATAAAGCCTCTTGCGGAAATTTCGGTGCGCCGCGCGTGCCGCCGTTGACCGGATCGATCAGTCCGCCGAGCTGCCGCGCCGCGTTGTCGAGCTCGGCGCGGCCGATGCTGACCGTGCCGGACTCGCGCGCGGTCGCGGCGAGCCGCGCCATCAGCGCCGCGCGGTTATTCTCGATCTTCTGCGGCTCGTCGCGAAAGATGCGCGCGATCTCTTGCAGCACGTCGACGAATGCCGCTTTGCCGTAGCGCGGTAGTTTTGGAAAATACGTGCCGCCCCAGATCGGCTCGCCGGCGGGCGTGAGAAACATGGTGAGCGGCCAGCCGCCCTGCTCGCCGAGATGATGCAGCGCCGCCATGTAGATCTGATCGATGTCGGGACGTTCCTCGCGATCGACCTTGATGTTGACGAACAGCTCGTTCATCACCCGCGCGGTCTCGTCGTCCTCGAAACTCTCGTGCGCCATGACGTGGCACCAGTGGCACGCCGCGTAGCCGACCGAGAGCAGGATCGGCTTGTTGGTGTGCTTGGCCTCCGCCAACGCTTCGGGTCCCCACGCCCACCAGGCGACGGGATTATCCTTGTGCTGCAGGAGATACGGACTCGTTTCCTGCGCGAGGCGGTTTTCGTGGGTGGAGGAGGTCGGCGGGAGCGTTGACATAGCTGCACCCTAGCAAGTAGCCCGCGCTGAACGAAGCGCGGACGTTTCAACTTTCAACGATCCAACGTGTCGGAACGATCCACCATTTTCGCCCTCTCGTCCGGCCGGCCGCCCGCCGCGATTGCGGTGGTGCGTGTGTCTGGGCCGCGCGCCGGCGATGCGCTCAAGACGCTGATCGGTCGCGTGCCCGAGCCGCGCAAGGCGGCGCTGGCGCGGGTGCGCGATCCGGCAAGCGGGGAGGTGATCGACGAAGCGCTGGCGCTGTGGTTTCCGGCGCCGCATAGCGAGACCGGCGAGGATGTGGCCGAACTGCAGCTCCATGGCGGCCACGCGGTGGTCGCCGCGGTGATTGACGCGCTCGCCACGCTGGACGGCTGCCGCATGGCCGAGCCGGGCGAATTCACCCGGCGCGCGTTCGAGAGTGGCCGGCTCGATCTGACCGAAGTGGAGGGCCTGGCGGATCTCATCGCCGCCGAGACGCCGGCGCAGCGGCGCCTGGCCTATCGGCAGCTCAAGGGCCTGATCGGCGACCGCGCCGAGGCTTGGCGGCAGCGGCTCATCGAAGCGCTGGCGCTCGTCGAGGCGCGCATTGATTTTTCCGACGAGACTGACGTGCCGGAAAATCTGGTCGAGCCGGCGCTGCGGGCGGCCAATGGACTACGGGAGGAAATCAAAGCGAGCCTCGCCGATGGCGGACGCGGCGAGCGGCTGCGAGACGGACTTGTGGTGGCGATAGCGGGCCCACCCAATGCCGGCAAATCGACGCTGCTCAACCGGCTGGCGCGTCGGGAGGCGGCGATCGTATCGCCCTATCCGGGCACTACGCGTGATGTCATCGAGGTGCATCTCGATCTCGCCGGCTACCCGGTGACGCTGCTCGATACAGCCGGCATCCGCGACAGCAATGACCCGGTCGAGGAGGAGGGGGTTCGCCGCGCCCGTGCGCGTGCCGCAATGGCCGACCTCGTGCTGTGGGTCACTGACGCATCGGTCGATGGCGGATCGGCCGGCGACGCGGCCCAGCAAGTTCCGGATGCGGAACTCTGGTGGCTGCGGAACAAGATCGACGTTGCACCGGCGGTTGGCGCCGGTAGGAATGAATCGCGCAGTCAAAACGGAATTAACCGTTCATTTACCATCTCGGCGAGTACCAGCGCCGGCATGGATGACCTCATCGATGGACTCGCTGGTTTCAGCAAAGCGTTCTTCGCCGCCACCGAGACGACGCTTGTGACCCGCGCCAGGCATCGCCGCGCTTTGCAGGACACCGTGGCTGCACTCGACCGCGCGCTTGCTCAGCGAAACGCAGGCCGGGAGGAACTGATTGCCGAAGAGCTGCGATCGGCTGCCACAACGCTCGGCCGGCTCACCGGTCGGGTCGACGTCGAGGATATTCTCGACGTGATCTTCCGCGAATTTTGTATCGGCAAATGAATGGTTAACAAACGTGGTTAACACCACCTTAAGCGGGCGTGTTGTTTCACGTGAAACACGCCGGGCGCTTTGACCCCCTGTCGGCACGCGACTAGAACGATCGCGTTTTGTCGGGAACTGCGATGGACGCGAGCTTCGATGTGATTGTGGTCGGTGGCGGCCACGCCGGCTGCGAAGCCGCGACGGCAGCCGCGCGCATGGGCGCGCGAACGGCGCTCATCACGCATCGCTTCGCGACCGTCGGCGCGATGTCATGCAATCCGTCAATCGGCGGACTGGGCAAGGGCCATCTGGTGCGCGAGATCGATGCGCTCGACGGGCTGATGGGCCGCGTCGCCGATGCCGGCGGCATTCAGTTCCGGGTGCTCAACCGCCGCAAGGGGCCGGCGGTGCGCGGGCCGCGCGCCCAGGCCGATCGCAAGCTCTACGCGGCCGCCATGCAGGCGGCGATCCGGCAAACCGCGAACCTGACGGTGATCGAAGGGGAGGTCGATGACCTTCTCGTCGCGGACCGGGTGAGCGGCGTCCGGCTGACCGACGGCCGCTCGTTCGGCGCCGGTGCTGTAGTGCTGACGACCGGTACGTTTCTGCGCGGCCTCATCCACATCGGCGAGCGGCAGATTCCGGCCGGTCGGGTTGGAGAGGCGCCGGCGCTTGGCTTATCTCAGACGCTCGAGCGCACGGACTTCGCTCTTGGCCGGCTCAAGACCGGGACGCCGCCGCGGCTCGACGGCGCCACGATCGACTGGGCCGCCGTCGAGCCACAGCCCGGCGACGATCCGCCCGAGCCATTCTCAGTGCTCACCGAGCTCATCGACAATCCGCAGGTCCAATGCGGCATCACCCGGACAACGCCGGCGACGCACGCCATCATCCGCGCCAACGTGCACCGCTCGCCGATGTATTCCGGCCAGATCAAAACCCGCGGCCCGCGCTATTGCCCCTCAATCGAGGACAAGATCGTCCGCTTTGGCGAGCGCGATGGTCACCAGATTTTTCTGGAGCCCGAGGGGCTCGACGATGCGACGGTGTATCCGAACGGCATTTCGACGTCGCTGCCGGAGGACGTACAGGCGGCGGTGGTCGCCTCCATTCCGGGCCTTGAACGGGCGCGGATGATCAGGCCGGGCTACGCCATCGAATACGACCACGTCGACCCGCGCGAGCTAAAGCCGTCACTTGAGACCAAGCGGCTGCCGGGCCTTTTCCTGGCCGGGCAGATCAACGGCACCACCGGTTACGAGGAAGCTGCAGCGCAGGGCTTGGTCGCCGGGCTTAATGCCGCCGCGCAAGCGGGCGGCGGGCCGCCGATCCTGTTCGATCGCGCCGAAGGCTACCTCGGCGTCATGATCGACGATCTCGTGACCCGCGGCGTCACCGAGCCGTATCGCATGTTCACCTCGCGCGCCGAGTACCGGCTGACATTGCGGGCCGACAACGCAGACCAGCGGCTGACCCACAAGGGTATCGCGCTGGGCTGTGTGGGTCCGGAACGGGCGAGGGCGCATCGGACCAAGACGGCCGCGCTCGAAACCGCGCGCGCGATGGCACGGGCGCTGACGCTGACGCCAACTGAAGCGGAGCGGCACGGTCTTGCGTTGCGCAAAGACGGTCAGCGCCGCTCTGCGTTCGATCTGTTGTCGTATCCAGCCATCGGCATTGTCGACTTGACGCGGCTCTGGCCACAGTTCGGCGAACTCGATCGCCGCATCGCCGAGCAGATCGAGATCGACGCCAAATACGAAGTCTATCTCAGCCGCCAGGCGGCGGATGTGGACTCGTACCGCCGCGATGAAAGCCTCGTTCTACCGGACGACATCGACTATGCGGCGCTGGTCGGGCTTTCCAATGAAGTCCGCCACAAGCTCGAAACCCATCGGCCGCGCACCGTAGGGCAGGCGGGCCGCATCGATGGCATCACTCCCGCGGCCCTGACGCTCCTGGTCGCGCATCTGCGCCGCGGCAAGCGCGCGAAGCCGGCGCGCGGGGCCGCATGAGTTCGGCTGATCGGCCGGGCAGGGGCGATGTTCGCCCCGCGGTCATGCGGGCTCAAGCAATCGAGAGCGCCGAGTTGGCAAAGGACCGCGAGCGCGCGCTCGCCCTCACGCCTGTTTCACGTGAAACACTTGCGCGCTTGGACCGCTTCGTCGCGGTTCTCTTGGAGCGCCAGCCGCAGATCAATTTGATCGCGCCGTCGACCACAGCGACGCTGTGGACGCGGCACGTTTCGGATTCGCTTCAGCTTCTGGCGCTGGCGCCCGACGCTCATGTGTGGGCGGACTTCGGATCAGGCGCCGGCTTTCCGGGCTTGGTGATTGCCTGTGCGCTTGCCGACACGGCCGGTGCGCAGGTGCACTTGGTCGAAAGCAGCACCAAGAAGGCCGCCTTCCTGCGCGAGGCCGTAGAGGCGACAGGCGCACTCGCTGTCGTCCATACCAGCAGGGTCGCGGACTTCGTCAAAGCGGCTCCGGCAGGAATTGCGGCTGTGACCGCCCGGGCCTTTGCGCCGCTCCCCGAACTGTTTACGGCAGCCTCTCCGTTGTTGATAAAGGGCGTCGTTGGCGTGTTTCCCAAGGGCCAAGGGGTAGAGGCTGAATTGACCGAAGCCGCTAAATGTTGGAACATTCAAGCGACTTTAGCGGTGAGTCGAACCGATCCGAGGGGTCGGATCGTCGTGGTGCGCGGGCTTGAGCCGTTGGCCGGCGCCTCAAGGCGCAAAGGTTTGACCGGCCGCGAACGGCCAGCGCGAGGTCGCCCGTGATCAACGAACTGTCGAATGCCGAGCGGTCGCCGGAGGCCGGTCCTGGCGTTTCCGGGCCCATGGCGGTCACCGAGCCGCTGCGCCCAACGCGCGTGCTGGCGGTCGCCAACCAAAAAGGCGGCGTCGGCAAAACGACGACGGCAATCAATCTCGGCACCGCGCTCGCCGCCATCGGCGAGCAGGTGCTGATCATAGATCTCGATCCGCAGGGCAACGCGTCGACCGGTCTCGGCATCGATCGGCGCAACAGACAGTACTCGACCTACGACGTCCTGATCGGCGAGGCGGCGCTGCGCGACGCCGTTGTGGAGACGGCGGTGCCGCGTCTGCATCTCGCGCCATCGACCATGGATCTCTCAGGCCTCGAGCTCGAACTCGGCCAAGCGCGCGACCGCGCGTTTCGGCTGCGCAGCGCGCTGGCGCCGCTCAATGAAACAATCGCAGGAGCGGTGCACTTCACTTACGTGTTGGTGGACTGTCCGCCGTCGCTGAATCTTTTGACGGTGAATGCGATGGCGGCGGCGCACGCCATTCTGGTGCCGCTGCAATGCGAGTTCTTCGCGCTCGAAGGCTTGTCGCAACTTCTGAAAACCGTGGAGCAGGTGCGCGAGCAACTCAATCCCGCACTGACCATCCACGGCATCGTTCTCACCATGTACGACTCGCGCAACAATCTTTCCGGCCAAGTCGTCGCCGACGTGCGCGAGTTCATGGGCCCGAAAGTCTACGACACCATCATCCCGCGCAATGTGCGCGTCTCGGAAGCGCCGTCCTACGGTAAGCCGGTCTTGGTCTACGATCTCAAATGCAGCGGCAGCGAAGCGTATCTGCGGCTCGCCACCGAGATCATTCAGCGCGAGAAAGAATTGTGTGCCGGCTGACGGGAGTGCGTGCGTGAGCGAAGGAGTGGGGGACTCGGCGATGGCGGACGAGGCGGCGCGATCGCGGTTGGGACGCGGGCTCGCCGCATTGATCGGCGACGTCGGTACCGAAGCATCGGTCGAACGCCGGCGCGGCCAACGCAAGCTGCCGATCGGCGCGCTGCGGCCTAACGCGCGCAATCCGCGGCGCATTTTTCCCGATACTGAACTCGACGAGCTCGCCGCGTCGCTGCGCGAGCGCGGCATCATTCAGCCGATCGTCGCGCGCGCGGTGCGCGGCAGCTCCGATGCATTCGAGATCATTGCCGGCGAGCGCCGCTGGCGTGCGGCACAGCGTGCCGGATTGCACGAGGTGCCGGTCGTCATCATCGAAGCGACCGACGGCGAAGCGCTGCAGCTCGCCATCGTCGAGAACGTGCAGCGCGCCGATCTCAATCCGCTCGAAGAAGCGGAAGGCTATCGCGCGCTGATCCGCGATTTCAGTCACAGCCAGGACGAGGTCGCCCGCATGGTAGGCAAAAGCCGCAGCCACGTTGCCAACATGCTGCGGCTGCAGACGCTTCCTGATCGGGTCAGGGAACATATCCATTCCGGCCGGCTGAGCGCCGGCCACGCTCGCGCATTGATAGGCCATCACGATGCCGAGCGGTTGGCGGACGAAATCGTCGCGCGCGGTCTCAACGTGCGTCAGGTCGAGGACATCGCGCGCGAGACCGGCGGCAAAAGCGGCAAGCACCAAACAAATGGCAAGGCGCGCACGCGTGCTGCAAAGAATGCCGACTCGCTGGCGCTGGAAAAACGCTTGGCCGACGCGCTTGGTCTGGCGGTGACGATCGAGCACGGCGAGCGCGGCGGCACGCTGAGCATTCGCTATCGTAATCTCGACCAGCTCGACGACGTCGTGCGCCGGCTCGAACGCAAACACTAACTAACAGCGAATCGCCGGGGCCTCTAAAACTCAGCGGCGCAAAGCGCCAGCTCGAAGCGCGCTGCCCTGACGCCGGACGTTGCATCTGATGCCGCTTTTATTGCTTTGGCTGTCCGGCGCGTGCCTCCGACTCACGGTGCTGGCGATCCCGCCGGTGGTGCCGCTGCTGCATGCCGATCTGCATCTGTCCGAGACGGCGATCGGCTGGCTCTCGAGTCTGCCGCCGATGCTGTTTGCGATCGCTGCCGTGCCGGGCGCGCTTGCGATCGCTCGCTTTGGCCTGGTGCCGGCGCTACTTGCTGGGTTGCTGCTGAACGCCGTCGGCTCTGCCGCGCGCGGCGCATTCGGCGACGCGGCCTCGCTTTACGTTTCCACCATCGTGATGAGCGCCGGCATTGCCATCATGCAGCCGGCCCTGCCGCCGCTGGTGCGCGCCTGGTTTCCGCAGCGCATCGGCTTTGCCACGGCGGTGTACTCGAACGGTTTGTTGGTTGGCGAAACGCTTGCTGTCGCGCTTGCGATTCCAGTCGTGCTGCCGTTCGTCAATGGCAGTTGGCGCATGAGCTTCGTGATCTGGTCCGTACCCGTGTTAGCCACGGCGCTTCTTGTCGCATTGTGCGCACCACGCCGTGCCGCGCTGCCCACCGACACTCTTTCATCGCGCAAGTGGTGGCCGAATTGGCGAGACCCGCTGATCTGGCGCCTCGGCCTGATTTTCGGCAGCGTCAATGCCACGTATTTTGTCAGCAACGCCTTCCTGCCTGACTACGTGATCGCCACCGGACATGCCGAGCTTGTCGGTCCGGCCCTCACCGCGCTCAATTTCGGCCAGTTGCCCGCATCGGTGCTGATGCTGCCGTTCGCCGGCCGGCTGGTCACCGAACCGCGCGCCTATGTGGCGACGGGATTGCTGGCTCTGGTCTGCGTCATCGGCATGATCACCATGAACGGGATTTGGATCGTCATCTGAGCCGGCCTGCTCGGCTTCATCGGCGCGGTCACCATGGTGTTGGCGCTGGCGCTGCCGTCGGTGCTCAGCGCGCCCGATGACGTGCATCGGACGTCTGCCGGCATGTTCACCGTCAGCTACAGCTGCGCCATGGTGCTTTCGGTTTTGGGCGGATGGTTGTGGGACGTCACGCGCCAGCCGATTGCCGGGTTTGCACCGATCGCACTGTGCGGACTTGTCATCGCCGCGCTGGCGCCAACCGTGAAACGCGCGCCGGTCCACTCAGCAGCTTAGCGTGGTTCAATAACCGACGGCGGTCGCGCCGCCCCGGCGCGGATCGGCGGCGCCAACGAAACCTTCATGCGTGATCGCAATCGAATTGGCCGAGGTGAACGGCGGCTGCGTCACCACCTTGTCGCCGCGGGCCTGCAGCGCGGCTGCGACGGCGTCGGGTATGCCGGGTTCGACGAACACCTGATCGGGCAGCCATTGATTATGCACGCGCGGCGCCGCTACGGCGTCGGCAACCGTCATGCCGCGGTCGAGCACATTGACGATGACTTGGAGCACCGCGGTGGTGATGCGGCTGCCGCCCGGCGAGCCGGTGACCAGAAACGGCTTGCCGTCTTTCAGCACGATGGTCGGCGTCATCGACGACAGCGGCCGCTTGCCCGGGCCCGGCTCGTTGGCCGCAAAGCCGATGAGCCCGTAGGCGTTCGGCGCATCCGGCTTGACGGCGAAATCGTCGAGCTCGTTGTTGAGCAGCACGCCGGTGCCGTCGGCGACCAGGCCGACACCGTAGTTGAAGTTGAGCGTGTAGGTGTTGGCCACCGCATTGCCGAAGCGGTCGACGATCGAGAAGTGCGTGGTGTTGCGACCCTCCGGCTGCACGATGCCGCCGCCGCGAATGGCGGCTGCCGGCGTGGCATGCTGCGGATCGATGGTAGCGCGCCAGGTCGCCGCGTAATCTTTCGACGTAAGCCGCGCGACCGGCGCCTGCACGCTGTCGGGATCGCCGAGAAACACCGCGCGGTCCGCATAGGCGCGCTTCATCGCTTCGATCATGAAGAACAGTGTTTGCGTCCTGTCCTCGTGCGCCAAGTCGTAGCCTTCGAGAATGTTGAGCATCTCGATCAGTTCGACGCCGCCGGATGACGGCGGCGGCATGGTGACGAGATCGTAGCCGCGATAGCTGCCGGACAGCGGCGTGCGTTCCGTCGCGCGATAGTTTTTCAGGTCGTCGGCGGTCATGACGCCGCCGGCCTTCTGCACGGCGCTCGCGATTTTGTCTGCCGTCGGACCTTCGTAAAACGCGCGTGGCCCGCCGCGGGCGATGGCATCGAGCGTATCGGCAAGATCGTTTTGAACGAGCCGATCGCCGAGCTTGAGCGGCGTGCTGTCGCCGTTGAGAAAAATTCGCGCCGAAGCCGGCCAGCGTGAGAGGCGCGACAATGGCCCCGGCGCGGTGTCGATCGTTGCGTCGGTCACGGCGATGCCATCGCGCGCCAGCGCAATCGCCGGTGCGATCAGCTCGGCGAGGGTGAAGCGCCCGGAGCCGTATTTCTTCTCCGCCAGCGCAAGGCCGTCGACGGTTCCGGGCACGCCGATGGCGAGTGCGGAGTTGCGCGACTTCTCCGCATCGGCATGGCCCTGCGCATCCAGAAACGAGGTGTTGGTGATCGCGTGCGGCGCGGTCTCGCGATAGTCGATGGCGACGTTCTCGCCGCCGGCGCGATGGATCACCATAAAGCCGCCGCCGCCCAAATTGCCGGCGCGCGGATACGTCACCGCAAGCGCAAAGCCGACCGCGACCGCGGCATCCACGGCGTTGCCGCCCTTCCGCAAGATGTCGGTCCCGATGCGCGCCGCGGCCCCTTCCTGCGCTACCACCATGCCGTTTTGGCCGACGGCGGTTTGTGCTGGCCCGATGGTCTCTTGGCCGCGCGCACCAACACCGGCGGCCAACAGCGCCAAGCATGCCGCCAAGATGAAGCGTGGCAACGGATGGGTGCGGAGGAGCGGCATTGAATGAATTGGCGCCGGCCTAGAGCATCGACGGCAGAACGCGGTCGGGCGGACGATGGCCGTCCATGAAGGTCTTGATATTGACGATGACCTTCTCGCCCATGTCGACACGGCCTTCGAGCGTGGCCGATCCCATATGCGGCAGCAGCACGACCTTGCCGGTCTTGGCGAGCTTGATCAGCCGCGGGTTGACCGCCGGCTCCTTCTCGAACACGTCGAGCCCGGCGCCGGCGATCTCTTCGGCTTCGATCAGCCGCCCCAGGGCGTTCTCGTCGATCACCTCGCCGCGCGCGGTGTTGACCACGTAGGCCTCTGGCCGAATCAGCTTGAGGCGGCGCGCCGAGAGCAGGTGATAGGTCGCCGGCGTGTGTGGGCAATTGACCGAGATGATGTCCATGCGCATCAGCATCTGGTCGAGACTTTCCCAATAGGTCGCGTTCAGCTCCTCCTCGATGCGTGGCGCCACGCGGCGGCGGTTGTGATAGTGGATCTTCAGGCCGAACGCCTGGGCGCGGCGCGCCACCGCCTGGCCGATGCGGCCCATGCCGACGATGCCAAGCCGCTTGCCCCAGATGCGATAGCCCAGCATCCAGGTCGGACTCCAGCCGTGCCAGTCGCGATCGTCGATCAGCACGCGGGCGCCTTCGGCCAGGCGCCGCGGCACCGCGAGGATGAGCGCCATGGTCATGTCCGCGGTGTCCTCGGTGAGGACGCCCGGTGTGTTGGTCACCGTGATGCCGCGCTGCACCGCGGTGGCGACGTCGATATTGTCCACGCCGTTGCCGAAATTGGCGATGAGCCGCAAGCGCTCGCCCGACTGGCTCAGCACCGAGCGGTCGATGTGATCCGTCACGGTCGGCACCAGAACGTCGGCGACCCGGGCGGCCTCGACGAGCTGCGCCTGGCTCATCGGCTTGTCCTCAGGATTGAGGCGCGCGTCGAACAATTCGCGCATGCGCATCTCGACGCTGTCCGGCAACCGGCGCGTGACCACGACCAGCGGCTTTTTGCCCTGTGGCATTCGTTGCCTCTTGCCTTGCCTCTTGCCGCAGACCTGTAACGCGCCGGCAGGGCGGCGGTGCCGCGGCCGAACCCCGCCACACGCGCTAGTCGGAAGCCGGCTTTTGCCGCATCTGCCGTTCAGGTCTCCTTAACCGCGCTCGCCGAGAGTTGAGCCGGGAGGTGGTTCATCGACGCCGTTCTACCAGATGGGCCGCGCACTCACCAAGCGAGCCGGGCGCAGTGCGTCCTCTGTTGTCCTTGGGCGCGCCGAACGAGCGTTGGGGATGCCGCCGCAACGGTGCGGCATGGGAGGCTGATGATCGCCTGGGTCCGAGGTTTGTTGGCGGTGCTACTGACGTTCGCGTCCGCGGTCGGTCCGACGCGGGCGGGAAGCGATGCGATAACGAGCGGATTGCCGGTGCCGCGCTTCGTCAGCATCAAGGCCGATCGCGTCAACGTCCGTCGCGGTCCCGACAAGGATCACGACGTATCGTTCATCTACACGCGGGTCGGCTGGCCGGTGGAGATCACCGCCGAATTCGAGAACTGGCGGCGCATTCGCGATTCCGACGGTTCGGAGGGCTGGGTCTATCATTCGCTGCTGTCGGGCAAGCGTACGGCCTCCGTGCAGATGAAGGTGAAGACCGATATGGCGCCGCTGCATGCCAAGCCGGATCCCAGTAGCGCGGTGACCGCTGAGTTGCAGATCGGCGTCCTTGGCGCGGTGAAAGCCTGCACCGGAACCTGGTGCCACATCGTCGGCGACAAGTTCGACGGTTGGGTCGACCAGAACGATCTCTGGGGCGTCTATCCGAATGAAAAGTTCGACTGAACGGCTTTCGCAGCTACCGGAACGACGGCCGCGATGGTGGCCGCGAACTCACCCCTGCTTCCGCCGCAGCCGGACCACCACGTCGATGCGGGCGATCTCATAGCCTTCCGGCGGGGCCGGCGCCTTGCCGAGCAATACGTCGGCCGCCGGGATGTCCAAGAGGTCGTTCTTGTCTTCGATGAAGAAGTGATGGTGCTGGGAATTGTTGGTGTCGAAATAGGATTTTGAGCCGTCAACCGAGACTTGCCGCAACAGGCCGACCTCGGTGAATTGGTGCAGGGTGTTGTAGACCGTGGCGAGCGACACCGGCACCTTGGCGCGGCTTGCCTCCTCGTAGAGCATTTCCGCGGTGACGTGGCGGTCGCCCTTGGCAAAGAGCAGCCAGCCGAGAGCCATACGCTGCCGGGTCGGGCGGAGGCCCACTTCGCGGAGCTTGGATTTGACGTCGTGCCAGGGGCAGCCGGTCAGATCGCCGCGCGCCGCGGCGGCGCGTTGCTGCATGGCGGGACCAAAGCTGACCGGACGCTGCTCTGACATGCTACACCAAATGGCCCGTTGCGGCGGGCTCTGCAAGATCGTTTCACTTGCAACATTATACGCAGGGCCCCCGCAGCCGCAACCGTGCCGGCGCGCGGGGGGCCTATGCCCTGGCGCGCGTCGGGCGGGGAAACGCCCGGTGCGGCTTTGCCGGCCCGTCCCCATATGTGTTAATTCATAGGGTTGCGTGGCGAGCGGAGACGAAACGGATGCCGGAGCGCCGGTCTAATTTTGAATACGAGGATCTGCTGGCCTGCGGCCGCGGCGAATTGTTCGCCGAAGGACCGCAATTGCCGCTGCCGCCGATGCTGATGTTCGACCGCATCTCCGAAATCGCCGAAATTGGCGGCGAGCACGGCAAGGGCCTGGTTCGCGCGGTGCTCGATCTCAAGCCCGACCTTTGGTTCTTTCCCTGCCACTTCAAGGGCGATCCGGTGATGCCGGGGTGCCTTGGGCTCGACGCGCTGTGGCAATTGCTCGGCTTTTTCCTTGGCTGGGCCGGTTCCGCCGGCAAAGGCCGCGCGCTCGGCATGGGTGAGATCAAGTTCTCTGGCCAAGTCCTGCCGACCATGAAAAAGATCGTGTACGGCATCGACATCAAGCGGGTGATGCGCTCGAAGCTGGTGCTCGGCATTGCGGACGGCTGGCTCTCCGCCGACGGCGCGGTGATCTACCGGGCGTTCGATCTCAAGGTGGGGCTGTTTCAAAATGCGGCGCCGGAGCCAAGCGGCGCTTGAACGTCGGATTGCTGCGTAGGGCTGCAGGCCGGCCGTGTGGGTCGTTCTCGAAACAATGCGAACGAGGCAACGATGAGACGCGTCGTGGTTACCGGGATGGGCATCGTCTCATCCATCGGCAACAACACGCAGGAAGTGCTCGCTTCGCTGCGTGAAGCCAAATCCGGCATCGTGAAAGCCGACAAATACGCCGAGCTCGGCTTCCGCTGCCAGGTGCACGGGGCTCCCACCCTCGATCCCGCCGAAGCGGTCGACCGCCGCGCCATGCGGTTTCTCGGCGGCGGCGCCGCCTGGAACCATGTCGCCATGGAGCAGGCGATCCGCGATTCCGGGCTCGAGCCCGGCGATATCTCCAACGAGCGCACCGGGCTGATCATGGGCTCGGGCGGACCGTCGACGCGCGCGATCGTCGAGAGCGCCGACACTGCGCGCTCCAAGGGTCCGAAACGCGTGGGACCGTTCGCGGTGCCCAAAGCGATGTCGTCGACTGCGTCGGCCACGCTCTCGACCTGGTTCAAAATCAAAGGCGTGAATTATTCGATCTCGTCGGCGTGCGCGACCTCGAACCATTGCATCGGCAATGCGTTCGAGACCGTCGCCATGGGCAAGCAGGACATCGTGTTCGCCGGCGGCAGCGAGGAGCTGGACTGGACGCTGTCGGTGCTATTCGACGCCATGGGGGCCATGTCGTCGAGTTTCAACGACACGCCGCAAAAGGCATCGCGCGCCTACGACGCCGACCGCGATGGCTTTGTCATCGCCGGCGGCGCCGGCGTCCTGGTTCTGGAAGAGCTCGAGCACGCCAAGGCGCGCAGCGCCAAGATCTACGCCGAGGTTGCGGGCTATGGCGCCACCTCGGACGGCGCCGACATGGTGCAGCCGTCGGGCGAGGGCGCGGTGCGCTGCATGCGCATGGCGCTCGCCGATGTCAAAGCGCCGGTCGATTACATCAATCCGCACGCCACATCGACGCCGATCGGCGATATCAAGGAGATCGAAGCGATCCGCGAGGTGTTTGGCGCCAAATGCCCGCCAATCTCGGCGACCAAATCGCTGACCGGCCATTCGCTCGGCGCTGCCGGTGCCCAGGAGGCGATCTATTCGCTCCTGATGATGAATTCCGGCTTCGTCTGCGAGAGCGCCAACATCGAAAATCTCGATCCCGCGTTCGCCGACATGCCGATCGTGCGTGCGCGGCAGGACAACGTGAAGCTCGGCTGCGTGCTGTCGAACTCGTTCGGCTTCGGCGGCACCAACGCCTCCGTGGTGTTCAAGCACGTGGATGCGTAATGTTTCTGCGTCATTGCGGCCGGACGACTCGCGTTTTGGAATTCATCATTCGGTGCGGCGGCAAGGTTCGCGAGACTGGGATTATGGATTCCGGGTTCGCGCGCTTCGCGCATGCCCGGCGATCATCGACTGGGAGTAAATAGGAAAGCGCATGCAGGGGCTGATGCACGGCAAGCGCGGCCTGATCATGGGGGTCGCGAACGACCATTCGATCGCCTGGGGGATTGCGCGAGCGCTGGCTGCGCACGAGGCGACGCTGGCCTTCACTTATCAGGGCGACGCCCTGGGCAAACGGGTCAAGCCGCTGGCCGCTTGGGTCGGATCGGACCTGGTGCTGCCGTGCGACGTCGAGGACCTCGCCTCGGTCGATGCGGTATTCGCCGAGTTGTCCCGCACCTGGGGCACGCTCGACTTTCTGGTTCATGCCATTGCGTTTTCCGACAAGACGCAGCTCGCCGGCCGTTATGCCGATACCACGCGCGAGAATTTCACCCGCACCATGCTGATCTCCTGCTTCTCGTTCACCGAGGTGGCGAAGCGGGCAGCGGCGATGATGCCCAATGGCGGCGCAATGCTGACGCTGACCTATAACGGCGGCCTGCGCGCGATGCCGAACTACAACACGATGGGCGTTGCCAAGGCGGCACTGGAAGCGTCGGTGCGCTATCTCGCGGTCGATTTCGGCAAGGACCGCATCCGCGTCAACGCCATCTCGTCAGGACCGATCCGCACCCTGGCCGGCGCCGGTATCGGCGACGCCCGCATGATGTTCGCATTCCAGCAGCGCCACTCGCCGCTGCATCGCGGTGTGACCTTGGACGAGCTCGGCGGCGCGGCGGTTTACCTGCTCTCGGACCTTTCGACCGGCGTCACCGGCGAAATCCACTTCGTCGATTCCGGCTACAACGTCATCGCCATGCCGCACCCGGACGCGCTGCGCGCCGATGCCAAGCAGGTGGGGGACTCTTCGGGAAATTAGCTGGTCATTTCGGAAGCAACGCTCACAGCTTCGCCAGATGCGGCATGACCTCATTGGTGAAGAGGTCGAGCGAGCGTAGCGCTTCGGCAAGCGACATGGTGCCGAGGAACGGATAGCTGAGCAGATAATTGACGCCGAGCTCGGCGACTTGGCGCTCGATCTCGCGGCGCACGGTCGCGGGCGAGCCCGAGATCACGCTGCCGTCTTCCAGGCAGGCTTCGTAGTTGGCGCCGCGTGGTGTGTTGAGTCGCGTCGTGAGCGACGATGCGCCGCCGACGCCATGCTTCTCGCGCAGCCAATTGATGTGGACGAGGTGCCGGTCCATGGCCGGCTTGGCGAAGCGATGCGCTTCCGCATCGGTGTCGGCGACGAAGATGTGGCGCTGTACGCCGACGACGATGCCGTCCGGGAATTCGGCCTTCGGCTGCACCGCGCTGCCGCGTTTGGCGAACGCCGCCTTGAATGCGGCGATGTTGGCCTTGGCGAACGGCGTCGGGCCGAGCGTGACGTAATGCAGGCCGCGCTCGCCCGCCCAGGTCGAGCCGATCTCGTTCGATGACGCGTACCAGAACGGCGGATGCGGCTGCTGCAGCGGCCGCAACGCAATCGGCACGTTGTCGTAAGCGTAGTGCTTGCCCTGGTAGGAGAGCGAATCGGTGGTCAGGGCGGCGCTGATGCAGGCGAAAGCGTCGAAGAAAATATCGCGCGAATCGTCGTGCTCGACCTTGTGGAACTTGAGCTCGTAGGGCGACACGCCGCGGCCGACGCCGACGTCGAGCCGGCCATAGCTCAAATGGTCGAGCATGCAGATTTCCTCGACCAGGCGCAGCGGCGAATAGAGCGGCAACAGATAGACCAGCGGACCGAGCCGCATGCGCTTGGTGGCGCGCGCCACCGCACCGAGATAAACGCCGGGCACCGGCACCAGATTGAGCGGCGTGGCGTGGTGCTCGGCGATGTGCAGGCAATAGAAGCCGGCGGCGTCGGCCGCTTCGACAAAGCGCAGGCGCTCGTCGAACAGCGTGGACAGCGGCCGGTCGCCATGCTCGACGTGATCGAATAATCCGACTTTCATGTTGGCTCTTTGCTTCGCGTTATGGCCGCGCCGCGGTCAGGCGTTGCGTTTGGTTTGTGAATTTCCGAATTGGGCCGCTCGCTCTACGCTCATGCGTGCTTTCGTTTCTTCGGCGGCGCCCGTCGGCTTGATGCCGGCGTCCTGAACAGGCCCAGATTCCGGCCCATGCCGGCGCAATCGTCGTCGGTCTTCAGTCCGGCAGCGTGAATGCCGAACGCGGCCAGCTCCTCATCGCGGTCTTCGGTGTCGCCGGTGACGCCGACCGCGCCGATGACCTCGCCGCTTGGGTCGCGGATCATCATGCCGCCGCCTTCGGGAAAAATCTGCTCGCCGCTCGCGGCGATCAGATAGCGCATGAAGATCGGCCGCTCCTCGGCTCGCTGGTGCACGAGCTTCGAGCTGCGGCCGAGCGCCAGCGCCGCATAGGCTTTGCCGTACGCCATCTCGAACCGGATCATTGAGGATCCGTCCTCCTTCTTGAACGCCTTCACCTTGCAGCCCGGCTCGACCACGATCACGCTCAAAGGCCGGCAGTCGAGTGCCGCGCCTTGCGCGATGATGGCATCGATGATCCGCTCGGCTTGTGCCAGCGTGATGGCGCTCATGTGCCTCAACCCCGTCTCCCGGGCCGCGTTGTGCCATCATCCGTGGCGTTACGCCATACGTGGGGGCGGTGTTCCGTTTCCCCCTTTGCTTTGCCTTGCCTTCCTTCCCCTTGCCTCAAGCGCTTGCGCGCGCCACATCTGCGCGCATTATGCCCGCCCCGCCCCCGCCCATCGCCGTCGCGCGCCTGGTCAAGATCTACAAGACCGTTCCGGCGGTGGACGGCATCTCGTTCACGCTGGCGCCCGGCTCGATCACCGGCCTCCTTGGCGGTAACGGCGCCGGCAAGACCACCACCATCGCCACCATCATGGGGCTGGTGACGCCCACATCGGGCCGCGTGGCGGTGCTCGGCGCCGAGATGCCGCGGCAGCGCTATCGCGTCCTGCACCGCATGAATTTCGAAAGCCCGTATGTGGAAGTGCCGATGCGGCTCACGGTGCGGCAGAACCTGACGGTGTTCGGCATGCTCTACGGCGTCGCCGAGCTGCGCGAACGGATCGCGCAACTCGGCCGCGAGCTCGAACTGACCGAGCTGCTCGATCGTCCCACCGGCAAGCTGTCGGCCGGCCAGAAGACGCGCGTGTCGCTCGCCAAGGCGCTGATCAATCGCCCGGACGTGCTGCTGCTCGACGAGCCGACCGCCTCGCTCGATCCCGACACCGCCGACTGGGTGCGCGGTCATCTGGCGCGCTACGCCCGCGACCGCCACGCCACGGTGCTGCTCGCCTCCCACAACATGGCCGAGGTCGAGCGGATGTGCGAACGCGTCATCATCATGAAGCGCGGCCGCATCGAGGACGATGACGCACCCGCCAAGCTTCTGGCGCGCTATGGCCGCGGCACCTTGGAAGAAGTGTTTCTCGACGTGGCGCGCCGCGCGCCGCAAAGCGAGGCGGCGCAATGATCTCGCAGACCGAAGCTGCACTGGCCTTCTCGCCGCGCCGCATCGCGGCGATGTTGTTGCGGTACTGGTATCTGCTGCGCGGCTCGTGGTCGCGGTTTCTCGATCTGGTTTATTGGCCGACGGTGCAGATGCTGACCTGGGGTTTTCTGCAATATTACATTGCGACCAATGCCGGATTTTTCGCGCGCGCCGGCGGCACCTTCATCGGCGCGGTGCTGCTGTGGGACATTCTGTTCCGCGGCCAGCTCGGTTTCTCGATCTCGTTTCTCGAGGAGATGTGGTCGCGCAACATCGGCAACCTGTTGATGAGCCCGTTGCGCCCGTTCGAGTTCATCGCGGCGCTGATGGTGATGAGCGTGGTGCGGCTGTCGATCGGCCTCGTGCCGGTGACGCTGTTGGCGATCGCCTTCTTCGGCTTCAATCTTTATGCGCTCGGGCTGGCGCTGGTGGCGTTCTTCCTCAACCTGATGCTGACCAGCTGGGCGATCGGCATCTTTGTCTCCGGCCTTATTCTGCGCAACGGCATGGGCGCCGAGAGCTTCGCCTGGTCGCTCATGTTCCTGTTCATGCCGCTGACCTGCGTGTACTACCCGGTGAGTACCCTGCCGACCTGGCTGCAGCCGGTCGCCTGGATGCTGCCGCCGACCTATGTGTTCGAAGGCATGCGGTCGCTTCTGATCGATAAGGTTTTCCGCCCCGACCTGATGCTCGAGGCGTTCGGTCTCAACGTCCTGCTGTTTGCCGCCGGGGTGGCGGGTTTCCTGGCGCTGGTGCGCAGCGCGCGGCGGCAGGGTTCGCTCATGCAGACCGGCGAGTGACGAGCCCGGGTTTCACACGTCTTCGAATGGGCGCCATGTGCGCTGCGAATAGCGGGGAACTCGCCTCCCCCATACGTAACCAATGATGAAAAAATTGCCTTTATGCTCTCGCTATGACAGATGATCGTGACAGTGCTGCACCGCAGCACGAGGGGCAGGGGTCGGCCATGGCGATTGGCGAGTTCGGCGGCGCACCAGCCGCGCCGGACAGCGGCGGCGTCCTCTTCTCGGCGCCGCTCTACTGGTTCTACGAGATGAGCCACGCGGCGCTCAATCCGTCGCGCGCCTGGGCTGACGCCACGCGCTTGTTCTTCAAGAACCCGATCAATCCGCTCTCGTTTACGACCTACGGCAAATCGGTGGCGGCCGCGTGCGAGTTGTTCGAGCGCTCGACGCGTCGGTACCATCGTCCGGAATGGCGTATCGCGTCGACCCTGGTAGGCGGCGAGCGCGTCCCGGTGGTGCCGAAAATCGTATGGCAGCGTCCGTTCTGCCGCCTCCTCCATTTCGAGCGCATGTTCGAGCGCGAGCCGCGACGCCCGCAGCCGCGCCTGCTGATCGTCGCGCCGCTGTCCGGTCATCACCCGACGCTGCTGCGCGGCACCGTGGAGGCGTTCCTGCCGAACCACGAGGTCTACATCACCGACTGGGTCGATGCCCGCATGGTGCCGGTGACCGACGGTCCGTTCGATCTCGACGACTACATCGATTATCTGATCTCGATGTTGCACGCGCTCGGCGGCGACATCCATGTGATCGCCGTGTGTCAACCGTCGGTCCCCGTGCTGGCCGCGGCGGCGCTGATGGAAGCGGATCACGATCCGTACCTGCCCACGTCGATGGTGCTGATGGGCGGCCCAATCGATACCCGCGTCAATCCGACGGTAGTGAACCGGTTGGCGCAGCAGCGCGGCACCGACTGGTTCCGCCGCCACGTCATCACCAAAGTGCCCTTCCCCAATCCGGGCTTCATGCGTGACGTCTATCCTGGGTTCTTGCAGCTCAACGGCTTCATGAGCATGAACCTCGACCGTCACATCGAGGCACACAAGCAGTTGTTCATGCATCTGGTGCGCGGCGACGGCGACTCGGCGGGCAAGCACAAGGAATTTTACGACGAATATCTCGCCGTCATGGATCTCGCCGCAGAGTATTATTTGCAGACGGTCGAGACCGTGTTCGTGCGGCACGATCTGCCGAATGGCCGCATGACGCATCGCGGCCGGCCGGTCGATCCGCGCTGCATCCGGCAGGTCGCGTTGCTCACGATCGAAGGCGAGCACGACGACATTTCGGGTGTCGGCCAGACCGAGGCGGCGCACCGCTTGTGCACCGGCATTCCGGCCGATCGCCATGCCCATTGGCTGCAGCCCGGCGTCGGCCATTACGGCGTATTCAACGGCTCGCGCTTCCGCGCCGAAATCGCGCCGCGCATCGCCGATTTCGTACTCTCGATGGCGCAATTAAGCCGCGCCACGCGCGCCAGCCTCGCCAAGCGCCGCGCCGCCAACGGCGACGCGCTGCAACCGGCCTGACGGCGGGACGGCTGAAGGGCCTTTCTGTCTCGGACGGCGCCGCTCGGCTGGGCCAGAATGCCCGATTTCATCGGACTAACTGCCCTGTCAGCCCGTTCGATCACCCGTAAGTGGCTGAATCTGTTTCGCTTTCTGGGAATCATCGGGAGTCGCTCGCCTCGGTCATGGTGACCGGAAGGAGTGACCGAATATTCACTGTATTAAACACATGATCTGGGGATGGAACGCGCGCCCTATCCGCAACATCCGGGGTCTCTCGGCGACTCGACGGGAGGGGCTGTACGGCGCGCCGGATATGGCACTATCGGGCTCGGGTGGGGTTCGGGGTACCTGGTCATGCCACTGCGCGCGCTGCTTTACCGCCGTCCGACTGAGCCTCAGGTCATCCAGATCGTCTTCAACAGGGCGATCTATCTCGTGCGCGTGCGTCGGCACCGCCAGGCGCGGCGCTACACGTTGCGCATTCAATCGGCCACCCGCGAAGTCGTGCTGACGATTCCACCCCGCGGCACCTTCAAGGAGGCGCGCGACTTCGCGCAAAAGCACGGCGCATGGATCGCCGCGCGGCTGGACCGGCTGCCGCGCCCGGCGCCGTTTGCCGATGGCGGCGTTGTGCCGTTGCGCGGGGTGCCGCATCGCATCGTTCATCGCCGCGGCACGCGGGGCACCGTGTGGACAGAAATGAATGGCGAGCCGCTGCTCTGCGTTGCCGGCAATGTGCCGCACGTCGACCGCCGCATCGGCGATTTTTTGCGTCGCGAAGCAAAGCGTGACCTCGAAGCAGCAAGCCTTCGCTTTGCCGAAGAACTCGGCGTCGAGATCAAGCGCGTCGTGGTCCGCGATCAGAGCAGCCGCTGGGGCTCGTGCTCGACCACCGGGGTGCTGTCGTTCTCGTGGCGGCTGATCTTAACGCCGAGCGCGGTGCTGACGTATTTGGCCGCGCACGAGGTGGCGCACCTCGTCGAAATGAACCATTCGGCGCGGTTCTGGCGGCTCGTGCAAAAACTCTGTCCCGAGCACGAGCGCGCCAAGGTGTGGCTCGATGTCCATGGCGCCGATTTGCATCGCTATGGCTTGCCCGATGCGGAACGCCAATTGCCATAGAGAAATAGCCGCCGAATTTTGCCTATGACGGCTGCCGGCTGCGCGTGAGAGCACCGCGGATATTCTCCATCTCCTGGGCCCAGTGGTCGGCCCGTGAGGCGAGCAGGTCGCGCAGGCGCTGCGCGGCTTCGGGGTAGCTGTCGAGAATCTTCAGAAACGTTGCGCGCGACACGCGCAGCACCCGCGCCGGCTCGCGTGCGATCGCTGTCGCCGGCCGTTTGGTCGGTGCCAGCAACGCCGTTTCACCCAGCAATGTGCCGGGCCCGGCGACGACTTCTTCCTCGCCGGCGCCGCCCG
Source organism: Xanthobacteraceae bacterium (assembly GCA_035651875.1). GTDB lineage: Bacteria > Pseudomonadota > Alphaproteobacteria > Rhizobiales > Xanthobacteraceae > BOG-931. The sequence goes on from DASRET010000093.1 coordinate 27,654, forward strand.
GCTTGAGCGACAACGAGCCCTGCTGCACCACAAACGCGCCGTCTGCGGTATCGCCGGCGCTGAACAGCACGTCGCCGGCCTGCAGCGACAGCGATTCCGCAGCGATCGCCAAACTACGCAATGCGCCGCCGCCGAGCCGCCGCAAGCTCGGCACACGTTCCAACAACCCGATCTCGTCTTCGATGCTCATGGACGAGCCGCAATTACGGCACGAGCTTGTAGCCGCCGGCTTCGGTGACCAGGATCGCCGGCGCGGCGGCATCCTTTTCGATCTTCTGCCGTAGCCGGTAGATATGCGTCTCGAGCGTGTGGGTGGTGACGCCGGAATTGTAACCCCAGACTTCCTGCAGCAGCGTTTCGCGTGACACCGGCCGCTGTCCGGCGCGATACAGATAGCGCAGGATCGAGGTTTCCTTTTCGGTCAAACGAACTTTGTTGCCCTTGGCGTTGAGCAGCAGCTTCGAACTCGGCCGGAAGGTGTACGGGCCGATGGTGAAAACCGCATCCTCGCTGGCTTCGTGCTGACGCAGTTGCGCGCGAATGCGCGCCAGCAGCACGGCGAAGCGGAACGGCTTGGCGACGTAATCGTTGGCGCCGGATTCGAGGCCGAGGATGGTGTCCGAATCGGTGTCGTGTGCGGTCAACATGATGATCGGGGCTTTGAAGCCGTTCTTGCGCATGATGCGAACGGCTTCGCGGCCGTCGATATCGGGCAGCCCGACATCCATGATGACGAGATCGATCTGGCCGACTTTGGCGGTCTGCACGCCCTTGCTGCCGTTCTCGACCGCAACGGCTTCGAATTCTTCGTGCAGCGACAGCTGTTCGGTCAGCGCTTCGCGCAGTTCGGAGTCGTCCTCGACGATCAGAATCTTCCGGGTATTCGGCATCAACCCGCCCCGGGCGTCGGAATGGTAACGATTTTGCCGCGCCGCTGGCCGCGAAGTAGAACATTCGCGCCCAAAAGAGCAAGCGGCACTTCGGAGTAACCGCTCAAGGCTATCGGCATGGTCTTTGCGCAGCATCGCGGCAAGCGCGCCGCCTTTCGCCCACGGCAGGCGCCGTTAAGCCTCATCCGCATCCACCGCCGGCCGGGCCGCCGGTCGCAAGGCTGGCTGCGCGCCGGACCCCTGGCGGTCCCGGTTGCTCTTGGCCGGGGCGGCATTCGTGCCGACAAGCGGGAGGGCGATGGCGGCACGCCCCGCGGCCGATTTCGTCCCTTACGGCTGTGGTGGCGGGCCGACCGGCTGCCGCGGCCGGCGAGCCTGTTGCCGGCCAGGCGGATCGGCCCGCACGATGCCTGGTGCGAGGACCCGGGGGATCGCCGCTATAACCGGCATTTTCGGCGCTCGGCCACTGAACCAGGCGACCGGCTCCAGCGCGGCGACCGCCTCTACGACATGATCGTCGAGATCGACCACAACACGCGGCCGCGCGTCGCCGGCCGCGGCAGCGCCGTGTTCATCCACGTGGCGCGCGACGCCTTCGCCCCGACCGCCGGCTGCGTCGGCTTGCGGCCCCGCGACCTTCGGATCCTGCTGACGAAGCTGTCGCGAAGAACGCGAATCTTGGTTCACTCGTAGCGCCGGCTAGGCCAGCGGCCGCCTCATTGCGCCAGGGCGGCCTGCAGGGTGCGCAGCTGTTCGAGCCGCCGTGCCAGCCTGTCGCGCACGGCTTCGTTGCTGGCGTCGGCCACGTCCTCTTCGGCGTCCTTGATCTCGGCGGCGAGCATCGCGGTATCGAAGTCGTCGCGCGGCGTGGCTTGGTCGGCCAGCACGGTCAGCCCGGCCGGGCTCACTTCCGCGATGCCGCCTATGACCACGACCGACTCACGCGCGCCGCCGTTGAAGATCGTCAGAATGCCGGGCCGTAGCGTCGTCACCAGCGGCGCATGATCGGCCAAGATGCCCATGTCGCCCTCGACACCCGGCAGGTCGACCTGATCGACGTCGCCTGAGAACATGACCCGTTCGGGCGAGACGAATTCAAAGTGCAGCGCGGGCATCGTGATCCCTGGAGTTAGTGGCGACCGCGAACGGCGACTAGGGAGTGGCGAATGGACGCTCGTTTGCCGCTATTCACCTTCTTCCCCATTCGCCATTCGCTATTCGCCCTCTTAGGCGGCCTCAGCCGCCAGCCGCTTACCCTTTTCCACCGCCTGATCGATGGTGCCGACCATGTAGAAGGCGGCTTCCGGCAGGTGGTCGTATTGGCCCTCGCACAGGCCTTTGAAGCCACGGATGGTGTCTTCGAGCTGGACGAATACGCCGGGCGAGCCGGTGAAGACTTCGGCGACGTGGAACGGCTGCGACAGGAAGCGTTCGATCTTGCGGGCGCGCGCCACGGTGAGCTTGTCCTCTTCGGACAGCTCGTCCATGCCCAGGATGGCGATGATGTCTTGCAGCGACTTATAGCGCTGCAGGATCTGCTGCACGCGCCGCGCCACCTGGTAGTGCTCTTCGCCGACGATCATCGGCGACAGCATGCGCGAGGTGGAGTCGAGCGGATCGACCGCAGGATAAATGCCCTTCTCGGCGATCGAGCGCGACAGCACCGTGGTGGCGTCGAGATGCGCGAACGAGGTTGCCGGCGCCGGGTCGGTCAAGTCGTCGGCCGGCACATAGATCGCCTGCACCGAAGTCACCGAGCCCTTGGTGGTCGTGGTGATGCGCTCCTGCAGCGCGCCCATGTCGGTGGCGAGCGTCGGCTGATAGCCGACCGCCGAAGGAATGCGGCCAAGCAGCGCCGAGACTTCCGAACCGGCTTGCGTGAAGCGGAAGATGTTGTCGACGAAGAACAGCACGTCCTGGCCCTGGTCGCGGAAGTACTCTGCGACGGTCAGCCCGGTCAGGCCGACGCGGGCGCGGGCGCCGGGCGGCTCGTTCATCTGGCCGTACACCAGCGCGCATTTGGAGCCTTCGACCGAGCCCTTCTTCGGGTCCTTGTTGACGCCGGACTCGATCATCTCGTGATAGAGGTCGTTGCCCTCGCGGGTGCGCTCGCCGACGCCGGCGAACACCGAGTAACCGCCGTGCGCCTTGGCGATGTTGTTGATCAGCTCCATGATGATGACGGTCTTGCCGACGCCGGCGCCGCCGAACAGGCCGACCTTGCCGCCCTTCGAATACGGCGCCAGCAGATCGACGACCTTGATGCCGGTGACGAGAATCGCCGCTTCGGTGGACTGGTCGGTGTAGGCGGGTGCCTCCTGATGAATGGCGCGGGTCTGCTGGTGCGGGATGTCGCCGGCTTCGTCGACCGCTTCGCCCACCACGTTCATGATGCGGCCGAGCGTGCCGTCGCCGACCGGAACGGCGATCGGCTGGCCGGTGTCGCTGACCTCCTGGCCGCGCACCAAACCTTCGCTCGAGTCCATCGCCACCGAACGCACTGTCGACTCGCCGAGATGCTGGGCGACTTCGAGCACCAGACGGCGGCCCTGATTGGTGGTCTCCATGGCATTGAGGATCGCCGGCAGATGATCCTCGAAATGCACGTCGACCACGGGGCCGATGACCTGGGTGATACGTCCGACTTTATTCGCCATGGGTGGTGGTCCTCGTAACGGTCCTCAACTTTGGTCCCTTGCGGGAATTTACAGCGCCTCCGCGCCGGAGATGATCTCGATCAGTTCCTTGGTGATCATCGCCTGGCGGGTGCGGTTATAGGTGAGCGTCTGCTTGCGGATCATGTCGCCGGCATTGCGGGTGGCGTTATCCATCGCCGACATCTGCGCGCCGTAGAACGAGGCGGAGTTCTCCAGAAGCGCGCGGAAAATCTGCACCGCGACATTGCGCGGCAAGAGCTCGTGCAGAATGTCCTCGGCCTCGGGCTCGAACTCGTAGGCCGCGCCGCCGAGCGCATCGGTCGCCTCGGTGTCGAACAGCGGCGGAATGATCTGCTGCGCGGTCGGAATCTGCGCGATGACCGAGCGGAAGCGCGAGAAGAACAGCGTGCAGACGTCGAACTCGAAGTTATTGAAACGCGCGATCACCTTCTCGGCGATGCCCTCGGCGTGCTCGAAATGCAAGGTGCGTGCGCCGCGCAGGTCGACCAGCTCGACGATCTGCTTGCCGAACAGCCGCCGCAGCTGGTCGTAGCCCTTGCGGCCGACGCAGAAGAACTTGACCTCCTTGCCTTCGGCCGCGAGCGCAGTGGCGCGCTCGCGGGCAGCGCGCACGATCGCAGTATTGAACGGTCCGCACAGCCCGCGCTCGGCGGTGCAGACCAGAAGCAGGTGGATGTTGTCGCTGCCGCTGCCGCGCAACAGTCGCGGCGCCGTCTCCAGGCTGCCGACGCCGGCGGCGATGTTGCCGAGCACCTTCTCCATGCTGGCCGCGTAGGGCCGCGCCGCCTCGGCCGCCGCCTGGGCGCGGCGCAGTTTCGACGCCGCGACCATCTGCATGGCCTTGGTGATCTTCTGCGTCGCCTTGGTGGCGGCGATGCGGTTGCGCAGATCTTTGAGGCTGGGCATGGCCTGTCAGGCGGTCACGCGAAGGTCTTGGCGTAGGTATCGACCACGCCCTTGAGCTTGCCGGCAGTGCCGTCGTCGAGATCGCGGGAGTCGCGGATGGCGTTGAGAATGTCGGAATGCTGGCCGCGCAGCACGCCCAGAAGCCCGTCTTCGAAGGCCCGCACGCGGTCGACCGGCAGCGGATCGAGGTAGCCGTTGACGCCCGTGTAGATGACGCAGACCTGCTCTTCCATTTTCAGCGGCGAGAATTGCGGCTGCTTGAGAAGTTCGGTGAGCCGCGAGCCGCGGTTGAGCAGCCGCTGCGTGGTGGCGTCGAGGTCGGAGCCGAACTGAGCGAACGCCGCCATCTCGCGGTATTGCGCCAGCTCGCCCTTGATGCGGCCGGCGACCTTCTTCATCGCCTTGGTCTGCGCCGCGGAGCCGACGCGCGACACCGACAGGCCGACGTTCACGGCCGGACGGATGCCCTGATAGAACAGGTCGGTCTCGAGGAAGATCTGACCGTCCGTGATGGAGATGACGTTGGTCGGAATGTAGGCCGACACGTCGTTGGCCTGGGTCTCGATCACCGGCAGCGCGGTCAGCGAACCGGCGCCGTTGTCGTCGTTCATCTTGGCGGCGCGCTCTAAGAGCCGCGAGTGCAGATAGAACACGTCGCCCGGATACGCTTCGCGACCCGGCGGCCGGCGAAGGAGCAGCGACATCTGCCGATAGGCCACGGCCTGCTTGGACAGATCGTCATAAATGATCACCGCGTGCATGCCGTTGTCGCGGAAGTACTCGCCCATCGCGCAACCCGCGAACGGCGCCAAGTACTGCATCGGCGCCGGATCGGACGCGGTGGCGGCGACGACGACCGAGTAGTCGAGCGCGCCGTTCTCCTCCAAGACCTTGACGAACTGCGCCACGGTGGAGCGCTTCTGGCCGATCGCCACATAGACGCAGTACAGCTTGATCTTCTCGTCGCCCGAAGCGTTGAGCGGCTTCTGGTTCAAGATGGTGTCGAGCGCGATCGCGGTCTTGCCGGTCTGGCGGTCGCCGATGATGAGTTCGCGTTGGCCGCGGCCGATCGGGATCAGGGCGTCGATGGCCTTCAGCCCGGTCGCCATCGGCTCATGCACCGATTTGCGCGGAATGATGCCGGGCGCCTTGACGTCGACGCGAGCCCGGTGCTCGGCCGCGATCGGCCCCTTGCCGTCGATCGGGTCGCCGAGCGCATCGACCACGCGGCCGAGCAGACCCTTACCGACCGGTACCTCGACGATGGCGCGGGTGCGCTTGACGGTCTGGCCTTCCTTGATTTCGCGGTCGCTGCCGAAAATCACGATGCCGACATTGTCGTCCTCGAGGTTGAGCGTCATGCCGCGCACGCCGCTCTCGAACTCGACCATCTCGCCGGCCTGCACGTTGTCGAGGCCGTAGACGCGGGCGATGCCGTCGCCGACCGACAGCACCTGGCCGACTTCGGAGACTTCGGCCTCTTGGCCGAAATTCTTGATCTGCTCTTTGAGAATGGCGGAGATTTCCGCAGCGCGGATATCCATTAGCGGGCCTCTTTCATCGCGTGCCTGATCGCATTGAGCTTGGTGCGCAGCGAGGTGTCGACCATCCGGCTGCCGAGCTTCACCACGAGCCCGCCCAGGATGGCGGGATCGACTTTGATATTGAGATCGATGTCTTTGCCGCTGACCGACTTGAGCGCGCTCTTCAGTGCGGCAACGTGGTCATCCTTGAGCGGCTCCGCAACCGTGACCTCGGCGGTCGCCTGACCCTTGTGGTCGGCCACCAGTTCGCGGAAACCCTTGATCATGTCGCGGATCGCAAACAACCGGCGGTTCGTCGTCACGAGCTTGAGGAATTTTTCGGCCAGGCCGCCAATGCCGGCCCGCTGCAGTACGGCGGCGAGCGCCTGCAATTGCTCGTCGGCCGAGAACACCGGACTGCGAACGAGCCGCAGCAGGTCGGGGCTTTCGGCAATCAGCGCGTCGAAGCGGTCGAGGTCCGCCTTGACGGCATCGATCGCGTTGGCCTCACGCGCCAGCTCGAACAAGGCCGTCGCATAGCGACCCGCCATGCCGGATACGATGGTCTCTTCTGCCGCCACTTGTCGCCTGCGCTCGTGTCGTCGGGGCCTTGTTCGCAAAGGCGCAGCCGGCGCTGGGGAGCCGGCGCAGACCCTCGGGATCGAGCCCCTGGGAAGTCAGCGGGATTTTTTGGATTGAGGGCAGCGGAATGCCCCAAGAAACCGCAAAAAGACCCGCAAAAATCGCGGCGTTGCTAACACACCGAACCATGCGGCGCAACATAGCCAACGGATAGCGGAATCAACCGAAACGATGCCCGCACGAGCGCGCAGCCATCACGCCGGCAGCCCGCCGTGGTCCCGGATCACGTCCAGAAAATCCTGGCCGTACTGCCGCAGCTTGGTCTCTCCGACGCCGTGCACCGCCGCCATCTCGCTCAAGTCCCGCGGCTTGCGCCGGGCCATGTCGAGGAGGGTCCTGTCGGGGAAAACCACATAAGCGGCGACCCGCTGCGATCTGGCGAGTTCCAGGCGGCGCCGGCGCAGCGCTTCGAACAGGGCAGGGTCGGCGGGCTTGCCGTCGTCGGGGGCGCTATCGAGGGCAGTGGCGGCCTTCGCGGCGGCGCGTGCGGCTTTGCGGCTGGGCTTGAGCACGTCCTGGCGGAGGGTGAATTTGTCCAAGCCTTTGAGGACGCGGCGGCCGGCCTCGGTGAGGCGCCACGTGCCGTAGCCGGTGATGTCGAGCGCAATGATGCCGGCGCCGTGCAACTGGCGGAAAATCGAGCGCCATGCGTTGCGGTCGTATTCCTGGCCGACGCCGAACGTCGGCAGGCGGCCATGGCCGAATTTATCCACTGCCTCGCTGTGTTCGCCGAGCAGCACGTTGGTCAGGTGCTCGGTGCCGAACCGCTCGCCGGTGCGGATCATCGCCGACAGCGCCTTCTGCGCCGCGATCGTGCCATCAACCAATTGCGCGCCGTCGCAGCAGAAATCGCAGTTGCCGCACGGCTCTGCGGTTTCGCCGAAATAGGTCAGGAGCGTCTGGCGCCGGCAGCGCGGCGATTCGCACAGCGATACCAGCGCGTTGAGCCGCTGGCGATCGACGCGCTTCTGCTCGTCGCTGGAGTCGCTCTGGTCGATCTGCAAGCGGCGCAAGCGGATGTCGCCGGTCGAATAGAGCGTCAACGTGTCCGCCGGCAGCCCATCGCGGCCGGCGCGGCCGATCTCCTGATAATAGCTCTCGATGTTGGACGGCATGTCGGCGTGGAGCACGAAGCGCACGTCGGGCTTGTCGATGCCCATGCCGAACGCGATCGTGGCGACGACCACCACGCCGTCCTCTTGCAGGAACGTATCCTGGTGCTGCGAGCGCGCCGCAGGCTCCATGCCGGCGTGATAGGGCAGCGCCTTGATGCCGTCGTCGGCCAGATAGTCGGCAATCTTCTCGGTCTTGCGCCGTGAGGCGCAGTACACGATGCCGCTTTGGCCGCGATGCGCGGCGACGAAATCGCTGATCTGATTGCGGCTGCCGATCTTCGGCTGCATCGCCAGCCGCAGATTGGGCCGGTCGAAGCCGTGCACGAACACTGCGGGAGGCCGGCTGAACAGCTTGCCGAGAATGTCGGCGCGCGTGGCGGCGTCAGCCGTGGCGGTGAACGCCACCGTCTGCACCTCGCCGAGCGCAGTCCGCACTTTGCCCAGTTCGGCATATTCGGGACGGAAATCGTGGCCCCATTGCGAGATGCAATGCGCTTCGTCGACCGCCAGCAGGGCGATCTTGGCGCGCTTGAACAGGTCGAGCGTGTCGGGCTTGGCGAGCCGCTCGGGCGCCACATAGACGAGCCGCAAGTCACCACGCCCGATGCGTTCCAGAACCGAGCGATTTTCGCGCGGGTCGTTGGCGGAATTCAGCGCCGCGGCCGCGACCCCGCAGCCGCACAATTGTGCGACTTGGTTGCGCATCAGCGCAATCAGCGGCGACACCACGACGGTCAGTCCATCGCGCAACAGCGCCGGAAGCTG
>DASRET010000094.1:0-30095 GCA_035651875.1 Xanthobacteraceae bacterium
CGGCACCGTCGACATTCTGGCGCGCAAGCTCGGCGACCGCCTGGGCAAGGCGTGGGGTCAGCCGGTGGTGATCATCAACCGTCCCGGCGCCGGCGGCAGCGTCGGCGCCGAGGTGGTCGCCAAGTCGGCGCCGGACGGCTACACGTTCCTGCTGTCGACCAATTCACCGCTGACCACGAACCTCACGCTCTATCCATCGCTCGGCTACGAGCCGCTGCGCGACTTCGAGCCGATCATTCTGGCGGGCGAGAACCCGCTGGTTCTGGCGGCCAATCCGAACCTGCCGGTCAAATCGCTCAAGGAGCTGATCGCGCTGGCCAAGAGCAAGCCCGGCCAACTCAATGCCGGCACGTCGGGCAACGGCTCGACTGCCCATCTGTCGCTGGCAACGCTCAACAAGCAGGCCGGCATCTCGATCACCCATGTGCCCTACCGCGGTGGCGTGCCGAGCATCCAGGCGGCGATGGCGGGCGAAGTGCAATTGGTGTTCAGCGACATCGTGCCCGTCATCCCGCAAATCCACGACAATCGGCTGCAGGCGATCGGCCAGACCGGGCTGCACCGCGCCCGCATCGCGCCCGATATCCCGACACTCGACGAATCCGGACTGCCGGGCTTCAACATCACGGCGTGGATCGGCGCGGTGGCGCCGAAGGGCACGCCCAAGGACATCGTGCGAAAGCTCAATCTGGAAATCGGCCGCGCACTGAAGGACAAGGACTTCGCCGAGCAAATCTCGGCCATCGGCATCGACCCGCTCGGCGGCACACCCGACGAGTTCGCGGCTTTGCTGCAGAAAGAAATTCCGCGCTGGAAGCAGATCGTGCAGGATGCCGGCGTCAAGATCGAGGGCAATCCTTGAGCAAAAACACAATGAAACCATCACGACGTGAAGTCCTCACTGCGCTGCCACTCTTGCCGCTGGCCGTATCGGCGGCCCGCGCCCAGTCGGCAGCAAATTATCCAACGCGCCCGGTCAGCGTGGTCGTCCCCTATGCGGCGGGCGGCGGCCTCGATCTCGTCGCGCGGCTCCTGGCCCAGAAACTCACGGACCGCGACGGGCAATCGTTCTTCGTGGAGAACCGGCTCGGCGCCGGCGGCGTCATTGCCGCCAGCGCCGTCGCCAAGGCGACGCCGGACGGCTACACGCTGTTCGTCGGCAGCAGCACGCAGCTCGCCATCCAGGTGACGCTGCACAAGAAGCTGCCCTACGATCCGGCCACCGATTTCGTGCCGATTGCGCTCGTGGCAAGCGTGCCGTTCGTGCTCATCGTCAATCCGTCGCTGCCGGTGCACACCGCGGGCGAGCTCGTCGCGCTGGCCAAGGAGAAGCCCGGGGAATTGTCGTTCGGCTCGAGCGGCGTCGGCGGTCCGCCGCACCTCTACATGGAATTGCTGCAGACCATGACCGGCACCAAGATGACCCACATCCCGTACAAGGGGACCGCCGAGGCGATCGTCGACGTGCTCTCCGGCCGAGTGCCGGTCCTGATGTCCGACGTGGCGCCGGCAGCGCCGCTGATCGCGGCCGGCAAGGTGCGGGCGCTCGGCGTGTCGTCGACCACGCGCGTCGCCATCCTGCCGGACGTCCCGCCTATCGCGGAGAACGGCGTGCCCGGCTTCGACGCGGTCGCCTGGCTGATGGTGGTCGCGCCCGCCGCCGTGCCGCCCGCTATCGCCGACAAGCTGCATGGCGATCTGAAAGCCATCGTGGCGGCGCCGGACATCCAGCAAAAGCTGGTCAAGCTCGGCACCATTCCGATCGACACGCCGCCGGTGCCGGCCCTGCAGGCCTACGTGAAGTCCGAGATCGGTCGCTGGGGCAAAGTGGTTGAGCATGCCGGCCTTGCCGGCTCGCAGTAAGGCGCGGCGGCCGCCACGCCTATGAGGCGCCGCATTCGAGGTCGGCCCATACGCCGGCATGATCGGACGGCCATAACGACGGATCGTCGGCGCTGGAGCGATTGAAGCAAACGCCGCTGGCGGCGACGTCGATCGCGCCGGAAACCCAGATGTAGTCGATGCAGCGATCCATCCGCGGCCAATACGGATGCGACACCGAGCCATCGGTGTCGGCAAGCGGGGTGAACGCCGTCGGCGCCGTCTGCGTTGGACGGAAACGGCCGGCCATGAGCGCGGCGGACGGCGCATGGAGCTGGGCGTTGAAGTCGCCACATACGATCCGCGCAGCCACGTCGTCGCGCGTATCGATCCACGCCAGCAATTGCTGGACCTGAAACAAGCGCAGCGAATCGTCGCCGCGCGACATGTAAAGATGGGTCACGTAGACATCCACCGGCATGCCGCCGACGAGGACACGCGCCACCAGCGCGACCATGTCGCGAGTCTGAAAATCAAGATTGGCGCTCTCGATCACTGTAAAACGCGTGAGCAGCGCCTCGCCTTCGACCTTTGACAGGCTGTTCAGGCGGGTCTGCTGAAACAGATTGTATTCCAAGCCGCTCCGCTTGGCGTCGTCGCGGAGCGCTCGGGCGGATTGCAGCGGGACGCTGACCTCGTTGAAGGCGATGATGTCCGGCCGCAGCCGGTCGATTTCTTCGCCAATCAGGCCGCGGCGCGCCGGCCAGCGCTTGTGGTCTTGTTCGAGGTTGAGCGTAACGACCCGAAAGCGCATGGCGCAACTCGCAATCCAGTCCTGCAAGTCCCTGCGGCCGCTCGCGCCTTAAGCCGCGTAAGCGGTCGGCACGGCCGGTTCCTTGTCCCACTCCATCACCGGATCGTAAGCCCAAACCCAGTGCGAGTTGCCGTGGACGCTGCCGGTGCCGGTGGCGATCGATTGTTTCTGCGCGGCGGCATCGCGCATGTGCTTGAAACGCGCATTCGACAGCGACAGCCGCTGCACGCCGTGCACGCGCGGGATGCGGACGCGGCGGAAGTTTGCGAACGCCTCGGCCGGATCACCGCAGGCGTCGAGCCAGCGCCCGAGCACGTAGGAATCCTCGAACGCCTGGCAGGCGCCCTGCCCGGCATTGGGCAGCATGGCGTGCGCGGCGTCGCCGACCAGCTGGATGCGGCCGCAGCCCCAGTTCTGCGTCAGCGGCCGCGTGAACAGGCCCCATTTCGAGCACTTGGTGACGAGGCTGAGCAGCTTTTCCAGGCGCGGCTCGGGATTGGGGAAGCTCGCCCGCATCTCTTGCGGATCGCCGGGCGTCGACCAGCCCTCCGCGACCCATTTGTCGGTGTCCTGCTGGGTGACGATGTTGACGAGTTTGCCGCGGCGGATGTGATAGGCGAGGAAATGGCAGCCCGGCCCGACCCACTGGGTGTGGCCCGCCGGCTCCAGGATGTCCGGCGACAGGTCGGCCGCGTCGAGCAGCGCGCGCCACACCATCTGGCCCGTATAGGTCGGGTTGTCATCGCCATAGAGCGCGTGACGCAGCACCGAACGTACGCCGTCGGCGCCGATTACGTATTCGGCCGCGACGCGCGCGCCGTTGTCGAAAACAAGTCCGATCCGCTCGCTCCCCTCCTCCACCGCGGCAAGCCGGTGTCCCAGATGGATGGCGCTGCGGTCGAGCCCGCTCGCCAGCGCATCCAACAAATCGGCACGATGAAACGAGTAGTAGGGCGCGCCGTAGCGCTCGGCCAGTTTGAAGCGGTCGTTGAACTCGAGAAACTCGCCGGTCTGCATGTTGCGTGTGTACATGCCCGGTGAGCGGTGCCCGATGGCGGCGATCGCCTCGTCCAGGCCGATCGCCTGCAGCGCCTTGACGGCTTGCGGGCTGGTGTTGACCGCAGCGCCGATCTCGCCCAGTTGGGGCGCCTGCTCGAAAACCTCAGCCGCAATGCCGAAGGTCTTCAACGCATTCGCCGTCGCAAGCCCGGCGAGTCCGCCGCCGACGATCGCTATCCTGACATTTGCTGCCAATGTCCGCTCCGGACGGTCCCTGAATTGATCGCGCAGGCTGACACGTCTAAACGGCCTTCGCCAGCGCCTGATAGGATTTTGCGATCACGCCGACCGTGTCCTGGTTCGGCGCCGCCGGGTTCTTCTCCCACTCGCCGAGCAATTCGGAGTTCTCCACGATCATGCGGCAGCGCTCGTAGCGCCGGCCCATGAAGTCGTCGAGGACGGCGGCGAGCGGCCGGTCCGACTGCAACAGCCGCGCCAGCACGATGGCGTCCTCGATGGCGATGCTGGCGCCGCTTGCCAGGTGCGGCGTCGTGCAGTGGGCGGCGTCGCCGATGACGACGAGGCGGCCGGAATGCCACGGAGGCGGCAGCAGCGACGAAAACACCGGCCGGCAGGTGATCTGCTCGGCGCTGACGATCTCGTCGCGGGCGCGCCCGAGCGCGCCGCCGAACTCGGCAAGAAGCCCGCGCAAGATGCCCGGCAGCTCGGCGTCGCTCCAGTGCGGCCGCTCCGGCACGTTCTGGACGCAGTAGATGTACATCTGCTTGTTCGAGATCGGATTGAAGCCGGATTTGTTGGTTGGCCCGAAATAGGAATGCCGGCAGGCAACGTCGGCCGGCCGGCTCACGGTGGCGCGCCAGACCATCTGGCCGGTGTAATGCGGCCGCTGGTTTGGTCCGAACGCAAGCTCGCGAACGAGCGAGTTCATGCCGTCGGCGCCGACCACGAGGTCGTAGCGCGCCGGCTCACCCTTGGTGAACTCCACCGCCACGCCGCGATCGTCCTGCCGCAAGCTCTTGACCGTGGTGGCGAGCCGGATCGGCACGCCAAGCTTCGCCAACTCGCTGCCGAGCACTTCGTGCACGGACTGGCGCAGCACGCCGATGGTGGCGGGATAATCGGCACCAAGAAGGCGCGGCAGATCGACGGTGCCGGTGACATTGCCCACCGCATCGCAAGCCTTGAAGTGCGAGTAGCCGAAACCACGCGAGATGCAGCCGTCGAGCACGCCGACGCTTTGCAGCGCACGCAGCGCCGGGCCTTGCAGCGAGATGCCGGTGCCCGGCTCGGTCAGCTGCGGGCGGATTTCGACGATCTCGCAGGCGATGCCGGCACGGGTGAGCGCGACGCCGAGCGACATGCCGCACATGCCGGCGCCGACGATCAGCACGTTGTCAGCCGCGCGCGCCATGGCGTGTCAGTCCCCACCATGCCGCCATCAGGCAGCGGCGGCGGCCGGCAAGCCTTCGATGATCTTCTGCACCTGCGGCCAATGCTCGGTGCCGCGGCGCTGCATCAGCGACAGATAATTCGGGTTTTCCCACTTGCGGATCGCCGCCTCGAAGCTCGGCCGCGCCCTGCAGCGATCGTACCAGTCCGCCACGCGCGAGCGGTGGCCGATCATCTGCAAAATGTTGAGGTGCTCGAGCCGGGCGAGATACGGCGTGAACGCCACGTCGGCGAGCGAGTACATCGGCCCGGCGAGCCAGTCGTGCTCCACCAGCGCCTCCTCCATCTCGTCGAGCAGCTGCACCATGCGCTGCACGGCGATGATGAAGTGCTCTGAATCCGGTCCCTTGGCGATGACGTCGGCGCGGCGCTGGCGCTTGAAGATGTTCGGAATCTGATTGAGCATCTGCCGGCCGAGCTCGCCCTTTTCCAGATACTGGTGGCGGAACGCGATACCGAAGCTGATGATGGCGGCGCTGGCGTCGTGAATGTCCTCATCGAGCTGCTTGGTCCATAGCCGCATCTTGGCGCGGCCGTACGGATCGCGCGGCGCCAAGGCCGGCTCGCGGAAAGCCTCGTCGAGATATTCCAGAATGACGTTGGATTCGGGGATGACCTTGTCGTCGTGAATGAGCGTCGGCACCACGGCGCGGCGGTTCAGTTTTTTGTACCACGGTTTCTGGTGCTCGCCCGAACGCAGCACGATGTGGCGGTCCTCCCAATCGAGACCCTTTTCGGCCAGACAGACGCGCACTTTCTGGGCGCACAGCGACATGTCATTGTGGTAAAGCGCCAGCATTCCCTCACTCCCATTTACGAAGACAGCGTTGTTTGATTATGCCGCCGCGTGGGGCGGCAGCTTGATACTTTCAGCCGGCTGCGGCGGCCACTCGCGGCTCATCGGCGAACAGCTGACGCTCGTCGAGCCACGAGCGGGTCCTGTCGTAGACCGCGTCCGTGTATGGCATGAAAACGATGCGCTCGCCGGGCGAAAAACGCCGCACATCGAGCCTGGATTTGTAGCGGTCCGGAATCTCGTTGAGATAATAGTGTTTGTAATCCTCCGGCGCGATGTCGAGATCCATCTGAGCGCGCTGCAGTCCCTTCATGTATTTGTCGACGTCGGCGGGATTGACGCCGCCCGGAAACATGAAGGCGATCATGAACGTGGTGTCGACCACCTTGCGGAAGCCGAGCTGCTCGAGCATCAGGTAGGTCAGTCCCCACGCGCTGACGGCAGGAACGTCGCGATCGAGGGCGGCGTCGACCCGCGCCCAGACCGAACCGACGAATTTCAGTTTGATCTTGTCGCGCGGCAGAAAGCGCTCCAGGGCCTGGATCGCAGTAAAGTGGCTGCCCGAGTGATAGCCGACGGCGATGTCTTGATCGGCAAGCTGCTCAGGCTTGGTGATGGGTGAGTCCGGCGGCACCATGATGCCGCCCGGCGCCACGACGTACGAGTTACGCCACATCGTGCCGATCTGCTGGGCGTGCGCCTGGTTGACGGTCCAATGGCAGGCGCACGAGATGTCGGACTTCACGCCCTTGTTGCCGCCGGCCTGCTTGTAGGATTCGAAGGCGCCGGAGCGCAGCTCGGAAATCACGCCGGCGGCATCCACGCGCTTGCGACTTTGCGACGCCGGGCCGGAGAGGAATTCATAATCGAGCCCCTCGTCGCGGAAATAACCCTTGTCGTCCGCGATCCACTCCTGAAGCCGCCCATGCGGCTGAATGACGAACTTGGCCATGTGTCCTCCGTGGGAATCCGCCTGCTGTCTCTCTCTCTACCGCAGAGTAGAGCGCGTTAGCGAGCCGACATCAATCTAGATGCTCTATCGGATGATTTGCGGGCGGAACGGCAGGCGTTACCTGCCCCAGGGGATCAACGACCAAACCCGTTCGTGGAAATAGTAGAGCATCACCTTGGTGGCGATTTCGGTCAGCGCCACCGAGCCGGCGAACGTGTAATTGCCGGTCACAATGAACGTCACGATGAAAGTGTCGACGCTGCCGGTGCCGCGCCAGCTGATGGCTTTGACAATGGAGCGAAGGCGCGACTCCCGCGACGACGAACGCTTGCGTGCGCCGGCGCTCGCGGCGCCAACAATCCATCGAAGCGCTCGGCGCAGCCGACCGTGCTGCTGCCGTTCGCCGGCGGTCCCCTGCACCAATCCCATTCCGACCGTGTCGAAGGATTCCGGATCGATGAGGATGAAGCTGCCGGTCTCTTTGCTGTCTGCATACGGATCCAGCGCCAGCGGCCGATCCAGCGTGAGCACGCAATCGCCGATATCGTTGATGAAAAGCCGATCGGCCGGCGCGCTGTCGCCGGTGTCAAGGTCGAACACCTCGATGGCCGGCTCAACGTTTGCTTTCGCGGTCGCGGTCGCAGCCTTGATCAAATAACTGCGGCCCGGCGCCAGGGCGTCCTTGCCCATCCAGACGACCCGCGCAGTGAGCCGATCCACGACAGCGGGAGGCGCCGCAAGCGCCGCAATTACGTCACCGCGCGATGCATCGATTTGGTCCGCCAACGTGATGGTGACGGACTGGCCGGCCGCCGCCCGCTCCAGATCGCCGTCATAGGTGACGATGCGGTCGACACTGGAGATCTGTCCGGACGGCAGAATGGTGACAGGCATGCCCGGAAAGACTTCGCCGCCGGCAATGCGGCCGCTATAGCCGCGAAATTGCGGCGACGGCCGGTTCACCAGTTGGATCGGCATGCGAAACGTCTGCCGGCGCGATTGCGCCGCGACCGGCACATCCTCCAGATAGGCAAGAAGCGTCGGGCCGCCGTACCAGTCCATGTTCGGCGAGGCGGCCACGACGTTGTCGCCGCGGCGCGCCGAGAGCGGAATGCAAGCGATCTCGTTGACGCCGATCGCCGCGGCAAATGCACGAAATTCCGCCTCGATGGTCCGGAAGGCGTCTTGCGACCAGCCGACCAGATCCATCTTGTTGACCGCGACCACCAGGTGTCGAACGTCGACGGTGGCGAGGATCATGGCATGGCGCTTGGTCTGTCGCGTCAGCCCGGCCTCGGCGCTAACCAGGACGAGTGCCAGATCGGCCGTCGAGGCGCCCGTTGCCATGTTACGTGTGTACTGCTCGTGGCCAGGCGTATCCGCCACGATGAACTTGCGCCGTTCGGTGGCGAAGAAACGATACGCCACATCGATGGTGATGTTCTGCTCGCGCTCGGCCGCAAGGCCGTCGAGCAGCAGCGAATAATCAAACTCGCTCGCCTGGGTGCCATGCTTGCGCGACTCCGCCGCCAGCGCGGCGCGCTGATCCTCGAACAACACATCGGCGCCGTAGAGAAGCCGGCCGATCAAGGTCGACTTGCCGTGGTCGACCGATCCGCAGGCCACGAACCGCAGCAGGTCCTTGCGTTCCTGGTGCGCAAGAAAACGGTCGAGCGCGAATGCGTTGGGATCGGGCCGCGCGGTCATCAGAAGTAGCCGTCCTGTTTCTTGCGTTCCATGGCGCCGGCGCCATCGTGATCGATGACGCGGCCGCGCCGCTCGGAAAAGCGCGTTGTCGCCGTCTCGCGAATGATCTCGGCAACGCTGGCCGCGGCGCTTTCGACGGCGCCGGTCAGCGGATAGCAGCCGAGCGTGCGAAAGCGCACCGTCTTGAGCCGCGGCGTCTCGCCCGGCAGCAGCGGCAGGCGCTCGTCATCAACCATGATCAATTCGCCGTGCCGCTCGACCACCGGCCGCGACGCGGCGAAGTAGAGCGGCACGACGGGTATCCGCTCCTGGTGGATGCAGAGCCAGATATCGAGCTCGGTCCAATTGGAGAGCGGAAACACGCGCACGCTCTCGCCCGGCCGTTTGCGGCCATTGTAAAGCTGCCATGGCTCCGGCCGCTGACGCTTCGGATCCCAGCGGTGCTGCGCATTGCGCAGCGAGAACACGCGTTCCTTGGCCCGCGAGCGTTCTTCGTCGCGGCGCGCGCCGCCGAGCGCGACGTCGAAGTGGTGGCTGTCGAGAGCCTGCCGCAGCGCTTGCGTCTTCATGACGTCGGTGTGCAGCGCCGAGCCATGGCTGATCGGATTGATGCCGCGTTGGAGCCCGTCCTGGTTGGTATGGACGATCAGGTCGAGGCCGAGCTCGCGGGCGCGGGCGTCGCGAAACGCGATCATCTCGCGAAATTTCCAGGTCGTATCGATGTGCAGCAGCGGGAACGGCGGCTTGCCTGGATAGAACGCCTTCAAGGCCAGGTGGAGGAGAACCGAGGAATCCTTGCCGATCGAATAGAGCAGCACCGGGTTGTCGGCCTCGGCGACGGCTTCGCGAATGATGGCGATGCTCTCAGCTTCGAGCTGCTGCAGATGCGTCAGCCGCCCCGTGGCTTGCCGCGCCGGCGCGGCGGCGAGCTCGTATTCGGCGACTTGTCCGCTGGTGCCGTGCACAGTGCTGATCCGTTATGGCCGCGATGAAGGCGTGCTCGCCGCGGCGTTCGCGGGCGATAGCAAACGGCTGTGCAGGCCGCATTCTTTTTTTTCGTCCTGCTCCCACCACCAGCGGCCGGCCCGCTCCGGCTCGCCGGGCGCAACGGCGCGGGTGCATGGCGCGCAGCCGATCGACGGGAAGCCGCGATCGTGGAGCTCGTTGTAGGGAATGCGGTGCGTGTCGACGAAATCGACGAGGCGGCGGCGCGTCCAGTCGACCAGCGGATTGACCTTGATCAGCCGGCGGGCCGGATCGAGCGCGGCAAAGCGCATGTCCGCGCGTCCAGCAGATTGTTCGGCGCGCACACCCGTGATCCAGGCAGCCGCACCGTTGAGCGCACGGCCAAGCGGCGCCACCTTGCGCACGCCGCAACAGGCGTGCCGCACCTCGACCGCGTTGCGAAATCCATCGATGCCGTGCCGCGCCACGAACGACTCCACCTCGGCGCGTTCGGGCACGATCGCATGAATGCGACGGCCGTAGCGGCGCTCGGTCTCGGCCCAGACTTGATGGGTTTCCGGAAACAGCCGCCCGGTATCGAGCGTCACAATCTCGATCGCCAGATGCTGCGCCAATATCGCGTGCGCGAGGGCCTGATCTTCGAGGCCGAAACTGGTCGTGAAGACGATGCGCCCGGCAATCTCGTCGCGCACGGCCGCAATGCGCCCGAACAGGTCGAGCGCACTCAATCGTCCGGCCAGTCGCACAGCGATATCGCCAGGCGACATCCGGTCATCGGCGTCGCGCCCAGGAACGCCCGAAAAAATATCCTGATTCGTGATTTGGCCGAGCGAGGACATTTCACGCATGAAATAGAAGATATTTTCGCAAAGACGCAATAGCTGACAGTAAAAAGAACATTCTATTCCTCTGCAGCGGACGCGCGGAACTCAAACGTCCTAACAGCGCACCGTTCGGACGGAACGATCGCATGGCGCCCACTTGACATATTGGGGCGGGATTTTTCACATCCGTCCGCCGGCAGGCGCCGGCCCGGTCGCAGCCTACCCGGTCAAAAACAAGGATAAGCCATGCGAAGCAATCGCGGGACGCCGCTTGCGCGTTCCAACGAAGCCGTCTCTCCGATCCGCTTCGGCCTGTCCGGGCGCCGGCACTGAGGAGACGTCATGTACACCATATCGCGCCGTTTCGCCTTCTCCGCCTCGCATATCATCGGCGGACTTGCGCCCGACCATCCGTGCGGCCGGTTGCACGGCCACAATTACGAGGTCGAAGTTACGCTCTGCGCCGCGCAGCTCGATGCCGTCGGCTTCGTTCGCGATTTTCACGAGCTGTCGCAGCTGCAGGACTTCATCATGACGACGCTCGATCACCGGCATCTCAATGACGTGCTCGGCCACGATCGAACGACCCGCGAAGTGATCAGTCATTGGCTTTATGATTGGTGCAAGGCGCGATGGCCGGAAGTGATTGCCGTGCGCGCCAGCGAGACGCCGGACAGCTGGGCGGAATACCGGCCTTGAAAGACCTCATCCGCGTCAGTGAAATCTTCGGTCCCACCATTCAGGGCGAAGGACCGCTGATCGGCCGCCCGACGGTGTTCGTTCGCACCGGCGGCTGCGATTACCGCTGCGCCTGGTGCGACACGCTATACGCCGTGCTGCCTAGCCATCGTGACGAATGGCTGCCGATGAGCACAGCCGAAATCGCCGAACGCGTCGACGCCTTGACGGGGAGCCGGCCGATCCTGGTGACGCTGTCCGGCGGCAATCCGGCCATGCAGCCGCTCGGCCCTTTGATCGCGCTGGGCCGCTCGAAGGGCTACAGCTTCGCCCTTGAAACCCAAGGCAGCCTGGCGCCGGACTGGCTCGCGCAACTGGAGTGGCTGGTGCTGAGCCCCAAGCCGCCGTCATCGAATATGACCACGGACTGGGCGAGTTTGGATGCGTGCCTGAACGCGGCCGCGGCAGGGCCATCCTGTGCATTGAAGATCGTCGTATTCGACGACGCCGACTACACGTATGCGCAGACGATCGCAGCGCGCTATCCGGCCTTGCCGGTCTACCTGCAGGTGGGCAACCCGGCGCCGCTGCGGGATGCCGAGATGGCGGATGATCGCGCCGACAATGACGATCTGTTGCGCCGGATGGACTGGCTCGTCGACAAGGTCCGGCAGGATCGCTGGTTCGACGCGCGCGTCTTGCCGCAGCTTCACGTGCTGCTGTGGGGAAATCGACGCGGCGTCTAGCACCGCTCGCAGCCGGTGCCGAAACGAAATCAGCCCAAGAGCATGACCGGCTCGCGGCCGATGATGCGGGCGAGCGCGCGCAAGCGGTTGGAGATGCGCTCGCCGGCGAGCGCCGCACAGGCGCCCGGCAGCCGCAACGCCAGGCGATGGCGCTGCACCGCAAGCGGCGTGCGCGGCAGCACGCCGGGCATCGCGGCGGAAACGACGTAAGCGAGCCGTAGAGCGGCGCCGAGCACGCGGGCGCGGTCGATCATGCGGGTCGACGCAAGCTCGCGTAAGCGCGGCGACAGCTCGTCGTCGACCACGAGGCCGACGTGGCGATAAAACACCGCCAGCGCCAGATAGGCGCGGCCGGCATGATCGATGCCGGAGAAGCCGCCGTGGGCGATGATGTTGAGCGATTGCTCGCCGCGATAATCGGGATGGGCGCGCCAGCCGATATCGGCAAGGAGGCACGCGGCATGGCGCAGGCGGCGCTCCTCGGCATTCTCGTCGAGACCGGACGACGCCATGAACCGATCGGTCCACTCGATCAACTCCTCGCCGTGGCGCGGCGAGCGCGAGCGCAGCCGGTTCAAGTTGCGCGCCGCCTCGATCAGCGGGTCCTTTTCCTTGTCGCGCTCCCGGAGCAGCGCATAGAGCAGGCCCTCGCGCACGCCGAGTGCCGAGAACACCACTTGGCGCGGCCGGCCGATGCGCAGGATGTATTCGAGCACCAAAGCCGCGTAGGGCAACAGCGGCCGGCGCGCATTGGCGACGACCTCGATATTCGACAGGCTCTCGACGTCGACGCGGTGCACCAGCTTGGCGAATTCCAGCGCTTCGTCGGCGTCGATGGCATAGCCGTGCATGACATGCAGCGGGTAGCCGGTCTGCCACATGTGCAGCCGCGCCAGCGAGCGCCAAGTGCCGCCGACGGCATAAAACCGGCGGCCATGGGAGGCCTTGAGCACCGGCAGTGCCGAGAGCGTTTTCTTGACGAACTTTTCCGCCTTCTTGATCGAACGCGCCGAAATGTCGGCCAGCGCCAGACCGCCGAGCGGCCGGGTGACGCCGTGGCGGGCGCGCGTGCCGTGCACATCGACAAGCTCGAGCGAGCCGCCGCCGAGGTCGCCGACCACGCCGTCGGCACGGTGCACGCCGGAAATGACGCCGAGCGCGGTCAGCTCGGCCTCGCGCCCGCCGGACAGCACGTCGATCTCCGCGCCGATGGTGCGCTGCGCCAGCTTGACGAAGGCGCGGCCGTTCTTGGCCTCACGGCAGGCCGCAGTGGCGATGGCGTAGGTTTTCTTCACGCCCATCGTGTCGCACAGCGCGGCGTAGCGCTTGAGCGTGGCGAGCGCATGATCGACGGCGTCGGCAGCCAACAGCCCGGTCGACTGCACCTCGCGGCCGAGGCCGCACAGCGCCTTTTCGTTGAACAAGGCGGCCGGGCTGCGCGTGAGCCCCTCATAGACGACGAGGCGCACCGAGTTCGAGCCGATGTCCACGACCGCGACCGGCGGTCCGTGATCGAGACGTGCGGGCGCGTCGAGCTTGCCGCGGTTCATCGGCCGTGGGCGTTTCATGCGTCCCCGCTGCGCTTGCCTGCGCGGGTGAGGATCGAAGATTTAGCCGATTCGCGGCGAATGCCGATCACTTGCGCTCCGGGCGCCGCAGCCGCGGCACCGAGTCCTTGGGCGATTTTCCGCGGCCCGACAAGCTCGGGTTGGTCATGAAATAGGTATGGGAGTTGAAGACTTCCTCGCCCGGAGCGGATTTGATGCGCGACGACAAGCCGTCGGCCAGAAGCTGCCAGCTCTGCTGGTTGTCCTTCAGGCAGGCGACCATGATCTGGTCGAGCACCTGCTCGTGCACGGTCGGATTGCCGATCGGGCAGATCACCTCGACGCGGCGGTCGAGGTTGCGCGGCATCATGTCGGCAGAGGAAATGTAGACCGTGGCCTTGGGATGCGGCAGGCCGTGGCCGGAGCCGAAGCAATAAATGCGGCCGTGCTCGAGGAAGCGGCCGACGATCGATTTGACCCGAATGTTATCGGACAGGCCGGGCACGCCCGGCCGCAGGCAGCAGATGCCGCGCACGACGAGATCGATCGGCACGCCGGCGGCGGAGGCGCGATAAAGCGCGTCGATGATGTCGGGATCGACAAGCGCGTTCATCTTCATCCAGATCGCGGCGGGCCGGCCGGCTTTGGCGTGCGCGATCTCCTCGTCGATATGGGCGGTGATGCGCTTGCGCAGATTGAGCGGCGACACCGCCATGCGCTCGAGCCCGGCCGGATCGGCGTATCCGGTGATGTAGTTGAACACGTGCGCCACGTCGCGCCCGATCGCCGGATCGGACGTAAAGAACGACAGGTCGGTGTAGATGCGCGCGGTCACCGGATGATAGTTGCCGGTGCCGACGTGCACGTAGGAGACCAAAGCGGCGCCCTCGCGGCGGACCGCGAGCGACAGCTTGGCGTGGGTCTTCAACTCGATGAAGCCGTAGACCACCTGCACGCCGGCGCGCTCGAGGTCGCGCGCCCAGCGGATGTTGGCTTCCTCGTCGAAGCGCGCTTTCAGCTCGACCACGGCGGTGACCGACTTGCCGGCTTCGGCGGCTTCGGCCAGCGCCCGGATGATCGGCGAGTCCGCCGAGGTGCGGTACAGCGTCTGCTTGATCGCGACCACGTCCGGATCGCGCGCCGCCTGTTGCAGGAAATTCACCACCACGTCGAACGATTCGAACGGGTGATGGACGATGAAATCCTTCTGCCGGATCGCGGCAAAAATATCGCCGCCGTGGTCGCGCACGCGCTCCGGATAGCGCGGATTGTAGGGCACGAATTCGAGATCGGGCCGATCGAGATTGGCGAGCTGCGTCATCTCGTTGAGCGCCAGCACGCCGTCGACCTTGAACACGGTGTCGTCGCCGGCATCGAGTGCCCGCTGCACGAAGCGCTGCAGCTCGACCGGCATCGGCGCCTCGATTTCGAGGCGGATGACGATGCCGCGGCGCCGCCGCTTGAGCGCGGTCTCGAACAGCCGCACCAGATCTTCTGCCTCTTCGAGGATTTCGACTTCGGAATCGCGGATCACCCGGAAGGCGCCGAGGCCTTTCACCGAATAGCCCGGAAACAATTTGCCGATGAACAGGCTGGTGATGCCCTCGATCGAAATCAGCCGCGCCTGACCGCCGTCGCTCGCCTGCGGCAGCCGCACGAAGCGCTCGATCCGGTTCGGCATGCGGATGAGCGCATTCATCGCCTTGCCGTCCTTGGCGCGGGCGAGCTGGAGCGCGATGGTGAAGCCGAGATTGGGAATGAACGGGAACGGATGCGCCGGATCGATGGCGAGTGGCGTCAACAGCGGAAACACATGGGCGAGGAAGTAGTCCTCGAGCCAGGCCTTCTCGGTCCTGCCGACGTCAGCGCCGTCGACCAGGACGATGCCGGCTTCGGCGAGCGCGGCGCGCAGTTCGAGCCACTGGGCCTGCTGGTCGGCGGCCAGTACCGACACGGCTTCGGCGATCCGGGCGAGCTGCTCGGCCGGGGTAAGCCCTTCCGGGCTTTTGCTGGTGATGCCGGCGCGCATCTGGGCGCCGAGGCCGGCGACGCGCACCATGAAGAATTCATCAAGGTTGTTGGCGGAAATCGCCAAAAATTTCAGCCGCTCCAGGAGCGGATGGCCGCGATTGGCGGATTCCTCGAGAACGCGGCGGTTGAAGTTCAGCCAGGACAGTTCGCGGTTGATAAAGCGGTCCGGGCTGCCGGCAAGCTCAGACACCGGAACCGGCTCGGCCGTCCGGAGCGGCTCGTCCAGCCGCCGCGCGGCGCCTGAATCGAGTGTCAAAACAGTGGCTTGGGCCCGGTCGGCCATATTCTGTCGCGCTCCCCGGGGCGATGATCGCTTTCCTTCGTAACGATTCTATGACCCGGACCGTTCACTAAACGAGGGCGCAGCCGGCGCCGTCAAGGCTCGCGCCTGGCTTTGGTCAAGACCTAGTCTGGCCGCATCACAGCCCAAGCTCGCCCTGTCCGCTGTCACGAAACAGCTCGGCCGCAAGCGCCCGCGTCGGCGGCCGGCCCTGCCGCAGCGCCTCGTTGTCGAGCGCGACCACGGCGGCGCGCGCCGCCGCGAACGAGCGCTCGATGCGGGTCGCGACGTAGCGGACCACGGCTTCATCGAGGACGAGTTGCCGGTCGGCTGCGAGCTTGACGATGATCCCGCGCAGCATCGCATCGTCGGGCGCCTGCAGCGTCACCACCGGCAGCGCGCGGAGCCGCGAGCCGAGATCGGCAATGCCCACCGGCCAGAGCGTCGGCACGGCGCGGGCGGTGAACAGCAAGAACGCCTCCTCCTCGCGCGCCAGATTGAGGAGGTGAAACAGTGCGCGCTCGTCGGCCGCCGCCGCATCCTCGACGACCAGCGCGGCCGTGGCGAGCGCCGGCAACAGTCCGGCGACGCTGAGCGCGCGGCCGGACATCACGCGCGCGCCCGAAGCAGCGGCCCAGATGGCGGCAAGATGCGATTTGCCCGAGCCCTCCGGTCCGACCAGCGCCACCGCATTGTTAGGCCAGTCGGGCCAGCTGTCGATCAGCTTGAGCGCCGCCTGGTTGCCCGGCCCCGGCAAAAAATCTTCGCGCGCAAAACTTTCGGCGTGGGGGAGCACAAGCGCGAGCTGCCGCGGGCGAGAGGACATGAGCATCCAATTGGGCATCCATGCCGCAATGAAGCGGCCGGCCGTTACATCAGCGCGACATTATGGCCTTACACCGGCTCAATGGGCGGCTCCGAACGAGTTCATGTGCCGCAGCCATTCGGCCAGATAAACCGCGATCGATGCCAGCGTGAACAGCGCCACCAGAACGATGGCCGCGGTCTGCAGCGCCGCGGCGTCGAAGCCAAAGCCCTTCTCGGCCAGCACCAGAACGGCGAGCAGGATCTGCACCGCCGTGTTCAATTTCGACACCGGATGCGGCCGCACCGGCATGGGCTTGCCGACCATCAGCGCCAGCATGAAACCCGAGATGATCATGATGTCGCGCGAGACGACCAGGATGACGAGCGAAATCGGCAGCGCCTTGGCGATGCCGAGCGCCACGTAGATCGACACGATCAAGGCCTTGTCGGCGAGCGGGTCCAGATAGGCGCCGAGCTCGCTCGCCATGTGGAAGCGCTTGGCGAGGAAGCCGTCGACTGCGTCGCTTACGCCGGCCACCACGAACAACGCGAAGGCGGACAGCATCTCTCCCGAAATGATCGCCCAGACGACGATGGGCACCAGGATGATGCGCGCCAAGGTAATCAGATTTGGAATACTCAAACGACGGCCCCAGCTCCACGCATGCCCGACCCCGCCACGCCTCGCGGCGACCCCCTTGGGCCGACTATATCGTCCGGCTCGCGCTTGCGCACCCGGCGATTCCGCCGTAGGAGGCGCCCGGCAGCTTTTCCTGAAAATGCGGTTTCCCGCGCAGCTGTCGGATGATTGGTGACTGTCGTGGCCCAGGCACGCTACGCGGCCGCCGGCGTCGACATCGATGCCGGCAACCGCTTGGTGGACATGATCAAGCCCCTGGTGCGCGCCACGGCGCGCCCGGGAACCGCGGCCGAGATCGGCGGCTTTGGCGGGCTGTTCGATCTCAAGGCGGCCGGCTACTCCGATCCCATCCTGGTCGCCGCCACCGACGGCGTCGGCACCAAGGTCAAGATCGCCATCGAGACCGGGCGCCACGACACGATCGGCATCGATCTCGTCGCCATGTCGGTCAACGATCTCATCGTCCAGGGCGCCGAGCCGCTGTTCTTTCTCGACTACTTCGCCTGCGGCAAGCTCGATCCGGCCGTTGGCGCGGC
This sequence comes from Xanthobacteraceae bacterium, assembly GCA_035651875.1. Lineage (GTDB taxonomy): Bacteria > Pseudomonadota > Alphaproteobacteria > Rhizobiales > Xanthobacteraceae > BOG-931. The sequence goes on from DASRET010000094.1 coordinate 17,615, forward strand.
CGTCGTTTCGGGCATCGCGGCGGCGTGCCGCGAGGTCGGCTGTGCGCTGATCGGCGGCGAGACCGCCGAGATGCCGGGCGTGTATCAGGGCGGAGACTACGATCTCGCCGGCTTCGCGGTGGGCGCGCTGTCGCGGGGGGATTTGTTGCCGCGCGCCGATCTCGGCGCCGGCGACGTCGTGATCGGTCTTGCCGCATCGGGCGTGCATTCGAACGGCTTTTCGCTGGTCCGCCGCATCGTCGCGGAAGCGGGGCTCGCCTGGAGTGCGCCGGCGCCGTTTGCCCCCGCGCAAAGCCTGGGCGAGGCGCTGCTGACGCCAACCAGACTTTATGTGCGCTCGTGCCTTGCAGCTGCGCGCGCCACCAAGGCCGTCAAGGCGCTGGCCCACATTACCGGCGGCGGCTTTGTCGACAATATTCCACGCGTGCTGCCCGAGGGGCTCGCCATCGCTCTCGATCTCGATCGCGTGCCGGTCCTGCCGGTGTTCAAGTGGCTCGCCCGCACCGGCCACATCGCCGAAGCCGAAATGCTGCGCACCTTCAATTGCGGAATCGGCATGATCGCCGTCTTGGCGGCCGGGCAAGCGGACGCGGCAATCGCGCAATTCGCCGCCAACGGCGAGAGCGTGGTGCAGCTCGGCGAAGTCGTCAAAGCCGACGCCGAGCCGCGTGTCGTGTTTCGCGGCAAGCTCGATCTTGCCGAATGACCGCCGATTGGAACCAATCATGGCGGAGCAGATAAACCCGCAAAAGAAGCGCGTCGCCATCCTGATTTCCGGCCGCGGTTCGAACATGACGGCGCTGATCGAGGCTGCCAAGGCCGACGATTATCCGGCGATGATTGCCGTCGTCATCTCCAACCGCCCGGATGCAGCCGGGCTGGAGCGGGCACGCGCCGACGGCATCGCCACTGCTGTGATCGATCATCGGCCGTTCGGCGACGACCGCGCGGCGTTCGAAGGCGCGCTCGATGCCGAACTGCGCCGGCACCGCATCGATCTGATCTGCCTCGCCGGCTTCATGCGGCTGTTGACGCCGGGCTTTGTCAAACGCTGGAGCGGCCGCCTGCTCAACATTCATCCGGCGCTGCTGCCGCAGTTCAAAGGGCTGCACACGCACCGCCGCGCGCTCGCGGCCGGCGTCAAACAGCACGGCGCGACCGTGCATTTCGTGGTGCCGGAAATGGACGCCGGACCGATCATCGCCCAGGAGGCGGTGCCGGTACTCGAAGGCGATACCGAGGACAGCCTGGCGCAGCGGGTGCTCGCGGTCGAGCACCGGCTCTATCCGCAGGCGTTGCGCCTCGTCGCCGAAGGCCGCGTCACCGCGGCCGCCGAGCCGGCGGCATCGCGCTGAGGCGAAGTTTTGGCGTGCTGAGAATCTAAGATGCGGATGCCCGGCATAAAACCGGGCATGACGAAAATCGCCCCTCGCCGCCGTTTGAATTCAGCAGCCAATCAAACAAAAAACCCCCAGACAGGAAATCCGGGGGCTACGCAACCGGATCGGCGCGGCCCCGGCTTACGCGACTTTGAGATTTTCCGCCGACGTACGGCCGCGGTTGGTGACCAGTTCGTACTCGACCGTCTGGCCCTCGTTGAGCGACCGCAGTCCGGCGCGCTCGACTGCCGAGATATGGACAAACACGTCCTTCTCGCCGTTCGCCGGCTTGATGAAGCCGTAGCCCTTGGTGGGATTAAACCATTTGACGGTGCCCTTTTGCATCGTCTGTCTCCTAGTCAGTCCATGCCAACGAAGACGAAGCGCGCACCGGCCTCCTCAGTGGCCGTTGCAAACCGCGCCACAACGCAGATTTTGGGGGAAGTCCGAAACGATCATGTCAAAGACAGCACCGCCGCGAGCCCAAATCCCATTGTGTCATCAGCAAGCCCGACGAATACGGCGCAAGCATGGCTACATGGCGCCTGTGCATCGGCGGCGGAACATCAAATGGATTACTCAAGAAGCGCCGGCGTTCGCCACCGCGGTTAACAATTTGTAACGACGAAAAAATCCGGAACGCCGCGCAGCTCTCAGCCGACGATGTCATTGCCTGTGAAAAACTGGGCGATCTCTTTCACCGCGGTGTCGGCGGCGTCGGAGCCATGCACCGAATTCTCGCCGATCGATTGGGCATGCACTTTGCGAATCGTCCCGGGCGCCGCCTTCGCCGGATCGGTCGCGCCCATCAGATCGCGGTACGCGGCAATCGCATTGTCGCCCTCGAGCACCTGCACCACGACCGGGCCCGATGTCATGGTCTCGACCAGCTCACCGAAAAACGGCCGCTGCCGATGGACGGCATAGAAGGTCTCGGCCTGCTCGCGCGTCATGCGCACGCGCCTTTGCGCCACGATGCGCAAGCCGGCTTGCTCGATCATGGCATTGATGGCGCCGGTGAGATTACGCGCCGTGGCATCGGGTTTGATAATGGAAAACGTGCGTTCGAGCGCCATCAGATCGTCCTTGTCGGGATGTGCGAAGACTTCGCGAAAATTGCGCCGGCTTATAGCGTCCGTCCACGCAGCGGACAAGCCGGCAACGGCTTCGCTCGCGCTCAATGAACGCGCGCTGAACGGCGGCGGGTTGGCGCGTTCAGCTCGATAAACCACGATTAAATCGGCTCGTCAGCGGCGGTTCAGCGCCGATGTCTTATGCATGAACCTGACGGCCGACTGGGCCGACATAACACACGATGTTCGCACCTGGAAAACCCTTGGCGAACCGAAAAAGGAGAAACGCCCAATGCTGCGGAAATTGACCCTCACGCTCGCTGCTGCCGCCACCATCGGCGCGGCTGCGCTCGCCCCCAGTGCGGCCTCGGCCGCGCATTGGGGCCACTGGCACGGCTGGTACGGCTTCGGTCCGTACCGGGGACCGCTCTATTCCAGCTGCGTCGTCAGGCAGTGGGTTCGCACGCCGTGGGGCCCGCGGCTGCGCTGGGTCAACGTCTGCTACTGAGCGGAATCGAACGGCCTCTCGACAGGAGCCCCGGCGCACGCCGGGGCTCTCTGGTCTATGGCCCGCCAATGCCTGTACTTGCCAAGCCTGTACTTGTCGCGTGGCAGTCATCATCTCTTCGCATACGGCCATTTGGCCGCAGCACTTTCCAACAACCGCGCATCCTTGATATACGGAGCGGGAACAACCGACACAGGCGCGGAGAGTAACATGGACGCAAAATCAGACAGCGCGGGCAAGTGCCCGTTCGGCAATGCCTTCAGGAACCGCGACTGGTGGCCCAATCAGTTGGACCTCAGCGTCCTGCACAAGAACTCCGACTTGTCCGACCCGATGGGCAAGGCGTTCGACTACGCCAAAGAGTTCAAGAGCCTCGACCTCAAGGCGGTGATCAAGGACCTCGAAGCCTTGATGACGGACTCGCAGGACTGGTGGCCGGCCGACTTCGGCCATTACGGCGGATTCATGATCCGCATGGCGTGGCACAGCGCGGGCACCTACCGCATCGCCGATGGCCGCGGCGGCGCCGGCGCGGGACAGCAGCGCTTCGCGCCGCTCAACAGCTGGCCGGACAATGCGAGCCTCGACAAGGCGCGCCGGCTGCTCTGGCCGATCAAGCAGAAATACGGCCGCAAAATCTCCTGGGCCGACCTGATCATTCTCGCCGGCAACGTCGCGCTGGAATCGATGGGCTTCAAGACGTTCGGTTTCGGCGGCGGCCGCACCGATGCCTGGGAGCCCGAGGAGCTTTACTGGGGTCCCGAAGGCACGTGGCTCGGCGACCAGCGCTATAGCGGCGAACGCCAGCTGCAGAATCCGCTCGCCGCCGTGCAGATGGGCCTGATCTACGTCAACCCGGAAGGCCCGAACGGCAAACCGGATCCGGTGGCGGCGGCCAGAGACATCCGCGAGACGTTCTTCCGCATGGCGATGAACGACGAAGAGACCGTCGCGCTCATCGCCGGCGGCCACACCTTCGGCAAGACCCATGGCGCCGGCGATCCGTCGCTGCTCGGTCCGGCGCCGGAAGGCGCGGCCCTCGAAGAGCAGGGCCTCGGCTGGAAGAGCAAGTTCGGCACCGGCGTCGGCGCCGACGCCATCACCGGCGGTCCGGAAGTCGTCTGGTCGCAGACGCCGACCAAGTGGAGCAATCACTTCTTCGACAACCTGTTCAACAACGAATGGGAATTGGAGAAGAGCCCGGCTGGCGCCCAACAATGGAAGGCGAAAGGCGCCGCGGCGACCATCCCGGATCCGTTCGACAAGTCGAAGAAGCGCGTGCCGACCATGCTGACGACCGACCTGTCACTGCGCATGGATCCGGCCTACGAGAAGATTTCGCGGCGCTTCTACGAGCACCCGGAGCAGTTCGCCGATGCGTTCGCCCGCGCCTGGTACAAGCTGACGCACCGCGACATGGGGCCGATCCATCGCTACCTCGGCCCGCTGGTGCCGAAGGAGATCCTGATCTGGCAGGATCCGATCCCGGCGGTGAATCATCCGCTGGTCGATGGCAAAGATATCGATGCCCTCAAGGCCAAGATTCTTGCGTCAGGCCTGTCGGTGTCGCAGCTCGTCTCGACCGCATGGGCGTCGGCGTCGACGTTCCGCGGCTCGGACAAGCGCGGCGGCGCGAACGGTGCGCGCATTCGGCTCGCGCCGCAAAAGGATTGGCAGGTCAACCAGCCGAAGCAGCTGGCGACCGTGCTGCAGAAACTCGAAGCGATCCAGAAGGAGTTCAATGGATCGGCTTCAGGCGGCAAGAAGGTGTCGCTTGCCGACCTGATCATTCTCGGCGGTAACGCCGCGGTCGAGAAGGCCGCCAAGGACGCCGGCCATGACGTGAAGGTCCCCTTCACGCCGGGACGCGCAGATGCATCGCAGGAGCAGACCGACGTCGAGTCGTTCGCGCCGCTCGAGCCGCTCGCTGACGCGTTCCGCAATTATTACCGCAGCCAGCACCTCATGACGCCCGAGGAGGCGATGGTCGACAAGGCGTCGTTGCTGACGCTGACCGCGCCGGAGCTGACGGTTCTGCTCGGCGGCCTGCGCGTGATCAGCACCGACAATGCCGGACTGAAGCATGGCGTCTTCACCAAGCAGCCCGGCAAGCTGACCAACGACTTCTTCGTCAACCTGCTCGACATGGGGACGGAGTGGCAGCAGGCGGGCGAGCACCTCTACGAGGGCCGCGACCGCAAGACCAAGGCGCCGAAGTGGACCGGCACCACCGTCGATCTGATCTTCGGCTCGCACTCGCAGCTGCGGGCGCTCGCCGAGGTCTACGCCTGCTCGGATTCGCAGAAGAAGTTTGTGGACGACTTCGTGGCGGCCTGGACCAAGGTGATGAACCTCGACCGCTTCGACCTCGCCGCCTGATCCTGGGCGGAACGTCGAGCCTTTCTAAAAGCGAAGCCGCGATCGGGCGCTGGGCCCGGATCGCGGCTTCTCTATTCTGCGCGGCAGCAGCGTCGCCCGGGCGGGCCGCACGCGTGCGGCAGCAGGCCGGGCGCGCTATTCGGTGGACATGCGTTGGGGTTGCGGCTTTTTCTTTGCCGCCACCTTGGGCTTTTTCTTCGCGGGCTTCGGCTCGGCGACTTCGACGCGGTCCATGTCGGTGAGCCGGCCGGCTTCGAAGCGGTAGATGCCCGGCCGCGGCCCGCTATTGTAGGTCAGGACCACGCCGCGCAAGCCGTTCGGATTGGTGCCGATTTGCACATTGGCGGGCGCGCCCGCGCGAACCACGACCTCGCATTCGCTCATGCCGAGAGCGACGGCGCCGCCAAGGAACGACGGCGGCTCGGCCGGAGCGGCGGCCCCAGGCGCTACGCCCTGACTTTCGGCCGGGGCCGGCGCGGCCGCGGCAACCGGTGCCGGCATCGCCGGACAGGCGCCGCTCGGATCCACCAGTTCGTTGGCGCCGACCGGACCGCGCCTGGCGCTGGTCTCCTGCAGCTCGGAATACGTGTAGCCGGACTTACGGCCGACGAAGTCGAATGACCGCGAGAACCAGCGTTCGTTGGTGTCGAACACGTCGGCCTGGGCGCAGCCGGCCAGCGCAAGGGCCAAGCTGAGCGCCGCCAACGCGCCCGAACGATGTGAGCGAAGCTGCACCGAAGCGTCCCCCTCTGCCCCTTCGGCCGAAAGATGCGCGCCAGTTTGTGGTGCGATCATGGCGGGACGGCCGTGCCCGGATCGATGCGGCCCCGACAAGGACCAGGCTACCCCCGCAAAATGAACGGAGCAAAGCCAAAACCGATTATACTGCAGAGTCTTGACCATTGCTGAATAAGGGCGGGCCCGGCCGGGTTTATGCTCGGGGCCGGCCCCCTCGTTGCGCGTTTCGCTTCACTGGAACCGCGGTATTGAACCTTTTGCCGCGACGACGGGACTGAGGGTCAGGAAGCGTTGCGGGGAAAGGCCGATGGAACATTCTGCGCCACCTGTATGATCTATTATGATCTATAAGGATACTTTATGCAGTTACGGTTCATCGGCTGCGGTGACGCGTTCGGTTCCGGCGGCCGATTCAATACCTGTTTCCATCTGGTCGGGCGCGGCATCAACGCGCTGATCGATTGCGGCGCGACGTCGCTCGTGGCCCTGAACAAGCACGGCGTCGATCGCAACGCCATCGACGCCATCCTGATCACGCACTTCCATGCCGACCACGTCGGTGGCGTGCCGTCGTTCGTGCTCGAGGCCAGTCACGTGCTCAAGCGCCAGCGGTCGCTCACCATCGCGGGACCGACCGGGCTGAAAGCGCGCTTTCCGGAGCTGATGGAGAACGCCTACCCCGGCACCACGACGGCGCCGTTGCGTTTTCCGCTGACGCTGCAGGAGCTCGAAATCGGCAAACGCAGCGCGGTAGGCGCGGTGCAGGTGACGCCGTTTCACGTCCTGCACGACGATCGGGCCGGACCCTGCCTCGGCTTTCGCCTGGAAGCGGAAGGCAAGGTCATCGCCTATTCGGGCGACACCGAGTGGACCGACGCGCTGATCGCGCTCGGCCGCGAAGCCGACCTGTTCGTCTGTGAAGCCTACATGCGCGACAAGCCGGTCAAATCCCACATGATGCTCTCGGCGCTGGAACGCCGGCTCGGCCAGATCCGGCCGAAGCGGCTCATCCTCACCCACATGAGCAACGACATGCTGGCGCGCCGCGCCGAGCTTTCCTACGAGACCGCCGAAGACGGCATGATCGTTGAGCTATAGGGAACCGCGCCATTAATCTGGCTGTGCGTTTGTGGACCGAACGCGCTGGAAAGCGGTGCGACTTAAAGTTAGTATCGGCACACACTTCTAAGTCGCCTCCATCGATGATCTGAAGGTCGACGATGCGCCACCTCGCAGCTGCACTGGTAGCTTGCTTCTGTTCCATATCGCTGGCCAAGGCCGGACCGTATACCGACGATCTGAGCAAATGCCTGGTCGCCTCGACAACATCCGACGACCAGGTCGTTTTTGCGCGGTGGCTATTTGGGGTCTTGTCGCTCCATCCCGGGGTCGGCAACTTGGCCTCGATCACGCCTGACGAGCGCGCAGCAATCGATAAGAAGGCCATCGATCTGTATGTGCGCCTGATGAGCGTCGATTGCCGGCAGCCTTTGGTCTCGGCCATCAAGTATGAAGGTCTCGGAGCCATACAGACCAGCTTTCAGCTCCTGGGTCAGGTCGCCATGCGCGGGCTGATGGGCGACACAAAAGTTGCCCAAGGCCTGAAGACGCTGAGCTTGGCTGTCGCCCAGGATCAAAAGTTGATTTCGCTCTTGCGCGAGGCCGGCGCTCCCTTGCCGGACAAATAGGGCTCGACGCGGCAGCGTCACCACGCTCAAACAAACCGCACGGCGTGAATTGGCGGCAGATGCGCGTTGAGCAACTGCCAGCTGTCGCCGCCAGTGTCGGAAATCCACAGCGCGCCGGTGGTCGAGCCCATGGCGAGGCGCTCGCCGCTTTGGTCGACGTCGAGACAGTGGCGATAGATCAGATCGTAAGCGCCGCGCTGCGGCAGGCCTTCGCGCAGGACCTGCCAGGTCTGGCCGCCGTCCCGGGTGCGCGACACACATAACGCGCCGTCGCGCGGCATGCGCACTTCGTCCTTGAGCGCCGGCACGAACCACGCCGTCTGTGCGTTAAGCGGATGCACCGCGACCGCAAAGCCGAAATCGTCGCAAGGCGGCTTGAGCTGCGTCCAGTGGGCGCCGGCGTCGCTCGAGCGATACATGCCGGCGTGATGCTGCATCCACATCGCATCCGGATCGGCCGGGCAGCGCACCACGCGGTGCGGATCCTGAATGGCGCTGTCTTCGGCCTGCTCGGGCGGCACATAGGGCGCGAACAGGCCCTTGCCGAGCACCGACCAGCTGGCGCCGCTGTCGCGGCTCTCCCACACGCCGCCGCAAGAGATGGCGATGAACACGCGGTCGGGCTCGCGCGGATCGGGCGAGACGCTGTGAATGCCGGCATCGTCGTAGCCGCCGCCGAACCAGCGCGTGCGCTCGGGCACCTCCCACAGCGCCGACATCAGCTGCCAGCTTTCGCCGCGATCATCGGAGCGGAACAACCCGGCCGGAATGGCGCCGATCCACAGCCGGTCGGGATGATGGCGGCCGCCGGTTTCCATGGTCCAGATCTGAAACAACGAGGGCGCCCCCGCGGCGTCGGCCGGGAATGCCGGCACGTCGATCTCGCGCCATGTGCGGCCGTCGTCGTCGGAGCGGTGCAGCTTCGGCCCAAAATGGCCGTGCCGAAGCGCCGCATAGATGACGCCGTTATCGTCGCGCAGCGCATTGGTGACCGACACGCCGGGAAAACCGATCAGGTCCGCCGACCAGTTGCCACCGCGGCGTTCGACCGTGAACAGGCCCTTGCGTGTCGACAGCATCAGACGGTCGCTCATGGCCCAAAACCCCTCTCCGTCCCCGGATCAACCGCCCGACAGCGCCTGCATGACATAAAGCTTGGTATCGGCGCCAATGTGGCGTGACAGCGCGGCGTCATGGGCGAGCCGCTCGCCGTCGGCAAAGATGCAGACGTGCTTGCGCAGCGCGCCGCGCTCATCGACCACATAGCCGCGCACCTGCGGCTCCTCGGCAAACAGCGCCCGTAGCGCATCGCCGACCGTTGCGCCCGGCACGGCGAATGGGCCGCCAGGCACCAGATTGCGCAAATGGCTGGTGAAATGGACTTCCGCCATCTTCGTAGCCGTTTCCCGGATGCGGTGCGGCGCCCGAGAGACAATGAGCAAAATCGTGGCGATTATCCGCCGAGCGCCGCGGCGATCGCGGCAAGCGCCGCGTCGGCCTTGGAGCCGTCTGGACCGCCGGCCTGCGCCATGTCTGGGCGGCCGCCACCGCCCTTGCCGCCGAGCGCCTCGGCCCCCTTGCGCACCAAATCGACGGCGCTGTAGCGCGCCACCAGATCGTTGGTGACGCCGACCACGATGCCGGCCTTGCCGTCGCCGGTCACGCCGACGATAGCGACGATACCGGAGCCGACTTGCTTTTTGCCCTCGTCGGCAAGGCTGCGCAGGTCTTTCAGCTCGATCCCGGCCACCGCGCGGGCCATCAGCTTGATGTCGCCGACCGTGCGCACGCCGTCGAGACCATCGCCCGCAGCGCCGCCGCCCATGGCGAGCTTTTTCTTCGCTTCGGACAATTCGCGCTCGAGCTTCTTGCGGTCTTCAATCACGGCGGCCGCGCGCGCGGTCACGTCGGCCGCCGGCACTTTCAGCTCGGCCGCCAGCGCGCGCACGTCTTTTCTCAATCTGTTCAGCTCATGCCGCGCGGCATTCGCCGTCAGCGCCTCGATGCGCCGCACGCCGGACGCAACGCCGGCCTCGCCCACCACCGAGATCAGCCCGATGTCGCCGGTGCGCTGCACGTGGGTGCCGCCGCACAGCTCGACCGACCAGCCCATGGTGTTGCCGCCGGCCTCGCCCATCGCCACGACGCGCACCTCGTCGCCGTATTTCTCGCCGAACAGCGCACGGGCGCCGGAGGCGATCGCGTCGTCGCGGCTCAGGAGCCGCGTGATCACCGGCGCGTTCTGCAGCACAACGGTGTTGGCAATGTCCTCGACACGCTCGATCTCCTCGCTCGACATCGGCTTCGGATGCGAGAAGTCGAAGCGCAGCCGGTCCGGCGCGACCAGCGAACCCTTCTGCGCCACGTGATCGCCGAGCACCTGACGCAGCGCCTCGTGCAAGAGATGCGTCGCCGAATGGTTTTGCCGTATGGCGCTGCGGCGGACGTGGTCCACTTCGAGCGCCAACGCCGCGCCCGGCTTCAACGTGCCCTCCTCGACGGTGCCGCTATGGACGAACACGTCGCCGGCGTGCTTCTGCGTATCGGTGACGCGAAAGCGCGCGCCGTCGCCGCTCATCACCCCGGTATCGCCGACCTGTCCGCCTGACTCGCCGTAAAACGGCGTCTGATTGAGGACGACGGCGCCGCTCTCGCCTTTCTTCAGCGCCGCGACTTCCGCACCGTCGCGCACCAGCGCGGCAACGACGCCTTCGGCGCGCTCGGTCTCATAGCCGAGAAACTCGGTACCGCCGAGCTTTTCGCGCAAGCCGAACCACACTGCTTCGTCGGTGGCCTCGCCCGATCCCGCCCACGACGCCCGCGCCTTCTCACGCTGCTGCTCCATGGCGTCGGTGAAGCCGGCGATATCGACGCCGATGCCGCGCGGGCGCAGCGCATCCTGCGTCAGATCGAGCGGAAACCCGTAAGTGTCATACAGAGTGAACGCCGTGAGGCCGTCGAGCATGTCGCCGTGTTTCAGCGTCGCCGTCGCCTCGTCCAAAATGCCAAGGCCGCGCTCGAGCGTGCGGCGGAAGCGCGTCTCTTCGAGCTTGAGCGTCTCGCCGATCAGTGACTCGGCGCGGCGCAGTTCCGGATAGGCCTGCCCCATCTCGCGCGTGAGCGACGGGACGAGCTTCCACATCAGCGGCTCCTTGGCGCCGAGCAATTCGGCGTGGCGCATGGCGCGGCGCATGATCCGGCGCAGCACATAGCCGCGCCCTTCGTTCGACGGCAGCACGCCGTCGGCGATCAGGAAGGCGGAGGCGCGCAGGTGATCGGCAATGACGCGGTGCGAGGCCTGCTGCTCGCCGCTAGCGGCAACCTTCGTGAGCTCGGCGATGTTGCCGATCAGCGTGCGGAAAAGGTCGATCTCGTAATTGTTGGTGACGCCTTGGAGGATCGCGGTGATGCGCTCGAGCCCCATGCCGGTGTCGATCGACGGCCGCGGCAAGTCGATGCGGGTCGTCTCGTCGACCTGCTCGAACTGCATGAAGACGAGATTCCAGAATTCCAGGAAGCGGTCGCCTTCCTCGTCTGGGGAGCCGGGCGGGCCGCCGGCGACCTTGTCGCCCTGGTCGTAGAAAATCTCCGAACAGAAGCCGCAGGGCCCGGTCGGCCCCATGGCCCAGAGGTTGTCGGTATGGCCGACGATGCGGTCGTCGGGCAGGCCGGCGATTTTCTTCCACAGCCGCCGCGCCGCCTCGTCGGACGGATAGACGGTGACCCAGAGCCGGTCCTTCGACAGGCCGAATTCCTGGGTGACCAGGTTCCAGGCCAGCTCGATGGCGTGATCCTTGAAGTAATCGCCGAAGGAGAAATTGCCGAGCATCTCGAAGAAGGTGTGATGCCGCGCGGTATAGCCGACATTGTCGAGGTCGTTGTGCTTGCCGCCGGCGCGCACGCATTTCTGCGCCGTCACCGCGCGCACATAGGGCCGCTTCTCGACGCCGGTGAAGACGTTCTTGAACTGCACCATGCCGGCATTGGTGAACATCAGCGTCGGGTCGTTGCGCGGCACGAGCGGGGACGAGGGCACGACCTCATGGCCTGCCTTGGCAAAGTAATCGAGGAAGCTCGCCCGGATCTCGTTGACGCCGCTCATATCGTCCTGCGCGCGCCGCGGCGAGGCTAAATCCCCGCCCGGCTTGATGATTTCTGAGAGGCTATTTAGCGGCGGGGGTGCGCGAAGTCCAGGAAGGCCAGCCCGGCGCCGCCCCTTCATGCCGGCGGCGGGCAGGTTCCCTTACCGGGGGATTGGCTGACCTTTCCCTGTCCGCGAGGGCGGCTCCGCGCTAGCCTCGGCGCGGTGGTCGCCAAAGCGCAGCCGGCCTTCGCAAGAGTCGGAGCTTTTACTCTTGAACAGGGAGAAAACCGATGAAACCGCGTTCGCCGACCGTGCCTGGTCGGATGCTGCTTGCCATGCTGACGCTGCTGGCCGCCCTGGCTTTTGCCGAAAGCGCGGCCGCTCAGAGCGTCAAGATCGTCACCTTCGGCGACAGCGGGCCGGCGGGGAGCGGGGTATCGTCGAGCCAGGCTTATCCGGCGGTGCTGGAGGCGATGCTGCAGGCCAAGGGCGTTAACGCGACGGTGCAGAATATCAGCGTCGCCGGCGACACCACCGCGATGGGTCTTTCGCGGGTGAGCTCCGTGCCGGCGGACGCCGCGGTGGTGATCACGGAATTCGGCAGCAACGATCTGCGCGGCGGCGTCAGCGCG
>DASRET010000095.1:0-27840 GCA_035651875.1 Xanthobacteraceae bacterium
GATGAATGCGGCGCTTGTTCACATCGATTTCAATCTCGTCGCCGGTCCGCACGAAGGCGAGCGGCCCGCCGACAAAGCTTTCCGGCGCCACATGCAGGATGCAGGCGCCGTAACTCGTTCCGCTCATGCGCGCGTCGGAGATGCGCAACATGTCGCGCACGCCAGCCTTGAGCAGCTTCTTCGGGATCGGCAGCTGTCCCCATTCCGGCATACCCGGACCGCCTTTCGGGCCGCCGTTCTTGAGCACCAGCACGTGATCGGGCGTGACCTCGAGATCGTCACGCTCGACCTCGCGCGCCATGTGGTCGTAATTCTCGAACGCGAGCGCCTTGCCGCGATGGTGCAGCAAGCGCTTGTCCGCCGCCGCCGGCTTCATGACGCAGCCGCGCGGCGCCAGGTTGCCGGTCAGCACCGCGGTCGCGCCTTCCGGATAAAGCGGTTGCTCCAGCGCATGGATCACATCCGGCAGATGCACCTTGGCGCCGTCGAGGTTATCGCCGAGGCTGCCGCCGGTGACAGTAAGGCAGGACAGATCCAGCATATCGCGCAGCTGCGCCATCAAGCCGCGCAGGCCGCCGGCGTAGAAAAAATCCTCCATCAGATATTTGCCCGACGGCGTGATGTTGGCGATCACCGGCACTTCGCGCGAGATCGCGTCGAACCGGGCCATGTCGAGCGCGAGGCCGGCGCGCCGCGCCAGCGCGATGACATGGATGATAGCGTTGGTCGAGCCGCCCAGCGCCATGTGCACACGGATGGCATTGTCGAATGCCGCCGGGGTGAGAATCTTGTCCGGCGTCAAATCCTCCCACACCATCTCGACGGCGCGGCGGCCGGCGGCGGCGCACATGCGCGGATGGTTTGCGTCCGGCGCCGGGATCGATGAAGCGCCGGGCAGCGCCAAGCCGAGCGCTTCGGTGATCGCCATCATGGTGGCGGCGGTGCCCATCACCATGCAGGTGCCGAACGAGCGCGAAATGCCGCCCTCGATCTCGTTCCATTCGTCGTCACCGATGCGGCCGGCGCGTTTTTCGTCCCAGTATTTCCAGGCATCGGAGCCGGAGCCGAGCGTATTGCCGCGCCAATTGCCGCGCAGCATCGGGCCGGCCGGCACGTAGATCGCCGGAATGCCCATGCTGATGGCGCCCATGAGCAGGCCCGGCGTGGTCTTGTCGCAGCCGCCCATCAGCACCGCGCCGTCGATCGGATGGCTGCGTAAAAGCTCCTCGCATTCCATGGCGAGGAAGTTGCGATACAGCATGGTCGACGGTTTGACGAACGGCTCGGCGAGCGACATCGCCGGCAACTCGATTGGAAAGCCGCCGGCCTGATAGACGCCGCGTTTGACGTCGGCGGCGCGGTCGCGCAGGTGGCCGTGGCAGGCGTTGATTTCGCTCCAGGTATTGATGATGCCGATCACCGGCTTGCCGACCCAGTCGTCGCGGTCGTAGCCGAACTGGCGCAGCCGCGAGCGATGGCCGAACGAGCGCAGGTCGTTCTTGCCGAGCCAGCGATAGCTGCGCAGCTGTTCGGGGGATTTTGCTTTTTGCTGGGTCATGAACGGACTCTTTTGGAACGGGGAAATTTCTTGGCTATACGGCGCACGGCTACTTGCCGCCGATGACCGCCTGCAGGCGCGCGATCGCGTCGGGCGGCGTGGCGAGCGTGCGGGCGATGACTTTCTGCACCTCTTCGCCGCTTCCGGGCACGATTTCGAGCTGCCGCTTCGCAGCGTCGGCCAGGAAGTCCGGATCGCGCATGGTGGCGCTGAAGGCTTCGCGCAGCACCGCGACGCGCTCCACCGGCACGCCGGGCGGCGCCACCACGTTCCAGCCGATGCCGGAGTCGGAGTTCATGAATTCGAGAATGCGCCGGTCCTCGTCACTGGTGGCAAGATCGCCGATCAACGGCAGCCGCGGCAGGTCGGGGTGGCGCTCGAGCCCGGTCTGCAGCGGTACCACCACCTTGCCGTCGCGCAGCCATTCGCCGCGCGTGGTCTTGAGCGTCGTCCATGAGGCGACGCGGGCATCGGCTTCGCCACGCTCGATGGCAAGATCCACCTCGGGGCCGCCGCGATAGCCGGTGACGACCTTGAAGGCGGTACCGGCGAAGGCGTTGAGCAGCACCGGCGTCATGTACGAGTCGGTGGTGTTGCCCCACGAGCCGGCGATGACCTTGATGCGGCGCAGGTCGTCGGCGGTCTTCACGCCGGTGCGGCTCATCACGAAGATCACGCCGGTGTAGCTGGCGATGCGGCCGATCCAGGAAAAGCGCCGCGCATCGTAGCGCGCCGCGTCCGGATGCAGCATCTGGTTGACCGCGAGGTCGCGCGGCGCCATTCCGATCACGGTGCCGTCACGTGCCGCCTGCTCGGACAAATAAATCGTGCCGGTCATGCCGCCGGCGCCGGGCATGTATTCGACCACGACCGGTGGATGACCCGGAATGTGCTTCGAGGCATGCAGGGCGAACAGCCGGCTGTACAGATCGTACGTGCCGCCGGGCTGATAGGTGACGATGAAGCGCAGCGTTTTGCCGGCGTAGAAACGGTCGGCCGGCTGCGCGTCAGCTCGACCAGCGGCGAACACGCTGGCGCACAGAATGAGCCAAGCAGCAAACGACGCGCGCGCCACGAATGACGCCCCTACGATCCGTCTCATCCGCCCCGTCTCCCACCGCCTTGCCCCGTTCCGAGCGGCTCGATAATTTCGCCCTCCCCGCACCAACGAGGACGTTGCCATGATCGACTTCTATGCACTGACCAGCCCGAACGTGCAGAAAATCTATATCATGCTCGAAGAGACAAAGCTGCCCTACAAGGAGCACTTCGTCGACGTGTGGAAGGGCGAGCAGTACGCTCCCGATTTCATCAAGATCAATCCGAACTCCAAGATTCCGGCGATCGTCGACTCTGACGGTCCCGGCGGCAAGCCGATCACGGTATTCGAATCCGGCGCCATCCTGATCTACCTCGCCGAGAAGACCGGCCACTTCATGCCGAAGGACCCGGCCAAGCGCTACGAGGTGCTGCAATGGCTGTTCTTCCAAACCAGCGGCGTCGGCCCGATGTTCGGCCAGTTCACCCACTTCAAGATGTTCGCGCCGAAGGACAAGGACCATACCTATTCGGCATCGCGCTATCAGACCGAGGTGAAGCGGCTCTATGAGGTGATGGAGAAGCGGCTCGCCAAGTGGGCGTATCTCGCCGGCGACGAATACTCGATCGCCGACATCGCCACGTTTCCGTGGTCCCGAAACCACGACATGCAGGGCGTCAAATGGGAGGACAACCCGAATTTGGCGCGCTGGTTCAAATCGATCGACGAACGGCCGGCGGTGAAAGCCGCGCTCGCCAAGGTCGGCGCGATCAAGTCGAACCGCGAGACTGCGAACGACGACCAGAAGGATCGCTTCTTCAACCGCGGCCGCTACGCGCGGGCGTGATCTAATCTTTCCTCCCCCGCGAAGCGGGGGAGGGGGACCGCCCGAAGGGCGGTGGAAGGGGCCTCTGAGCCGCGGACGCGACCAGCGTTGCGGTGAATGAGCAAATAAAGTTCGCTCTCCGAGCAACATACCGCTCTTTTCTTCGCGGCCGCGCGCCCCCTCCACCGCGCTACGCGCGGTCCCCCTCCCCCGCTCCGCTTTGCTACGCGGGGGAGGATGGAATCTTCTCCATCATTCCCCGCATGAAGCGCACGGCGGCGGGACCTTTGAGCGCGCTGGCCCACAGCTCGCGCGCCATTTTTTCGTGCAGCGCCAGCGCTTCCGGCGCCGAGGTGATCATCGCCACGCCGACGCGGATGTTCGGCTCCTCGCCGAGCCGGAACGGGCTCAGCGCCAGAATCTGCCGGTCGGGCTGGCGGAAAATCTGAAAGCTGGTATGCGGCAAGGTATCGAGCACGATGCCGATCTGCACGCCGATTGGCTCGTTCTCCATCAAAGCGGTGAAATGCGCGGCTTCGGCGCGGGCCAGCACGCGGCGCTCGCGGCGCAAAGCTTCCGGCAAGTCGAGCTTGCCGACCAGGCCGTTGCGCAAAAAGCGCTCCATCTCGGCGGCCGAGATCAGATTGACGATCGCCGGCTGGCGCCGCCGGTAGCATTCCTTGCGCTGCTTCAGGACCTCCATCAGCTCATCGATCTGGGCGGCGGCGCGCTCGTGGTTGGCGATGCCGTCCGGCACGGATTCGCGGAGCACGTCGCCGAGCGTGCGGTCGAAGGCGTCTGACGAGAGCACATACGAGATCGGGCCGGCCAGCACGATGATGTGCTCGGCGGTCTCCTCGATCTGCCGCATGCGCTCGAAATAGCTCACCGCCGAGGCGATGTACTCGACGCCGACGCCAAGCAAGGTCGGCACCGAGACCTGCAGCAGGTCGGCCAGATTCTCCAAGGTCTCGATCTTGGCGAGTTCGCCCTTCTCGAAGCGATAGAGCGCGGTGCGCGAAATGCCGAGCTTTTGCGCGATCTCTTCGGCCGACAATCCGGAGCCGAGGCGAAACGCCTTCAGCCGGTTACCGATGTCGTCGAAGCGGAGGGGCATGAGCCATCACCGCCCCTTCGTCATTGCCGGGCTTGGCCCGGTCATCCATGCAGCAGCGCGGCTCATGCGGTGATACGGCAACGCATCCCATGCCGAACGTCAGCATGGGCCACCGGGTGAAGCCCGATGGTAACGACAGAATTGCTGTCACGCTTTCGCAGCACCTGAAGACCCGCGCAGCCGCTTCGCCGCATCGAGCGCGGCGATGACGATGTTCTGATAGCCGGTGCAGCGGCACAGATTGCCGGAAATGCCGATGCGGACCTCTTCCTCGGTCGGGTCGGGATTGTCGCGCAAAAATTCGATCAGCGTCGTCAAGATGCCGGGCGTGCAGAAGCCGCATTGCAGGCCGTGATTGTCGCGGAACGCTTCCTGCAGCGGATGCAAGGTCTCGGCGTCGGGCGCAATACCCTCGACCGTGAGAATCTCGTGGCCGTCCGCCTGCACCGCGAGCATCAGGCAGGAGCGCGCCGAGCGGCCGTCGAGCAGAATGGTGCAGGCGCCGCACACACCGTGCTCGCAGCCGAGATGGGTGCCGGTCAGCCCGAGCTGATGCCGCAGGAAATCGGCGAGCGTGACCCGCACCGGCACGGTCTCCTCATAGCGCGTGCCGTTGACCGTGACGGCGATCTGCCGCGTGTCGCTCATGAGCGGGCTCCTTGGACGATGCGTTCGTGCGCTTTGATGAGCGCGCGGCGCGGCAGGACGGTCGCCAATTGCTGGCGATACGAGGCCGGCGCGTGGATGTCGTCGATGGCGTCGAGCTTGCGCAAGGTCTCGCAGATGTCGCGCAGCCGTTTCTCCTCGATGGTTTCGCCGATCAGCGCGCGCTCCACCTCGGAAGCGCGTACCGGCGCCGGTCCCATGCCGCCGAGCGTCACCGAGGCGCGCGTCACCTTGCCGTTCTTGTCCTCCTCGATCAGCACCGCCGCCGACACGATGGCAAAATCGCCGTGCCGGCGGGCGAATTCGACAAACGCATAGCCGTGGCCGCGCGGCCAGCACGGAAACGTCGCGCCGGTGACGAGTTCGTCGAGCTCGATCGCCGGCGTCATGTAGGCGACCGGAAATTCGGCGAACGCGATCTCGCGCGTGCCGCCCTTGCCGGCGACCGTCACCTTGGCGTCGAGCGCGGCGGCGACCGACACCAGCTCGGCGGCCGGGTCGAGATGGCAGAGCGAGCCGCCCAGGGTGCCGCGATTGCGGGTCTGGCGGTGGCCGACTTGGCGGATCGCCTCGGCCATCAGCGGACAGCGCTCGCCGACCGCGTCGGAGAATTCGATGTCGCGCTGGCGCGTCATGGCGCCGATCTCGATCACGCCGTCGCGCGGCGTGATGTGGCTCAGGCCTTCGACCCGGTTGAGATCGATGACGTGGTCCGGCAGCACATAGCGCATGTTGAGCATGGGCATGAGCGACTGGCCGCCGGCAAGGAGCTTGGCGTTGTCGAGGCTGGTGAGCAGGCCGACCGCATCGGCGACGCTGCGCGGATCGTGGTAGGAAAAGGGCGGGGGCTTCATGCCGTCATGCTGTATGCGTTTTGACTCTGTGCCGAAAACCGTGCATCAGTCCAAAAACATACGTCAATCCCAAAGTTGATACCAGCCGAGTTGATACCAGCCGATGAAGCCTGCGGCGTTTCGCTATCACGCGCCGAAAACCGTCGATGAGGCCGTGGCGCTGTTGGCCGAGGTCGCGCCCGAGGACGGCCGCGTGCTTGCCGGCGGGCAGAGCCTGGTGCCGACCATGGCGTTCCGGCTCGCCAAGCCCGGGCATCTCGTCGACATCAACGGCATTGCGGCGCTCAACCGGCTTGAAGTTACGGGTGGCAAGCTCGTCATCGGCGCCTGCGTGCGCCATGCAGCATTCGACAAGCCGGTATGCGACGGCCCGCTCGGCCGCTTCCTCACCGAGGTGGTGCGTCACATCGCCCATTATCCGATCCGCAATCGCGGCACGTTCTGCGGCAGTCTTGCCCACGCCGATCCGGCCTCCGAATGGGCGCTGGTTTTGGCCGCGCTCGACGGCGAGATCGTGGCGCGCAGCGCCAAGGGCGAGCGCGTCATCGCCGCCCGCGATTTCTTCCAGGCGATCATGACCACGGCACTGCGCGACGACGAGCTCTTGGTCGAGGCGCGCTTGCCGGTGCTTGGCGCCGGCACACGCTGCGGCTTCTACGAGTTCAACCGGCGCGCCGGCGATTTCGCCATGGCGGCGGCGGTCGGTGTGTATCGCCTCGACGGCGGCAAGATCGCCGAACCGCGCGTCGCGCTCGGCGGCGTCGAACCGACGCCGCGGCGCATTGCCGAAGCCGAAAAGACGCTGGCCGACGCCGAACCGGGCGATAGAGCCTTTCGCGCCGCCGCGAGCGCAGCCGCCGCAGCGGTCGATCCAATGGAAGACGCGACCACCAGCGCCGAATTCCGCCGCGATCTCGTTCTCGCGGTGACGCGGCGGGCGCTGGAACGCGCGGCCGCATGAACGCACCGGGCTCGCAAAAGCCGTGGATCGGCCAATCGGTCGAGCGGCTCGAAGATCCGCCGCTGGTTGCCGGCCGTGGCGAGTTCGCCGGCGACATCAACTTTGCCCATCAGCTGCACATGCGCATCGCGCGCTCGGCGCACGCGCATGGCCGCATCGTGTCGATCGACACGAGCGCCGCACGCGCCCTGCCCGGCGTGTTCGCGGTGTGGACCTTCGCCGATGTCGCCGACGTGCCGCCGATCGATTTCCGCGAGGGCCGCATTCCGGCGCTCGATCCGTATCGGCAGCCGATCCTGGCGCAAGATTTCGTGCGCTATGTGGGCGAGCCGATCGCCGCGGTATTCGCCGCCGATCCATACATCGCCGAAGATGCCGCCGACCTCGTCGAAGTCGAGATCGAGGAATTGCCGCCGGTGCTGAGTGCCGAGGCGGCGCCGTTCGAATTCTCGCCGGGCCACAGCAGCGAAGCGGCGCTGATCCGCCAGGGCTATGGCGATGTCGATGCCGCGTTCCGCTCGGCGCCGCACGTCGTCACGGTCGAGCTTGCCATCGGCCGGCATTCCGGCGTGCCGCTCGAGACCCGCGGCGCCATCGGCCATTACGACGCCGCGCGCGGCATTCTGGAGCTGCACGGCGCCGCCAAGGTGCCGCATCGCAATCAGGAACTCCTTTCGCGCATGCTCGGCCTGCCGCCGAGCTCGATCCATGTCCATGAGGCCCACGTCGGCGGCGGTTTCGGGATTCGCGGCGAGATGTATCCCGAGGACGTGCTGGTCTGCGTCGCGGCGAAAAAATTTCATCGCGCCGTGAAGTGGATCGAGGACCGCCGCGAGCATCTGATCGCCGCCAATCATTCGCGCCAGCAGCTGCACAAGGTGCGCGCCGCGGTCGACAACGACGGCGTGATCCTCGCCATCGACGACGAGTATTTTCACGACCAGGGCGCCTATGTGCGCACGCACGCGACGCGCGTTGTGCACATGACCGCCGGCATTCTGCCGGGGCCATATCGCGTGCCGACCTATCGCGCGGTCGGCCATTTCCGCCTGACCAACAAGACGCCGGCCGCGACCTACCGCGCGCCCGGCCGTTACGAGACCACGTTCGTGCGCGAACGGCTGGTCGACGCCATCGCCGCGCAGCTCGGCATCGACCGCATCGAGGTGCGCCGCCGCAACACCATCACGCCTGCCGAGCTGCCGTACGAGCGGCCGCTCGAAGCGCTCGGCGAGCACATCTACATGGATACCGGCGATTACGTCGGGCTACTCGACAAGCAGTTCGCCAGCATCGACTGGCAGACGCTCAATGCCGAGGTGAAAAAGCGCAAGGCGGCCGGCGAGCTGATTGGCATCGGCGTCGCCATGTTCATCGAGAAGAGCGGCCTCGGCCCGGCCGATGGCGTGAAGATCTCAGTCGACACGTCAGGCTTCGTCGAAGTCGTCACCGGCGGCGCCTCGATCGGCCAGGGCTTCGAGACCGTGATGGCGCAGGTCGCCGCCGATGCGCTCGGCGTCGATTACAAAAAATGCCGCGTCATCCACGGCCAGACCGACCGCATCGCCTGGGGCATCGGCGCGCACGCCTCGCGCGCCACGGTGATGACCGCGTCGGCGACGCATATCGCGGCGCTCAACGTGCGCCAGAAGGCGCTCGAGGCGGCGGCCGAATTGCTGCAGGCGCCGGCCGACGCGCTCGACATCGTCGA
This sequence comes from Xanthobacteraceae bacterium, assembly GCA_035651875.1. GTDB lineage: Bacteria > Pseudomonadota > Alphaproteobacteria > Rhizobiales > Xanthobacteraceae > BOG-931. The sequence goes on from DASRET010000095.1 coordinate 8,733, forward strand.
CGGCGAAGTGGTGCGCAAGGGCAGCAACGCCGGCCCGTCGATCAGTCTCGGCAAGATCGCCCAGCATCTCGCGCCCACCGCCAAGACGCTGGGCGACCGCGAACCGGGCCTGGCCGCCGACGGCTGGTTCCGGGTCGAGCACCAGGTCTATCCGTACGGCAGCCACGTCGCGGTGGTGCGCGTCGACGGCGAGACCGGCGGCGTCACGGTGGAGCGCTATTACATCGCCTACGACATCGGCCGCGCCATCAATCCGGCTTTGGTCGAGGGCCAGATCGTCGGCGGTTACGCGCAGGGCCTGGGCGGCGCGCTGTTCGAGGAATTCACCTTCAGCGAGCGCGGCGATCCGCTCGCCGTCACCTTGGCCGATTATCTGCTGCCGGCGGTGCACGAGACGCCGACGCCGCAGGTGCTGCTGACCCAGGACTACAGCACGCCGCGCAATCCGCTCGGCATCAAGGGCGCCGGCGAGAGCGGCATCACGGGGGTGGGCGCCGCCATCGCGTCGGCCATCGACGACGCCATCGGCATGCCGGGCGCGGTGACGCAAATCCCGGTGACGCCGCAGCGGCTCAAGGCGCTGCTGAACAAGCGCAACGGGCGCCGGTAATTCTCGTTATTCGTCTTTCCGATCGACCCGGAAAAGTGCGTCGCGGATTATTTCACGCGTTTCCAACGAAGCTCACTTTTTCCGCCGAATGTTGTCACTGTCGTCCAGGTCTGCTCGTCGCCGGTAAACGAAGCGATCGTGCGCTTCTGATCGGTTCCGACCCAGGCCGGCCACGTTGCGCCTTCGATGTGCTGGACGATGACGCCGTCCTTGATCGCGTACGTGCCAAAGAAGGCGATGCTGCCATGGACGATGGCTTCGTTTTCCGCCGCCGTGCCTTTCATCCGGTTGTTTGACGCAAATTTCGGCAGATCGGGACGCGAGCTCACGATCGCGAAGTGACCCGCGCTGTCGAATATCGCCATGCCCTTTGGCTGCGGGCCAAACGGTAGAATTGTCCGGCCGTCCGCAGTGGTGCCGGTATCGGATTCGAGAGTCCATGCCCCAACCAGGTCCTTAGCCGTTTGCGCGCCGGCCCTCGGAATAGCAATTCCCAGGCATGCGATGGCAATCAATGCAGCCGTGATCAGATGTCTCATTGCGTTTCTCGCTGATGGTAAGAGCAACAAGCCGCCATTGCCGACCGGGGCAAACCAAAACTTGCCCCGCGCAATCGCAGGCCCAGGATGGATGAAGCCAACGGCCTACTCGAATTTGGCCGGCACCGAGAACGGCTTCGTCGCGTCCACCACGAACATGATGAGCGCGGTGAGGTCGGTCGTGCCGGCGTTGAACACTTGCATGGTCATACCCGGCATGTGGCCGTTCATGGTCTTGCCGGCCTCGGCATAGCTGACGCCGTGCGGCGTCTTCTGCCCCAATTTCCCGCTGACGATGTAGAAGGCCTCGGAGCCCGGATGGGAATGGACCGGAGTCTTGGCCTCCGGCGGCCCGCTGCCGTAGTTGACGCGCAGCAGGTACTCGGGCGCGTTTATGGACGGTACGGGTCCGATTTCGGCCACCTTCGTTCCGCCGGGCGTCGCCGCGCCTTGCGGCCCAAGCGTGAACAGCCAGACCTTCCCGGCGACCTCTGCGGTCAGCGACGGCGAGCCGTCGTAGCTCACCGTGTCCGGGTTCCGGCGGTACTCGCCCGCAGCGGCTTTCGCCTTTTCGAGCGTCGGAAAATTCTCGACCCGCCAGTACAGCGGCCCTTTCGGCAGCTGCTTGACCTTCATCTCGGCGATGGTCTTGACGACGTAGCGCACGTCGGTTGCCGAAGCCGCGAACGGCAGCAAAAGCCCCGCAACGCAGAGGGCGGGAATTGCAACCCGCGCGGCAAATCGGAGCAAAGTCATATCTTCCTCCAGGCCTGTTCGGTTGCCGTCCCCATGTCAGAGTTGATGCCTAGCGTCTTTCAGAGGCCCTCAATTTGGCCTTAGCGCTCCCTCCATTTTTCCTTTGGGAGGCTTGTGCTACGGTCGCTGCAGGGGCGTCGCGCGATGAGCGAGATGCAATTTTGCGCTATCTGTTCGAGGACTGTGCACTCGACACGGATCGTCGCGAGCTACGGCGCGCCGCAGACCTCGTGGCCATCGAACCCCAGGTTTTCGATCTCCTCGTCTACTTGATTCAGCACCGTGACCGCGTGGTCGGCAAGGACGACCTCCTCGCCGCGGTCTGGCGCCGGCGTGCCATCTCCGAATCGGCCTTGTTCAACCGGATCAACGCGGCCCGGACCGCGATCGGCGACACGGGCGAACGGCAAAAGCTGATCAAGACGCTGCCGCGCCGGGGCGTGCGCTTTGTCGGCGACGTGCGCGAGGAAGAAAACGGTCTTGCCGTCGCCCAGCAGCACAAGCCTGCGCCCGGCGTCACCGACAAGCCGTCGATTGCGGTCCTGCCGTTCTCCAGCCTCAGCGGCGATCCGGAGCAGGATTACTTCATCGACGGCGTCGTCGAGGACATCATCACCGCGTTGTCGCGCAACCGCGCGTTCTTCGTCATCGCCCGCAACTCGACATTCACCTACAAGGGCAAGGCGGTCGATACCAAGCAGGTCGCCCGCGAGCTCGGCGTCCGGTACGTGCTGGAAGGCAGCGTGCGCAAGTCGGGCAACCGCGTCCGTATGACCGGGCAGTTCATCGAAGCCGAGTCGGGCCGCCATTTGTGGGCGGATCGATTCGACGGCGACCTGGTCGACATCTTCGAGCTTCAAGATCAGCTTGTGACGAGCGTCGTCGGCGCCATCGCGCCGCAACTCGAGAAAGCCGAGATCGACCGCGCCAAGCTGGACATGACCGGCGATCTCGCGGCGTACGATTTTTACCTGCGCGGGCTGGCCAGCTGGAACCGCTGGACGGCGGAGGAAAACGCCAGGGCGCTGCAGCTGTTCAACGCCGCAATCGCGAAAGACCGCGACTTCTCGACCCCATACGGGCTGGCCGCGTCGTGTCACCATTTCGCCAAGGCGAACGGCTGGGCCTCGAGCTTTGACGAAGCCGAGATCGCGCGGCTGGTCGAGCGCGCGGCCGACATCGGCACCGATGACGCGGTTGCGCTGTGCTGGGCGGGACACGTGCATGCCTACTTCTTTTGCGACCTCGACCGCGCGTTGCTGCTGATCGATCGCGCCCTCGAGCTGGACGTGAACCTCGCCGTCGCCTGGCAGCGCAGCGGCTGGGTTCGCGGCTACGCCGGCGACCCGGACGGCGCGATTGAAAGCCTCAACAAGGCCATTCGCCTCAATCCGCTCGATCCTCGCGTTTTCCTCACGCAAAGCGCCATGGCGTTCGCCCATTTCATCGCCGGACGTGACGACGAAGCCGCGCGCTGGGCGGCCATGGCGCTGCGCGTCAAACCGAATTGGCTGCCAGCGCTGCGGATGGCGATCGCGTCCAATGCCATGCGGGACGAAGCCGGCGAGACGAAGCGGGCGCTCGACGTCTACCGGGGGATCGATCCCGAGGTCACTATCACCAAATTATGCGGCTATTATCCATTCCGCCGCGACGCCGACCGCCAGCGATTGACCGCCGCGATGCGCAAGGCAGGCGTACCCGAATGATGGTGCACCGCGAGAGCAGCATCACCGGCGTCGGCGCGCAATCGCCCGCTCGTCGCTAGGCTGCGTACCCATAGACGCGCCGGCCAGTGTCAGCTTTCGGGCCAGCCAAGTTCGCGCCAAGCATCGACAAACGTCCCGAACACCGCCGGCTCAAGGTCGACGGCCGAAAACGCACGCGTTGTGAAAGTGGGTTCGCACTTCAGCATGTCCCGTCCGGCCGCCTTCGCTTCCGCCACACGTCCAACCCGCAACAACGCGGCGGCCAAGACCCCACGAGCCGGGCCGAAGTGCGGATTGTAATGGACGGCGTTTTGGGCGGCCTCGACTGCGTCTTGGTATCGCTGCCTGGAAAAGCATGTGACCGCGAGCGCGTGGTACGATCGGAAATTATATGAATCGAAGGGGTTCAATCGAATTGCCCGCTCGGCCTGCTCGACGGCAAGTTTCGCTTCACCCATCCACGCCAGGGCGATAGCGCTCAAGCTCAGAGCAAAGATGTTGGAATTGCTGAGCTCCAGTGCGCGATCGAACAGCTTGAGCGCGGTAGCCGTGTCATGCTCGAGGTAGATGATGACATGCGCCGCGACCGCGAGCGCTGTCGCATCGTCACTGCCGTGGGCAACCGCCGCACGGGCATGTTGAACCGCGGCAACGCGGTCCTCCTCACGTAACTCACGTACGAACCGATGATGGTAACACCAGCCCAGAAATGCGTAAGCGGCACCGTAGTCGGGCGCCAGCTTCACGGCGTTCTCGAGCAGCGGAATCGCGATCTCGGCGTCCTTTGGCATCATGGCAAAGACCAGCGGCAGTGACCGCAGCACGAGATCGTAGGCGTTGAGGTTGTTGGGCCTCTGGCGTCTGACGCGATCGATCTCGGCTTTCCTCAGGCTCGGCTCGATCGCACTCATCACGCATACGGTGATCTCGTCCTGAAGCGCGAAGACATCCTCGAGGACGCGATCGTACTGCTCGGCCCATAGATGGGCATCGGTCTTTGCATCGATGAGTTGCGCGCTGATCCGGACTCGATTGCCCGATTTCCGCACGCCGCCTTCGAGCACATAGCCGACGCCGAACTTGTCCGCGATCTCCGTGATGGCCACCGGCTTGTTCTTGTAGGTGAATGTCGAATTGCGGGATATCACCGACAGCCATTTGATGCGGGAAAGCCCGGTGATGATCTCTTCCACCATGCCGTCGGCGAAGTACTCTTGTTCGGGGTCGCCGCTCATGTTCTGGAATGGCAACACGGCGATCGAAGGCCGCTCGGCCGCGCCGATGCGGGGCCCGCGCATGTCAATTCCGGACCGCGGCGCCGCGTTGCTTGGCGTCTCCTCGCGAACCGTGCCGACGAAGCGGATGCCCTTCCGCGGCGCCGTGCGGATCAAACGCTGCTCTTCGCCGCTGTCGCCGATCGCCGTTCGGGCTGCATTGATGCGGCTGGTCAGGGCCGATTCGGATACGATCCGCCCGGCCCAGATGTCCGCGATCAGGTCATCCTTGCTGACGACACGTGCACGGTTGCGGATCAGGTACTCCAAGAGATCGAAGACCTGCGGCTGGACGGAAATCGACCGGCCGCCGCGACTGAGTTCGCGCCGCTCACCGTCGAGCGCAAAATCCTCGAACAAATACAGCAACTTGCGGTTCCTCCGACTCCGCCTGCTCGGCACATGTCAATTAGAAATCAAAGGAACAGCAAGGACAAGGTAAGGAAACGTCACAGCGCGGCTGCCGGGCCTCGACTATAGTTTACTCCGGACGCCGAGTGATCGGCACGCGGTCGGACATCCGAAGGAGCCAAGCATGAAACTTCCGCGTAGAACCTTCCTGCGGCTGAGCGCCGGCGTGGCTGCGCTCACGGTGCTGCCGCGCATCGCCCTGGCGCAAGCTTATCCCAATCGACCGGTTCGCATCATTGTCGGAACTGCGCCGGGCGGTGCTGCCGATATCTTCGCGCGGCTGATCGGCGATTGGCTGTCCAAGCGATTTGGCCAGCCCGTCATCGTCGAGAATCGCACAGGCGCGGGCGGCGTGGTCGCGGCCGAGATGGTGCTGCGCTCGCCGGCGGACGGTCACACGCTTTTCTTGGCGATCTCCTCGACCAGTATCATCAACGGATCGCTACGCGACGGCCTCAATTTCGTCCGCGACAGCGCGCCTGTCGCAATGCTTGTCCAAGAACCGATTATCTTGAGCGTCAACCCTGCGCTCCCGGCGAAAACCCTTCCCGAGTTCATTGCCTATGCAAAGGCCAATCCCGGCAAGCTCAGCATGGCATCGCCGGGCAACGGCACGTCGCCGCATATCGCCGGCGAACTGTTCAAGATCATGGCGGGGATCGACATGACACACGTCCCCTATCGCGGCGGTGCACCGGCGCTGACCGATCTGGCCGGGGGACAGGTTCAAGTCGCGTTCATGGGGCCGGCGGCGTCGCTCGGGCTCGTGAGGTCCGGAAGCATTCGCGCTCTGGCGGTGACCTCGCAATCGCGCGCGGCGGTGTTGCCGGACCTGCCTACGGTCGGGGAATTCGTGCAGGGCTACGAAGCAAGCAACTGGTTCGGTCTCGTCGCACCGAAAAACACGGCGCCCGAAATTATCGACAAGCTCAACACGCTCATCAATGAAGGGCTTGCCGATCCGCAAATGAGGGCCCGCCTTGTCGATCTGGGCGGGACTGTGGTTGCGAATTCCGCATCCGACTTCGGCAGGCGCATTGCTGCCGACGCCGATAAATGGGCCAACGTCATCCGAACTGCCAAGATCAGCATCTAGGGCTGCGCTCAATCCGCCTTGATGCCGGCGAATGCGACCACCTTGGCCCACTTCTCCGTCTCGGCGGCAATGAACTTCTTGAAGTCCTCGGGCGTGCCGGAGAACACGTTGCAGCCGAGATCGGTGAAGCGCTTCCGTGTCGCCTCATCGGCGAGCGCGGCATTGACCTGCTTGTTGAGCGCCTCGATCACCGGCCGCGGCGTGCCTTTGGGCGCGACGATGCCGTACCAGCCGTTGGCTTCGTAGCCCGGCAGGAACTCCGCCATGGCCGGCACGCCGGGCAACAGCTCCTGGCGCTTGGTGCTGGTGACCGCGAGCGGGCGCAGCTTGCCGCCTTTGATGTAGCCCAACGAGGCCGGCATCACGCCGAACATCGCCTGTACCTGGCCGCTGAGCAGATCGGGCATGGCGGCGCCCTCGCCCTGATAGATGACGTCGGTCAGTTTGACGTCGGCCATCATCTTGAACAGCGCGCCGGCGACATAGAGCGGCGTGCCGCTGCCGCCGGAGGCAAGATTGAGCTTGCCCGGATTGGCCTTGGCGTAGGCGATGAATTCGGCGACGGTCTTGGCCTGCACTCCCGGATTGAGATCGAGCACGAGCGGGATGGTGGCGATGCTGGCCACCGGCTCCGCGTCGCGCATGAAGCTGAAGTTGAGGTGATGGAAAAGCGAAGGATTGATCGCATTCGACGACATGGCGAGCAGCAGCGTGCCGCCGTCCGGGGCTGCTTTGAGCGCCAATTCGGTGCCGATATTGGTGCTGGCGCCCGGCTTGTTCTCGACGACGAAGGATTGGCCAAGCTTTTGCGACAGCCATTGCGCGATCAGGCGGCCGATGATGTCGGGCGAGCCACCCGCCGGCACGGTGACGATCAGCTTGACCGGCCGGCTCGGATACGACTGCGCGCGCGCGAGCCGCGGTGCCGCGGGCAGCACGGCCGCGCCCGTTGCCAGATGCAGAAATCGCCGGCGATGTAACGTCATGACTGGCTCCCTGGTCGATTCAGTCTGTCGTCATTGCGAGCGAAGCGAAGCAATCCAGGGCCGGCGCCACCGACTCCTGGATTGCTTCGTCGCTTCGCTCCTCGCAATGACGATGTACTGCATCTAAATTCATGTCCCTCTAAAAGCTCCCGGCTCCCGGCTCACTGCTCACTCCGCCTTGATGCCGGCGGTTTTGACGACCTTGCCCCATTTCTCGGCTTCGGCTTTTTCGAACGCGCCGAACTCGGCTGCACTCATGATCATCGGCTCGGAGCCGAGGTCGGCCATGCGCTGCTTGATGGCGGGATCGCCGAGCACCGCGTTGATCTCCTTGTTGAGCTTCGCGATGACGTCGGGCGGGGTATGCGCCGGCGCGCCGATGCCGTCCCACACCACAGCCTCGTAGCCCGGCACGAACTCGGCCACGGTCGGCACGCCGGGCAGCGAATCCGAACGCGTCTTGCTGGTCACCGCCAGCGCGCGCAATTTGCCGGCGCGAATGAAGCTGAGCGCCTGGAGGATCGGCGGGAAGCCGCCTTGCACCTGGCCGCTGAGCATGTCGGGCATGTAGTTGCTGCGATACGGCACGTTGATGAGCTTGGTGCCGGCCATCATGTTGAACAGCTCGCCGGCGACATTGGTGGCGGCGCCGCTGCCGACCGAGGCGTAATTGATCTTGCCCGGATTGGCCTTGGCGTAAGCGATGAATTCCGGCAGCGTTTGCGCCGGCACCGACGGATGGATCGCCAGCACCAGGGGCAGCGCCACCAGGCCCGACACCGGCGCGATGTCGCGCAGATAGTCGAAATCCAGGTGCTCGTAGAGCGAGATGTTGATGGTGTTGGTCATGGTCGCGGTCAGCAGCGTGTAGCCGTCGGGCGCGGCATGGATCACGAGCTGGGTGCCGATATTGGCGGCGCCGCCCGGCCGATTGTCGACGACAAACTGCTGGCCGAGCCGCTCCGACAGGGCCTGCGCCACGAGCCGCGTCGCAATGTCGGGCGCGATGCCGGCCGGATACGGCACGACGATGCGCACCGGGCGCGTCGGATAGGCTTGCGCCGCCGCAAAGCGCGGCAACAGCGGCAGGGCGGCCGTTCCGCCCGCCGCGCGCAACACATGCCGACGCGTCACCTTCATGCTGTGCTCTCCTTTACTGCGGCGGCCGCCGGCCACTGCGCTGTTTTCACTGCGCCGGCTTGGCGCCGGAAAATGCGACCACCTTGGCCCATTTGTTTGTTTCTTCGGTGAGGAACTTGCCGAATTGCTCCGGACTCATGGGCATGGCATCGGCGCCCAAATCCTTGATCTTGGCTTTGATCGCCGGATCGGCCAAGCCGGCGCCGATCGCGGCATTGAGCTTGGCGACGACGTCAGGCGGCGTTCCCTTGGGCGCGCAGGTGCCGTCCCAGGCGGTGGCCTCGAAGCCAGGCAGAAACTCCGCCACGGTCGGCACGTCGGGCAGCGCCTCGGAGCGCTTGGCGCCGGTGACCGCCAACGCCCGCAGCTTGCCGTTCCTGACAAAACCGACCGCCGCCGGAACCGTGATGATGAACGCCTGGATGCGGCCGGCGAGCAGATCGGTGAACGCGCCGGCAGGACCGCGATACGGCACGTGAGTCATGTCGACGCCGGCCGAGAGCTTGATCAGCTCCAGCGCCACGTGCATCGGCGTGCCGACGCCGGGCGTGGCCATGTCGATCTTGCCCGGGTTGGCTTTGGCATAAGCGAGGAATTCGGCAAACGTCTTGGCCTGAAAGTCCGGATTGACCAAGAGCACCATGGGCAGGCTGATCAGGCCGGCGACCGGTTGGGTGTCGCGAGGGAAATCGAATTTCAGGTTCTTGTAGAGCGAGGCGTTGATGGCGTTCGCGCTGAGACAAGTGAGCAGCGTGTAGCCGTCCGGCGCCGCGTGCAGCGCCGCTTCGGTGGCGAGGTTGCCGGCGGCGCCGGTGCGGTTCTCCACGACGAACGGCTGGCCGAGGTGTTCCGAGAGCCATTGCGCGAACAGGCGCGAGATCAGATCCGGCGTGCCGCCGCCGCCAAAGCCTTCGAAGATGCGCACCAGCCGCGTCGGGTAATCGGCCGCGGCGGCGAAACCGGCAAAGCCCGGTGCCGCGGCGCCGGCCGCCGCAAGGCTCAAGAACCGCCGGCGCGGAAGTCGCATCATGTTCCTCCACGGCGAGCAACACCTCGCCGGGCGCGATGTTAGCAGCGCCGCCCCTTCCGCGTACACCGAGCCGTCGTGTAACATGATGTCGCCATCGGGCCGCACGGGGGAGGAACGCATGACGCTTCCGCGGCGAGACTTTTTACGCTTGGCCGCCGGCGCTGCGGCGCTGCCGGCCGCACCTCACGTTGCGCGCGCCGACACTTACCCGTCGCGGCCGGTGCATCTGATCATCGGCTACACGCCGGGCGGCTCGGCCGATATGACGGCGCGGCTGTTCGGGCAATGGCTGTCGCAACGGCTCGGCCAGCAGTTCATCGTCGAGAGCCGGCCGGGCGGCGGCACCAATATCGCCACCGAGGCGGCGCTGCACGCAGCGCCGGACGGCTACACGCTCTATCTGGCGTCACCGGCGGCTGCCACCAATCCGGCTTTGTTCGCCAAGCTCAATTTCGATTTCATCCGGGACACCACGCCGATCGCCGGCCTGATCCTCTTTCCCGATGTGGTGGTGGTGAACCCGGAGCTGCCGATCCACACCATTCCCGAGCTGATCGCCTACGCCAAGGCCAATCCGGGAAAGCTCAACTTCGCTTCGTCGGGCATCGGCTCGACGCTGCATGTGGCCGGCGAGCTATTCAAGATGATGGCCGGCGTCAACATCGTGCACATCGCCTATCGGGGCGGCGCGCCGGCGCTGGTCGACCTGATGAGCGGCCGCGTCCAGGTGATGTTCGACAACGTCCCGACCTCACTGCCATACATCAAGGCCGGCAAGCTGCGGCCGCTCGGCGTCACCTCGACGGCGCGCGCCGCGGTGCTGCCCGACGTGCCGGTCGTCGCCGACTACGTGCCAGGCTACGAGGCGAGCGCCTGGTACGGCATCGTCGGCCCCAAGGGTGTGCCGCCCGACATCGTGCAAAAACTCAATCGCGAGGCCAACGCGATTCTGGCCGAGCCGGAGGTGAAGACCCAGCTCGCCGATCTCGGCGCGTCGCTGCTGCCCGGCTCACCGGACGATTTCGGCAAGCTCATCGTCAACGAGACCGAGAAGTGGGGCAAGGTGATCCGGTTCGCGGGCATCAAGCCGGAGTGATGTCGCGGCAAACCAGCGCCATTCGACCGATCAGCGAGCTCGTACGCTCATGAACAGAAGATCGATTGGTTTTCTGATCGTCGGCCTCTTTGCCTATGTCACCGGCGCCGCTGCTGCGCCGGGCCCGGTCTGGACCATGACTCTGCATCCTTCCGAGATCATTGTCGGCGAAGCGCTCGCCGAGCTGAAGACGCGCCACGAATGGCAATGGCGCTTCGACAGCAACGGAAAATTCGAAGTCGCACTTCTCAAGTCGGCGTCACCCGCGCCGGCGCCGCAATGCCGCATGCCGTACCTCATTCTGGCGATGCCGCTTTACTATCCCGAAACGCCCAAGCAGGCGCCGCTGGCAGAGCGACGCGGCGTCTATGACGCACTCCTGAAGATGCAGGAAACCAAACAGGGAAGCCTGCAGGTCCAGACCGAACCGCTGTACTACTTCAAATACGGCGCATCCGGCGCTGAGCTGACGACCTGCAATCTGTTTTTTGTTCTGCCGCTCGACTGGCGACCGCAACCATAATTGTTCCGTCAGGCGCGCGCCTGTGGTAGCCTCAAGGCGAACTCCGACATCGCTTAAGACTTGTGCTGGATTGGCTAGCGCAGGAGCGCATCGATGCAGACCAGAGTTTCGCCAACGCCTGTGCAATACAGCGCCGCAGAATGGCAGGCGCGCGTAGACCTTGCAGCCGCGCACCGGATCGCCTTCATGCACGGTTTTAGCGAGGGCATTTTCAACCACCTCACTCTCGCCGTTCCGGGCCGCAGCGATCGCTACTATCAGATCCCGTTCGGCATGCATTGGTCCGAAGTCACGGCCTCATCGCTCATGGAGGTCGGCATCGACGACGGCAAGGTCAAGCGTGGCGAAGGCGACGTCGAGCGCTCCTGCTATTGCATCCACGCGCCGATCCACAAGGCGCTGCCGCAGGCCACCGCGGTGTTTCACACCCACATGCCGTACGCCAGCGCGCTGACGCGGCTCGAGGATCCGCGCATCAAGGAGATCGGCCAGACCGAGGTGGGCCTGATCGATGCGATCGCGTACGACGATCAATATACCGGTCCGGCGTTCGAGCCCGCCGAAGGCGAGCGGCTGGCCCGGTGCATCGGCAACAAGAGCGTGCTGTTCATGGCCAATCACGGCGTCACCACGCTCGGCGTGACTGTGGCCGACGCCTATGACCGGCTCTATTACCTGGAGCGCGCCGCGCAGGTGCAAATCTACGCGATGTGGACCGGCCAGCCGCTGAAGCAGCTGCCGGCCGCGGTGGTCGAGAAGACCAAGCGCGAAATTGGCGGCGCCAGCTTCTACGACGGACCAAGCCCGGCGCAACGCCACTTCGATGCTTTGAAGCGCATCCTGGACAGGACCGAACCCGACTACAAAGCCTGAGGCGCGCGTCCGCCACCTCCGCCCGCATGCCAGCGGCGCGGAGGCCCCGGACTGGCGACCTGCAATCGACGAAGTGCAATCCGTATTTCGTTCTGCCGCTCGAATGGCGGCCGGGCCGTTCATGGCCTACGGACCCGCGTTCACCGGCAGCGCGGTCGCATCGTTCGTCGCAAACATCTTCAACAAAATCCATCGATGGAGATAGGCAATTGGTATGGCAATCGCCGTAAAAACCGGCAGGGTTATCAATGCCGCCATGACGACGTAGGCCGCGCCTCCCAGTGCGCCCACAAACATGACTCCGATCAGCAGCAGGCCATTGCCGATGACAGGCCAATCTGGCGGCATTGAGCCAAAAAGCGCTCTCAGGATGGCCACAAGCACGAACGCCCCGAACGTCGCGACCACGGCAATGGAGATCAGTGCGATAACGGTCGCGCAAGATATGAGGTAGGTTGTCCATACAAGCCTGAGCGTTCGTTTCATCCCATAATCGCGTGTGCGCTGGATCATCCAAAACCAGCACGCCGGATAGGCGAAAACTCCCACAGCAAAGAAAAATGTAAACATGAACAATGCGCCTGCGCCCGGCAAGCGGCCCGAACGCATTGCGGGATTTAAGACGAGATAAAAGACGTACCAGGTTGCAAAGCTCGCCAGCGCCGCGAATATTGTTGCACTGGACAATCCGACTGCTGCGAATTTCCGTGACCACATTGGCTGGCTCCGGTTGCATACTTTCACAGCCACCAACGAATATCATGTGTGGCGACGAGAGTAAAAACCGGCGCGTATCGAGCCGCCTGACAACTTTGATCCGTCGCGGGGTTACGGCGCGCGACGCGCGTTATCCGCCGTACTGCCGGAGCATCTATTCCGCCCGCATGCCGGCGACGCGGATGACGCCGGCCCACTTGTCGTATTCGGCGGCGACCAGCTTGGTGAAGTCCGCCGGCGACAGCGACAGTGGCGCGTCGCCGAGCTCGGCGATGCGGCGGGTGATGGTGGCGTCGGCGAGCGCGCCGTGCATGGTCGCATTGAGCTTGTCGACGATGGCGCTCGGCGTGCCGCGCGGCGCGGCGATGCCGACATAGATGCTGGCTTCGAAGCCCGGAAGATATTCCGCCATGGCCGGCACGTCAGGGAGCACCGGCGCGCGCGCCGCGGTGGTCACTGCCAGCGCGCGAAGCTTGCCGGCGCGGACCTGCTCGATGGCCGAGGCGAAGGTGCCGAAATAGATCTGCACCTGGCCGGCGAGCAGGTCGACCACGGCGGGGCCGCCGCCGCGATACGGCACGTGGACAATGTCGACGCCGGTCTTGCTGCGGAACAGCTCCCAGAACATGTGCGGCGCGCTGCCGATGCCGGCCGATGCCACGGTGAGCTTGCCGGGATGCGCCTTGGCGTAGGCGATCAGTTCGGGAACGGTTTTGAAGGGCACCGCCGGATTGACCACCATCAGGCCGGCGCCGCGCGAGATCGTGCCGACCGGGGCAAAGTCGCGCACGATGTCGAAATTCAGATTGCGATAGAGCGTTGCGTTCCAGGCATCCGCCGACGTGGTGAGCAGCAGCGTGTAGCCGTCGGGCGCCGCCTTGGCGACCGCTTCGGCGGCGAGATTGCCGCCGGCGCCGGGCCGGTTCTCGACGATGAACTGCTGACCGAGCTGCATCGACAGCCATTGCGCAATCAGCCGCGCATAGGTGTCGCTGATGCCGCCCGGCGGAAAGCCGGAGATGACACGCGCCGGCCGCGCCGGATAGTTTTGCGCCAGCGCGTTGCGCGATAGCGCAGGCAAAACGGCAGCGCCGGCGAGCCAGTTCAGAAATTCGCGACGGGCCAACTGCATAAAGTCCTCCCCAGAGGCTTAGCCACCAGTCTGACAGAGCGCTTTTTGAAATACGATCTCACCCTTGTGGTTTTTCCCGTTCGCGGTCCAACCGTTTGTCCGATAAAACCGCTCGGCTCGGGTGCCTTCTTCGGTGCTCAGCGTGGCAACGGCGTACCCGGCCTTGCGGAGGGTTTCGCATGCCAGCGGCAGCAGCTTTTGACCGATGCCGCGACCTTCGTAGGCCGGCGCAACGAACAGCGCGAAAATCGAGCCGTCGCGCTCATCGCCGGCAGCGAACGCTTCGATGACGCCGTCTTCTTCCCATATCCACATTTCCGAGCGTTCAATGAAGGCGGCGCAATCTGCCGCCGTCACCAGGTTCGGATCAGATAGCCGGTTCTCATGCACTGCATGTCTGATCTCCATGATCCGAGGCACGTCGGCCGCATTTGCTTGCCGGGCGCTCACGCCACAACGGCCTTCGGCTCGGCGTCGAGCCGCACCACCCAGCCTTCCAGGCCGGGCTTGGCCGCCGGATAGCGCGTGAGCACCAGCGGATCGTGGCCGGGCACGACATGCTGCGGCGTGCTGGCGAGCTTTTTCAAGGTGGCGTAGCCCTCGACCACTTCCTCGATGTTGTAGGTCAGCGGAAACACCCGGCCGCCGTCGATGTGGGCGTAGAGATGGGTGGCGTCCGCGGCGAGCACCACGTAGCCGAGCCGCGTCTTGACCCGCACGCTTTGCAGGCCCTTCGAGTGGCCGCCGATGTGGTGCACGGTGACGCCGGGCACGATCTGACCTTCGCCGTCATGGAAGGCGCAACGGCCGGCGAACACCTTGCGCACCATGGCGATTACGTCGTCCGCTTCGAACGGCGCGCGCAGCGCCTGATGACACATGCAGCGGCCGGTGGCGTACGCCATCTCACGATCCTGCAGGTGATAGCGGGCTTGTGGAAACAGCTCGTAATTGCCGCAATGGTCGTAATGCAGGTGGCTGATGATGACGTCCCTGACGGCGTCGGCCGCAATGCCGAGTGCGGCAAGGCCTTCGCGCACCGGCTTGATCATCTCGCGCTGGCGCTTCCTGCCCATGGCTTCGTCGAAACCGGTATCGAGCACGATGGTGCCGGACGGACCGACGATCGCCCAGACAAAAAAGTCGAGCGGCTGCAGCACGTCGTGCGGATCGCCGTCGATGAAATTGGCCGGCGAGCGGCGGTCGTGGTGGCCGTAACGGATCGCGTAGACTTCGTGGAGGTCGTCGCTCATGCCGGTGCCCCTCGCCTCTCGGCATGATTGTAGCACCGCCACGGCACAAAAAGACGAACCCCGGCGCGAGGCCGGGGTTTTGCGGACTGATGCGGATTTCGGCCGCGCGATGACGGCCGCCGCTTACAGCTGGCCGTATCGGCGCAGCACCTCGCGGCAGCGGCTGCCGACACGGAAGCTTTGGGCGGCCAGCTTCGCGCCGCAGCGCATCAGGTTGGCATAGGTCATGCCGCCGGCGCGGTCGCAAAATCTGGCGGCGGCCGGGCGGCACGGCGCCAGTTCGGCGAGATCGATGGCATTGGCGGCCGTGGCGGAAAGACCAACAAACAACACAGCGGCAATCAGCATTTTCATGCTTCGTCGTCCCTCTCGATGATTTGGTTGGATAAGGATTTGCTTACCGTGTCAAAGCCGCCATGGCCAGCATTTTTGTGCATCGCGATTGATAGGTTAAATTGCTGAAATACAAAGGAAAATAACTGACTGACCGGTTAGTTTTTATTGCACTGCCGTCTTGTGGCCGTATTTGGCCCTCGCGCGCGGCTTTTCGGCGCTTGCCGGGCCGCCGCGCGGATCAGCGCGCCGCCGCGTGAGCCATGCCGCCTTCGCGTCAGGCGCGCGATGCCCCATGTCGCACGGACAAATCCCCGACGGCGTCTTGTCATCGGCTTTGCGCGCGAGCTACCGTTTCGGCAGCCGGCCCGCATAACAACATCGCACCGGCGACCCTCGGGAGGGACATGATGAGCTCAATGAGTACGGCCGGCTCCGGCGCGTGGTATCGCTCGCTGACCTGGACGCAGTGGAAGGCGCTGATCGCCTCCAATCTCGGCTGGACCTTCGACGGCTTCGAGGTGTTCGCGCTCATCCTCACCATCGGCGCCGCGCTGCACCAGCTGCTCGATCCGTCGCAATACAAGCTCATTCCGGCCTACGCGGGCGCGGTGATCGCCATCACGGTGTTCGGCTGGGGCCTGGGCGGCCTCTGCGGCGGCATCCTCGCCGACTATATCGGCCGCAAGCGCTCGATGACGATCACCATTCTGGCCTATTCGGTGCTGACCGGCTTGAGCGCACTGTCGTGGAATTGGTGGTCGTTCGCCTTGCTGCGCTTTCTGGTCGGGCTCGCCATCGGGTCGGAATGGGCGACCGGCGCGTCGATCACCGCCGAACTGTGGCCCAACAATGCGCGCGGCAAGGGCGGCGCCTTCCTGCAGGCCGGCTATCCGATCGGCAGCATCATCGCCTCGGCGGTCTGGGTGGCGATCGGCACCTCGGGTCCGGGCGCCTGGCGCTACATGTTTCTGGTCGGCGTGCTGCCGGCGCTGATCGCATTCTGGATCCGCCGCAACATCCCGGAATCGCCGCGCTGGGAGCAATCCAACCAGCGCCGCCGCGCCGCCCACGACGCGCGCCGGCAGGGCGCGACGCTGCGCGGCGAAGACGCCGCCATGGTGCGCTTCACGCTCATTGACATGTTCGCCGAGCCCGCGGTGCGCACGCGGCTCATCCTGACCTTCATCATGTCGCTGTCGGTGACGATCGGCTATTGGGGCGTATCGACCTTCGTGCCGAGCTATGTGGGCCAGGTTGCCACCGGGTTCGGGCTGCCCACGCAGCGCTGGGTCGGACTGGCCGGGCTTGTGCAGAACATCGGCGCGCTGTGCGGCTTCTTCTGCTTCGGCTTTCTGGCCGACGCTGCGGGACGGCGGCCGACCACGTTCTTCTATTATCTGATGTGTCTCATTCTCACCCCGATCGTTTATCTGTGGGTGAAGGAGATTCACCTGCTGCTGCTGGTGTTCGCCGTGTACGGCTTCTTCATCCAGGGCATCTTCTCGTGGACCGCGGTGTGGCTGCCCGAGCTGTTCCCGACCCGCATGCGCGCCACTGCGGCAGGCTTCATCTTCAACACACCGCGCCTGATCTCGGCTGTTGCGCCGCTGATCGCCGGCAGCCTGATCGTCAACCTGGGCGGCTACGGCAAAACCGCGTCGATCATCGGCATATTCTATGTGCTCGGTCTGATCGCCGTGCCGTTCCTGCCCGAGACCAAAGGCGTGCCGCTGCCGGAAGCCGACACCTTGGCGGAGCCGGACGCGGCGAGTTTGCAGCAGCGGCCGGCGTAGTCGGTCCCCTCACCGTTCGTCCCCGCAAAAGCGGGGACCCAGTTCCTTAAACGCTGGATCCCCGCTTTCGCGGGAATGAGCGGAACGAATTATTTCGGCGGCTTATAGACGATCGCCGCCTTCACCTTGGCGGAGATCGAGGGCGGCAGTGCGAACAACTTCCCAACCAGCGTCTGCAGATCCTCGCCCGACATGGCGTCGATATCGAGCTTCATGTGCTCGGCGTCGGCGAGCAGCGCCTTGTCGTGCAGCGTCTCCATGAAGGCCTTGCGCAGGGCGGCGACGCGCTCGGCCGGCACGCCCGGCGGCAGCACATAGGGCCGGCCGAACACGCCCTGGCTATAAAGGAGCTCGAGCGCCTGGCGGTCTTCCTCGCTCTTGGCGAAATCGGCGGTGCGCGGCACGCCCATGTCGTTGAGCTTGGAGTAGCCCTTCACGCTCTCCTGCACGATGATGTTGACGAAGCCTTTGGTCAGCCATTCGGGATGCTGCGATTCGAGACTGGCCCAGCCGTAGCCGCAGACGCCCTGCACTTCGCCGCTCTCGATCGCCATGGTGTTCTCGCGCATGCCCGGATAGCCGGACACAATGCGGAAATGTGCGCCGAGCAGGTTGTTCTCCACCACCGGCAGGTCGTGCGTGGTAGCGCCTTCGGTGGCGCCGGCGATGATCAAGGTCTGCGACAGCAAGTCCTTGAAGGTGTGCACCGGCGCGTCCTTGCGGGCGACGCACAGATAGGCGTCGCTGTTGGCGCTGCCGACATAGATGAATTTGCTCGGGTCGTGCGGCGTCGGGATGTGCCCGATCAGCGGCTGCAGAATGATGCCGGGAAACACCGCGCCGATCGCGGTGCCGTCCTTGGGCGCCATGGAGTAGATGTAGCCGCCGGCCTTGTTGCTGCCGGCGCCCGGCATGTTCTGCGGCACGACGGCCGGATTGCCCGGAATGTAGCGGCCGAGATACCGCGCCACGAGCCGCGCATACGTATCGTAGCCGCCGCCCGCCGACGAGCCGACGATGAGATCGATCTGCTTGCCGGCATAAAACTGCGCCACCGGATCGGCGGCCAGCGCGGGCGTTGCGGCGAAGGCCAGCACAGTCGTCAGCGCGATCGAAAAGCTACGGCGCATATGACCTCCCCAAAACGGCTGATGCCCGGTACAGAACCGGGCATCAGCATTTCAAAATCGCCTGAGGCCGACAAGCGTCGGCGTTGTCGCGTTACGCCGCAGCGGCGGTGAGGTTGCCGAAGCGCTGCAGGTTTTCCTTCTGCTTCTCGTTGCGCGGCGGCAGCTTGAACAGGCGCGCCGCGGTGCCGCCGAGGATGTTGTGCTTGGCCTTCTCGGACAGGAACGGCAGGTCCCAGATCGTCGACGGCAGGTCGAAATCCCAGTGCGGATAGTCCGAGGAGTAAAGGAGCTGCGTCTCCGCGTTCATCATGCGGAACGTGCACTCCATCGCCTTGTAGTCCTGGATCTCCATCGGCTGCGTCGAGTAGTACATGTCGCGCATGTAGTCGGACGGCTTCTTCTTCAGGAGCGGCGCTTCCGACGGCCGCAGCATGTATTCGTGGTCGAGCCGCTGCATCAGGAACGGCACCCAGGCGAGACCGGCCTCGATCCAGATCACCGGCAGCTTGGGGAAGCGCTCGCCCATGCCGTTGACCACCCAGTTCGTGCAATGCAGCACGTTGTACCAGGAGAAGCCGAGCGCGTGCGCCGCCATGAAGCGGTTGCAACTGCGATAGATCGGCTCGCCCCAGTTCGGCCCGGAATGGAATGACAGCACCAGGCCGCGCTCTTCCATCGCCCGATACACTTTCATGTAACGGTTG
>DASRET010000096.1:0-9142 GCA_035651875.1 Xanthobacteraceae bacterium
TCGCGCGAGGAGAAAAACAGCACCGGCGCATGGGTGTTGGCGACGAACAGCCGCGCGACGAAATCCTCTTCGCGGGTCTGCATGCCGGCGCGGCCCTTGCCGCCGCGGCGCTGCGCCCGGTAGGTCGACAGCGGCACGCGCTTGACGTAGCCGGCATGCGAGACAGTGACGACCATGTCCTCGCGCTGGATCAGGTCTTCATCTTCCATCTCGCCTTCCTGATCGACGATCAAGGTTTTGCGCGGCGTCGAAAACTCGTTCTTGATCGCGGTCAGCTCGTCCTTGACGATCGCCTGGATGCGGGCGCGCGAGCGCAGCACGTCGAGATAATCGGCGATTTCGTCGGCGAGCTTGTCGAGTTCGGCCTTGATCTCATCGCGGCCGAGCGCGGTGAGCCGCTGCAGGCGCAGATCGAGGATGGCCTTGGCCTGCTCGGCGGACAGCCGGGTGACGCCCTCGGCCGAGACGCTGTGGCGCGGATCGTCGATCAAGGTGACCATGGCGGCGACGTCGCGCGCCGGCCAGTCGCGGCTCATCAACTGATCGCGCGCCTCGTTGGCGTCCTTGGCGGCGCGAATGAGCCGGATCACCTCGTCGATATTGGCGACCGCGATGGCAAGCCCGACCAGGATGTGCGCGCGGTCGCGCGCCTTGGCGAGCAGGTGCTTGGTGCGGCGGTAGATCACCTCCTCGCGGAACGAGATGAAGGAGGTGAGCAGGTCCTTCAGATTCATCAGCTGCGGCCGGCCGCCCTCGAGCGCCACCATGTTGGCGCCGAACGAGGATTGCAGCGCGGTGAAGCGGTAGAGCTGATTGAGCACCACGTCGGGCACCGCGTCGCGGCGCAGTTCGACCACCACGCGATAGCCGTCGCGGTCGGACTCGTCGCGCAGCGCGGCAACGCCTTCGATCTTCTTGTCGCGCACCAGTTCGCCGATGCGTTCGACCAGATGCGCCTTGTTCACCTGATAGGGAATTTCGCTGAACACGATGGCCTCGCGCTCGCCGCGCAGGG
The DNA here is from genome assembly GCA_035651875.1 of Xanthobacteraceae bacterium. Lineage (GTDB taxonomy): Bacteria > Pseudomonadota > Alphaproteobacteria > Rhizobiales > Xanthobacteraceae > BOG-931. The sequence continues at coordinate 1,016 of DASRET010000096.1, forward strand.
TCTCGTACTGCATCTTGCCGCGCATGACGATCGAGCCACGGCCGAGATGGTAGGCGGCGCGAATGCCTTGCCGGCCCAAAATGATGCCGCCGGTCGGGAAATCCGGACCCGGCACGATGGCGATGAGATCGTCGATCGACAGCGCCGGATCGTCGATCAACGCGATGCAGGCGTCGATCACCTCGCCGAGATTGTGCGGCGGAATGTTGGTCGCCATGCCGACGGCGATGCCGCCGGCGCCGTTGGCCAAGAGATTGGGAAAGCGCGCCGGCAGCACCACCGGTTCGCGCTCGGAATTGTCGTAGTTCGGCTGGAAGTCGACGGTATCCTTGTCGAGGTCTTCGACCAGCGCGTTGGTGACGCGCTGGAGCCGTACCTCGGTATACCGCATCGCCGCCGGGGCATCGCCGTCGACCGAGCCGAAATTGCCCTGGCCGTCGATCAGCGGCAGGCGCATGGAAAAATCCTGCGCCATGCGCACCAGCGCGTCGTAGACCGCTTGGTCGCCGTGCGGATGATATTTGCCGATGACGTCGCCGACCACGCGCGCCGACTTGCGGTACGGCTTGTTCCACTCGTAGCCGTTCTCGTGCATGGAGTAGAGGATGCGGCGATGCACGGGCTTGAGCCCGTCGCGCGCGTCCGGCAGCGCGCGCGCCACGATCACGCTCATGGCGTAATCGAGGTAGCTCTTCTTCATCTCCTCGGTGATGGAGATCGGGCGAATATCACTGCCGCCGGTGTCGTCGTCCGGCTGGTTTTCGTCGTTATCGGCCAAGGTAATCTCGCGAAGTCTTAAGGACCGTTCTGCTTAGCTGATTCAGACCCCGCGCGCCACCCCAAAAGGCCCGCTCAAGGACGTATTTTCATATGGTGATTCAGTGGCTTAGGATCAAGCTCTGCGGCGCCTCACGCGGTCGGGCCAGACGCCACGAGAAACCGTCCGGTTCCCATGCCGACACGCCGATTTTTGCCCCGCTCAACGGCGGCCGGCGACGCTGGTAGGCATCCGGATAGATTGCCGTTGAAGATGTCGGCCATGCCCCTCGATTACCTCATATCGGCGCTGGTGACCCTGCTGGTCGTGGTCGATCCGATCGGGCTGGCGCCGACCTTCATCGGCATTACCGAAGGCCTGTCCGTATCGTTGCGCCGCCACGTCGCCGCCCGCGCCGCGTTGATTGCCGGCGTGATCCTGATCGGCACCGCGCTGATCGGCGACTGGCTCTTGGCGCGCCTTGCGATCTCGCTGTCGGCGTTCCGCATCGCCGGCGGCTTGTTGTTGTTCTCGATCGCCACCGAAATGGTGTTCGGCGTGCGCATGCGCCGCGAGGGCGAAACCGCCGAGCACGCGATCGAAGAGCGCGCACGCAACATTGCCGCCTTTCCGCTGGCGATCCCATTGATGGCCGGGCCCGGCGCGATCACCGCAACGGTGCTGCTGGCCGGGCGCGCCGACCACAACCCGGTACTGCTCGCGCTGTTGCTGGCGGTCGTCGTCGCGGTCGCGGCGAGCTGCTTCGTCGCCTTTCTGTTTGCGGCCCGGCTCGGCCGCGTGCTGGGCGTCACCGGCAATATCGTGCTGTCGCGGCTGCTCGGGGTGCTGCTCGCGGCCTTGGCGGTGCAATACGTGGTCGACGGCATCCGCGCCATCTTCGTCTGAGTGTAATTCACCACGCGTTAACCATCGCAGGCCATGCTCAAGTGAGCCTGCGTGTTGGCGTGTGCGTCGCAAGCAAGAGCAACCCGGCCGCAGAAGCGTCTGCCGCGCATGGAAAATCCAATAACCGACGCCCGACCCGCGGCCGCCTTTCACATCCGCGCTGCCGCGCCCGCCGATGTGCCGTCGTTGATGCGGCTCAAGCGCTCGCTCGCCGAGGCCGAAGACTCACTGCATGCCGTTCGCGCCAGTGCCGCCGACTGGCTGCGCGACGGCTTTGGACCGCACGCCGGATTTACCGCCTATCTCGCCGAAATCGGCAGCACCGCGGTCGGCATGGCCACGTGCAGCCGCCGCACCATCACCGGCTGGAACGGCCCGGTCGTGTTCTTGCAGGATTTGTTCGTCGAGCCGGCGCATCGTCGCCGCGGCATTGCCGAAGCGCTCATCGCGCGCGTCGCCGCATTAGCGCGCGAGCTCGGTAGTCCAATCGTCGAGCTGACGGTACGCGGCGATAACACGACGGCGCAGACGTTCTATCAGCGCGCCGGTTTTCTGCCACTGCCGCAATGCTTGACCTACGTGCTGGCCGGTCCGGCGCTCGACGCGCTGGCGCATTGCGATCGCGCGGACAACGAAACGCTGGCTCTCGCCGGTTGATCCGGCGCGGCACCCGGGCGGGCGACGACGCTCACCACCAGTGCGGCTGCCAGATCATCAGGGCGAAAATCGCAAGCACGCCGGCAAAGGCCGGCCAACCCAGCCAGAACCACGTGCGATAGAGCCGATAATACCGCCTCGGCAGCGGCTCGGCTTTGATCGCCGCGTCGCGCGCGATATTGCGGATCCGCATCTGGATGAACACCACCGGCAGCCAGCACAGCCCGACAAACACGTAGAGCAGCAGTGACGCGACGATCCACGATTCATTGAGCGGCGTCAGCCCGATCGCCCAGGCGAGCGCAAAACCGCTGACCGGCTGCACCACCACGGCGGTCGCGGTGAACACGAAGTCGGCGATTACCACAAAGCGCGCGACCACGGCGATGACGCCGGAGTGACCGGTGCGGTGCGCCATGAACATGAAGAAGGCAATGCCGAGCCCGGTGCCGAACAGCACGGAGGCGCCGATCAGGTGCACGAACTTGAGGACGTAGATGATGTCGAGCTCGATCATCGCTCATCCAGAATCGCAAGCGTGAATAATATGGCCAGGAGCATTGGCGCCTGGAATTCCAGCGCATGCAGCACACCGATATTCAGGTGATGCGCCGGCCGTAGCGCATAATCGAGAATGCCCATAATCGTCACCGCCAGAAGCGCGCTGAGCGCCAACCGCGCGGTCGCGCGCACCAGAATGCCAATGCCGATCACAGGCGCGATCACGCTATGCACGAGAATCGGTAGCAGCGTGACGGCCGTGATCCGAAACGGAATGTCGAACAGCCCGACTCGCACCATCCAGAAGGTGATGAGTTCCTCGAGGCCTGCCGCAATCGTAATAGCGGCGAGCGTGACGAGAGCAAGCGGCTTGAGCAGATAAAGCCGCGCGAACCAGCGGTCCTGCACGCCCGCGGCGTGCGCGGCGAGCGCCGCCGCAAGGCTGCGCGGCTCGATGCCGGTCGCCGTCATCCAAGGACGCGGATCGCCGACCACCCCTGCCTCGAGCTGCGCCAGCCCGGTGCTGCTGACCGGACTGCGCCAGCCGAGCCAGCCGGCGGCATCGCCGAGCCAAGCAACAAAGGTCGCCAGCGCGCGCGGCATCCGCACCACGTGCCGCGGGCGAAAGCCGAGCCAGCCGCGCACGTCGCGCACGATGTCAGCGAGCGTATGGATGTGCGGATGCGCCACGTCCCAGACCACCTTGACCGGCGCCGCCGGCGCAACCGCCCGCGCCACGGTTTCGGCCACGTCATCGATGTCGACGATCTGAATCGGTGCATCGGCGCCGACCAGCGGCGAGCACAGAGGAAAAGCGGCAAGGCCGCGTAACAGGGCGCTGCCGCCGTGCGCCGCCGGCGCCAAGACCAGGCCCGGCCGCACGATCACCCAATCCAGCGCCAGTGTCTTAAGGCGCGCCTCCGCCGCGGCTTTGCTGCGCGAGAACGTCGACGGACCGTCGGGCTCGGCGCCGATCGCGGAGATATGGACGAGGCGTTTGACGCCCGCCTGCGCGCACGCCTCGAACAGCGCCACCGTGCCGTCGAACTGCACGCGCTGCACGTTGTCGCGGGCGCCGTCCTGCAGCACACCGACGCAATTGACCACGGCATCAATGCCGGCGAGGAGCGGCAGCCAAGACTCCGGTTTGATGAGCCGCGCGAAATCGGCTGTGATCCAATGCGCGTATGGAAAGCGGCGGCGCGGCGCCGCCGCGCGGCCGGCGGCAACGAGGTCGTGACCGGCCGCGTGCAAGCGCGCAAGGCACGTCGAGCCGATCAAGCCATAGGCGCCGGTGACCAAAATCCGCATGGCGGCGTCATTGCGCCAAGCGCGGCAGTGCCGCAATCCGGCAATGCGCCGCGCACGCGATCAGAACGGAATTTCGTCGTCCATGTCGCCGCGTCCCGCCCCGGCGGGAGCCGCGACCTTGCGGCTTGGCCCCTGCGAGCCGAACTCGCCGCCCTGCTCGGCGCCGAAATCGCCCGAACCGCCGCCCGCGCCGCCGCGAGAATCGAGCAGCGTCAGCTCGCCGCGAAAACCTTGCAGCACGACTTCGGTCGAGTACTTATCCTGGCCGGACTGGTCCTGCCATTTGCGGGTCTGCAACGCGCCTTCGATGTAAACCTTCGAGCCCTTTTTCAGATACTGCTCGGCGATCCGGCACAGGTTTTCATTGAAGATCACGACGCGGTGCCACTCGGTGCGCTCGCGCCGCTCGCCGGTCGCCTTATCGCGCCAGCTGTCGGAGGTGGCGAGGCGAAGATTGGCCACCGGTCGGCCGTCCTGGGTGCGACGGATTTCGGGATCGGCGCCAAGATTGCCGATCAGGATCACTTTGTTCACGCTGCCCGCCATGGCTCGCTCCGTTGGCTCTGTGCTGCAGGCGTCCCGCGCCTTTCCAAATTGACCCTACCGACCGCCCTGCCTGCCGCAAGGCCGATTGCGGGGCCACTGGCCTTATCCACATGGCCACCGACCAAGCCTATGCCAATGGCCCGCTTCTGTTCTTATTTTGTTCCGACAAAAATTGCAAGGCCGAGTGCCGAGAAAAACCGCGCATAAAGGGGCCTCGGGGTGAGGTTTTCCTGGTCCGGGCTGAAGCCGAACCGCGACCGCCAATGCCGGCGCGAAAGTCCTCCGTTGTGACATTTCGGGCACATCGTTTCGGCGTCAGATCGGCTACTTATTGGCGCACAGGGAAGTCCGCGCGCGCAACCGGTGCACCCCCACACATTTCGGAGCGGCGCAGGACAGGAGATGCGTGTGAAGCGGATCGTGCTCGCCGCAGCAGTTGCGCTCGCCGCGGGGCCGGCGCTGGCCGCCGATCTTCCGGCGCCCCCGGCACGTGCGCCCGCTTACGTGCCGCCCGTCGCGCCCATCTACAATTGGAGCGGCCTCTATATCGGAGCCAATGTGGGCGCGGCGTTCGACTACCAGGGCACGCCCAACAACTTCGTTGCCACCGGCCCGTTTGCCGGAACGCCCACTGGCGGCACGTCGCACCGCAGCACGGGAATTGCCGCCGGTGGCCAGGTCGGCATCAACTTTCAGAACGGTCCGTGGGTCTTCGGCGTGGAGGGCGATGCCGACTACCTGAGCAACAAGGCGACGACTTTCGGCCGGTTCACCACCGGCGCTACAAACAGTCACGTGTTCACGCTTGATCTGCTGTCCACGGTACGCGGCCGCGTCGGTTATGCTTTCGACCGGGCACTGCTCTACGGCACCGGCGGCTTCGCCATGGGCGACTACAGCACGACGCGGACCCAGCTCACCGGCATAGCCCCGTTCGGTACCGCCACGCCTGGAACGGCCGAGTCCTTCAGCGCGTTGCGGCTCGGCTGGACCGCTGGCGGCGGCATTGAATATGCGATCGGCGGCAATTGGACGGTGCGCGCCGAATATCTGTTCGTCGACCTTGAAAAACTGACTTACACGTTCGCGCTTGCCAACATCACCCAGGCGGCGCCGAATGAGTACGTTCATGTTGTTCGCGCGGGAGTGAACTTCAAATTTGGCGGCTTCTGACGCGTAATGACAGCAGTCCAGAGCCGCGTAGACTTGGAGGCATGGAAATGAACCGCTTGCTGCTCGCCATTTGTGCGACGGTCATCGCCGGTCCGGCATTCGCTGCCGATCTGCGCCCACCGCCACCGCCGCCGCCCGCCGCGCCGGCTTACGTGCCTGCGCCGGTCTACAATTGGAGCGGCTTTTATTTCGGTCTCAACGGCGGCTACGGCTTTGGCTCCAGCAAATGGACCACCGGCACGCTGTCGACCGGCACCTTCGATACGTCGGGCGGCCTGATCGGCCCGACCGTCGGCGCCAACTTCCAGACCGGCTCGTTCGTGTTCGGCATCGAAGGCGACCTCGATTGGGCGACCTTAAGCGGCAGCACCTCGAATGCGCCCTGCCCGACCACCTGCCAGACCACGAACAACTACGTCGCCACGGTGCGCGGCCGCGTCGGCTATGCGTTCGACCGGTTCCTGGTGTTTGGCACCGGCGGCGCCGCATTTAGCGATATCAAAGGCAACGTGACCGGAGTAGGCTCGGTCGAGAATTTCCAGACCGGCTGGACCGCCGGCGGCGGTGTCGAAGTGGCGTTCGCCCGGCACTGGACGGTCAAAGCCGAGTATCTCTACGTCGGCCTGCCCAACGGGACGTGCGCCTGCGGCTCGCCGCCGGGCGCGCCGTTTACCATCACGGCCACGGAGAACTTGGTTCGGGCCGGGCTGAACTACAAGTTCGACGGATTCTGAGGACGCACACGGGCGGGACACCGATCGTTCGATTGCTTCACCGGGCGGAAGCGGCAGCGGCTATGCTGCCCTGTACCGAGTACCGAACCGGTTGAAGCGCGCGGCAAGGGCCGGCTGAATGCCGGCCCTTGTCAATTTCGGGTCGGCTTTGCTCCAACGCCCCGTCTCACCGGGGCGGCGAATAGCGAATGGCGAATAGCGAAATCCGGTGCTCGCCTCCATTCGCCACTCGCCACTCGCCATTCGCGCCAAAGGAGTGGAATGCGGGCATAGCGCCCGAGCCGTACTGGCAATCCGGCGGCGTTCTTACTACGTTCGGCGGGTGCTTCCCCGACAAGACCTGCCCGTACAAGCGGCGGAGTGGAACCGTTGCCGATGACCGACGCCGGCCCCAATAGGAACGCGAAAAACAAGAACACTGCCCGGGCGGACCGCCGCGTCATCGCCATCCGCGGCGCGCGCGAGCACAACCTCAAGAATGTCGATCTCGACATCCCGCGCGACGAGCTCGTGGTGTTCACCGGGCTGTCGGGCTCGGGCAAGAGCTCGCTCGCCTTCGACACCATCTATGCCGAGGGCCAGCGCCGCTACGTCGAGAGCCTGTCCGCCTACGCCCGGCAATTTCTCGAGATGATGCAGAAGCCGGACGTCGACCAGATCGACGGCCTGTCGCCGGCCATCTCCATCGAGCAGAAAACCACCTCGCGCAATCCGCGCTCGACCGTCGGCACCGTCACCGAGATCTACGACTACATGCGGCTCCTCTGGGCGCGCATCGGCGTGCCCTATTCGCCGGCCACCGGGCTGCCGATCGAGAGCCAGACCGTGTCGCAGATGGTCGACCGCATCATGGCGCTGCCGGAAGGCACCCGGCTTTATCTGCTGGCGCCGGTGGTGCGCGGCCGCAAGGGCGAGTACCGCAAGGAGCTCGCCGAGTATCTGAAAAAGGGTTTTCAGCGCGTCAAGGTCGACGGCAAGTTCTACGAGATCGCCGAAGTGCCGGCGCTCGACAAGAAATTCAACCATGACATCGACGTGGTGGTCGACCGCATCGTGGTGCGCCCCGACATCGCCACGCGCCTTGCGGATTCATTGGAAACCGCGCTGAAGCTCGCCGAAGGGCTCGCCTATCTCGACCCCGCCGACCCGCCGAAGGATCCGCCCGGCGCGGAGAATATCGGCGTCGCCGCGGCGCTCGAAAAAGCCGCGGATCGACAGATCCTCGCCGACAATGCGCCTCCCGGCCGCATCATCTTTTCCGAAAAGTTCGCCTGTCCCGTCTCGGGCTTCACCATCGCCGAGATCGAGCCGCGGCTTTTCTCGTTCAACGCGCCCCAGGGCGCCTGCCCCGCCTGCGACGGCCTCGGCGAGAAGCTCGTGTTCGACGAGGACCTCGTCGTCCCGAACCACAATCTCTCGATCGCCAAGGGTGCCGTCGTCCCCTGGGCCAAGTCGCAGCCGCCATCGCCCTATTACATGCAGGTGCTGTCGAGCCTCGCGCGGGCCTACGACTTCGACTTGGGCGTGCCCTGGAAGGACCTC
>DASRET010000097.1:0-18594 GCA_035651875.1 Xanthobacteraceae bacterium
AGTGATCTAAGCCTATGGACAGGATTCGCATCCGCGGCGGGAAACCGCTTTCCGGAACCATTCCCATCGGCGGCGCCAAGAACGCGGCGCTGCCGCTGATGACCTGCGCGCTGTTGAGCGAAGAGCCGCTGACCTTGCGTCACGTGCCGGTGCTCGCCGACATCACGACGCTGTCGCATCTCCTGGTCCAGCACGGCGCGGCGGTCACCATGGTCGGCGCGCGCACCCCGCATGAGCATGGCCATGCGCTGAAGATCGACGCGCGCAACATCATCTCGACGACCGCGCCGTACGACCTGGTGCGCCGCATGCGTGCCTCAGTCCTGGTGCTGGGGCCGCTGCTGGCGCGCTGTCGCGAGGCCCGGGTCTCACTGCCGGGCGGCTGCGCCATCGGCACGCGACCGGTCGATCTGCTCATCATGGCGATGGCGCGGCTCGGCGCCGCCATCGAGATCGACGGCGGCTACGTGGTGGCGCGCGCGCCGCGCGGGCTCAGGGGCGCCGAGATCGTCTTTCCCAAGGTCACGGTCGGCGGCACCCACACCGCCCTGATGGCGGCCGCCCTCGCCGACGGCACCACGGTGATCGAGAATGCCGCGCGCGAGCCGGAAGTGGTCGACGTCGCCGATTGCCTCAACAAGATGGGCGCGCGCATTGCCGGCGCCGGTACGCGGCGCATCGTGGTCGACGGCGTGACGTCGCTGCATGGCGCGCGCCATACCGTGCTGCCAGACCGCATCGAGACCGGCACCTACGCGATGGCGGTGGCGATGAGCGGCGGCAACGTGCTGTTGCAGAACACCCGCGCCGACCTGCTGCAGGCCGCGCTCGACGTGCTCACGCAGACCGGCACGACGGTGACGCCGACCAATCAGGGCATCCGCATCGCCCGCAACGGTGCCGAGCTTGCGCCGGTCGAGGTCACCACCGCGCCGTTCCCCGAATTTCCGACCGACCTGCAGGCGCAGCTGATGGCGCTCACCACGCGGGCGCGCGGCACCTCGCACATCGTCGAGACCATTTTCGAGAACCGCTTCATGCACGTGCAGGAGCTGGCGCGGCTCGGCGCCCGCATCCAGCTGCACGGCGAGCGCGCCACCATCGAGGGCGTCGACAGGCTCAAGGGCGCGCCGGTGATGGCGACCGATCTGCGCGCGTCGGTGTCGCTCGTGATCGCCGCGCTCGCCGCCGAGGGCGAGACCATCGTCAACCGCGTCTATCATCTCGATCGCGGTTTCGAGCGGCTCGAAGAAAAGCTCGGCCGCTGCGGCGCCGCGATCGAGCGGCTGTCGGGATAGTGCGCTGAATTGTCCTCCGCTCGTCCTCGCGCAAGCGGGGACCCAGCGAATACCAGGCATTATAGTCGGCTACTGGATTCCCGCATGCGCGGGAATGAGCGGAATCACGCACCCCCATGATCAGCATGCGATCTACGTTGAACTCACGACGCTTCATCTCGTCTGTATTCGTCGCCGTGGGCTGTTTGTTTGCCGTGCCGGCGCGGGCGCCGGCGCAGGACTTTCCCAATCACCCGGTGCACATGATCGTCGCGTTCGCGCCGGGCGGCGCCACCGATTTCACCGCGCGCATCATTGCCGAGAAGATGGGCGCGCTGCTCGGCCAGCCGGTGGTGGTCGAAAACAAGCCCGGCGCCAACGGCGCGATCGGCGCCGAATACGTGGCGAAAGCCGATGCCGACGGCTACACGCTGTTCTTCACCACCGTCGGCGCGGTCGCCATCAATCCGGCGTTCCGCAAGGACCTGCCGTACGATCCGCTGAAGGACTTTGCCGCCATCGGCAAAGCGGCGGTCAATTCCACCATGCTGGTGGTCAACGCCCAGCTGCCGGCCAATTCGGCGCGCGAGCTTGCCGCGCTGGCGAAGCAAAGATCGAAACCCATCACCATCGGCATCACCGGCCGCGGCGCCATCTCCGATCTCGGCCGCCTGCTGTTCGAATCGGCGGCGGGCATCAAGCTCGAGGCGGTGCCGTATCGCGGCGCCGCGCCGGCGCTGACCGACGTGATCGGCGGCCATCTCGACGGCCTGTTCAGCGACGTGCCGACCGTGATGGCGCAGATCCACGCCGGCAAGATCAGGGCCATCGCGGCAACGTCGACCAAACGCTCCGACATTTTCCCGAATGTGCCGACCTTCGTCGAGCAGGGCTTTGCCGGCGTCGTCGCCGACAACTGGGCCGGCATCCTGGCGCCGGCCGGCACGCCGGCGCTTGCGATCGCCAAGCTCAACGCCGCGCTTGTCGGCGCGCTCGACGACCCGGCGGTGCGCCAGCGGCTGCACAATGCCGGCACCGCGCCTGCGCCGAGCTCGCCGGATGAGTTTGCGGCTTATCTGCGCGAGGAGCTGGCGCGCTGGAGCAAGCTGATCGAGGAGAAGGGCATCAAGCCGGAGTAGCGCCGAATTAATTTTGTCGCGCGGTGCCCCTAATGTTGGTCGCGTGGCGCCGTCGATCGCAACGGCTGCAAAAACTCCCGACAAAACGGGCTGCCGAGGGGCGAAACTTCAAAGTAAGGAAACCTTATGCGCGCCCGCATTTGGCTTGGGGTCTTGATCGGCTCCACTGTTGGAGGATTTCTTCCCGACCTGTGGGGAGCCGGGCTGTTTTCTTACTCATCCGTGTTGCTCAGTGGTATCGGCGGGTTCGCCGGATTGTGGTTCGGCTACAAGATGAGCTAGGGCTAAACGTCAAACTGGGACGACGGGCTTCTCCGATCATCAGGTATCACGCTGCCTTCCCCCCTTGGCTTTCTCTACATGAGTTCAAATCCCATATGTCCACAGCGAATCGCAAACCGCTGCGCATCGGCACCGCCGAGCCCAACAGCACCTTCCTCAGCCAAGGCCACGCGCTCAAGACCGTGCTCGACCGCAAGCCCGCGCTTGGCCCGGTCGACGTCAGCGTGTCCAAAACCGCGAGCGTCGAGAACGCCAACCGGCTCGCGGCCGACGACATCGATTTCGGCTTCATGGCGTCGAACTGGATCGGCCGTGCCAAAAACGGCGAGCCGCCGTTTGCCGACAAGATCGCGCTGCGCATGGTGGCGCCGATGAATGCCGGGCCGCTGTTCTTCATCGCCCGTGCCGATTCGGCGCTGCGCAGCACGGCCGACCTGCGCGGCCGCCAACTTGCCGTCGGCGCGCAAGGCAGCGGCATGGCGCAGCACGCGCGCGTCATCCTCGGCGCGCTCGGTATGAGCTTCGACGATTTGGTGCCGGTCGATCTCGACTTCGCCGCCGGCGCCGATGCGCTCGCCCGCGGCGACATCGACGCGCAGCTGCAGTGCCCGATCCCGAACGCGGTGATGACCGCGCTCGCCGACCGCGTCGCGCTGCGCGTGCTGCCCTACCCGCCCGGCGATCTCGACAAGGTGCTCGGCGCGGTGCCGTTCTACCGCCGCGTCACCATGCGCAAAGGCGCCATCCGCGGGCTCGACGCCGACGTGGCGCAAGTCGCGGTCGTCAACGTGCTGGTCACCCATGCGCGCGCCGAGACCGACTTGGTGCGCGACGTAACGGCCGCGATCTTGGCCGCGCGCGAGGAGCTGCCGCGGCTCAATGCCTTGTTCGCCGGCCTTGCCGAGCTGTTCGAGCCGCTGCGCCGTGACGGCGCCGGCACGCTGGAATTCGGCGGCGTGATGCTGCACGATGGCGCCGTCGCGGCGTACCGGGATGCGGGGTTGTTGAAATAACGTCAGCTCACGCCGCCAGCTCGCGCATGATCCGATAAAGCCGCGCCTGGCCTTCGAAGCCGATGCCGGGGCGGTCGGAGAGTTTCAGATAACCGCCGGCGAGCGCGGCGTCGTCGGCGAAGCCGCCGAAATCGCCGAACACGCCCGGATAGGATTCGGCGCCGCCGAGGCCGAAGCCGGCCGCGATGGCGAGCGACATCTGGTTGCCGCCGTGCGGAAACATCAGGCGGCGCGGCCAGCCGTGGCGCGCCAGCACATCGAGCGTGCGCGCATATTGCACGATGCCGTAAGCCTGCGGCGGGTCGATCTGGATAACGTCGTTGCGCTCGGGCTTCAGCCCGCCGAAGCGCACCAGATTCTCGACATCTTGCGTGGAGAACAAATTCTCGCCGGTGGAGAGCGGCGCATCGTACACCGCCGCGATCTCGGCGAGCAGCGCGAAGTCGAGCGGATCGCACGGCTCCTCGAACCAGCGCAGGCCGTACGGCGCGAGCCCGCGCGCATAGGCGAGCGCCTCGTCGCGGCCGAATTTCGAATTGGCATCGACCGCAAGCTGCGCACCCGCCGGCAGGATCGCGCGCACCGCCTCGACGCGGGCGAGGTCATCGGCGAGGCTCATGCCGCCGACCTTCATCTTCACCATGGTGTAGCCGGCATCGAGATGGCCGCGCATCTCGTCCTGCAGGTCGCGCGTGGTTTTTCCGGGCGCGTACCAGCCGCCGCCGACATAACAGAAGACTTTTTCGGCGATCTTGCCGCCGTTGTAACGCTCGGCGAGGAGCCGGTGCAGCGGTTTCTCGGCGATCTTGGCGACCGCATCCCACACCGCGACCTCGATGGTGCCGATGCCGACCGAGCGCTCGCTATGGCCGCCGGATTTTTCGTTCTGCATCATCGCGGCGAGGATTTTCTCCGGCGCGAAATTCTCGCCGCTGTCGTCGAGCAGCGATTTCGGCTCAGCGCGCAGAATCCGCGGAATAAAACGCGCCCGCATCTGCGCGCCGCAGGCATAGCGGCCGGTCGAGTTGAAGGCGAAGCCGGCCACCGGCTTGCCGTCGCGCTTCACGTCGGTGATCACCGCCACCACCGACGTCGTCATCTCGGAAAAATCGAAGCTCGAATTGGCGAGCGAGGACTTCAGCGGGATCGCGGTCTCGCGAATGTCGACGATGCGCATGACTCGTGCCGCGGTGTCTAATCCATATGAATGCCCGCGGCCTTGATCACCTTGTCCCAGCGCGCCGCTTCGGATTTTATGCGCGCGGCGAATTCGGCCGGCGAGCTGCCGACGCCGACAAAGCCGAGCGTGTCGAGCTTCTGCTTTACCGCCGGATCGGCGATCATCTGGGCAATCGCGGCGTGCCATTTGTCGATGATCGGCTGCGGCGTGCCGGCCGGCGCCACCATGCCGGTCAGCGTGTCGCTGTCGAGGCCCGGCACGCCTTCCTCGCCGTTGGTCGCGAGATTGGGTAAGGTCGCGATACGCTGCTTCGCCAAAATCGCGGCACCGCGCAAGCCGCCCTGCTGGATGGCGCCGATTGCCGGCGGCAGCGCCGTGAACGCGATCGGCGTGTGGTTGCCGAGCGTCGAGTTGATCGCCGGCGCCGCGCCGTTGAACGGCACCATGGTCAGGTCGAGGCCATAGGTTTGTTTCATCAGCTCGGCAGCGAGATGCGGGGTCGAGCCGGTCGAGGGTTGCGCGTAGGTATACTTGCCGGGATTGGCCTTGATGAGGTCGATCAGCTCTTTCAGATTGTTGGCCGGCAGCGAGGGATGGAGCACGACCACGTTCGGCGAGGCGGCAACGAGCGAGATCGGCGCAAAATCCTTGACCGGGTTGTAGCCGATCTTGGAGTACATGCTCGGATTGATGATGAAGCCGGTCGAGACCGTGACGATGGTGTAGCCGTCCGGCGCCGCGCGCTTGGCCGTCTCGACGCCCAGATTGCCGCCGGCGCCGGGCAAATCCTCGACATAGACCTGCTGGCCGAGCGTGCTGGAGAGCCGGTCCGCCACCAGGCGCGCGATCACGTCGGTCGGCCCGCCCGCCGCGAACGGCACGATCATGCGGATCTTGTGGTCGGGATAGGTGCCTTGCGCGTGCGCCGCGTTGGCCATCAACATTGTCACGAGCGCAAGTGCCGCTCCGCGCCACGATTTCATAGACTGTCCTCCCTCGGATCGTTCTTGCTATCATCGCGCCCGGACGCGGCAGAGTAAATCGCCCGCGGGCGCAAACGGGGATGCCCATGGCAGAGCCTGATTTTCAGGTCACCGGCCACGCCACCGTCCTTCATGTGAAGGACATGGCGACGGCGCTCGCCTTTTATCGCGACAAGCTCGGCTTCACCGTCAGCTTTTCCTGGGACGAGCCGGCGCACTACGTCTGCCTCTGCCTCGGCGACGCGGCGATCCATCTCAATTCCTACGTGCCGCCCGCTGGGCCGTCGCATGTCTGCATCTTTTGCAAGGGCATCGACGCGTTCTATGCCCGGCTCGTGGCAAGCGGCGTGAACGTGACCGAGCCGATCGGCGACCGTTCCTACGGCATGCGCGATTTTGAGGTGACCGATCCCGACGGCCATTGGATTGTCTTCGGCCAGGGAATTTCCGAGCACTAAACCACCGTACAGGAGACACAATGGCAAAAAAGATCACCCGCGACGACCTGCGCGCCGCCGCCGAGAAATACAAGAACTGGGGCAAGTGGGGCGCGGACGACGAGATCGGCACGCTCAATTACACCAGCGCCGAAGACATCGTCGCCGCGGCGCGGCTGGTCAAGAAGGGCAAGGTGATCTCGCTCGCTCTCAACTTCGACAACACCGGGCCGCAGGGCGGCAAGACCAATTACCCGGCGCTTGGCCGCATCAATCCGCTGCACACCATGCTGCGCACCGGCACCGACGCCTATTCGGGCGTGCTCGACAAGCGCGGCATCCGCGCCGCCGACGACATGGTGGTGATCCCGCTGCAATGCGGCACTCAGTGGGACGGGCTCGGCCACGTGTTTTACGAAGACAATATGTGGAACGGCTACGATTGCCGCGAAGTGTCGTCGTTCGGCGCGCAGAAATGCGGCATCGAGAAGACCAAGAGCAAGATGGTCGGCCGCGGCGTGTTTCTGGACGTGGCGCGCGCGCTCGGCAAAGAATGCCTCGACGACGGCTACGGCATCACCTGCGACGATCTCGATGTCACCGCGAAGAAGCAGAAGGTCGAATTCAAGCGTGGCGATTACATCATCGTGCGCACCGGCCAGATGGAGCGCTGCCTCAAGGCCGGCAGCTGGGACGGCTATCCGGGCGGCGATGCGCCGGGCTTTGCCTTCGAGACCTTGGAATTCGTCGCCCGCACCGAGCTTGCCGCGCTCGCCTCTGACACCTGGGGCTGCGAGGTGCGGCCCAACAACACCGAGGGCGGCATCAACCAGCCGTGGCACTGGATCACCATCCCGATCATGGGCATGACCATGGGCGAAATCTTTTATCTCAAAGACCTCGCCGAGGATTGCGCCGCCGACAGCACTTACGAGTTCATGTTCGTCGCGCCGGCCATTCCGATCACCGGCGCGGTGGGATCGCCGACCAACCCGCTGGCGATCAAATGACCACCGAACCGACGCACTTGCACGTTCTGATCTCCGGCGGCTTCTCGTCTGCCTACGAGCAGCTGCTGCCGGAGTTCAAGCGCACGACCGCAATAGACGTCACGACCGGATCCGGCGCATCGCAGGGCAGCGGCCCGCAAACCATTGCCGCGCAGCTCGCCCGCGGCGTGGCGGCCGACGTGGTGATCCTTTCGCGAGAAGGCTTGACTGAGCTGATGGCCGCAAAGCGGATTGCGCCGGGCACGGATATCGATCTTGCGCAAGTGCCGCTTGGCGTTGCGGTGCGCGCGGGCACGCCCAAGCCGGACGTGAGCACCGTCGAGGCGTTCAAACAGCTCATGCTCGAAGCCAAGGTGATCGCGATGCCGGCCAGCACCAGCGGCATCTGGCTCGAGACCGAGCTGTTTCCGCGGCTTGGCCTCGCCGACAAGGTTGCGATGAAGCTTGCGCCGCGCGGCAGTGACGCCACCCGCATGGTCGCCGCCGGAGAAGTCGATCTCGCGGTCATGCCGGTCAGCGAAATCCTGCACGCGTCAGGCGTCGCGTTCGCCGGCAGCATCGCACCGGAGATCCAGTTCGTGCAGGTGTTTGCAGCCGCCATGGTGGCCGGCGGTCAAGAAGCCGCCAGACGGCTGATCGAGTTTCTCGCCTCGCCGCGCGCGAGCGACGCCATCCGGAACAGCGGCATGGAGCCGCTCGGGAGCGCTATGGATAGCGAGCAGGCGTAGAGGCGCGCAGAGGCGCCAGCACGTTCGCTGCGCTTAATGCGAATCGACCATTATGCGAGATGCGGCGTGGCGTGAGCCCGTCCATCGCGCCGGCTGGACATCGATTTGACCACCTCGCGGCAGCAGGCGATGAAGCGCTCGGCGACTGGGCTCAATGTCCTGTGTCTAAGCGTCACGATCACGACCGGCCACGGCGGACGCGGCAGCTCGACCGGCAATATTTTCAGCCCGAAACGCTCGCCATAAAGGTCCAGCACCGAGCGCGGCATGGCTGCCACGAAATGGCTGCCGGCAACCAGATTGGCACGCAGGTGGACCGAGAGCGTGCGCATGCTGATCTTCGGCAACGAGAGCCCGCGGCCGCGAAAAGCCGCACTCAGAACGGCTTCGCTCCAGTCGTCCCGGGACGTCAGGATCCAGCGCTCGTTGACGAGATCCGCAAGGTCCATCTTGCGACGGTGGGCCCATCGGCTCTTGGTGCTGGCAGCCACGATCAATTCATCGTCGAACAGCTTTTCGATATTCAGATCATTATCGGCTTGATGGGCCGAAATGCGGTTTCCGGTAGGCGCCAAGACCAGATCGAGACTCCGATCGATCAGCTTTGGGATCAGCGCATCCGCGCCCGTGGCATCGACGTCCAAAAACACACGGGGATTCTGGTGCGCGAAACGTTCGACGATGGGTGGAAGTATGGACGACGCAATGGATTCGGGACATCCGATCAAAAGCTCACCCACCGTCGGATCGGAAAGAAATTCGATGCCTTTGATGCCCTGCCGCAGTTCGTCAAAAACAGCCGTACCGCACTTCACCAGGGCATCGCCGTAGCGAGTCGGCTGGACGCCCTGTGGGCTGCGGTCGAACAGGCGAACGCCCAGCGTCGCTTCCAGGTCGGCGATGGCCTTTGATACGGCTGGCTGAGTGACTCGCAGACGCGACGCCGCCTTCGCCATACTGCCGGAGCGGACGACGGCAAAAAATACATGCAAATCCCGCAGTCGGAGGCGGCGTCCGATCCGGGCTTCCCAGTCGGTCAGCTCAACCATGAGGTTTTGGTTATAGGGATAGTGCCAGATTCTGTATTCTATTTATGGCCCATTGCCTAGTATCCCGCCGTCCATCGGCCTTGAGCCCTTCCGCTGTTCTGGAGGCCAAAGCATGCAAACGCGCAGGGCCACGTTGGCAGCGCTCGCCGCCACTGCCGCCGCCGCCTCGATCGAACGCGCCGCGGCGCAGGCCTATCCGTCGCGTCCGATCACAATGATCGTCCCGATCGCCGCCGGCGGTTCTGGCGACACGCTCGGGCGAATCATTGCCGAGTCCATTCGGCAGAGGCTCGGGCAACCCGTCATCGTGGAGAATGTCGGCGGCGCCGGCGGCAGCATCGGTGCCGGCCGCGCCGCCCGCGCGCCTGCGGACGGTTACACTTTGCTGTTAGGCAATTGGGCCACCCAAGTGGTCAACGGCGCGGTTTATCCGCTCGCCTATGACATCGTGAACGATTTCGAACCCGTGGCGCTGATCGCGCGGGTGCCGCTCATTATCGTTGCCAGAAAAGACCTGCCGCCGACGAATTTGTCAGAATTGATCGCGTGGCTCAGGGCCAACCCGGATAAAGCGCTGCAAGGGACAAATGGCCCCGGCAGCGTCATGCATCTTGCCGGCGCACTCTTCCAGAACGAAACCCATACCCATTTCCAGTTCGTCTCGTATCGCGGCGCGGCGCCTGCCGTGCAGGCGCTGATAAGCGGGCAATTGGACCTGTACTTGGGGGTCGCGGTCGATTGCATCCCGCAGGTCCACGCCGGGACGATCAAATCCTATGCGATAACGGCGCCGACGCGATCGGCGCTGGCCCCCGAAATTCCAACAGTCGATGACGCCGGCCTTCCCGGGTTTTACGTTTCAGCCTGGCAGAGTCTCTGGGCGCCGAAAGGGACGAGCACGGACGTCATTGCCAAGCTCAATGCGGCCGTGGTCGCCGCGCTGGACGACCGATCGGTCGTCAAACGCCTCGTCGACATTGGCTTTGCCATTCCGCCGCCCGAGCAGCAGACACCGCAGGCCTTGCGGGCGTTCCAGAAAGCCGAGATTGCGACGTGGTGGCCAGTCATCAAGGCGGCCAACGTTGAAGTCAGGTAGGATAAAGCCGTCCGGAACGTGAAGGGTTGTCATGCAGGACGTCACGAGCACGGCGCAGGATTTGTACGGTCATGGCGAAATGCTCGATCGCATCATCGCTGCCCTCAAATCGAACGGGGCCGACCCGGAGCATCCGAGCTGCGAGGATCTCCACGCCTGCGATCAGATGCATGCGCGCGGAATTGAAGCGACGCGCGAGCATGCGGCCTATGCGGACATCAAGCCCGGCATGCGGGTCCTCGAAATCGGCTGTGGCATTGGCGGTGCCTCGCGTTACCTCGCCGAGGCGATGGGATGCCGGGTATCCGCGATCGACATCACACCGGAGTGCATCGACGTTGCCCGCGAACTGACGCGGCGTTGCGGACTCGGCGCCAAGATCGAATTTCGTCAGGCGGACGCGACCGAGCTGCCATTTGGCAACACGCAGTTCGATCACGTGTGGTCGCACAACGTGACCATGAACATCAAAGATAAGGCCAAGCTGACTGCCGAAGTCGCGCGCGTGCTCAAACCGGGTGGGCACTATTCCTGTTGGGAGCTGGCTGGCTGTGCGGGCAAAGCGCCGTATTTTCCTCTGCCATGGGCTTCCGACCCGTCCTCCAGTTTTCTGGCTACACCTGACGACATGATCGCCACAATCGAGCGCGGCGGCCTGAAACTGTTACGGCATATCGATCTCAATCCCGCCTATTTGGCCTACCTGGACGAGACGCGGAAGCGCGCTGAAGACGGCGGCAGGCCGGCCACCGTCGATCCTCAGGCCTTGCGAAGGGGTGATGATTTCATGACTCGCCTGCGGAATTGCGGACGTAGCGCGCGCGAAGGGCGCCTGGTCGATCACCTCATCATCGCGGGAAAGCCGCGCTCAAAATCCTGATCAGTTCGCGGTCGGCAGCAAACAAAAAACAAGGGCGTAGGATCAGCGCTCCGGCCCCGAGCTCACTGCCGCGTGCAGCTCGACATAGGACTGATGCAATATTTCGCGGATCGTCGGCCAATCCGGCTGTTTTTCCTGCAGGTCGCGCAGCTTGGCAGCCTTGGCGCGAAGCGTGGCAGCGGACGTCATCGTTGCTTCCGGGATCTCGTACAGCAAGCCGTAGGCGCGCGCCATCAGCGCGCCGACATGTTCGGGACTGTTCTGCCCCGGCACGCGCCGCGCGATCCACCACGCCAGCTCCGCGCGTGCCACGGCGGCCGGGTCGAATCCTGCGCCCAGCCAATCTTTCGCCGTGCCGTAGGCAAGCTCGAGGTCAGGAAGAACCAACGGCTCGTAATTGCCGCGCGCGTCGCCGAAATTCGCGGCAGCGCGCGCCAGATAAAAACCCTGTCGGGCCGCGGTCGCCCACGAATAGTGATACTGCTCGTGCAGCATGGTCACCAGCAGCCCGAACAGGCGCATCCGCTCCTTGCCATAGTAGGCCTGCCACATGCCGACCTCGAGATCGGCAAGGCGGCCGGCGTCAAATTGACGGAGCGAGCGCGGACCCTGCGGCGGCGCGAACGCCACATAGGCGAGCACCGCGCCGATGAGGACCAGCACCAATCCGGAGGCAAGCCAAGCGGAGCGCTTCATCTGTTTCCCGCTGCCGGTGATCGGCGCCGGCACACCAGATCAATGCGAACACTATCATTCGCTGCGCGGGTCGGGAAACGCGGCGCTTTCACTTGCAGCTACGCTCGCTCGGATGCGCAGCCTTGGCGACAAGGAACCTTGTCGCTCCGCTGC
This sequence comes from Xanthobacteraceae bacterium, assembly GCA_035651875.1. Classification (GTDB taxonomy): domain Bacteria; phylum Pseudomonadota; class Alphaproteobacteria; order Rhizobiales; family Xanthobacteraceae; genus BOG-931. Next base: position 11,924 of record DASRET010000097.1, read on the forward strand.
GAGTTCATCAGCGGGGAAGCTCAGGCCATGACTGCACTCGTTATCACCCTCATCGGCGGCCCGACCACGCTCATCGAAGCAAACGGCTTCCGCTTGCTGACCGATCCGACCTTCGATGGGCCGGGCGACTACACGCTGCCGTATACCACGCTGAAAAAGCTTGCCGGGCCGGTGCGCACGGCGGAAGAAGTCGGGCGCGTCGACGCGGTGCTGCTCAGCCACGACCAGCATGTCGACAACTTCGATCGCTCCGGCAAGGTTTTCGCCATGGCCGCGCCGCGCCTGGTGACCACGCGCGCTGGCGCGCAACGGCTCGGCGGCCCGGCCGAGGGACTGAGCGCGTGGCAAAGCACGACGATCAGCAAACCCGACGGAACGACATTACAGATAACCGCAACTCCGGCGCGGCATGGCCCGGCCGGCATCGAACCGTTATCCGGCGACGTGACCGGCTTCGTGCTCAGCTTTGCCGATGGCCCATCACCGCTCTACGTCACCGGCGACACGGTCTGGTACGACGGCGTGGCCGAGGTCGCGCGCCGCTTTCGTCCCGGCGTGGTGCTTCTATTCGCCGGCTCGGCCCGTACCAGAGGTCCGTTCAATCTCACCATGAATACCAATGATGCAATCGAGACAGCGCACGCCTTGCCGGATGCAACAATCGTTCCAATCCATTGCGACGGCTGGGCGCATCTGACGCAAAGCGCCGCGGATCTCGAGAGCGCGTTTAAAGCTCTGGGCATCGCGTCGCGGCTGCAACTCCTTGAACCCGGCGTTCCGACAACCATTGCACCTCGCGATAACGCTTAGAGATCGGCATCGCCCCCGCCCCTGCGTCGCTGCGCGACGCAGGGAAGATATGTGGTTCACAGCGGCAATCTTGGCTCGTCTTCGCGGGCGCTGCGCGCGGTGCTCCTGATCAGCGCGGCGGGACCGGCGTGCAGGCTCCAGAAGACGCGCGGCGTTTGGCCGGCGTGGCCGTGGATGACGAGCTGGGTGGTGCGGCGCGGGCCTTCGGCGGCGGCGAGATAGACGCTGTCTTCCAGCTCGACCTGGCCGTCGTGCACCGTGAAGGTCCACAGCTCCCGGTCGGGCGCCATCAGCATGGCGCCGTGGCCGTCGGACAGCCGAGTCGCCTTGACGCCCGGATGCAGATGAAAACGCACCGCGTATTCGTCATGCGTGGTGCGCACCTCTTCGCCGCCGTCGGCGGCCACGAAGGCGTCCTCGCCGTCGAGCTTGCTGCCGTCGGCGGCGAGCACCAGCGTACGCTCATGCACGATGCCGAACGACTCGGCATAGCCGTCGTGGCTCGCGTGCAGCACCAGCGCGTCGGGGCGGTCGTCGCGCATCACCGCAACGCGGCTCGGCCCGCCCAGCATCGGCGCGCCGCCGAGCACGCGGCGAAACAGCGCCGACGTGACAAAGCGTGCCGACGATGCATCGTTGAGCGTCGCGGTCGAATGCGCCGAGGTGGCGCGCGCCAATTGCCGCCAGTCCTCGCAGGCGGTTGGCGGCAGGCCGCAATTGACGATCAACGCATTGTGCTTGGGCGTGGAAAACTCAAACGCGAGGCAGCCGGCATGGGCCTCGAGACTCACCTCGACCGGCGGCACTCGGCCGACGTCGACGATCAGCGCGCCGCCGGCTTCGAGGCGCTGATAGCCGGAATGCGGCGCGTTCGACAGCGGCGCGCCGCCGGTCTCGTCGTAGGCCAGCAACGTGAACAACAAGTCGGCCGGCGTCACCCCCATGCCGTTGAAGCGCGCGAAGCTGCCGTCGGAATGGCGGAAGAACCGCAGCATCGGCATCATGCGGTCGATGGCATTGAGCAGCGCCGGCGGCGGCGCCATGTTGCGCGCCGCATAGGCTTGGCGCAGCGGCAACAGCTCCAGCAGAATATCGATCACGGCGCCGGGATCGCGGCCGATATGGCCGCCGTCGGGCAGGATCTGGCGCTCGAGCTCGTGGCGCAGCCGTTCGGTCGCCGATTTGATGCGGCGGCGCTCGCCGGCGATGCACAGCGCCGCGTCGGCGAGCGCGATGACGGCCTGCAGGTGCGCGACGCCGCGCCGCGCGTCGCGCGCGGTATGGCGCAGATAACGGACCTGACGCATGAGGCTGCGCAAAAAGCGCCGGTAGAAGCGCACGTCGGCGTCTTGCAGCACCAAAGCCGCCTGGCTGAGCCACGAGATGACGCGCCGCGACACCACGTCCGGCCGCCAGGCCAGCGGATGCCAGGAGCCTTGCAGCGTGATCCATTCGTCGACCAGGGCGCGGGCGTTGGCGCGGGTGATCGCCGAGTCGGCGGCGCGCAGATGGCGCAGCCAGCCGAAGCCGAGCAGCGCCACCGCCCATTCCTCCGACGGCGGCTCCATGGCGAAGATCGAGCGGCCATCGCAGATCACCACCTTGCCGGCGAAGGCGAAGCGGCCCGAATAGATTTCGCTCGCCAGCGTGGCGTCGGCGGTGCGCAGATCGGGCGGTGCGATCAACAGCTGGTCGGCGCGAAAGCGCGGCAGCGGCCAGCGCAACAGCGGATGGCCGATGACGCGGCCGACAAGCTGCCGCGCACCGCCGCGCAGCAACAGCCCGGCCAGTCTGGTGTGATCGCCGAATCCACCGCGCGCCATGGCGGCGCCAGTCCCTTTCTGCCCGCGCTCAAGCGGGCACCATGGCCGCCGCGCACCATGGAGCTGGCGGCGGCCGCTCACCAGCGTATTAATATATTGATTACGTTAACGTTTCCGAAACCGGGCGGCATAAAAGCCGTCGACGCCGGCGAACCGCGCTTCGGCGTCCGCGAGGTGGCACGGCAGGGTGCGCAGGTCACCGGCTTTGTTGATGAATTCGGCTTGGCCGGACACCTCGTCGGCGGCGATCGGCAGCCGCTCGGCGCCCGGCGCGCGGGCGAGCAGCGCGGCGACGATATCCTCGTTCTCCTCCGGTTCGAGCGAGCAGGTGCAGTAGATCAGCGTGCCGCCGGATTTGGTCAGCGCCAGCGCGCGGTCGATCAGGCGCGCCTGGGCGCGCGCCAAGCCGGCGATATCGGTTTCGCGCTTGAGCCACGGCACGTCGGGATGGCGGCGGATCGTGCCGGTCGCGGTGCACGGCGCGTCGAGCAGGACGGCGTCGAAGTCGGCGCGTTCGGGCGTCCATGCCGTCACGTCGGCGCAGACGAGATCGGCAGTGAGCTGCAGCCGCGCCAGATTCTGCCGCAGGCGATCGAGCCGCGCCGGCGCGCGGTCGACCGCCGTGACGTGGGCACCGGCGGCAGCAAGCTGCGCGGTCTTGCCGCCCGGTGCGGCGCACAGATCGGCGACGCGAAGGCCGGCGACGTCGCCGAACAGCCGCGCCGGCAGCGACGCGGCGGCGTCCTGCACCCACCATGCGCCTTCGGCAAATCCCGGCAGCGCCGTCACCGGCCCGTGCGCGATCATGCGTACCGTACCGGTCGGCAGCACGCGGCCGTTAAGCCGCGCGGCCCAATCTTCGGCGTCGCTCTTCACTGTCAGATCGAGCGCCGGCTCATGGCTGTTGGCCGCCGCGATGGTGCGCGCCGTCGCTTCACCGTAGCTGTGGCGCCAGCGCGCCAACAGCCAATCCGGCGTGTCGAGCGTCACCGCATCGAGCGCGGCAAGGCGCGCCGCGCCCTCGCGCGTCACGCGCCGCAGCACGGCATTGACCAGCCCGGCAAAGCGCACCGCGTGGCGGTCCGCCTGGACGAGGCGCACCGACAGATCGACGGCGGCGTGGTCCGGCACGTCGAGCAACAGGATCTGCGCCGCGCCGATGAGCAGCGCGGTCTCGACCAGCGGCGCTTGCGCCGGCAGGCCGCGCTCGACGAACAACGCCACGAGATGCCGCAAGCTGCCGAGCCGGCGCAGCACTGCGCCGATCAGCGCCCGCGCCAGCGCCCGATCGCGCTCGTCGAGGCCGGCGAGCGTGCGCGCATCGTCGAGCCATTCGTCGAGCGGCCGGCGGCGGCGCAGCACACCGTCGATCACGGTCGCGGCGGCGCGGCGTACCGCGAGCCCCGGCACCGCAGCGGCGCTGTCGCGATGGATTGCCGCTTGCCGCGCGCTTTTCATCCGCCAAAATTCCTTGTCATTCCGCCTGTCGCCGTCCCTTGTGAATCCGGCACGGCTACGCCAAGTCAAAGCGTATGCCAACCGAGCGCCCGTCATCCGCGTCTCCCGCGGCCAGCGCGCCTGACAAGGCAACGCCGCAACGCCGTCCGCTCTCGCCCGCCGCCGAGCGCGCGCTGGCCGAAGCCGCGGCGCGCCGCGCCGAACGCGAGGGCAAGGCGACAACTCCTCCCAAGGGATCCGGCGGTCCAGCCGGCCTCGATCCGACCCGTTACGGCGACTGGGAGGTTAAAGGCCTCGCTTCGGATTTTTGATGGTCCTTGGGGCCGTCTGCCTCAGAGCCTGCATGCGGCTCCCTGCCGCTTTAATGGACTCTTGACAACTTTTCCTACACACTGAATATAATCCTACAACGATTCGCCAGCCTTCTGCCTCATGAGCCCATTCGCGCCATTTCGCGCTCCTGCGCCCCGCCACGCCATCATCCTGGCGCTGAGCGCGACGTTTTTGCTCGGCCTCGCGCTCGGCGCCGCCATCAAGGCAGACCCGCATTCTCCAGCTGCGGTCCAGCGCGCCTTCGCCGCCGCGTTAGCGAGCGATCCGCCGGCCGCCGAGGCACCGCTGGCCAAGCGCCTGAATGCCGGCATGGCCTATCCCGCCGAGGTGATGCGCGTGCTCGACGGCGACACGTTTGCGGCGCGGGTGCGGGTCTGGCCGGGGCTCGACGTCGAGACCAAGGTGCGGCTGCGCGGCATCGATGCGGCGGAGCTGCACGCGCGCTGCGCCGAAGAATTGTCGCAAGCCGAAGCTGCGCGTGCGGCTTTGCAGAACATCCTTGCCGACGGCGGCGTCACGATCTCGCGGGTGGGCGTCGACAAATACGGCGGCCGGGTGGATGCAGCGGCCGCCACGAGGAACACGGCGGATGTCTCCGCCGCAATGCTCGCCGGCGGCTGGGCGCGACCTTATGAAGGCGGCAGGCGCAAGAGCTGGTGCGGGTAAACGTTACCTCGTCACCACCACCGTGGTGCCGACGCCGACGCGGCCGTAGAGGTCGGTGATGTCGGCGTTGAGCATGCGGATGCAGCCATGGGAGACGAAACCGCCGATCAGCCCAGGCTGGTTGGTGCCGTGAATGGCGTATTCGCCGCCGCCTGAGAGCGTCATCGCCGCGACGCCCATCGGATTGTGCGGCGAGCCGCCCGGAATCACATCCGGCAGCCGCGGATTTTCGCGCTTGATCGAGGCCGGCGGCGACCACGCCGGCTGGATGTACTTGCCGTCGATGCGGACCGTGCCGGACCACTGCATGCCGTGGCGGCCGACACCGATCGGATAGCTGATCGCCCGCCCCGAACCGAGCATCAGATAAAGGCGCCGCTCGCTTTGCCGTACCACTATCGTGCCGGCCGGATACTCGTCCCTGATCGCCACCACGTTGCCATGAGCCGCCGCCGGCCGCGGCGCAATTGCCAACGCGCCAACAACGGCCGCAAAGGCGGCCGCAAGCAAAAATCCTTTACGCATGAGCTCAATTCCCCAGCACCACGTCACACCGCCCGCCTTGGGCCCCGACCCTCGGCTGTGCGGCACAAATAACCATAACTGAAACAGCGCCGTCCCTCAGCAACGCGGCACGGCTATGGTAAAATTTTCCCAAATTCTTCAGGCGGGTGCGCGCTGATCGGAAGATCGAGCAACCTTAGCTACACCAGCGGACCAACCAATAATCCTCATCCTGAGGTGCTCGGCGCGTAGCGCCGAGCCTCGAAGGATGCATGCCACGGCGCCTCGGCCTGCATCCTTCGAGGCTCGCTTCGCTCGCGCCTCAGGATGAGGGAAATAAGATGGCGAGCGCTCAGGCGCTCTTGCGGTTCTGCCGGTTGTTGACGAGGTCGTCGACCACGGCCGGATCGGCCAAGGTCGAGACGTCGCCGAGGTTGCCGGACTCGTCCTCGGCGATCTTGCGCAGGATGCGGCGCATGATCTTGCCGGAGCGGGTCTTCGGCAGGTTGGGGGCGAACTGGATGAGGTCGGGCGAGGCGATCGGGCTGATCTCCTTGCGCACCCAGTTGACCAGTTCGTGGCGCAAATCCTCGGTCGGATGCTCGCCAGCCATCAGGGTCACATAGGCGTAGATGCCCTGCCCCTTGATGTTGTGCGGATAGCCGACCACCGCGGCCTCCGACACTTTGGGATGCGCCACCAGCGCCGACTCCACCTCGGCGGTGCCGAGGCGATGGCCGGCGACGTTGATGACGTCGTCGACGCGGCCGGTGATCCAGTAGAAGCCGTCCTCGTCGCGGCGGCAGCCGTCGCCGGTGAAGTACTTGCCCGGATAGGTCTTGAAGTAGGTGTCGATGAAGCGCTGGTGATCGCCGTAGACCGTGCGCATCTGGCCCGGCCAGCTATCGGCGATGCACAGGTTGCCGCTGGTCGCGCCGGCAAGCGTCTTGCCCTCGGCGTCGACGATCTCCGGCACGATGCCGAAGAACGGCCGCGTCGCCGAGCCCGGCTTCAGCCGCGTCGCGCCCGGCAGCGGCGTGATGAGAATGCCGCCGGTCTCGGTCTGCCACCAGGTGT
>DASRET010000098.1:0-17797 GCA_035651875.1 Xanthobacteraceae bacterium
CAAGATGGCGCGCGCCCATATGCTGCAGAAGACCTTGCATTGGACCTACAATCGCATGCGGGCGGCGCTCGGCAATATCCCGCATGAAATGCCCGACCAGTGGGAGCTGCGCCGTCTCGCCGCGCCGTATTTCCATCACCGGCTGTCCGGCGGCGAGGGCGACATGCTGGTCGGCAAGGCGCTGTGGGCGCACCTCCACAAGAAGGCGCACATGATCTGCGAATTGTCGCCGTACGGCTGCATGCCCAACACCATGAGCGTCGGCGCGATGGCGGGCGTGCTCGGCAAGCATCCGGACCTGTTGTACGCCCCGCTGGAAATCAAGGGCGATGCCGAAGTCCACGCCCTGTCGCGCTGCCAGATGATCCTCACCGAGGCCAAGAAGCGGGCCAACAGCGAATTCGACGCGGCCCTCTCGCAAGCCGGAATCACACTGGACGCCGCGCGGGCGCGACGCGACGCCCGTCCGGCGATGCGCAAGGCGAGCTACCGCGTTGCGTCGGCCGGCCGAGCCGGCACGGCCGCAAATCTCATCGCAGCTCTCGCCTGAGGCAGGTGCGCATGAAGATTCTCGGCATCGACGTCGGCTCGACAACGGTCAAGGGCGTCCTGGTCGAGGACGACCGGACGCTCTGGCAAGCCTACCGGCGCCACCACACCAAACAGGCCGAGACCGTGCTCGAATTCCTCGAGCAGCTGGAGAAGGAGCACGCATTACAGCCGGCGCGCGACGTTATTCTGTTCACCGGGTCCGGCAGCGGCTTCATCGCGCCGCTGGTCGGCGGCCGCGTCATTCAGGAAGTTGTCGCGGTGGCGGCCGCCGTCGAGCGCTTTCATCCGCAGGTGAGCTTCGTCTCCGAGATCGGCGGCGAGGACATGAAGACGATCTTCTTCACCGGCTCCGCCAACGGCAAGAGCAAACAAGTCTACATGCAGTCGGCCTGCAGCGGCGGCACCGGCACGTTCATCGAAAAGACCGCGCGCAAGCTGAATGTCACGCCGGAAAATCTGGCGCAAATGGATACCGATGGCTTGCCGCTGCACAAGATCAGCTCCAAGTGTGGCATCTTCGCCGAGACCGATGCCAACACGCTGATCAAGGGCGGCGTGCCCGTCGAGGAGATCATGGCCAGCCTGTTCGAGGCTGTCGTCTACCAGAACCTGGCGACGCTGACGAAGGGCAATACGCCCGCGCCGGAAGTGCTGTTGCTCGGCGGGCCAAACCTGTTCTTCAAAGGCCTGCAGCAAGCGTGGCGCCGCAATCTCGCCGCGCTGTGGGCGGAGCGGCGGATCGCCCGCGACCAGGATACCGACGCGTTGATCCACGTGCCGACTGAAGCCCTGTACTACGCGAGCCTCGGCTGCATCGAGATCGCCAGGCATGACGGCGGATCGCCGACTTGTTATTCCGGCACGAGCGAGTTGCGGCACTGGATCGAGCACGGCCAGCACGAGGAGAAGGCCAGGCAGGGCGGCAAGGGCCTGGTGTCCGACGACGCCGAGCGCGACAATTTCCTGCGCAAATACGTGGTCAAGCGACCTGCTCTCGATCCGCCGGCCGAGCCATCGGCCGCGGATGCGACCGCTCTCGCGGCGACGCCGGTGATGGTCGGCTGCGACTTCGGCAGCACGACCGCCAAGGCCGTCGTGCTGGCGGCCGACCAGACGCTGCTGTTCAGTTGCTACGCACTGTCGCACGGCAATCCGATCGAGGACGCCAAGGATCTCATGCGGCAGATCCAGCAAGCCGGCTTCGAGACGATCGGCGGGCTGGCGCTCACCGGCTACGGCAAGGACCTGTTGAACGAAATCCTCGGCGCTGACGTCAGCGTGGTCGAGACGGTCGCGCACGCGCGCGCAGCGCTGCACTTTTTCCCCGACGCCGACGTGATCTGCGACGTCGGCGGCTGCGACGTCAAAGTCATGATCCTGCGCAACGGGACCGTGGCCGATTTCCGGCTCAACTCGCAATGCTCGTCCGGCAATGGCGCTTTTCTGCAAGGCGTGGCGGACCGCTATGGCGTGCCGCTCGAGGATTATGCCGACCACGCGTTTCGCGCCAAATCGTTACCGCAGCTCGCCATGGGGTGCGGCGTTTTCCTGCAATCCGACATCGTCAATCAGCAGCGCAAGGGCTGGTCGGCCGACGAGATCATGGCGTCGCTGGCGGCCGTGTTGCCGCTCAACGTGTGGGTCTATGCCTGTCAGCTGCAAAATCTGCGCGCGGTCGGCCGGAAATTCGTCCTGCAGGGCGGCACGCATCGCAATGCCGCGGTGGTCAAGGCCCAGGTCGATTTCATCACCGGCAAGGTCCCGGACGCCGAGATCGTGATCCATCCGTATTCGGGCGAGGCGGGCGCGATCGGCGCTGCCCTGTGCGCCACCGATGCCGCGGCTGGCGGCAGCCGAAGCCGCTTTCGCGGCTTTGCCGCCGTCGAAGCCCTGACCTACCGGTCTACGACCAGCGACCAGACGGTCTGCCATTGGTGCAGCTGCAACTGCAAGCGCACGTTCATCGACGTGCAGCTGCCCGGCGCCGCCGGGCGGCCGTGGAGCAAAATTCCCGTCCCCGAAGGCTGGCAGCGCGTCATCAGCGGCAATTCCTGCCCGAAGGGACTCATGGAGGACGTCGACGAAATGCGGACCGTGAAGGCCCGCATCGACGAAGCCAAACGTGCATATCCAAACGTTGCGGAAATGGTTCGCGCCACCGCCTTCCACCGCGGCTAAGCCGCGCGGCGAGCTCCGCGTCGGCATTCCGCGCGTTCTCAACATCTGGTCCACCCACCAATTCTGGGTGGCCATGCTGACCTCGCTCGGCATTACGCCGCAGCACATCGTGTTCTCCGGCGACACGACCGAAGAGCAGGGCCGCGAATACGGACGCGGCCGCGGCACCGTCGATTGCTGCTATCCGGTGAAGTGCATCTCGGGCCATTACGGCGAATTGATCTTTGGGCAGAAGCGCAAGATCGATATTTTGCTGTCGCCGATGATCCGCTCGCTGCCGTCATTCCTGAACGGCCACGTGGCCAAATCGCTGTCGTGTCCGCGGGTCATGGCGGCTCCTGAAAACATCAAGGCCGGCTTCCTGAAAGAGAAAGACGTTTTTGCCGCCGAGGGCATCACCTACGTTGCGCCGATGGTCGACATGGCTGAACCGCCCTTGGTTGGCAAACAGCTCTTCACAACGCTCAAGGACGCCATACCGGACCTGACCATGGCGGAAGTCCGCGGCGCCGTCGCAGCCGGCTACGCCGCGCTCGACGCCTTCAACACCAGCGTCCGCGCCAAGGGGCGGGACATCCTGCGATGGTGCGCAAGCAACGACCGGCCGTGCATCCTGATCCTGGCGCGCCCCTATCACATGGACCCCGGCATCGGCCACGAGATCGAAGCCGATCTGCAGGCCTACGGCTATCCGATCCTGTGGGGCCAATATCTGCCGACCGATCCGGATCTGATGGAATGGCTGTTCGGCGACGATCTCAGGAGCGGTCTGATCAAATCGCCGTTCGACATCGGCGACGTCTGGCCGTCGTCCTACAGCGGCAACACCAACGAAATCCTGTGGGCCGCCAAAATCGGCGCGCGCCTGCCCTGGGTCACGTGCGTGGTGCGGTTCGTCAGCTACGAATGCGGCATGGACCAGCCGACCTTCACGCCGGTGCAGCGGATCGTCGAGGATTCCGGGACGTTGTTCTTCTCGCTCCAGGATCTGGATTCGACCAAGCCCGCCGGCTCGGTCAAGATCAGAACCGAGACGATTGCTTATTATCTGAAGCAGTCCTCCTCGAGCATCATGGAGCGCAAGAAACAACAACTATCCGGGCCCGGCCCGCTTCTTTGAGTAAGCCAGGCGGCAGCCCATGCGCGTAAAGCTCGCCGAAAATTTTCGTGCGGTGTTCTACGCCCCATTCTACGCTACCCACGCGCTTGGCTTCTACACAAGCGAGGGCGTTGCGGTCGATTTGCTCGACTCGCCGGCGCCCGGCGCGGCAACTGTGGGTCTGCTGGACGGCTCCATCGACCTCGCCTGGGGCGGACCGATGCGGGTCATGAAAGCGCGCGACCTCGATCCGGCCTCGCCGCTTGTCTGTTTTTGCGAGGTCGTGACCCGCGATCCGTTCTTTCTGCTCGGCAAAGCCAATCGGTCCAGCTTTCGACTGGCAGACCTCGCGCGGCTGCGGGTGGCAACCGTGTCGGAAGTCCCGACGCCTTGGCTCTGCCTGCAGCACGATCTGCGCGAGCAAGGTACCGATCCCGACCGGATCGACCGCGTCGCCGATGGCACCATGGTGGATCATCTCGACGCGCTACGCACAGGCGAGATCGACGTGGCCCAGCTGTTCGAGCCGTACGTCTCGCTGGCATTGCAATCGGGCGCGGGCGATATCCTCCACGCTGCGAGCGCCCGCGGCCTGACGAGCTACACTACGTTTCTGACAACCCGCGGCAGCATCGCGAAGAACCACGAAACGTTCGCCGCCATGGTCCGCGCCACGCGCCGCACGCTGGCTTGGCTCGCCGACCACAGCGCCGACGAATTGACCGAAGCGGTCGCCTCATTCTACCCGGATATTCCGCGCGAGGTCCTGGCGAGTTCGCTCCGGCGCTATCGCGATGCCGGCCTTTGGGCGCGCACGCCGGATGTCTCGCGCCAAGGATTTGGCCGATTGGCCGAAAGCCTGAAGTCGGGCGGATTTATTTCCCGCATGCACAGCTACGACGATTGCGTCGAGCAAACCCTGTGAGGGCTGTCGCTGCGCTCATTCCGGCGTGATGCCGGCCGCTGTCATGACCGTGCGCCACAGCTTGGCCTCTGACCGGCCTCTGGCACCCAACTCTTCCGGCGTCGATCCGCCGCTCAGCACGCCGAGCTGGTCATATCTAGCCATCACGGCCGGCTCGGCCAGTATTTGCGACACGTCATGGCTGATCTTCTGCACAAACGGCGCGGGCGTTTTTGCCGGCACGTAGAGCGCGTACCAGGAGGTCACGTCATAATCCGGCACGCCGGACTCGGCGATTGTCGGCAGTTCGGAGGCGGTGGGAAATCGTTGTCGCGCCGTGACCGCGAGACCGCGCACCTGATTGGCTCTGACAGCGGTCAGGAGCGTGCCCGTCGTGTTGAACATGCAATCGACACGTCCGGCGATCAGATCGGTCAGCGCCGGCGCGCCACCGCGGTACGGGACGTGCCGAATATCGATGCCGGCCATACGGCCGAACAGCACGCCCGAGAGATGCGGCGAGGTGCCCACGCCCGGCGACGAGAACGTGATGGCGCCCGGCCTGGCTTTGGCAGCCGCGATCAGATCGCGAACCGATTGCAGCGGCGAAGCGTTGGGCACCGCCAATATGTTCGGATACGTGCCGACCAGCGTGACCGGCCTGAGATCGGCTTCCGGATCGTATTTGATCGACGCGATCATCAGACCGTAAAGCGGAATTGCGCCGCCAACCCAAACGATCGTGTAGCCGTCGGGGACGGCGTGAGCGGCGACTTCGATGGCGAGGTGGCCGCCGGCGCCCGGCTTGTTTTCCACGAAGACCTGCTGTCCCCAAACCTCCGACAGCCGGTTGGCGAGGATACGGCCGCCAACATCCGAGCCGCCGCCGGGCGGAAATCCGACCAGCAGCCGCACGGCACGCGCCGGATAGGCCTGGCCGCGAGCGACACGTGAGAAGGTTGCCGCCGACGCCGCGCCCGCTGCGAAACGCAAAAAATCTCTACGCGCAGCTTTCAAGACGACGCTCCGTGCCGAATGCCTTACCGGCCAATCGCCTTAATCACTCCGGCTTGATGTTGGCGAACTTCACCACCTTGGCCCACTTGTCGGTCTCCTCGGCGATCAGCCCGCCGAAGTCGGCGGGCGAGCCCGGCAGCACCGCATTGCCGAGCGCCGCAAGCTGCGCCTTGATTTTCGGATCGGCGAGCGCGCCGTTGGTTTCCTTGTTGATGACCGCGATGACATCCGCGGGCGTGCTGCGGGGCGCACCAAAGCCGGTCAGCAGGCTCGCCTCGTAGTCCGGCAGATATTCCGCCATGGCGGGCACCTCGGGCAGCGCCTCGAACCGCGCCGGCGACGTCACCGCCAGCGCCCGCAGCTTGCCGGCTTTGATGTACTCGATCGCCGGCGGCATGGTCGAAAAGTCGACCTGGACCTGGCCGCCAAGCAGATCCGTGAGCGCCGGCGCCTGGCCGCGATACGGCACATGCACCAGGCTGACACCGGCCATCATCTTGAACAACTCGCCGGACATGTGGCTCGAACTGCCGACACCGGCCGAGGCCATGCTGATCTTGCCCGGGTTGGCTTTGGCGTAGGCGATGAACTCCGGCACGGTTTTGGCCGGCAGCGACGGATGCACCACCATCACGTTCGGCGCGCGCCCGATGGCGGCCACCGGCACGATGTCGCGGACGAACTTGAAGCTGAGATTGTCGTAGAGCGTTGCGTTGATCGCGTCCGGCGAACCGGTGACGAGCAGCGTGTAACCGTCCGGGCGCGCCCGCGCCACGGCTTCGGTGGCGATGCTGCCGGCGGCACCTGAGCGGTTTTCAACGACGAACGATTGGCCGAGCCGTTCCGACAGCCATTGTCCGATGAGGCGCGCCATGATGTCGAACGCGCTGCCGCCCGCAAAGCCGACGACGATGCGCACCGGCCGCGTCGGATAATCGAGCGCCAGTGCGGCGCGCGCGAGCGACGGCAACACGACCGCGCCGGCGGCGAGGCGCAAAATAGTGCGGCGGGGAAGATGCATGGCCGAACCCCCACGGCGTAGCGTTCAGTCCCGATGTCTCGCAGAGGTTAACGCAATCCCGCGTTTGAGCAAGGGTGCGAACCGGCGTGACGAGCCGGCTCGCCTCGAGGGTCTCGCGCACACCTTTGATGACTTAAACTGAATGGTGGTGTCGTTTTGGGTGTAAAGCCGATCCAGGCGCTCGCGCACGAGCGTGCGCTGCCGGGAGTCCTCATCGAAGAATGAACATCGCTCAGTTGCGCTCTGTCGGAAAACAAACAAAGATCAATTCATATCGCCTGCAGGGCAGCGGGATGCGCGAACTGCGCGCCAAAAAAGTCATATTGTTCGTGCGGTCTCTCACATGACGACGCTGATTCGTGAAGGCGATTGACCATGCGCCGCATCCCAACTCTTCTCGAGGTCGAGCGCAGTCATGTTCTCAACACGTTGCACTTGTGCGGAAACAATCGGACTCTCACTGCCAAAATGCTTGGACTATCGGTTCGCGGTTTGAGAATGAAGCTGCATCAATATCAGAAAGCCGGATTTGCAACCGCTGTTGCGCCCGCCTGCAACGAGATCTGCGGCGAGGTCAATGCGGGTGGCGCACTGGAGGGCCGAGCGCTTCCTGAGAACGAAATCGCCACACTCAATGTGATCGAGGAGCTGATTTCGGTGGTCGAAGCGATCAGGGTGCACGCACAGCCAAGTGCTGCTCAAGGTCGCCAAAGGCCGCGGCGGAAGAAAAGACCCTAGCGCATCACCGAAATATTCAGCTTGGGCCCTTCGAGCCACACCTGAACAGATTCGTGGCGCAGGTCCTCATCGATCTCGTCTGCGGTCTTGAAGTGCGATCCGATAGCCAACAGCTCGGCTTCAAGGGTTTGGCAAAAAATGCGCGCGCGCGTGTTGCCGCGTGCACCCGCCAGGGCCCGGCCGCGCAGTGCTCCGTAGATATGGATCGAGCCGCCGGCGACTATCTCGGCGCCCGATCCGACGGAGCCGACTACGGTGACATCGCCATCGACAAAGCTGACGCATTGTCCGGACCGGACAAAATCATCGATCAGCAATGACGTGGGCTTCTCCGTTTGTGCTGCCGGAGCAGCTTGCCTCGGCGCGCGCTTGGACCGGTGGCCGGGCTTTTCGTTGTGCCGGCATAAGACAGGCGGCAGGCTTTCCCGAGCCTCGGCCGGGTCGACACCTTCGATACCCAGGATACGTATCCTGCGCTCTTCAAGATTGGTTATGAGATGCAGGATCGCGTGCGGACTGAGCCGGACAGCGGCCAGATCAAGCACCACAGGTCGATCGGCAATGGGACGTTCGGATTGTTGAAGCGCGGCATCGAGGTCGGAAAGCCAATCCACAATGGGCGATCGCGGCGCCAACACGGATGCGGCGTAGAGACGCGCATCGCAGAAAGGCGTGGCGATGCTGGCGCCATCATCAGGTCGCAGCCGAGCCAGCTTGCTCATTTAACGCTCTCTATTTCGATGCGAGTTGGCGCGATGCCGTCTTCCGTTTCGCGTTTCGATTTTCCTGCTGCGGAGATGGTGTGCGCTACGATGACGCGCCCGATGTTGGCGTGCCTCACCGCGTTCAGCGCCGGTCGTTCCCGTGGCGGCCGAATTCGGCGTCGCAGCTGAGGGTGAGCCGGAATCGGCTTCCGCTGGGCCGAGATAGTCAGCGTTGCGGTCGCAAATCGCGGTCTTGCCTTGGATTGCCTTGATGCATTCCGCAAAAGTTGCAAAGGCGCAGTTCGGGGTGCCGCCGGTGAGATACGCGCACCACGGACCTTCTTGCGCGTGAGCGCCGTTCAGAGCGGCCCCGGCGAACGCCGCGATCGCCATGATCAATGCCCTCGCCATGCCGCCTCCCGGTGTCCGGACGCTTAAAAAGCCTGAGTCGTGGCTTAATTGTGCCGATGACAGGGGGATGCAAGCCTCTGAAGACGACGGCAGGAAGCCACGGAACTCTTCGATCGAGCCTGATGGCATTCTCTGCGATCCGTCTGCGATCGATTTCCTTAAGTCGCATTGGCCACATGGCGACGTACGACGCGCACTCAGTGAGTCAGTAATCATACGTAGTGATTCAGCAATCTTACCGAGTGACTACGAAATATCCGCGATATGGCGCCGGTCAATTCAGGTTAACAGGTTGTCAACCCCAGCCTCAGTATCGTGAATGAAACAGGCTGAGGAGGAGCTGATGAACTCTCCAACACGCGAGCAAGCCACCGAACAATCGTTCTCGGCGCAACTGCCGGTCGATTCTGAAGTCACCGACCTGGTCGAGCAGGAAAGCATCAAACCGGCTCAGTCCCCGCCTGCCAAAGTGGGGGTCGATGCCGAACGGATACGGTCCGCCATCGCGCGGCTGACTTCGAATTCGATCGACGAACTCGAAAAGCTGACCTCCGAGCTCGAAAAGCTGCAGGACTTCCTGAAATCCGAAACGGCACGCGTCCAGGGTGAGATCGGAAACGTGCTGGCCGGCGTCGGCGTCATCGTCGAAGCGATTGCGCCATGGAAGAGTGCCGGCAGCGCCAGTGCGGCGAATGTCCGCGCCAATGGACGCGACAAACTCAAACGCTGGCCCTGAACCGGCGAGAGGATCGCCGGCTCTCGGTTCATCGTACCAAAAATGGATTTGGTGACTGTCCGGCAGCTCAAATCGCAATGGCGGTGGCGTCGTAGGTGTAAAGCCAATCCAGGCGCTCGCGCGCGAGCGTCTGCTGCCATTCCTCCGCCACCGACACCACCGCCTCGTCCTGATCGGCCAGCGCCGGGTTGAAAGCCTGGCGCCGGTTGGCGTGCGATTTACGCACGACCGTCGCCGTGCGCTCCCGGCGGATGTCTTCGTAGCGCGCGAGTGCTGCGGCGGGCTCGTCGAAATATTTTTTCAGGCAGGCGGCGACGACGTAGGCGTCCTCGATCGCCATGACGCCGCCCTGGCCGAGAAACGGCAGCGTCGGATGACAGGCGTCGCCCAGCAGGGTGACGCGTCCCTTCGACCAGCACTCCATCGGCCCGCGCACCATCAAGGCCCATTTATAAGGCGTGTCGATGTTCTGGATGATGGTTTGTACGTCGGCGTGCCAGCCGGAAAAATCGTTGGCAAGTTCGGCCGTCGTGCCTTGCACCGTCCAGGATTCGATCTGCCAGTCGTCGCGCTCGACCATGCTGAGGAAGTTCATCAGCTCGCCGCCGCGGATCGGATAATGCAATAGGTGGCCGCGCGGCCCGAGCCAGTTGGTCGAGACCATGGTGGCGACGTCGGCGGGAAGCTGCCGCATCGGCACCACCGCCCGCCAGGCCACGCAGCCGGTGAACTCGGGACGGCTTGGTCCGAACAGGCTTTCGCGAATCTTCGAATGGATGCCGTCCGCGCCGATCACGTAGGCGGCACGCACAGCCTCGCCGCTTTCGAAGCGAACCTCGGCATGGCCGTCCGATTGAACGACGTCGATGCACCGGCTGGTGAGATGGATGGCGTCCGGCTTTAGCCGGCGGACGCCATCGACCAGCATCGCGTGCAGGTCGCCGCGATGCAGCAGCACGTGGGGAAAGCCGTAGCGCTGCTGCGTGGCGGCACCGAGGTCGTACCAGTTCCAGGTCCGGCCGGTGCGCCAGTGGCGAATTTCCTTGCGCAACGGCAGGACCTGAATGGCGGTGAGCGCCTGTTCGAGCCCCAGCGCATGCAGGATGCGCGTGCCGTTCGGGCTGATCTGGATGCCGGCGCCAAGCTCGCCAAGCCGCGCGGCCTGCTCGTAGACCTCGACATCCAGGCCGCGCGTGAGCAGCGCCAGCGCGGTCGTGAGACCGCCGATGCCGCCGCCGATCACGGCGATCCTGTTCGATGCGGTCATTTCGGATTCCTATGCGGATGACGAAATTGAAGCGCGTGCCGCGCCGCTTGCCTCGCCCAAGCAGGCGTCGGCGCGGCGCGCAGCGATGCGCGGTCCGGCGCCGCGCACGATATCGATCAGCTGCAGCGCGTCCCCCGGCTCCGTGTCGGCGCGCCAGGCGACATGGCCGTCAGGCCGCACCAGCACAACCGCACGTCCGTAAAGCGCGGCTGCGGCCGGATGCTCGATCCGGTGGACCCGCAGCGGTACGTTGCGGCGCGCCGCCGCGCGCTCGATCGCCGGGCTCGGCACGTCGAAGAATTTCAAGAGCACGAAGCCGTCGCCGAACAGGTCGAGCGTTGAACGGTCGGGACCGAGCCAAACATGCGGCGCGCGCGCGCCGGGAAATGCGCTCGGCACGTACTCATAAGTATCGTCAGGCGGTTTCGGCGTGCCGTCCGGAACGACGATAGGCGATGGATGATAGACATAGCCGAGATGGACGCCGACCGGATTCCAGCTCCGTTCGTTCTCCTCGACCAGTCGCGCGCCGATGGCGCGGCGTGCGGCATCGCCTGCCGGAGTCGGCGAACAGATGTCGTTCTGTTGCGCGGCGCTGCGCAGCCGGCGGTAATTCTTCAGCGAGACCTCGGCGGCGCGCGCGGACGCCGGCCGCCGCTCAGTGTCGTAGCTCTCGAGTAATGCCTCGCCGCCCCAGCCGCCGAGCACGGCCGCCAGTTTCCAGCCGAGGTCGAATGCATCCTGAATGCCGGTATTCATGCCGAGGCCGCCGTTCGGCGGATGCGCGTGCGCGGCGTCGCCGGCAAGAAACACGCGGCCGTCCATGAAGCGATCCGCGACCGTGCGCTTACGCTCCCACAAATCCTTGTGCTCGACCGTATAGGCAACATCGCCACCCATGCAGCGGCGCATCAAGGCCGGAATGTCGGCGTTCTGCAGCCGCTCTTCATCGAGATCGACGAGCTGCAAGCGCCACAAGTCCTTGCCGTCGACGATCGACAGGAACGACCAGGTGCCCTCCGGGCCGACAAAGACGTAGCGAAAGGCTTTTCCCTTGTGGTGCTGCGCCGGCAAGTCGGGAATCCGCAGATAGATCGTCATCGACCAATCGATGTGCGGCTCGCCGCGGATTTC
Organism: Xanthobacteraceae bacterium; assembly: GCA_035651875.1. Lineage (GTDB taxonomy): Bacteria > Pseudomonadota > Alphaproteobacteria > Rhizobiales > Xanthobacteraceae > BOG-931. Next base: position 11,762 of record DASRET010000098.1, read on the forward strand.
GATGCCGAGCAGATTGCGTACCGTGCTGTCAAAGCCGTCACAGCCGACGAGGTATTGGGTGCGAACGGTTTCGCTGCGGCCGGTCAAGCGGTCGCGCAGCGTGGCCGTCACGCCGTCGGGATCCTGGACGAAGCTCTCGAGCCGGGTGTTGTGCCGCAGCGTGACGTGGGGAAACGATCGCGCAAACTGCTGCAGGATCGGATCGAACCAGGTCTGCGGACACGGCATGCCGCGTTCCGGGCTGACCGCCAGGTGCGCCTGTGCGGCGAGCGAGGCAATGCGCACGCGGCCGAGCTCGTAGCCTTGCAGATCGGTGACAAAGACGCTGTCGAGCGGCCAGTCGCGGGGGAATCCCCAATTGTGCACCTTGTCGACAATGCCGAGCTGGCGGCAGAACTCCATGGTGCGGACGCTGACTTCCAGCATCTTGGCGGGATTGAGCTTGTTCTCGCGCTCTTCGACGAGCAGCGTGGCGACGCCGCGCCGTCCGAGATCGCCGGCCAGCGCCAGGCCGATCGGGCCGCCGCCGGCGATCAGCACGGGCGTGTCTTGCGTCGCTGAGCGTTCGTTCATGGCTTAACCGGGAGCGACAATCTTGCCGGGATTGAGAATGTCGAGCGGATCGAGGGCGCGCTTGAGCGCGCGCATGGCGTCGAGCGCCGGCTCGCCGTGCTCGGCTTTCAGATACTTCATCTTGCCCTGGCCGACGCCGTGCTCGCCCGTGCAGGTGCCGTCCATGGCGAGCGCGCGCTCGACCAGCCGTTGCGACAGCGCCTGCGCGCGCGTGACTTCATCGGCGTCGTTCATGTCGACGAGCAGCGTCAGGTGGAAATTACCGTCGCCGACATGGCCGACGATCGGCGCCAGCAATCGGCTTTCGGCGAGATCGCGCTGGGTCTCGACCACGCATTCGGCCAGCCGCGAGATCGGCACGCAGACGTCGGTGGCGACGATCTGCGCGCCGGGCCGCAGCAGCTTGCACGACAGCGCCGCGTGGTGGCGCGCGTCCCACAGCCGGGTCCGGTCCTCCTGCCGCGTCGTCCACGCGAACGGCCCGCCGCCGAACTCGCCGGCGATTTCGCCGAAGCGCTCCGCCTGCTCGGCAACGCCCGCGTCCGTGCCGTGGAATTCCAGGAACAGCATCGGCGTCTCGGCCAGCCCGAGCTTCGAATGCAGGTTCAGCGCCCGCACCTGCAGCGCGTCGAGCAGTTCGATGCGCGCCACCGGAATGCCGGACTGGATGGTGAGAATGGTGGCGCGGCAGCATGCCTCGACCGATGGAAACGGGCAGACGCCGCCGGAAATCGCCTCCGGAATGCCGGCGAGCTTGAGCGTCAGCTCGGCGATGATGCCGAGCGTGCCTTCGGAGCCGACCAACAGCCGCGTCAGGTCGTAGCCGGCCGACGACTTTTTGGCGCGCCGCGCGGTCGTCATCAGCTCGCCGTTGGCGAGCACGACTTTGAGCGCCAGCACATTGTCCTTCATGGTGCCGTAGCGCACCGCGTTGGTGCCGGAGCAGCGCGTTGCCGCCATGCCGCCAAGCGAGGCGTCGGCGCCCGGATCGATCGGGAAGAAGACGCCGCGATCGCGCAAATGCTCGTTGAGCTGTTTTCTGGTGACGCCGGGCTCGACCACGCAATCGAGATCCTCGGCGTGCACGGCGAGCACGCGGTTCATGTCGCGGAAATCGAGGGAGATGCCGCCGCGCGGCGCGTTGACCTGACCTTCGAGCGAGGTCCCGGTGCCGAACGCGATCACCGGCACGCGCGCGGCGGCGCACAGCCGCACCACCTCCTGCACGTCCTCGGTGGACTGCGGAAACACCACCGCGTCCGGCGGCTGGTTGTCGATCCAGGTCACCGTATTGGCGTGCTGCTCGCGCACCGATCGCGAGGTCACCAGCCGGTTGCCGAACTTTTGGGCGAGCTTGGCGATGACGGCATCCACCGCCTCGCGGTCGCCCGCGCCCTGCTGCCTTGCCTCGGCCACTGCCATCGTCTGCCCTTCCATTCCTCGAGCAAACTGGCGATTGGCCGCGGTGCGGTCAAGCATACGCGCCGGCCCCATGGGACCGCGCCCCTGGTCGCGGAGCCGTTCAAAATGTTGTTAGGCGCGGCGGACCGAGCGGGAAATTAACGTACTCCCGCCGGATCGCATGCTAACAATGCCGCGCCGCCGCGCCGCATGCCGGGAAAGACCATGCTCGACCGCCCCAATCCTGAGCCCGCCTTCTTCGCGCCCTTCGTCTCCTCGGTGATGAAGGTCGAGCCGGCATGGATCGACTACAACGGCCATCTCAACATGGCCTACTATAACGTGTTGTTCGACCGCGCCGTCGACGAGGTCTACGAGCTCCTGGACCTGGGGCTCGCGTATGTCGAGAAGCAAAAGTGCTCGACCTTCACGGCGGAAGTGCATGTGCGCTATCTGCGCGAGCTCCTGGTCGATGCGCCGGTCCGCGTCACCTTCCAGTTGCTCGATTTCGACTCCAAGCGCCTGCACTATTTCGAGCAGCTCTATCACGCCGACGGCTGGCTCTCGGCCACGTCCGAGAATATGGCGCTCAATGTCGACATGGTGGCGAAGAAAACCGTCGCGTTCCCGGACAACGTGATGCGACGGCTCAAGCTGATGAAGGCGGCGCACGACCGGCTGCCGGTGCCCGACGGCGTCGGCCGGCGCATCGCCATGAAGGCGAAGCAATGAACGCAGCGCGAGTGACGATCCGCGAGCACCGGATTCCGAGCGCGAACAGCAAGCCCTATATCGCGGTCGAGGGGCCCGATGGCGCGCTGTGGTTCTGCGAGAACGGCGCCTCCAAGATCGGCCGTTTCGATCCGGACCGCGACACCTTCACCGAGTTCGCGCTGCCGGCGCGCACCGCCATGCCGGTCGGCATCGCCGCCGGCGCCGACGGCGCGCTGTGGTTCACGCAGAAATCCGCCAACCGGATCGGCCGCATTACGACGTCAGGCGCCATCACAGAATTTCATGTGCCGTCGCCGAACGCCGGCCCCGACGGCATCGCGCTCGGGCCGGACGGCAACATCTGGTTCTCCGAGACCGAGATCAGCAAGATCGGCCGCATCACGCCGGACGGCCAGATCACCGAGTTCGGCGACGGCATCAGCTGGGGCGCGCGGCCGCTGTCGCTCGTGGTGCGAGACGGCGCGCTGTGGTTCTCCGAAGCCGGCGGCAACCGCGTCGGCCGTATCGCCATGGACGGTACGGTCACCGAGTTTCCGATCCCGAGCCGCGACAGCCAGCCGCGCGCCATGGCGGCCCATCCGGACGGCAGCATCTGGTTCGTCGAGACCTCGACCAATGCGCTCGGCCGCATCGACCGCGCCGGCCGCATCAGCGAGCACAAGGTGCCGATACCGAACGCGTCGCTGCGCGGCGTCGCGGTCGGGGCCGACGGCGACCTCTGGTACACCGCCAACGCCGCCAACAAGATCGGCCGCATGGCGCCCGACGGCATCGCCCGCGGCGAATACGACATCCCGACGCCGGCAAGCGGCGCGCGCTGCATCGCGGCGCTGCGCGACGGCCGCCTGTTCTTCACTCAGTACGATGCCGGGTCGATCGGCGAAGTGGTTATTGGCGAATGGCGAATGGCGAATAGCGAATAGTGAGTAGCGAACAGGTCAGTCTTGCCCCCATTCGACATTCGCTACTCGCCATTCGCCCGGCGGTTAGCCTCGTAAAAGCCGCGCGCCGATGCCATCTTGTCGCTATGAGAATCAGCGACGCGAGCCGCAGTGGCTGACCCCGTAAAGCGCCCGTTCGAACCGGCCGATCCGCCCGCGCCCGCCCCCGGCGGCATTGCGGCGCGGGCGCGCGCGGCCGCGGGCGGCGGCGCCGCCTACCTCAACGGGCTCAATCCGGAGCAGCGGCTGGCGGTCGAGACGCTCGACGGCCCGGTGCTGGTGCTGGCCGGCGCCGGCACCGGCAAGACCCGCGTGCTTACCGTGCGCATCGCCCATATTTTGTCGCTCGGCCGCGCCCGGCCCAGCGAAATCCTCGCCGTCACCTTCACCAACAAGGCGGCCCGCGAGATGAAGGCCCGCGTCGGCGACATCGTCGGCCACGTGGTCGAGGGCATGCCGTGGCTCGGCACCTTCCACTCGATCGGCGTCAAGATCCTGCGCCGCCACGCCGAGTTGGTGGGCTTGAAGCCGGACTTCACCATCCTCGACGTCGACGACCAGATCCGCCTGCTCAAGCAGCTGCTCGAAGCCGAGAACATCGACGAGAAGCGCTGGCCGGCGCGCGTGCTGGCGATGATGATCGACGGCTGGAAGAACCGCGGGCTCACCCCCGATCAGGTGCCGTCCGGCGAAGCCGCCGCCTTCGCCAACGGCAAGGGTTTGAAGCTCTACAGGGCCTTCCAGGACCGGCTGAAAATCCTCAACGCCGCCGACTTCGGCGATTTGTTGCTAGAAAATATCCGGCTGTTCCGCGAGCAGCCCGAAGTGCTGCGGCAATACCAATCGCGCTTCAAGTTCATCCTGGTCGACGAATACCAGGACACCAACGTGGCGCAGTATCTCTGGCTGCGGCTGTTGGCGCAGCGGACGCCGCACGCGGCGAGCACACATTTCACCTCGCCCCGAAGGGGAGAGGTCGCCGCGCGTAGCGCGGCGGGTGAGGGGCCGTCTCAGCTGCCTGAGCGAGCGGAAACGCCCCCTCACCCCACCCCTCTCCCCGCAAGCGGGGAGAGGGAGGAGCAAGCCGCCGAGCCTCGGCCGAAAAACATCTGTTGCGTCGGCGATGACGACCAGTCGATCTACGGCTGGCGCGGCGCCGAGGTCGACAACATTTTGCGCTTCGAGCACGACTTTCCCGGCGCCACGGTGATCCGGCTCGAGCGCAATTACCGCTCCACCGGCCACATCCTCGCCGCCGCCTCGCACTTGATCGCCCACAACGAGGGCCGGCTGGGAAAAACGCTGCGCACCGACGACGAGCTCGGCGAGAAGGTCGCCGTCACCGGCGCCTGGGATTCCGAGGAGGAAGCCCGCGCCGTCGGCGAGGAAATCGAGCAGCTGCAGCGCGGCAAACACGCACTCAACGAGATCGCCATCCTGGTGCGCGCCTCGTTCCAGATGCGCGAGTTCGAGGACCGCTTCGTCAATCTCGGCCTGCCCTACCGGGTGATCGGCGGCCCGCGCTTTTACGAGCGCGCCGAAATTCGCGATGCACTGGCCTATCTGCGCGTGGTCAATTCGCCGGCCGACGATCTCGCCTTCGAGCGCATCGTCAACGTGCCCAAGCGCGGGCTCGGCGACGCCACCGTGCAGCTCTTGCACGATCACGCCCGCAAGCGCCGCGTGCCGCTGACCGAAGCGGCGCGCGCCGTGATCGCCACCGACGTGCTGAAGCCAAAGCCGCGCGGCGCGCTGCGCGGCGTGATCGAGTCGATCGATCGCTGGCGGGCGCAGCGCGAGGCGCTGCCGCACACCGAGCTGGCCGAAATCATTCTCGACGAGTCCGGCTACACCGAGATGTGGCAGAAGGACCGCTCCGCCGACGCCGCCGGGCGCCTGGAAAACCTCAAGGAGCTGATCCGCTCCATGGACGAGTTCGAGAACCTGCAGGGTTTTCTGGAGCACATCTCGCTGGTGATGGACAACGAGAAGGCCGCCGAGGCCGACGCTGTCAACATCATGACCCTGCACTCCGCCAAGGGCCTCGAGTTCGACACCGTGTTCCTGCCGGGCTGGGAGGAAGGCCTGTTCCCCAACCAACGCGCGCTCGACGACAAGGGCGTCGCCGGCCTCGAGGAAGAGCGGCGGCTCGCCTATGTCGGCCTGACCCGCGCGCGCAAGCGGGCCTATGTCTCGTTCGCCGCCAACCGGCGGGTCTTCAACCAGTGGCAGGCGGCGATCCCGTCGCGCTTCCTGAAGGAATTGCCGACCGACCAGCTCGCGGAGAGCAGCGACGCGGGCCTCTACGCCACCTACTCCGCGGGCCATCACGGCGGCCTGCGCGACCAGGCGAGCGGCTTCGACTACGAGAGCCTCGGCGTCACCC
>DASRET010000099.1:0-39211 GCA_035651875.1 Xanthobacteraceae bacterium
AAGGCACCACGATCTGGATGGTGCGCTCGGGATATTCGGCGTGCGACGGTGTCGCGGCCGTCAACAAACACGCGGCGAGTACGATACTCAAACGGCGCATCATCGCTCTCTTTATGCCTTCGATTATTCGCGCTCCACCACCGCGACCTTGCCTTTCTCGATGGCGAGCGCGAGGTGGCCGTGCTTGAGCGCCAGCGCCTTGTCGCCGAACAGCTCGCGGCGCCAGCCCTTCAGCGCCGGTACGTCGGCGCGGTCGCTGGCGGCGATGCGTTCGAGATCGTCGACGGTGGCGATCACCTTGGCGGCGACGTGGTGGCGCTCGGAAATCATGCGCAGCAGCACCTTGAGGAGCTCGACCACGGCGGCGCCGTTCGTCGCCGGCGGCGAGCGCTGCTGCAGCGGCAGCGTTTTGGGATCGCGCTCGAGCCCGCGCGTCACGGCGGCGCAGATCGCCTCGCCCCAGCGCGAACGCTCGAAGCCTTTTGGCAACGAGCGCAAATGCCTGAGCTTGTCCAAGGTCGCCGGCGCCTGCACGGCGATGTCGGCGATCGTCTCGTCCTTGAGCACGCGCGCGCGCGGCACGTCGCGGGTCTGCGCCTCGCGCTCGCGCCAGGCCGCGACCTCGATCAGCACCGCAAGCTCGCGCGGCTTGCGCACGCGGGTCTTCAGCCGCAGCCACGCATTGTCCGGCTCCATCCGGTAGGTGTCCGGCGAAGTGAGCACGCTCATCTCTTCGGCGACCCAATCGGCGCGGTCGCGGCGTTTGAGATCCTCGACCAGCGCGAGATAGACCTGGCGCAGATGGGTCACATCGGATGCGGCATAACTGAGCTGAGCGTCGGTCAGCGGCCGCCGCGTCCAGTCGGTGAAGCGGTGCGACTTGTCGAGCGTATCGCCGGTGATGCGCTGCACCAGCTGGTCGTAGGAGATCGAATCGCCGTAGCCCAGCACCATGGCGGCGACCTGGGTATCGACGATCGGGTGCGGAATAAGCTCGGCGGCGTGCCAGACGATTTCGATGTCCTGGCGTGCGGCATGAAACACCTTCATGACGTTTTCGTCGGCCATCAGCGCGTAGAACGGCGCCATGTCGATGCCCGGCGCCAGCGCATCGATCACCACGGCCTCGTCGGGCGAGGCCATCTGCGCCACGCAGAGCAGCGGGTAATAGGTGCTTTCGCGCAGGAACTCGGTATCGACCGTGACGAACGGATGGCGCGCCATCCGGTTGCAGGCTTGGGCAAGTTCGGCGGTCGTCGTAATCGGCTGCATTGACAATCTGATGCTAACGCAAATTGCTGGCGGTTGTCTCTGGTGCGGAACTCTATTCTTTGCTCAAATCCCGCGCACCCGCTTCATGTGGATGAATTCCCAGGGGCTCGGCATCGGGCCGACCGGGACCTCGATCAGGGTCGGGCCGTCGCGGCGGGCGAAGGCGCGGCGCAGCGCCGCACGCAGCTCCTCCGGCGTTTGCACCCGCACGGCCTCGGCGCCAAAGCTTTTGCCAAAGGCGACGAAATCCGGGTTGGTCAGGTCGCAGGCGATCAGGCGGTTGCCGTAGCGCTCCTCCTGGGTGCGGCGCACGTTGCCGAAGGCGCCATCGCTGAACACGATGGTGGTGAGCGGAATGCGATGCGCCATGGCGCTGGCCAGCTCGTTCGCGGTGAACATGAAGCCGCCGTCGCCGCTGATCGCCACGACCGGCACCTCGCGCCGGGCATCCTGGGCGCCGAGCGCGGTGGCAAAGCCGTAGCCGAGATTGTCCTGGTAGCCGGGCGAGATGTAGGTGCGCGGCCGGTAGACCGGGAAGGCGAGACGGGAGACGAAGCCGTGCTGGGTGACCTCGTCGACGAAGATGCCGTCCTCCGGCAGCTCGGCGCGGATCGCGGCGAGATACCCGAGCTGGGGGCCAAGTTTTTGTTCGAGCCGCTTTTGCATGCGCGCGTGCCGCTCCTGCATCTCGGCGGTGCGCGGCGCGCGCTTGGCGTTATGGGCGGGCAGCGCTTCGAGCAGCCGCCGCAGGATCGGCTTGGCGTTGCCGACCAGTGCCACGGCTGGTTTGGCAAAGCGCGCCGGCTCGTCGGCATCGGCATCGATGCGAATAATGACAAGCTCGCCGTCGATGCCCCATTGCTGCAGCGGGTAGTGCAGGTGCGTGCCGACCGCGAGCACGACGTCGGCCTCCGCCCATAGCTCGTGGCCGAGCGGCAGGGTGACGGCGAGCGGATCGCGCTCGTCGAGCACGCCGCGGCCGCGGCGATACGACAGCACCGGCGCCTGCAACAGGTGCGCGAGCTGCGTGACTTCGGCCGACGCATCTTGCGCGCCGCCGCCGGCGACGATCAGCGGCCGCTGCGCGGCGCCGAGCCGTTTTGCGGCGGCGGCGATCGCATCCTCGTCGACGGGCGGCTCGGGGATGGACAGCGGCGCGTGCGGCGTCACCGGCCCGGTGCGGCCCCAAACGTCCATGGCGCATTCCAGCGCCGCCGGACCCGGGCGGCCGGTGCACATGGCCTGCATCGCTTCAGCGACCAGGCGCGGCGCGTCGTGCGGGCTCTTGATGCGCGCCGACCAGTCGACCAGCCGCGCGATGATGCCGGCCTGGTCGCGCACCTCGTGGAGAAAGCCGAGGCCGCGGCCAATGGCGTCCTGCGGGATTTGCCCGATCAGCGCCAGCACCGGCGCGTTCATCGCATAGGCGGTGAGCAGCGCCGCGCCGGAATTGAGCAGGCCCGGGCCGGGCACCACGGAGTAGGCCTGCGGCTTGCCGGTCGCCAAAGCGGCGCCGAGCGCCATGTAGGCCGCGCCCTGCTCGTGGCGGGTATGGACGACGCGAATTTTTGCGTCGCGCGCGGTCCCGCCGCCGGCCTTCGCCAGTGCGTCGAAGAACGCGTCGTTGTGCACGCCGGGCAGCGCGTAGATGGTGTCGAGACCGTGAGCCTGGAGGGATGCGACGGTTGCTTCCGCGGTCGTCATGCGCACGGGAGCGGCAGCCTCGGCGCGGGCTTGTTGTTGTTGCGGCATGCGGCGTGTCGGTCCTCGCGGGCGGCCCCTAGAGCATTGTAGCGGATAAGTTTCGGCTGCGGCCAATGGCTCGCGGCGGCCGGGCGGCGCGCCTTGACAAAAGCGGCCTCGCATGCGCTTTCCGCCTGCCATTCAAGGCCAAAAACTCATGCATCGTTATCGCACTCACACCTGCGGCGCGCTTCGCGCCGCCGACATCGGCGCCGAAGTCCGGCTCTCCGGCTGGTGCCATCGCATCCGCGATCATGGCGGCGTGCTGTTCATCGATCTGCGCGACCATTACGGCATCACCCAGGTGGTGGCCGATCCCGACAGTCCGGCGTTCAAAATCGCCGAGACCTTGCGTGCCGAATGGGTGGTGCGCGTCGACGGCAAGGTGCGCCAGCGCCCGGAAGGAACCGACAATCCCGACCTGCCGACCGGCGCGGTCGAAGTCTATGTGCGCGAGATCGAGGTGCTGGGTCCGGCGGGCGAATTGCCGATGCCGGTGTTCGGCGACCAGGAATACCCGGAGGAGATCAGGCTCAAATACCGCTTTCTCGATCTGCGCCGCGAGCGGCTGCATCGCAACATCATCAAGCGCGGCGAGATCATCGATTCGATCCGCCGGCGCATGAAGGCGCAAGGGTTTTTCGAATTTCAGACGCCGATCCTGACCGCGTCGTCGCCCGAAGGCGCGCGCGATTTTCTGGTGCCGTCGCGGCTGCATGACGGAAAGTTCTACGCGCTGCCGCAGGCGCCGCAGCAGTTCAAGCAGCTGATCATGGTGTCGGGCTTCGACCGCTATTTTCAGATCGCGCCGTGCTTTCGCGACGAGGACGCGCGCGCCGACCGCTCGCCCGGCGAGTTCTATCAGCTCGATCTGGAAATGAGCTTCGTCACCCAGGATGACGTGTTCGATGCCGTCGAGCCGGTGATCCGCGGCGTGTTCGAGGAATTCGCCGACGGCAAGCCGGTGACGCCGAAATTTCCGCGTATTCCCTACAAGGAGGCGCTGGCGAAATACGGCACCGACAAGCCGGATTTGCGCAATCCGATCGCGATGGCGGACGTGTCGGAGATCTTCCGCGGCTCGGGATTCAAGATTTTCGCGCGCATCCTGGACACCAGCGCGACGGCCGCGGTGTGGGCAATTCCGGCGCCGCGCGGCGGCTCGCGCGCGTTCTGTGACCGCATGAATTCGTGGGCGCAGGGCGAAGGCCAGCCGGGGCTGGGCTACATCTTCTTTGCCGCCGAAGGCGGCGGCGCAGTCGGCCGCGGGCCGGTCGCCAACAATCTGGGCGCCGAGCGGACCGAGACGCTGCGCCGCAAGCTCGAGCTCAAGGATGGCGACGCCGTGTTCTTCGTCGCCGGCGAGCCGCAGAACTTCGTCAAGTTTGCCGGTCCGGCGCGCACAAAAGTGGGCGAGGAGCTTGGGCTCATCGACAAGGGCCGCTTCGAGTTCTGCTGGATCGTCGATTTTCCGATGTACGAGTGGAACGAGGACGAGAAGAAGATCGACTTCTCGCATAACCCGTTCTCGATGCCCAACATGGCGGTCGACGACTTTTTGGCGCTCGATGGGTCGGATCGCGAAAAAATTCTCGGGATGCGCGCCATCCAGTACGACATTGTCTGCAACGGTATCGAACTGTCGTCCGGCGCCATCCGCAATCATCGGCCCGACGTGATGCGCAAGGCGTTTGAGCTCGCCGGCTACGACGAGACGGTGCTGGAGCAGAAATTCGGCGGCATGCTGCGCGCGCTCTCCCTCGGAGCGCCGCCGCATGGCGGCATCGCGCCCGGCATCGACCGCATCGTCATGCTGCTGTGCGGCGAGGAAAATCTGCGCGAGGTCGTGCTGTTCCCGATGAACCAGCGCGCCGAGGATTTGATGATGGGCGCGCCATCGGAGGTGACGCCGAAGCAGCTGCGCGAGCTGCACATCCGCATCGCGCGGCCGGGTACGAACTAGCAGAGCTTCCTTTCGGGTTGGTGCATAACGGCCGCGAACGCAATGCTCGTTACCGTGGCGGCTCAAAATCATCAGGCCAGTCTTTTCACATCAGTAAATAGCCGCTTTAGGTGTTCGTCGGACATGTCTACAATTGGCTCATACATGAACGAGTTCACGTGGATATTCTCTGGCGTCATCAGTGCGACGCGATCAAGGCAGTTGATTGCATTCAGCTCTTTCGAAAATTTTGCCTTGAATCTTCCAATTAGTGCTTGGGTTTGATTGGCCTTTATCCCGGCTACAAACTTGTCATCCTTAATTTTCCCGATCATAAATCGCTCTGCGGCGAGTCGCGTTGCGACAGCCAGCACGATCTTATTCTCAAGATTCAAACCGGAGGCGACAGTCAAGCAAATGTCCGCCTCCTCTCGTATTAATTCGTGCACCAATTTGTCAGAGTTTCCGGATTTGCAGCCCGTTTTACAAACGGCGTTATAAACCGCATCTAAATCACCAACCTTTAGCCCTGCAGTATCGGTTTTCCAATGCAGCATAGACGTAAGCTTTTCATAGTTGGGATCGGTCTCCCCGGTGGTCATTTCGATGATATTTCTCAAAAAGCAAATCGATGCGATTTTCTTCTTCGAATCTGCGAAAAAATTGGGCTTCCAGTCATTCGCAAATACGTTTCTGATGCCGCTAGCCTGGGCTAGAGAGATTCCTTGGTCATTCTTTGATGCCATAAGACAGTTATGATAACCGACGAACCGGCCTTCAATCGTGCGGAAGAAATCGAAATTGTGCGTCATAACAATGAGCTTAAATAGTCCATCTCCATCATCGCATATATCTTTCAGATATTGGATAATTGCATACTTGTTTTGGTAATCAAAGGAATCGGCGATGTCATCGACGATAACCAGCGTTTCCTCTTTTGCCTTGGCCCGCCTTTGTATTTCAAAGATGACGTTCAGTACATACAGCGCTTTCCGTTCGCCCGTACTGAGCACTTTCATTAGGTCCGGCTTGTCAACATTTGCTGTGTCCGCGCCGTCAAGATAGGTGAACCCGAGCTGCATGATCTCGTCGCCGCCGAGTATAACCTCAATGCGATTTTTGGCTTCCAACCTGAATGGAACAAAAAAGCGCTGGTTGAAGATTGAAATACCTCGTCCCACTGAGTGCGTTGCTTGCGCGCTTCCTCCTCTATTTCCTTCTTGCGCTTCGCCGCGGCGTCGTACTTGTCCATTAGCGTCTTATAGAGATCGTAATGTACTTTTAGATATGACTTGAGAATATCCTCCCGGAGTTTTGGCAGGTTGTTCATTCGCGCTAAAAGCGGTTCGTTTTCTTGAAGATAGCGGGTAAATTCGCGCAATTCGGAGTTGCGCTCCAGGGCCCGAGAAACAGTGTCGAATTTTTTTCGAAGGTCCTTGTCCTTAATTATCGTTTCCTTTTCTTTGACGATGATCTCCTCGAGCTCTTTCTCTGTGTTTATTTCGACCGCGCTTCCGCGCGCCCCCTTAAGATTAACCGTATGTTTGGCTTCGAAGAAGCCGTTTGCCGCAAGACTCTTTGCGATTTGACCGGCGTTGTAGTAGTCAAATGTGCCTTTCTGAAAGTATGTGGATGCCGCCAAAAGTTGGTTGTATCGTTTGATGTACTCCTCGACGGCATCTTTTAGGTCTTTCGTCTCAAGCGCTTTAACGACCTTGTCATCGAAGATGACGTCGTAGAGAACATCGGCGAATGGGGTGTCTTTCTGTTTTTCGAGCTCAGTCTTTATGCGGCCTGCGGCCGTCTCGAAGTCGTCGCCACTCGTGAACGCCTCTGCTATCTCCTCGTCGAAATCTTTTTTCGAGTTTGCTTGTTGGCGAACTGCTTTGACCAGCGCGATTCTCGCTTCATCAATGTCGGCGTACAGCTGATCATATTCCTTGCGCAGTTTCGCGTCGACCAGAAGCGTCGAGGTCTTTTCGGTGGGGCCAAATTCAGGATCGTACGGCAACACGACCAGAACGCGCTCGCCCTCTATTGGCTTGCCGCTTTCATCAGCGATTTTTCGGACAGTTTTGCGATCGCGGAAAATGAGATCGTGCGATTCCTCTTGCTTCGCGGCGTCGTCGAATGTTTTCGCCAGGGAGGACTTCATGACCCCGTTCGGGGCGTAGATCGCGTACGCGCGCGTCTTGGTAAAATCAAAGTCCCTCTTGAGAGCCTTGATCCCGTAGCAGTGCTTGAGATCACTTGAGACCCGATTCATGACAAACCCTCGCGGTGTGCTCCTGCTCATGGGGAGGCTATCACCTGTATGAAGGGTTGTAACGCTGCGCCCATGAGAGGGAGGCAGGCCGTCGCATTGATTCGTGCTCATGGGGCGTGTTCCTATCTCGTCACTCTCATTCCGCCGCCATCGCGTCCGGTTCATCGCACAAGGCCGCAATGATCGCCGGAAACTCGGCGTGCATGCGTTTGAAGCGCATGAGCCGCAGGATCAGGCGCAGCTCCTGCAAAACGTCGAGCGGCAGCCGCACGCCGCGGCCGAGCGCGCTGGCGATCAGGAAGGCGCGGCGTTCGTCGCGCCACCAGCGCTCGGCGAGCGCGATGGCGGCGTCGAGGTTGCGGCCGCGTATGAGCGCAGCGCGCGCGGCAAAGCGGGCCCGTACCGCGGGATGGAGCGGGCCGCGCCGCAGCTGCCGTTCGACGCGGAGCTTGAACGCGTTGACCTTGGCGGCTTCGTCGAATGCGGCGCCGATCTCGGCCAGCGCTGCGTCGAGCGCCGATCGGCTCGCGGCGGCGGCACGCCGCCCGCGGTCTTGGTCACGCCATTGGCGCGGACGATAGGGCATCGGGCGCTCTTTTGTAACGATTTACGTGATATTATTTGTAGCATTATATAGGACTATAGTCAACAGCAGTCGCGATGCACGCGCCGGCGATGGGACGGCCGGCACGGCGTGCGCGGGCGCGCGATTCGGCGCGTCCGGCGGATCAGGCCACGATTTCAGGGGCGGCGAGGCCGGCGGCTCCGGGCGCTGGAAAAAAGACGCGCTCAGACCAGCTTGAGGCAGCAGATCACCTTGCCGACGATTTCCAGCTCGTTGAGCGGAACTTCGTCGGTCGCATGATTCGGATTATCGGAAATGATCTTCACCCGCGTCGGCTGCACCGAGCGAACCAATTGCAGCCGCTTGACCACGATGCAGCCGAAGGCATCGCGGATCGCATAGAGCCCATCCGGCGTCGGGGTGCGGTGCGCGGTGTTGACGATGACCCGTTCGCCCGAGGCGACCGTCGGCACCATGCTGTCGCCGATGGTGTCGAGCACGAGAAGATGGGCCGGCGAAGCGTGCAGCTCCTCGCGGACGTAATTGGCGGGAAACAGCCATCCTTCGGGCTTAATCGGGTCGGTATGGCGGCCGTCCTTGCGCATTTCGTGCGCCGGCACGCCGCCGCCGCCCATGCCGGCGCGGGTGTCGAGCTCGGAGACCCGGCCGGGGCCCGGGCCGAACGCCGCGGGCCGCGGTTCGTCGCGCAGCACGTCGCTTGATTCGATGTGGCCGCCGGGCGGCGTGCCCGGATAGCGGCCCCAGAGCAGGATCTGCTCCGGCGAATAACCGAGCGCATTGGCGAACGGTTTTAAATGGTCGAGCCGCAGGCGCACCGCGCCGTTCTCGAGCCGCGACAGCTGCTGTTTGGAGATGCCGGTCAGCCGCACCAGCTCGGTGCGACTCATGCCGCGCGATTCGCGGGCGTAGTAGAGGCCGGTCAAAGTCCGCCCCGGTCCTGCCGGTAAAATCTTTCTGCCCATGGGCGCCATTGTCACCAATTTCGTTCGAATTTAAAGAGCCTAAAATAGTGACTTTACGGTCGTTGTATATAGGACTATAGCCCTCGTTCGTCACTATACAAGAGACGTAATTACGTTGCGCGGGACCGCCGGTTTCCCGCGAGGGAGACGTCATGCGCGATCGCTGGACGGCTGAACTGGTGGGCTTGCTGCAGCAGCTATGGGAGAGCGGCCTCACCGCGGAAGCGATCGGCGCGAAGCTCGGCGGCCTGTCGCGCTCGGCGGTGCTCGGCAAAATTTTGCGGCTGCGGCGAGGTGCCAAGTGCGGCACTGCGCCGACGATGCGGTCGGAGCACCGCCGCCGTCGCAAACGGCACGAACCGCCGCCGCCGGCACCGTCTTCCGAGCCCAAGCGCCTGCTCGATCTGACCAATCATTGTTGTCGCTGGCCGATCGCCGGCCCGGGCGCGGGCGAAATCCTGTTCTGCGGCGCGCCCGAAGCCGATCTCGCCGGCGGCATGCCGTACTGCGCCTATCACGCGCGGCGCGCTTATGTGATTCCGCCCCAGCGCGCTGCCGCCGCTAAGCCGAACGTCGCCGCCGCGACAGCGGCACAACCCGACGCGGCGCCGCCGGCGCGACCCCGCTACGTCTGGCGCGCAGCGGTGCGCCATCCGGCGCCGCGCCGGCGATGAGGCGTCCGATGCGCAAGCGTCCGCCCGACGATTCCCAGCGCCACGATGCGCAATGTGATGATTCGCAGTGCGACGCTTCGCAGCGCAGCGCTGCAGGGCGCGGCAACCCAAATGCTTCGCTCGACGAACGCGCGGTCGCCGCGGCGCGTGCGGAATTGCGCGGCGAGCGCACCGGTATTCTCGGCGCGACCGGCCGGCTGTCGCTGCCGCGACTCGATCCGCCGCGGCGAGTGCCGGAGCGGTGGACCTTCATTCACGTCATGGAGCGCCTGGAGGAAGCGTTCCGCATCTTGCGCCGGCTGCCGATTTCGACGCGGCCGCGCGGCTACGTCACCTCGATGCCGTTCCATGTCTACGACCGCGCCGATCTCAACGCGCAACTCGAGACCTACGAGCTGGAACGGTTGGCGCGCCTGCGCAACCGCGTGCGCATCCCGCCGTCGCCGGCGGAGATCGCGCGGATGGAGGAGGCGCTGCGATGGCCGGCGCAGTTTTTGTCCGGTGCCGAATACCATCACGTGGCGCGCGCGGTGAACCTCGGCTGCCTGTGGGCCGCGGCCGATACCGACATCGACAAGGCGTTGCGGCGCATCAAGCTGACGCAGCGCACCTTCAATGCCCGCAAGCTGCAGGGTTTGCGAATCATCGCGCGCGAACTGATCCGCCGGCGGGTCTCGGTGCGTTGAGGCGTTTGCTTGGATCATCCGTCGTTGCGACCGATGCGAAGCGATCGAGAGGTCGACATCAGCGCTTTTGTAACGGCGTACCGCGAGGGGCTGGGACTTGCCTGCATCGCGGTATGCCGCGTGCCGGCCGGAATCACGATTGCGGCTTCGACCTCGGCCGATCCCGCAGCGATCGTTGCGTGCTGGTGGTGCCGGCGCGACAGCGATGCGGCACGCATTGCAGCGGCTGCGCGCGCCGCGCTGCGCCGGTGCGAATCAAAAGCCGATACCGCACTTGCGGCCGGCCCTCGCAACGCCGATCTTGATTCGCACGCCGTTTCCTTCGCCTGCACGGCCGTAACGGAAGCGGCGCGACGCCACGGCGTCGCGCTGTTCTCTGACGACGACATCGCCGCCCATGCCGCCGAGATTGCCGCGCGCGTCGATGCCGAGCTGAAAAAGCTCAAGGAATCCGGCGGGTTAAAATCGGTCAATCAGGCCTACAAAACCTATCGGCTGGAGACGTCCGGCCGCGGCGAACGCGCGCTGCGCTACGACGAATGGATGCGCCGATACCGCGCCGACTTGGTGCGCCAAGCTGCCGCCGCGCTGCGCGCGCTTTGAGAATCATCGGCGAGTGAAACGTCGTCGACGCTCTTTCGGTCCGGTTTCCAACCTTTCGCGAACGGAAAAAATTTGCACGCTTCTTCAACATGATAAGATCGTTTGCCGCACCAATCACAAACACCGCGCTTGACAGCGCACGGTTTCCTGCGGCATTGACTCGCGCGCACACGGGCCTTGCAGAACTGCGCCCGCCGCGCTCCCACAGCAAAATAGCAACAGCAACAGCGTCGATCGCTCGCGCCTTGTGGTCGCCCACGACGGCGGGTGATCCAGTATTCACGGGAGTTTGGAGCATTTGCTCCGGCCTCTGTGATTACCGGATGCCCCGCATGCGTGGGGCATGACAGGTCGGGAGTCGCTTGGCACCGGCGCGCTGTCGCGGCTGCGGATTAACCACCAGATCGCCACAGCTTCGGAGGCAGACCCCGTGATCGCCAAAGGCAAAGTCAAATTCTTCAACGAGACCAAAGGTTATGGCTTCTTCACCCGCGACGACGGTTCGGGCGACGTGTTCGTGCATCGCACCGATCTGCCGGCCGATGTTGGTTTGATTTACGAAGGGCAGCCTGTCAGCTTCGAGATCGAGATGACAGCGCGCGGGCTGCGCGCGATCAACATCGCGATGGGCTGAGCGGCGCGGCTTCGGACCTTTCGTATCGTCGAAAGTTTGGCCGCCCGGCCCGGGCGCGGGAGCGTGATCCACCAGCAACAAACCAACGGCTCACCATGGACAGCGAGGACAGTGCGTCTCAGCAGTCCGTATCGTCTTCCTTCAATCCCACCGAGAAACAGGAAAAAGCCCAGAACCTGCTGCGCGGACCGCAGCGTCATACGCTCCTGGTCGGCGGCTCGCGCTCCGGCAAGACCACGCTCCTGGTTCACGAGATCGCGCTGCGCGCGCTCAAGGGCGAGAAGTCGCGCCACGCCATCCTGCGGCTTCATGGCAATGCGGCGCGGGCGTCGATCGCGCTCGATACTTTGCCGAAGGTCTTCGATCTGTGGTTTCCGAGCGAGCCGCTGAAGCGGCACCGCAGCGAAGGCTATTTCTCGCTTCGTAACGGCTCGGAAATTTGGATCGGCGGCCTCGACGACAAGCAACGCGTGGAGAAAATTCTCGGCAAGGAATACGCCACGATCTTTCTCAACGAGTGCTCGCAGATTCCTTACGCGTCGGTGCTGATCGCGCTCACCCGCTTGGCGCAGGTCGTCGAGAACCTGACGCAGGCGGCGTTCTACGATCTCAATCCGACCGGCAAGGGGCACTGGAGCAACGTGCTGTTCGGCGACAAGCGCGATCCGGTCTCGCGGCTGCCGCTCGAGGATCCGGAAAACTACGTTCGCTTGTTTCTCAATCCGGCCGACAATGCCGCGAACCTGTCGGAGGATTATCTCAAAAGCTTGGCGCGGCTGCCGGAGCGGCAGCGCAAGCGCTTCTTCGAGGGCGTCTACATCGACGAGCTCGACGGCGCGCTGTTTTCCTACGAGATGATCGCGCGGGCGCGGGTGACCGAAGATGCGCTGCCGAAGAGCCTACGCGTCGTGGTCGCGGTCGACCCGTCGGGCGCGTCCGGCCGCGACGACGAGCGCGCCGACGAGATCGGCATCGTGGTCGCCGGACGCGGCGACGACGGCCACGCCTATGTGCTGGCCGACCGCTCGCTGCGCGATGCGCCGGCGGCATGGGGCCGCGCCGCGGTGGCGGCGTATCACGACTATTGCGCCAACATGATCGTCGCCGAGGAGAACTTCGGCGGCGAGATGGTGCGCTTCGTCATCCGTACCGCCGATGCCGGGCTCAAGGTCGAGATGATTTCCGCGTCGCGCGGAAAAGTGCTGCGCGCCGAGCCGGTGTCGGCACTCTACGAGCAGGGCCTGGTGCATCACGTCGGCCGCTTCGCCGTGCTCGAGGATCAGCTCTGCGCCTTCACGACGAGCGGCTATCGCGGCGAGGGCAGTCCCGATCATGCCGACGCGCTGGTGTTCGCCATCACCGAGCTGATGCTCAAGGATCGCGCGTCGATCCTGGAATATTATCGGCTGCAGGCCGAAGGCCGCATGCGGGCGGAGGAGGGGGGCGGCGCTGCAGAGACGCAGGCGCAAATCGGAGTCGCAACGCTGCCGCCGAGTGTGCCCATCGTGCTGTTGCGCGTGCCGGACGGCATCTCTGCCGTTCACGGTATGTCCGGCACACTATACATAGCCAGCGCTGCGGGGATCATTCCGGCCAAGCCGGAGGATGCGGCGGCGCTGATCAATGCCGGCTTTTCGCGCCTTGCCGAGCCCGCCGGCTAAGTCGCTTCGTTCTTCGCTCCCTTGAAAACGCGACTCATGCCGATGCGGCGCGCCATCCGCCGCCGGCATGTCGGGCCCGCTTTTAGGCGGGCCGACTCGCGTCCCGCTCGTGCGTCGCGCTGTGGCATGCGCCGTCGCCCCACCCGGACACGGTCCGGAGCTGATGACGCTATTGCTTCGCAATCCACTCCGGCGTCTTCTAGCGAAGCCCATCTGCAGCCGAACCTAGTGCATGTTGCCGATAATTCGAGCGCGCACATTAATGACCCACGAGTCGTTTCGGACGCAACACCAGACAACACCTGGATCCCGGGAGCACAGTATGCAGCCGGGTGGCCGCATCACTGGGTGCCATGGGGTACTTTCGGAAAATATAAATTGGCACCAGCGACGCGACGAGTGTTCGTAGATGCCACGTCTGGACCGCTTGAGGACACCACTGTAAATCGTTGGTCCGCAGAACATAAAGCCTATAACGAGGCGGTCGACGAGGCCTTTAAATCGTTCCTGAAAAGGAATAACATTCCTTTAGACCAAACAGAACGCTTGACTCCCGCGCAGGCCGACGAATTTTTAGACGAGATATACCTTTCGGACGAGCCGCGAATTCGCAATTTTAATAAGAAAATTCGGTACCAGGCATTCAGATATTGGATGCGTCATGGGCCGGGGCGTAGAGGCGGAGACGAGAATAATGGCCAACGAGCAAGATTCAGACGCCGAGCGGCAGTTCAAAATCTTTGAGGACATCCGCGACCGAGCTTTCGCCCTGCTTGAGCAATTCGGCGAGTCGGGCTACCAGCCTCCTTACGAGTCGGAGGTGGATTACTCGGTGGAGGGCGATTTCACCGGCTATCCGGAAGTAGTCGTTTACGTTGACAATCTCAAAATGCTACGGCCGTCGGTAATTGACGCTCTTCAGGCGCTTATCGTGAAATACCCAGGCTGGCAGATTACCGTTACGGTCACCGTTCGCGGCCATTACGATGACTGGCCGAATATGGGACTTTATGTGCGTCCCCACGAGATAATCGATGGCTTGCAGCGGCAATATTTTCCGGAGGAATTCCAGAACCTCGTATACGAGGGAGCGCGGCGCGGCACTGCCTACGACTAACCTCCACGCTGAGGGAGCAGTTTATTCACGTTGGGATGAATTTCCGTGGAGGCTCCGCATGGAAGGCATATCGAGCCAAGCCTGAGGATGCCGCAGCGCTGATCACTGCCTGCTTTGCGCGCCTTGCCGAGCGCGGCGACTAGTTCGCTTCATCATTGGTCTTGCCAAGAAACCTGTTCATGCCGATGCGGTGCGCCATCCGCCGTCGGCATGCCGGGCCCGCTTTTGCGCGGGCCGACTCGCGTCCCGCTCGCTCGTCGCGCTGTGGCATGCGCCGCCGCCCCACCCGGCAGCGCATCTCCTCCCGGACAGCGCCAGACGGCGAGCGGGCGCGAGTCACGGGTCGGGGTCCCCCATCGCCGCATGTTTCGAGGGACCCTGGCCCTTTTCGTTTGCTCCGTCGCGCGGCGCGTCGAGCGCAGTGCCACTGAGGGCACCCCCTATGACCATCTACAAATTCTCACGCCTGACCGTGCCGCCGACATTGGAAAAGCGGCGCGAAGCACTCGAAGCGTTCCACACGCTCGTCAGTCAGGACGACGAGCTGGTCCGACAGCGCCGCGCCGAAATCGCCGCGATCCGCCGCGAAGCGGAGGACATCCGGCGCTGCATCGATGCGCTCTGCCGTCAGTTGCCGGAGCTGAGCGCTGAAAGACTGAAAGAACTGAAGGCCCAGAAATACAATCCCGACCAGCCGCGCGTGCCGGCGGGTGAGTCGAGCGGTGGACAATGGACGAGAGAGGGCGGGAGTGGTTCGTCGCCCGATTCAATGGCTCGGCCAGTTGCTGAGGGGCACCCGAGCTCTGGACGCGGCGTGCAATATGCAGCGCTGCAGACCAACGTCGTTAACGATGCCGTTGATGGCGCCTCCCATTCGCCGACGCCGCAAGATTCAGCGAAACAGCGCATTCAAGTAGCGGGCAATGATTGGCGAAACTTGCCCGTCAATTTGGCCGAGGAAGAGGCACCGAACGGACCAGGCCATGCGATATCGAAACATGTTGCCAAGACCGAGGCCGAACTTCGTGCCCAATTCCTCCGGATATCCGTACCTGGCTCGTTGATGCGATCAGGAAGCGTGAGGGATCGTTCGATTCGATTGAGAATGCGAATGACCTGACGAACCGAACACTGCCGTGGCGCCGATCGCGCTGCCGGCGCTCACGCTCACGCCATAGCGCGCCCGGTATGCGCCATGGTTTCCGATCTCGAATGCGTGCGCGCCTGCGCCGCGACCTACGTATTGCCGGCGACATTGCCGGTGCCGGCATCGGGCGCCTATGTGCGCATCACCGTGGCGGCGGACGGCACGACGGCGATCGTCGCCTTCCGCGGCTCGGTGACGGTGCTGGACTGGTTGCGTGACTTTTTGTTTGCGCCGGTTGCGGTGCGCGCCCATCCGCAGCTCGGCCGCTGTCACGCCGGCTTTCTCAACGGCGCCGAAAGCATCGCCGATGCGGTCGCCGGCGCCGTGGACGCCCGACCTTTCGTGCTGACCGGCCACAGTCTCGGCGGCGCACTCGCCGTCGGCGTGGCGGGCTTGTTGATCTGCGCCGGCGTTGCGCCCGACGCGGTCGTCACCTTCGGCGCGCCGCGCTTCGGCATGGCGCGCTTCGCCGCGCTGCTCGAGCCGTACCCGGTGCGCCAATACGTGCGCGGCAACGATCCGGTGCCGGTGCTGCCGTTCGACGTGCCGCCCGAATGGGCCTTTCTCGACACCAGCGATCCGCCGCTCCGCATCGGCAAGGCGCAAGCCGACCGCTTCGCCTGCCACCACATCGACGGTTATGTCGCCGACGTGGCGGCGTATCTGGCATCGCGAGATCAACAGGAGACCGCCGCCTGATGGCCGGCAAGCTCGACGATATCAGTGAAGCGATCGGACGGTTGCGCGCCAGCGTCGCCGATATCCATCGCCGCATCGACGAGAATCAGAAAATGCAGGAACGGCGCTACGCCGACCAACGCGTGGCGCTCGGCGATCTGGCGCAGAAGCTCGACAAACACGCCGCCTCGATCGAGTCGATACGCCCGACCGTCGCGGCGCTCGAACTGGCGCGCTCGAAGCTCGTGACCTGGGCGTCGATTGGATTTGCCAGCGTGGTGCTGCTGGGCTGGATCGTGGAAGCCGCGATCAAGTGGGCGGTGACCGCGACGCTGTCGCACTTTCAATAACCGTTAACGACGATCCCGGCGCGATTGGCACCGCGCCGGGCATCGTCAATCGCCAAAAGGCTCGCTCGGCTACAAGCGCCGCCCGAAACCGCCGCGCATGCCGCCCGCTATCAGCGAGATCAGGAACAGCACGATCGCGACGAAAAACACGATCTTGGCGATACCGACCGCGGCGCCGGCAATTCCGCCGAATCCCAATATCGCGGCGACAATCGCGATGATCAAAAGCGTAACGACGAGGCTCAGCATGAGCACGCTCCCTAATCGGTTTGTTCGGGCGGTCAACTCGCGACAGGGCAGGGCGGTTCCGTCGGTCGGCGGAACTTCCCACGGCGGTGCAGGCCTTTAGGGCGGGAGCGGGCAGGGTCAGGACCGGCCGCTCGGCATGGCCCGTCAGATCTGGTCCGGATCGTCCTTCGGCGGAAACAACAGAAGGCCCAAAACAATCGCGAGGGCGATCGCCGTATAAAGGTGCGCCTGCGACTGCTGCAGCGTGAGCGCGATCTGGCTGCACAGCCGGTCGAAGACAACAAGAATCGAAGCGGGTTCGCCCATCGGTGAGAGCCCCTCAGCTCGGGAGACGGGTTGCACGTGAAGTGCGCGTCTCTTGCGGGGCGAAACAAGCGAAAATGTGGCCGGCGGGACCGAGGGGGCGGCGCTGGCGGGGCAGAGAGCGCGCCATGCCGCGCTTCTCAGGGGCAGTCGGCGGAAAAATCGCGCTCTTAAAAGCTCACCGCGGCGCGAATCGCTGGGCCACGGCACTCGGCCTCGTTGTCTGATCATTTCTGAACCCAGCAGCTCTTTCCTGACATCCACAACGGAGGCGACGCGTGCTGAACCAACAGCCTCGCGGCGGCCCGCGCGCGCCCAACGAGCCGATCAGCACCGTTCTCAGAATCACGCCCGACGGCCTGGTGCTCGGCGCCGGCACTCTCCTGCTGCCGGCGCACGGCCCGCGGCAACTGCGAACCACAAAGGGTTGCGAAGCGCGCGTGCTGGCGCTGCTGTCGGCCGCTTACGGCAGAGCCATCGGACCGGCAGTGCTGGGCAACATCGACCGCGCCGCCAAGGCCTGGAACGCCGGCGACGATTGCCTCGCCTACGTCCACTTGGCACACGCCCGTCTCGGCGAGCTGCCGTACCCGCACGACGCCGCTCAGCGCCTGATGATCGTTGACGCCTTTCTGAAAGCGGGCGGCAGCCCGCGCACTGTGCTCCAAGGATTGAAGCTCGACGCGTCGTACATCGATTGGCTCGAGAAACAGTACAATCCCGAGGAGCTGCGCGTCCCGCCCGGCAGCGGCAAACCAAGCGGCGAGTGGACGCGCGGCGGCGAAACCGCCGCCAAACCTTCACCGCCGAGCTTTACTCCGCCGCGCGTTGACGCCCCCGTGCTGCGTCCTGGCTCAGCAGGCTTGCGCCGTCCGCCCTGGTCTCGCTCGGTCGCTTCGCGCTGACCATCATCACTGGCGCAGGCGGCGCGGCTTTAACGTTCGGCCTGTTGTTCGTTCCATCGCCCAACGACGTTCTCGTCGAGGGCGAGGTCGAGGGTATACCCGGCCTTCGCTATTCCTGGAATCGCGACGAGGCACTGCTCCACTTCACCTATGAAGGTCCTAACGGACAGCGGCATGTTGTTACAGCTCAACTCGACGACGATGTATTTCGCGACGGCCAGGGGCGCGTTGTTGGCCGGCTTCTGCCGGGCGGCACCCTTGCGATCGACCCGGACGCAATCTCTTCCGATCTGGTTAAGGATGATGAGCCGCGGCTGTGCCCGGCGCCGGTGAAGGATAGACGCACCAATAACTTAGGCCTAGCTTACGAGATGTATGTCCGGGGCATTATCAACCCCGGAAATCCCACGCCTCCCAAGCTTGCATACGAACTTCCGAATCCTGGCGATTCGGGAAAAATGGTTTCTTTTGACGATTGTGATCGCCAGAGCGGCACTTTTGTTGCTGAAATAAAAGACCGGCATGAATTTCTTCTAGGATTTGGAAAAGGTCTACAATCCATAGCCGAGAAGTTTCTCGACCAAGGGAAGCGGCAAGTTGAGGCCGCCGAAGCGGCTGGCTATGAGGTCCGATGGTACTTTTCTGAGAAGGAAACAGCCGACTTTGCGCGGGAGCTTTTCAGAGGCATGGACGATGGTCTCGAAAAGATTAAAGTCATCTGGGAGCCGTGGCCGGGGAAAAAGCCATGAACGAGTTTTTCAAATATTCAATCCGCTCGGCGCCGGCTGCTCAAGCCGAAACCAGCAACACGCTTGGAACAAGATTCCTGAACAGTCTAGATACTTTGAACCGCATTGATCCGACGCTGTTCACGAACTGGGAGATCATGGATCTTCCGACAAGCACGTCGATCCCGCTTGCGGCAGCGCGGCCACGCATCGGCGCTATCGTAGAAGCCAACATTACGCGCGACGATCACGGCAAGCCGAGTCCTCACTACGGGTACAGCTGCGTAGCTTTTACCGATAATGCAGCGAAGTCCCGCAACGTAACTCTGAGGATAAAAGCAGGGGGAAAGGACCAAGGCCACATCTCCTTGGAGACCGGCAGTTACAGGGTGGCACCCGATCCTTCGATCTTGACGTATCCATTCTTCAGAGCGGCATTGCTTGCAATCAATGCGACCTGGTCGCCACCTTGGAGCTGCGCGCAGGCCTTTAGAGTGGACTACGATGAAGTGCCCCTATTCCCCGGCGCGCCGTTGTTTCCATATTCGCGCTACCACATTCCGTGGATCGCCTATTTGTCGAGCCCGCTTGCTGTCGAAGTGAGGCTTCCGCGGGAAATACTGTGCGAGAACACTCCTAGCGGCGACCTGCTGATGACCGCGACTGAGGACCGGCTCGATCCCACTAACCCCGAGCACCTGCGCCGCGCGCGCCTTCTGGCGGAAACCTTGATCGCGCGCACGGGCTACACGTCGAAATAGGGCCCTGCGGTTCGTCGGCGCCAACGTATTTACGCGACTTGACGCAGCATCGTACCCGTGAGAACATAACAAGAACGATCTTGGTCCGGTCCCTTTGGGCGCGGCCGTCCATAGGATCGGTTTTGCGGGTGGGGGCGTTGTGTCAGACTTCGATTTCGAAGCCGCGATGACGGTTCACTGGTTGGGGCACAATATCGGGCCGAGAGAAGCGGCAGCCAAGCTGCGACCGGCATGCGGCAACGGCGAGCCGCTGGCCGAGGCGAAGCTTGAGGAGCTTGAGACAAACTGGAAAGAAGAACGGAGCGCCTTCGGAATTCTTTTAGCAATCTTAAGCGAGTGGCATCGGTTGACCGGCTTTGACTGCGAGGACGTTGAATGGCCCGCAGACCACGCGCGCAAGGTTTGGTATTTGTCGGAAATTACCGGAGGCCGTTTTGTAGTGGAAGACGTGGAACAAACAATCGAGCCAAACGATCACGTGAGGTTGACCCTCACGCATCGAGGCAATCGTTACTCGTTTACTTTTCAGCACGACGGAACTTGGATTAACCTGCCTGGGCTTCTCAACGGTCTAAACCAGGTGCTGGAGCGCCTCGGGATTCCGGAACGTTTTATCGAGCTATACCTCAGCGGGGAAGGCCCCGGCCTCGTGACCTGCGTTCTTCCAGACGTGTTTCTGCCGGCAGCTCGCGAATTGCACATCCGCTTAGAATCAACGCCAGACGTCAAATACGATTAAGTGGCTGTCCGATCTGAAGAGAAGTGGCTGGGGCGCCTGGATTCGAACCAAGACAGGCAGAGTCAGAGTCTGCAGTGCTACCGTTACACCACGCCCCATTGCGATACGCGGCCGGCTGATGGGCGCTAGATAACCCGGCGCCGGGCGGAGAACAATAGGTCGGGGCGGCGGGTGGCTCGCTTCAGCCGACTCTCCTCCACCCGTCATTGCCGGGCTTGACCCGGCAATCCATGGTACGTTGCGGCCGCATGGATGCGCGGGTCAAGCCCGCGCATGACGAGGAATGGGCTTTCCCTGGCGGAGTTCTGCCTACCGCCGCGGTTTCTTGGCGCCGCCGCTCTTCTTCTGCGCCTGCCGCTTGCGCGCCGAGGCCGTGGCGGGGACGCGCGCTGGGGTGCGCGCGCTCGCCGGCTTCGGCGTCGGCGCAGCGGGCGGCGAGGCGTGGCGCGACATCGGGCCCCACCAGTTCGACGGCGTGTCGTCGCCCCACACCTTTGGGCGCTGCGGCCGGTCCTGGTGCCAGGGTCGCGGCTCGAAAAATCCCAGCTCTTCGTCGAACATCTGGTCCATGTCGCAGAAGAACTCGATGGTCACGCCGTCCGGGTTCTTATGATAGATCGCGATGTTGTGGCCGATGATGTGGCGGATCGGCCCCCAGGTCAGGGTGATGCCGTTGCGCGCCAATAGATCGCAGGCGCGCTTGATGTCGGACCAGTCGCGCACCTCGAACGCGATGTGATGGATCGCGGTCTTCTCGTTGCGCAGGAAATTCACGGTGTGATGGTCGCGGCTGCAGCGCAGGAAGGCGAAGAAGTCGCTGCGCCAGTCGGAGACGCGGAAGCCCAGCGTGTCGCAGTAGAAACCGACGATGCCCTGCACGTCCGGGCACTGATAGGCGATGTGGCCGAGTTTTAACGGCATGACGCCGGTGAAGTTAGGGTCCTCCGCGGCAAAGGCGAAATCGGCAAAGATCTCGAGCGCCGTGCCCTTCGGATCATTGAACACCAAGGCTTCGCGGATGCCCGGCGTAATATCGCGGCGGCGCTCGCTCTTGATGCCGGCCTTCTTCAGCCGCGACGCGACCTCACCCAGCTCGCTGCCCGGCGCGATCTGGAACGACAGCCGCGGCGCTTCTGCGCCGCCGCCGCGCTCCAGCACGATCGCCTCGACGCCCGACTTTGTCGCCAGCACGGCGCGGCTCTTGTCACGCTCCGTCAGACTCAAGCCGACGATGCGGGTGAAATAATCGAGCGTGCGCTCGATGTCGGGTGTGGTCAGGGTGGAATGGCCGGCGCGCTTGATCTGCAGCATGGTTTTTCTCCTCGGCCTTTCGCCTCGTCACGCCGGCGCGTGCGCGCGCGCCTCGTTGCCGACGCTGCCGAGCTCGTGGGCGCGCACCTTGATGGTGAGCTCGCCGAGCGCGGGCGCCGAGCGGCAGACGATCACGTCGCCAGGCTTGACCGGGCTCACACCTTCCGGCGTGCCGGTATAGACGAGATCGCCCGGATAGAGCGTGTAGAACGCCGAGGCGAACTCGATCAGCCGGCGGCAATTGTAGATCAGCTTGTCAGTGTTGCTGTTCTGCCGGACTTCGCCGTTGACCGTGAGGCTGATCGGCACCTTGTCGGGATCCGGAATCTCGTCGGCCGTCACCATCCAGGGTCCGAGCACGGCATAGCCGTCGACCGATTTGCGGAAGCTGCGGTCCTCGCCGCCGCGCACCGTCATGTCGAGGCCGAGGCAATAGCCGGCGACGTAGTTGAGCGCGCGCGCCTGCGGAATGTCGCTGCCGGCCTTGCCGATCACCATGACCAGCTCGACCTCGTGGTCGTTGCGCCGGTCGGGAAAGCGGAGCGGAATGCCTTCCGACGGGCCGACCAGCGCCGAGTTGGCTTTGAGAAACATGCCGGCCTCGCCGATGTTGGACGAGCGCGCGCGGACCACTTGCGAATTGGCCTGCGCGGCCGCCGCGGTCATCTCGGCGATGTGGGCCGAATAATTGGTCGGCGCGCACGACAATTTTGTGGGCCGTGCCACGGGCGGCAGCAGCTTGACGGAAGCGAGCGGCTTTGCGGCCGCCTTGTCGGCCATGCGCTCGATGCGCTCGCGCCATTGCGGCAGCGCCGCGACCACGGCATCGCCCTTCATCGCATACGACGCCGCGTTGCGGATCGCGGTCTGCGCCTCGGTCACGTCATGGACCTTGTCGCCGCGCACCACGCCCAGGCGATCGTCATCGTAACGGCAAAGCTTCATCACTGCCTCCCTTGACCTGACTTTGTTATAGCGCCGTTCAGCTGCGGTGGAACAGCTCGTTGAACGTCTTCTGCCATTTGCGCTGGCCGGCGACGTCGAGCACGATCGGCGCGATCTTCATCGCTTTGAGCTGGCCGGCGAGCTCGGGCGGGTTGGTGGCGACGTCGGGCCGGGTCGGAAGGCGTCCCTTGCGCGTCATGAAGGTCTCGGCTTCGGCGCTCAGCGCGAAATTGGCGGCCAGCTTGGCGGCATTGGGATGCGGCGCCAGCACGTTGACGCCGACCGAGCCGAAGATCAGCGTCACCGGATCGAGCAGCCAATAATCGGTCGGCGCGCCGGACATCTTCACGTTCAAGGTCAGCGGCAGGAAGTTGTTGAGCGCCACCCCGAATTCGCCGGAACCGACCGAGCGGGCGAGCGCCAGATGGCCGTCGGCGATCACCGGATCGAGCGTGTCGACGATAGTCTTGACCAGCGCGCGGCCGCGCTCCTCCCCGTAGGCCGCAAACAGCGCGGCGAGCCACTCCTTGTCGGTGCCGTCGATGGCGATCTTGCCGCGCCACTCTTTGTGCGCGGCAAAGTCTTCGTAGCTTTTCGGCAGATCGGCTTTCTGAACGAACTTCGTATTGTAGGCCGGCGCATTGTAGTTGGCGTAGACGCCGTACCAGCGGCGGTCCGGATCGCGCGCCTGCGGCATCAGGCCGGCACCCTGCGGCGGATCGAACGGCGCCAGAAAAGCCGCCGGCATTTGCGATACGATGGTGGTGAGCGCGATATCCCAGGAGCGCTGCCGGGCACGCTCCTCGATGGCGACGCGCGCCATGATCTGGGTGTCCGAGCCGCGCACATAGCTGACTTTGATGCCGCTTTCGTCCTCGAACAGCTTCCACAGCGGCAAGGCTTCGCCCTCGTTCATGGAGCCGTAGACGGTCAGCGCGCCCTCGGCCTTGGCTTGCTGCTGCAGCTCGGGCACAAGCCACGGATGCTGCTGCGCCTGCGCTAAGGCCGGAGAGTGCAGGGCCGCGAGCGCGAAGAATGCGGCACCTAGACGCGCCAAGCGGGTACTCCGCCACATGGAAAATCTCCTCACACTGCCTGGCGCTTGGAAAAGCCGAACGTCACGGTCGAGATGCACAGGATGCTCACCGCGGCGGACAACAGAAACACCGCGCGCGGTGCGCCATTGTCCATCAGGTAGCCGTAAACGATCGGCGCGATGCTGGCGCCGATGTTGAAGCCGACGCTGACGAAGCCGAACACCAGGCCGTAGGCGCCGGGTGGCGTCACCGCGCGCACCAGCATGTCGCGCGACGGATAGGTGGCGCCGACGCAGAAGCCGGAAAAGCCCATCAGCGCGATCAGTCCGGCTGCGGGCAGGTTGAACAGGCCGACCAGCGCGGTGACGAGGCCGCCGACCGCAAGGCCGGCCGCAGCCACCAAGGCATGCCGCGTGGTGCGGCCGGCGACGAAGCCGCCGGCCAGTACGCCGAGCGCATTGAAGGCGAGCAGGCTGGTGAGCGCCATGTTGGCGATGCCGACCGGCGTGGCGTGCAGCGCGCCCAGCGCCACCACCAAGTACGTGTTCAGCCCGCCGCCCATAATCGAGGTCAGCACGAAATAGGCGAGGTTGAGCAGGATCGGCGCGGTGAGGAGTACGCTCCAGCTGCCGGCCGCATCGGTGCGCGACTTGGCCGGCGCTTTGGCGGCGCGGGGCTGTTCGGCTTCGGGCTCGGGCTGCGCGATCAGCACCGCAAGCACGATGAGGCCGATGATCGAGGCGCCCACATAGGCGCCGCGCCAGCCGAACAGGTGCTGCATGTAGAGCAAGGTCGGCGGCGCGATGGCCGAGCCGACGATGCCGGCGAAGGAATGGAAAGCGAAAACCTGGCCGACCTTTTGCTTGGGCGCATGATGCGACAACAGTGAATAATCGGCCGGGTGAAACACCGTATTGCCGACGCCGGCCAGCCCGTACATGGCGACAAAAACCCAATACGAATTGACGAGGCCGGCCACCGCATAGGCCACGGACGCGACCGCGAGCCCGGCGATCAGCACCATGCGCGCGCCGAAGCGATCGACGATAAAACCGATCGGCGTCTGCAACACGCCGGACACGACGTTGAAGACGGTGAGCGCCAGCGCGAGCTTGGTGTAGCTGACCTGGAAATCCTCGCGCACGAAGGCGAACAGCGGCGCCAGCAGCAGCATATAATAATGGCTCACCAGATGCGCCGCGCACACGGCGGCGATCAGCCGCGATTCGGCGGGCCGCATCGTCCGGACGGAAATGGCTTGCGTCATTGCGGGCGGGGCTGGGACGAGGCCTCGGTGGAATGCAGCGCCTGCCAGATGCGGAACGGCGTGAGCGGCATGTCGAGATGGCGGATGCCGTGCTCGCCGAGCGCATCGATCACCGCGTTCATCACCGAAGCGAGGCCGCCGGCACAGCCGGCTTCGCCGCAGCCCTTGACGCCGAGCGGATTGGTCTTGGCCGGCGCCGGATGATCGGCTACCCCGACCAGCGGCACGTCGGCGGCGCGCGGCATGGCGTAGTCCATGTACGAGCCGGTGAGCAATTGGCCGTCCTTGTCATAGACAGCGAGCTCCATCAGCGCCTGGCCCATGCCCTGCACCACGCCGCCGTGCAGCTGGCCGGCAACGATCAGCGGATTGATCACGGTGCCGAAGTCGTTGACGCTGATGTAGTTGACGATCTCGACCATGCCGGTGTCGGGATCGACTTCCACTTCGGCTATGTGGCAGCCATTGGGGTAGGTCGAGGCGCCGGGTCCGTCGCTGACATGCGCCAGGTCGAGCGTTTGCGGGGCGTCGGCCGGCGGCTTCAAGCCATCGTGCAGTTTTTGGGCCAGGTCCAGGATCGAGATGGCGCGGTCGGTGCCGACGATGACAAAGCGGCCGCGCTCGAAGCCGATGTCGGCGGGGGAGGCTTCCAGCGCATAGGCCGCAAGCTCCTTGCCGTTCTCGACGATCTTTGCCGCCGCTTCGACTATGGCGGTGCCGGTGTGCATGATCGATTTCGAGCCGCCGGAACCGCCGCCGGCGACCAGCCGGTCGCTGTCGCCCTGCACGAGTGAGATTTTGTCGATGGGTATGCCGAGCCGCTCGCCCAAGACCTGCGCGAACGGGGTGAGGTGGCCCATGCCGAAATCGAGCGTGCCGGTCGCCAAGGTGACCGTGCCGTCGGCATTGAATTTGATGTCGGCGAGTTCTTTGGACGGCGGCGCGGTGACTTCGAGGAAGGCGCCGACACCGAACCCGCGCAGCTTGCCGCGCTTGCGGCTGTCGCGCTTGCGCCTGGCGAAGCCCTTTGCGTCGGCAAGCTCCAGCGCCTGTTTGGTCAAGTTGGCGAAATCGCCGCTGTCATAGGTCCCGCCCGACGCGGTCTTGAACGGCAGCTGCTGCGGCCGGATCTGATTGCGCCGGCGCAGCTGCACGCGGTCGACGCCGAGTTCGGCCGCCGCGGCATCGATCAGCCGCTCCATATAGTAATTGCCTTCCGGCCGTCCGGCGCCCCGATAGGCGGAAACGTGCGAGGTGTTGGTGAACACGCATTTGGTCGAGACTTCGAGCAGCGGCGTGCGATACATGCCC
Organism: Xanthobacteraceae bacterium; assembly: GCA_035651875.1. Classification (GTDB taxonomy): domain Bacteria; phylum Pseudomonadota; class Alphaproteobacteria; order Rhizobiales; family Xanthobacteraceae; genus BOG-931. Next base: position 25,878 of record DASRET010000099.1, read on the forward strand.
TGCACATTCTTCACCGCGTTGATGGTGCCCGGCATCTGCGCCACCGGCGAAAGAAACGCGCCCATATTGGCGAAGCTTGTCAGGCGAACGGCCAAAAAATTGCCGTCGGCGTCCAGCGCCAACTCACCGTCCACGTCGTGATCGCGGCCATGGCTATCGGAGACGAAGCTGCCGGAGCGCTCGTCGGTCCACTTCACCGGCCGGCCGAGCGCACGCGCGGCGTGCAGCACGCAGATGTATTCGGGAAACACCGCGGCCTTCATGCCGAACGAGCCGCCGACCTGGCCGGTGATCAGGCGCACGTCCTTGGCCTGCACGCCCAGTGCCTCGGCGACATTGGTGCGCATGCCGAACACGCCCTGCGATTCCACGTACAGCGTAAAGCGGCTGCCGTCATAGGCGGCGAGCGCGGCGCGCGGCTCCATGGCGCTGACCACAAGCCGGCTGTTGACGAGCTTGAGCCGGGTGACGTGCGCCGCCTTGGCGAACGCGGCATTCACCGCTTCGCTGTCGCCATAGTGATAGTCGAGCGAAATGTTGTTCGGTGCGTCGTCATAGAGCTGCGGCGCACCCGGCGCGGCGGCCGCTTCGGCCGTGGTCACGGCGGCCAGCGGCTCGATGTCGAGCGTCACCGCCTCGGCCGCATCTTTTGCGGCGAGTACGGTTTCGGCGACAACGAACGCGACCGGATCGCCGACGTAGCGCACTTTGTCGGTCGGCAGCGCCGGCCGGCGCGGCTTCTTCAGCGGCGAGCCGTCGCGATTGGGAAACGGCACGATGCATTTGAGCGGCCCGTAGTCTTTCAGGTCGGCGCCGGTGAAAACACCGAGCACGCCGGGCATCTGGCGCGCCGCTTCGGCATCGATGCCGCGGATCACGCCATGCGCGACTTGGCTGCGCACCATCACGGCGTAGCATTGGCCCGGCAGGCTGACGTCGTCGGTATAGCGGCCCTTGCCGCGCAACAGCATCGGATCTTCGAGACGCGGAACCGATTGGCCGACGGCAAATTTCTCGACGGCCCACTGGTCGGCGTCACCTTGTCCACTTCCGGAATGCTGAAAATTCATCGCCGGTCGATCCCATAAAGCATTGATGCGCTGACATAATGGAGTTGGGGGAGGCCGACAAGGCGCGCCCCGGCATGGCACGTCCCCGCGGCGGCACCAACTTGCTCCGACCGGCCCGGCTGGTACACTTTCGCCCGATTTGGTCTTGAATACGAGAGGCCGTGCCGTCGAGCGCGCTCGCGCTCCAGCGCGGCGGAAAGGATTTTTTGGCATGGATGCCGAGGGCCCGCCGCAAGGCGGCCGCAACGGCTTTCGTGACGGAATGCGGCGGCCGCGCTGGGGCCGGCGCACGCCGTATGGCATCCGCCGCGACGGCTTCGCCGAGCCCGATCGGCGCTTCGAGGAGCCGCAGCAGACCTACGCGGCGCTCGACCTCGGCACCAACAATTGCCGCCTTCTGATCGCGCGGCCGACCGCGTCGGGCTTTCGCGTCGTCGATGCGTTCTCGCGCATCATCCGCCTGGGCGAGGGGCTCGCCGCGTCGCGCCGCATCAGCGATGCGGCGGTCGGCCGCGCGGTCGAGGCGCTGCTGGTCTGCCGCGACAAGATGCGGGCGCGCCGGGTCGGCCGGGCGCGGCTGATCGCGACCGAAGTCTGCCGCGCCGCCGAGAACGCCAAGGCGTTTTGCGCGCGTGTCGCCGAGCAAGCCGGCCTCGAACTGGAGATCGTCGATTCCGCCACCGAGGCGCGGCTGGCGGCGACCGGCTGCACCGAGCTGTTCGATCCCGCGGCGTCCGGCGTCATCCTGTTCGATATCGGCGGCGGCTCGTCCGAGCTGGTGCGCCTCGGTCCGCGCGGTTTCGGACGAGGCGGCCCGCCGCCGCCCGACATTTTGGGCTGGGCGTCGCTGCCGGTCGGCGTCGTCACGCTGGCCGAGCGTTACGGCGGCAAGATCGTGACGCGCGAGATTTACGACGCGATGATCGGGGAGGTCGCGCTGCTGGTGCAGAAATTCAAGGACGCGCAAAGCTCCGGCCTCGACGGTTTTCACATGCTTGGCACCTCGGGCACCGTGACCACCATTGCGGGCGTCTATCTGCGGCTCAGGCGTTACGACCGCCGCCGCGTCGACGGCTGCTGGCTGTCCGATCAGCAGATTTCCACGGTCGTCGCGGAGCTGATGGCGATGAGCTTTGACGAGCGCGCCGCCAATCCATGCATCGGCGCCGAGCGCGCCGACCTGGTGCTGGCCGGCTGCGCGATCCTCGATGCGATCCGCCGCGCCTTTCCGTGTCCGCGGCTGCGCGTCGCCGACCGCGGCCTGCGCGAAGGCATGCTGGTCGAATTGATGCGCGAAGACCGCGTCTGGGGCGAGGCCTAGCGCCGCAGACGCCATGGCCAAGCTCAAGCCCGGCAAACACCGCACCGCTTCGTCGCGCGCCTGGCTCGAGCGCCAGATCAACGATCCCTACGTCGCCCGCGCCAAGCGCGAAGGTTTTCGCTCCCGCGCCGCCTACAAGCTCGCCGAGATCGACGACAAGTTTCATTTGCTGAAAGTCGGCGCCCGCGTCGTCGATCTCGGCGCCGCGCCCGGCGGCTGGAGCGAAATCGCGGCACGCCGCGTCGGTGGAAGCGGCCGCGTGGTCGCGCTCGACATTCTGGAGATGAAGCCGATCGCCGGCATCGACTTTTTGCAGCTCGATTTTTTGGACGCGAGCGCGCCGGCGAAGCTCAAGGCGTTGCTCGGCGGCAAGGCCCAAGGAAAGGTAGACGTGGTCCTCTCCGACATGGCCGCCAACGCCACCGGCCACCGTCAGACCGATCACCTGCGCATCATGGCGCTCGCCGAAGCCGCGGCGCTGTTCGCCCGCGAAGTCCTCGCCCCCGGCGGCGCCTTCCTGTGCAAAGTGCTGCAGGGCGGCACGGAAACGGGCTTATTGGCCGAGCTCAAGCGCGATTTCGAAACCGTCAAACACGTCAAGCCGCCGGCGAGCCGCTCGGATTCGGCGGAGCTTTATTTGCTGGCGCGGGGATTTCGTGGCGGTCGCACCGAAGAATAGGGCGGCTTTCACGCCGCTTTCTGGTCTACACGCCCCGCCCCACCACCGCCTTCCGTCCCGACAGCTGCGCGCCGGCGTCGGGCGATAGCCGCATGAAGACCAGCGCGGCGGTGGCGGTGAGCGCGCCGACGGTGAGGAATGCCGGGGGAAATTCGGCGGCGGTTATGCTGGCGCCGTGATTGAACCGCAGCATGAATTCGACCACCAGCGCGCCCACCGCGACACCGGTCGACAGCGAAAGCTGCTGGGCGGCGGCGGCCATCGCGGTGGCGCGGCTCATCAGCCGCGGCTCGATTTCGGCGTAGGCCAATGTGTTGATGCTGGTGAATTGCAGCGAGCGGAAGAAGCCGCCGACCAAGAGCACCGCGATCATCACCGCGAACGGAATGCCGGGTGCGAAGGTGGCGCAGGCGGCAAGAAACGCGGCGCCGATGAAGCTGTTGTAGAGCAGCACGTTGCGATAGCCGAGCCGCTTGAGGATGGACACGGCTGCGGCCTTCATGAACATCGAACCGACGGCGCCGGTAAACGTAATCAGGCCGGACTGAAACGGCGACAGGTTGAAGCCGAGCTGCAGCAGGAGCGGCAGCAGAAACGGCATGGCGCCGATGCCGAGCCGGAACAGGAAGCCGCCAAAGATGCTGGCGCGGAAGGTCGGCAGGTTGAGGAGTTTCAGATCGAGGATCGGCGCGGTGGCGCGCTGGGCGTAGAACACGTAAGCGAGCGAGCAGACGGCGCCGACGCCGAGCAGCGCGGCGACCGCGCTCTCCGGCAGGAACGCCAGCCCCATCACCGAAAGGCCGAACGCCAGGCCGCCGATGCCGAGCGCGGAGAGGATGAAGCCGATGAGGTCGAACGGGTAGGGGTATTCGGTGCGGATGTCCGGAATGAAGCGCGTCGCCAGCACGATGCCGAGAATCCCGATCGGCACGTTGATGATGAAAATCCAGTGCCACGATGCGTACGTGGTGATGAAGCCGCCCAGCGGCGGACCGCAGATCGGCCCGATCAGCGCCGGAACGGTGAGGAGCGACATGGCATTGAGCAGCGCTTCCTTGTCGATGGAGCGCACCACGATGAGGCGGCCGACCGGCGTCATCATGGCGCCGCCAATGCCCTGAAAGATGCGCGCCGCGACGAACTGGGCGATGGAATGCGACAGCGCGCAGCCGATCGAGCCGAGCACGAACACCCCGATGGCAAGACGAAACACATTGCGGGCGCCGAAGCGGTCGGCGGCCCAGCCGCTTGCCGGAATGAAAATGGCGAGCGACAGCAGGTATGAGGTGATGGCGAGCTTGAGCGCCAGCGGACTGGTGCCGATGTCGCGCGCGATCGCCGGCAGCGAGGTGGCGATCACGGTCGAGTCCATGTTTTCCATGAACAGCGAGACGGCGACGATGAGCGGTGCGGCGCGGCCGTTCGGGTTAGGCTGCATTGGCTCCTGTCTATTCGGCTCTGTCTCTTATACCAACGCTGCCGCGCATCAACTCATGCCTCCTATGTCTCCTATGCCTTGGCTCGCCGCACGGCAAAGATGCGGATGCCCGGTGCGAGGCCGGGCATGACAAGGCGGACTTTACCGCTGTTGGTCTTAGTCGCGCTTGGCTGAGCCGGCCAGCCGCTTGAGGCCCTCGGCGGGCTGGCGGAAGCCGGGATCGAGCTTGAGCGCCTGGCGAAAGTCCGCGACGGCGCCTTGGCTGTCGCCGAGCCGCTCGCGAATCAAGCCGCGCGTCGAGAACGCGCTGGCGGAACGCTGATCGAGCTTGATGGCGGTGTCGATGTCGGCAACCGCTTCGGAATTGTCGCCGCCCAGATAATGCGCCCAGGCGCGATTGTAGTATCCGAGCGCCACTTGCGGCGACAGCGCGATGGCCTGGCTGTAATCGGCTATGGCGCCGGCAAGATCGAGCTGCTCGCGCTTGGCGTTGCCGCGGTTGATGTAGGGATCCGCCGCCTTCGGATCGAGCTTGATCGCCTGGTCCAAGTCGGCGACGGCGAGCTTGTACTCGCCTTTCGCCAGCAGCGCGCTGCCGCGATTGTTGTAGGCCGAAGCGGTGGGCTTGATCCGGATCGCCTGGTCGTAATCGGCGATGGCGCGGTCGAGCTGACCTTTGCGCCGCCACGCCAAGCCGCGATTGTAATAGGCAGCCGCATAGTTCGGGTCGATGGCGAGCGCCTGATTGTAGTCGGCGATGGCGCGGTCGGGGTCGCCCTTGTCGTCGAAGGTATTGCCGCGATTGTCGTAGGCGATGGCGAAACGCGGATTGAGCTTGATCGCCTCGCCATAGTCGGCGATGGCCCGATCGGCATTGTGCTGCCGGTAATAGGCGTAGCCGCGTTCGTTGTAGGCGCGGGCGAGTTGCGGATCGAGCCGGATCGCTTCGCTCAGATCGGCAATGGCACGGTCGAGATCACCGGCGCGGCGCAACGCAATGCCGCGATCGTAATAGACGGCGGCATTGGCCGGATCGAGCCGGATCGCCGCATCGTAATCGGCCATCGCGGCGTCGCGCTTGCCGATATCGTCGTAGGCATTGGCGCGATTGCGATAGAACTGGGCGTTTTTGGCGTCGAGCTGAATTGCGCTGGTGAAATCCGCAATGGCGCGATCGTAATCGCGCCGCTGATAGGCGGAGAGGCCGCGATTGTCGTAGGCCAGCGCGAACTGCGGCGACAGCTTGATGGCGCGGTCGAAATCGGCTTCGGCGCGGGTAAGGTCGCCCTTGCTGCGCCAGGCATCGCCACGGTTGTTGTAGGCTTCGGTGAAATTAGGATTCAAACGAATCGCCTGATTGTAGTCGGCGATGGCGCGGTCGAAATCGCCCTTGGCGAACCAGGCGATGCCGCGATTGTTGTAGGCGGCGGCATTTCTCGGATCGAGCCGGATCGCCTGACCGTAATCGGCAATGGCGAGATCGGTGGCGCCGGTGCGGCGGCGCGCGAGCGCGCGGTTGAAGTAGGCGGCGGCGTGATTGGGCGACAGCCGGATCGCCTCGTTGTAATCGGCGATGGCGCGGGTGGCGTCGCCTTTCTCGTCATAGGCGTTGCCGCGCGCCATGAAGGCAGCCGCGTCGGCTGGGTCGAGCTGGATGGCGTGGTCGAGATCCGCAATGGCGCCGTCGAGGTCGCGCTCGGCCAACAGCGCGCTGGCGCGATTAGCGAAGGCGCGCGGCGAATTCGGATCGAGACCGATGGCGCGGGCAAAATCCTGCAGCGCGCCGGTGCGGTTTCCATGTGCGCGCAGCGCGACGCCGCGATTGTTGTAGAGAACCGCGAGGTTCGTGCCGTCGTAGTGCCCTGAATCGATCAGGTTGGTGCAGGACGCGATACGCTGCTCGGCGGTGGCGCGCCATTCGCCGGTGCAGCGCCGCTGGTCGCTGACGTCCTGCGCGTGCGCGGCGTGGCCGAAGAGCGCGGCGGCAGTGAACGCGAGCAAAAAACATCGATAGGGCAGGGCATGTTTCAGCGGCGATCCGTCACGCATTTCGATGATCTATTCTGCGCCCCTGCCGTCCAGAACGTTGCTCTCATCCCAGCCGCTTCGCCGCTTCCTGGACCATGGTCAGGTTCGCGTATTTGTTGACGTCGATATCCTGCCGCAGCAGGCCGACCTCTTTCTGCAGCTGCAGATTACCCTGCAGCGCTTTGAGATTGGGCATGCCGTTGGGGTCGCGGTATTGATCGCGGTCGCCGAAGGCCCAGTCCATGCGCGCCGGCGGCGCCTTGTTGAGCCGCGCCACGATGGCGACGGCTTCCTCGTGATTTTTCGGGTCGGTGTACCAGCGAATCGCGCGCACCACGTCCTCGAGGAAATCGGTCACCGCGGCGCGGTTCTTGTCGATGAAGCCGGTGCGCGCCGTCCACATGGTGAGCTGGGTGATGCCGAACGCGTCCTTCTGGGTGAACAGCGTGTTGGCGATGGAACGCAGGTTCGGATCGAGCGAGAACGGCGGCACTGCGCTGATCAGATCGGCTTTCTTCTCCGCCAGCATGGCGCGCATGGCCGGGAACGGCGCCTCGATGATGGTGTAGTCCTTGTTGGCTTCGAGGCCGTTCTTGCGCAGCATGGCGCGCATGGCGATGTCGACGGCGCTGCCCATGGCATTGGTGGCGAGCACCTTGCCCTTGAGGTCGGCGACGGTTTTGACCGGCCCGTCCTTGAGCACCATGAACTCGTTGGTGCCGTGGCCGGGCACGCCGTCCTGGACCTCGTCGCAGATGACGCGCAGATCGTCCAAATGCGCGTTCTGGATGGCGAGCGCGAACGAGGAGAAGGCCAGCGGGCCGATCTCGACTTCGCCTGCCGCCAGCGCCGTGATCACCGGCGGCGTGCCCTCGAAATGGATGGCCTCGGCCACGTAGGACTGGCCGAAGTGCTTAAGAAGCTCCTTCTTTTCCAGCACCAGCATCGCCGAGGAGGCCGGCACCACCACCCAGCCGACGCGGATTTTGACCGGCGCGGCGGCAGCCGGCCGGGCGCCGCCGCCCGCCGCCAGAGCGGTGCCCGCCGCGAGCGCGCCGCCGCCAAATTGCCGACGATTCAGGCGATTTGTCACGTATCCCTCCATACGTCCCCAATGGGCCTATTCATCGCCGCCAAGGCGTGCTATCGACCGCCGCCAACCCAAAAGCGGGCCTCTGATTCGGCGAACGATCATCTATCGGTTCGCCCATGGCGCTTCATCCAGATCCGCCACCCGCTGTTTTTAACCGCCATGCGGAGTTGGCAATGGCAGTGAGTCCGAAAGACGTAGCGGTCGAAGCATACACCTTCGATGACGTGCTGTTGAAGCCCGGCCTGTCCGAGACCCTGCCCTCGGACGTCGACGTTCGCTCGCGCATCACCCGTTCCATCCCGCTCAATATCCCGATCGTCGCCTCCGCCATGGACACGGTAACGGAGGCCCATATGGCGATCGCCATGGCGCAGGCGGGCGGCATCGGCGTCATTCATCGCAACCTCGAACCGGCCCTGCAGGCCGCCCAGGTGCGCCAGGTCAAAAAGTACGAATCCGGCATGGTGGTGAACCCGGTGACCATCCAGCCGGACGCGAGCCTCGCCCAAGCGCTGGCGCTGATGGAGGAGCATCGCATTTCCGGCATTCCGGTGGTCCAGGGCGGCGGTAACGGCCGCGCCGGCAAGCTGGTCGGCATTTTGACCAACCGCGACGTGCGCTTCGCCACCGACGTGTCGCAAACAATCTCCGAGCTGATGACCAAGGAGCACCTCGTCACCGTGCGCGAGGGCGTCGGCCAGGACGAGGCCAAGCGCCTCCTGCACCAGCACCGCATCGAAAAGCTTTTGGTGGTCGATGCCGATTACCGCTGCGTCGGCCTCATCACGGTGAAGGACATCGAGAAGGCGGTGGCGCATCCGAATGCCTGCAAGGACGAGCGCGGCCGGCTGCGCGTCGCGGCCGCGAGCAGCGTCGGCGACGCCGGCCATGCGCGCAGCGAAGCTTTGATCGACGCCGGCGTCGACCTCGTGGTGGTCGATACCGCGCACGGCCATTCCAGCCGCGTGCTGGAAGCCGTGACCCGCATCAAGCGGCAGTCCAACGCGGTTCAGGTCGTGGCCGGCAACGTCGCCACGGCCGATGGCGCCAAGGCGCTGATCGATGCCGGCGCGGACGCCATCAAGGTCGGCATCGGTCCGGGCTCGATCTGCACCACCCGCATCGTCGCCGGCGTCGGCGTGCCGCAGCTCACCGCCATCATGGACACCGTCGAGGCCGCCTCCAGGTCCAACACGCCGGTGATCGCCGACGGCGGCATCAAATATTCGGGCGATCTCGCCAAGGCGATCGCTGCCGGCGCCGATTGCGTCATGATCGGCTCGCTGCTCGCCGGCACCGACGAAACGCCGGGCGAGGTGTTTTTGTATCAGGGCCGCTCCTACAAGAGCTATCGCGGCATGGGCTCGGTCGGCGCCATGGCGCGCGGCTCGGCCGACCGCTATTTCCAGCAGGAGATCAAGGACACGCTCAAGCTCGTGCCCGAAGGCATCGAGGGCCAGGTGCCCTACAAGGGGCCGGTCGCCAACGTGCTGCACCAGCTGACCGGCGGCTTGCGCGCCGCGATGGGCTATGTGGGCGGCAAGAATTTGGCCGACTTCCACGCCAAGGCGGAGTTCGTGCGTATCTCCGGCGCCGGACTGCGCGAAAGCCACGTCCACGACGTGACCATCACGCGCGAGAGTCCGAATTACCCGAGCCGCAGTTAGGCACGGCGATGGCCGGCGCGGCACCCGATCCGTTCGCCAAAATCCGCGCCGCGACCGACGCGCATCGCGCGCAGCATGGCTGCGGCGCCTATCCGTACGATAACGGGCCGCTGCTTGCCGCGCTGGCAGCGGCCGCCGGTGCGCGCCGCATCCTGGAGCTCGGCACCGCGCTCGGCTACACGGCGCTGTCGTTTGCCTCCGGCGCGCCCGATGCCACGGTCGACACCATCGAGCGCGATGCCGAGCACGTGCGGCTCGCGCGCGACAACATCGCCGGCGCCGCGCTCGACCACCGCATCACCGTGCATGAGGGCGACTTCGCCTCGATCCTGCCGACGCTCGATCCCGGCTATGACGTGGCGTTCTTCGACGGCCACGCGCCGACGCCGGCACTGCATCGGACGCTGCGCGGATTGCTGCGCACCGGCGGCACCCTGATCACAGCGAACCTGACCCACGGCGGCACCGCCGATACGGTGCGCAAGGCGCTGTTCGACGGCAAGTCGTGGCGCAGCGCCGTGGTCGACGAGGACGGCGAGACCGCGATCAGCGTGAAGCTGTAAGCGTTGCGGGTGGCCGCACGGGCGGCAGCGTGCTAGGAGCGAGGCTGTCGGAACGGGCGCAACGCATGTCTCTGCAAGCCATCTTGCTGCCGCTGTTCGTCGAGGTGATCCTCACCTTCGTGCTGTTGTTCTGGTCGGCGCCGTTGCGCACCGGCGCACTTCGCTCCGGCGCCGTGCGTCCCGAAGACATCGCGCTGCGCGAGCCGAACTGGCCGAGGCAGGCCACCCAGGTGGCGAACGCCTATGCCAATCAGCTCGAATTGCCGGTGCTGTTCTACGTGCTCACCATCCTCGCCTATGTGACGCACAAGGCCGGCATCGTGTTCGTGGTGCTGGCCTGGATTTTCGTCATCTTCCGCCTGCTGCACGCGTTCGTGCATGTGACCAGCAACAATATAAACGTGCGAGGACCGCTGTTCGGGCTGTCCGCGGTGGTGCTCGCCGTCATGTGGATCATTTATATCGTTCAAGTGCTTACCGGCACGTAAGGAGCGCCGCCATGCCGCTCGACTTTTGCCATCCGACCGCGCCGCACAAGAAGCTCAGGCTGCCCGAATGGTATGTGTCCAGCCTGATGATGGACCGTGCGCTCGATGCGGTGGTCCGCCGGGTCAAGAACCTCGACCGCAAGCACGACATTCCCTACCTCGCGGGCTACAGCCTCGACGGCAAGACGATCTACATCGATCGCCACATGCCGAAATCGTTCAAGTTTCGCGGCCGCACCATCGAGACCGACCGCTTCCTGATCCTGCACGAGGAGGTCGAGAAGACTTTGATCGATCAGCTCGGCCTGCATTATCTGCACGCCCATCAAATCGCGACCCGCGCCGAGGAGGCCGCGGTGCGCGCCGCCGGCGTCGAGTGGCGCGCCTACGACCGTTTCATGCAGAAATACGTCAAGCACATCGGCGACGAGCGCCTGACCAAAGTGCCGAAGGACCTCGACCTCAAACCGTATCGCGACGAGCAGGACGACGATCTGTTGCGCCGCATGCTCAAGAGCGTGCGCGCCGGCAAGGCTCCGAAAGGCCTTCACGTGCGCGATCTGGCAGAAGCGATCCAGAGCCTGCGCAAGCACGTGCAATGGCACGAGACGCCGGCCAGCGAGCGGTCGGCCGCGATCCGCCAAGTTGCGAAACAAGCCGCGAAATAAGCCGATCCCCCCGTAGCGTTATTTGTTGTCATGACACCTGCCGCCCGGCTTGCCGCCGCCATCGAAGTGTTTGCCGATATCGACGGGCGGCGCCGACCGGCCGCCGACGTGCTCAAGGATTGGGGGCTGTCGCATCGCTTTGCCGGCTCGGCCGACCGCGCCGCCATTGCAGGGCTGGTTTACGACGCGCTGCGCCGCAAGGCGTCGTCGGCGTGGCTAATGGGTGCGCAGACCCCGCGCGCGGTGCTCATTGGCATGCTGCATCGCGAGCGCGGCCTCGACTGGGAAGCCATCGCAGCGCTGTGCAGCGGGGCGCGCTTTGCGCCGCCGCCGCTGAGCGATACCGAACGCGCGGCGCTGGCGTCCGGCGTGCCCGCCGGCGCGCCGCCGGCCGTGCTCGGCGACTACCCGGACTGGCTCGAGCCGCACTTGGCCCGCGTGTTCGGCGACGACCGTGCCGCCGAGGGCGCCGCGCTCGCCACCCGCGCGCCGCTCGACCTGCGCGTCAACGAAATCAAGGCCGAGCGCGACGATGTCGTGCCGAAGCTTTTGCATCTTGACGCCAAGCCGACGCGGTGGTCGCCGATCGGATTGCGCATCCAGCTTGGCGCCGATGCCAAGAATCCGGCGATCCACGCCGAGCCGCCGTTCCGCAAGGGCGAGGTCGAAGTCCAGGACGAGGGTTCGCAGCTCGCCGCGCTGTTGACCGGCGCCAGGCCGGGCGAGCAGGTGGTCGATCTTGCCGCCGGCGCTGGCGGCAAGACCTTGGCGCTCGCCGCCATGATGGACAATAGCGGCCAGATCTACGCAACCGACATCGACAAGCGGCAGCTGGCGCCGATCCACGAGCGGCTGACGCGCGCTGGGGTCCGTAATGTCCAGGTGCGCACGCCGCGCGGGTCGCCGTCCGATACGCCGCCCGCAAGCGGGGCAGGGCTGGGGTGGGCCATGGCCGATCTTGCCGGCAAGGCCGACCTCGTCGTCATCGATGCGCCGTGCACCGGCACCGGCACATGGCGGCGCAATCCCGACGCCAAATGGCGCGTCCGCCCCGGCGCCCTGGATGAGCGCATCAAAGAGCAAGCGGCGCTGCTCGACCGCGCCGCGACGCTCGTCAAGCGCGGTGGCCGCATCGCCTACATCACCTGCTCGGTGCTGGCGGAGGAGAACGGCGATCAGGTCCGCGACTTCATCGGCCGCAGCGGCGAATTTGTCGTGGAAAACCCGGCCGAACTGGCCAAGCCGCTCGGCGAGCGCGCCTATCTTTTCAGCCATGCCGCGCTTATGTCGGCCGAGGGCCTGCAGATGACGCCGCGCCGCACCGACACCGACGGCTTTTTTGTCAGCCTGTTGCGGCGCGCGGCATGACATCGACCACCATGACATCGACTGCCACGACGTCGGCCGCATCTGCTCGACAGGGCGCGGCGCTTGCCTTAAAACCCGCCATGGCGACTCACGACAAAATTCTCATCGTCGATCTCGGCTCGCAGGTGACGCAGCTGATCGCGCGGCGCGTGCGCGAAGAGGGCGTCTATTGCGAGATCGTGCCGTATCAGAAGGCCGAAGCCGCATTCCGAGAGCTCAAACCCAAGGGCGTGATCCTGTCCGGCGGGCCGGCCTCGGTGCTCGACAAGGACGCGCCGCTGGCGCCGCCCGCCATCTACCAGGCCGGCGTGCCGGTGCTCGGCATCTGCTATGGCGAGCAGGCCATGGCGCAGCAGCTCGGCGGCCGGGTCGAAGCCGGCCATCACCGCGAATTCGGCCGCGCCGAGGTCGAGGTGACAAAGCCGTCGCTGCTTACCGACGGCGTCTGGGAAGTCGGTCAGCGCTATCCGGTGTGGATGAGCCACGGCGACCGCGTCACCCGGCTGCCCGAAGGTTTTGCGGTGACCGGCACGTCGCCGAACGCGCCGATCGCCATGATCGCGGACGACGCCCGCAAATTCTACGCCACCCAATTCCATCTCGAGGTCGTGCACACCCCGCACGGCGCCGCGCTCATCCGCAATTTCGTCCGCAACATCGCCCGCTGCAGCGGCGACTGGACCATGCGCGCCTTCAAGGACGAGGCGATCGAAAAAATCCGCCGCCAGGTCGGCACCGGCAAGGTGATCTGCGGGCTGTCCGGCGGCGTCGATTCCGCCGTCGCCGCCGTGCTCATCCATGAGGCGATCGGCGATCAGCTCACCTGCGTGTTCGTCGACCACGGGCTCCTGCGCCTCGGCGAAGGCGAGCGCGTGGTCGCGCTGTTCCGCGGCCATTACAACATTCCGCTGGTGCACGTCGAAGCCGAGGAGATTTTTCTTAAAGAACTCG
>DASRET010000100.1:0-108685 GCA_035651875.1 Xanthobacteraceae bacterium
CTTCGGGCTGCGCTTACCGGGATCTTGCAGCAGCTTGCGCCACCGCAAACCCCTTTTACTAGCGAGCTCCTCGCGCCCCGGTCGTTGTGCCGGAGAGGCAGGGTCCGAAGCCGCCCGGGCGCAGTGTGCGAAACCGCGCGCAGGCGCCGCAGCTCACTCCACCTTCAGGATCGCATCCGGAATGTGCCCTTCGATGAGCGAGCTTGGGGCCCTGTAATCATAGTCGCAGAAACGTTGTCAACGTGTCGCGTGATGAGCATTGATTTTACGTCGTTTTTTCAAGATACACGCGGGCTATGCAATTGAAACGTCGCAAGTCACTCGGTCATGATTCGCAACCTCGCGGGCTATGCCGCTGATTGTGCTCGTCAATTTCGCGACGCACTCGAAACGCGATTCGCGGCGAGGATGGAGGAGGGTAGGGTGGGAAAAATCGCCCGCTCGGCGCAACCGCGTGGCCACCGCGCCTAAGCGATTTTGCCCACGCAGTTGCGCCCTGACGCCGCGGTGCCCAGCCTACGCTTGCTATATCTCGGAAATGCCGAAGGAGCCGAAACACCACTACATCCCGATCTTTTACCTGCAACAATGGGCAGGCAAGGACGGGCGGCTCATTGAGTTTTGCCGCAGATATCAGGGCGTGGTCGCGCGCCCGACGTTCCCAGACGGTACCGGCTACGTTCGAGGCCTTTACAAGCTTCCCGGAAGTGCTCCCGGGGACGAATACATCATTGAAACGAAGCTAATGTCCGATATCGACAATCGCGCGGCAAAGGCTTTGCAGCGCATGATGGTCGATGGCGAGGCTCCGGGAAAGCTTGAGGAACAGGACGCGCTAGGTTGGTGCCAATTTCTGTATTCCCTCATCGTTCGTAACCCCGAGCATCTCTTGCGCATGAAGGAGAAATTGCAAACGCTGGAGCCCGGCGAAGTTCTGGAAAATATCCGAGAAGACTATCCAAATATCCGACAGCCAAGCGATCCGGAAACCTTCGACGAATACAAAGAGGCCTTTCTTAAAAATCCAGTCGAAATACCCTCGGTCCGCGTCTTGCCTGAGCTAGTTAGGAGCAAGCGCGTCGTTCGCGTTCTCGCCTCATTCAAGTGGGCCACTCATACGGTGCGAACAGCCGAACACTCGCTCTTAACATCCGACCGTCCGATCATCATGTCGAACGGGCTTTCGCAACAGGATGCCTTTATCCTCCTGCCGATTTCTCCGAGGAGGGTGTTCATTGCCACGAAAGACGAGGAAACAGTCCGGTCCATTACGTCGATGCCTTCCGATAAGATTGTCGAGGCCGTCAATAACCAAATCGCGCAACAAGCGCACAGGTTCGTCTTCGGCCAGGACAACAAGCAACTCCGGTTTGTTTCGAAGCGAATCGGGAAGCGCGTTTGGTCGAGCCCGTTGGGCTAACCGAGTAGAGGCTGGAGGCGTTGCTAGTTTGTGCTATCGTCGCGTACACGTTTGGGCGGGGATCGACGATGCCAGAGCCAGAGTACGCTTGTTGTTGTGGCGACGTTTGGTGGCGGTAGTTGCGCCGTCACGGCCGTGCCCAGCCTACGCGCGCTACTCACGTGACTCCGTTCGCCGCGAATGTTTGCTTCACCTTTGGCGATACCAGGAACTTGATAAAGCTTTCCGCCGTCGTGCGCTGCGGGGCGGCCGTCATCAGCGCGGCGGTGTACGGGATCGAACTCTGCAAATCGCCCGGCAACGGCCCAAGAAGCTTGATGCCCGGCGTCGTCGCGATGAGCGGTATCGTCCCCGCCGCCATGTCGTTGCTGTTGCCCTTCAAGACAGGCTGGAAAATGGCCAGCGGCGCCGTGCGCACGATCTTCGGCTTGAGGGTCTCGGCAATCCCGAGCCGCTCAAGAACCTTGGCAAAAGCCTCTCCCGATTTGACACTGTTAAAAACGACGAGATCGGCACCAAGCAAAGTGTTCTTGAATTTTTCAATTGTCGATATGTCATACGCGGGACTGCCCAGGCGGTTGCCAAGGCCAACACCAACGTGACCGACCATCGGTCGATTCCCCGCGCGCACTTTGCCTGAACTGGTAAGTTGCTCGGCAAAGTCCGGCTCAATGACAACAACGTCGGCGACCTCGCCTCCTTCGATCCGTTTTTTTATGGCGGGCCCCGCATTGCACGACAAGGTCACTTGATTGTTCGTCTCTTGGCGAAAAAGGTCGGCGACCTTGGCCAAGGCCGGCTCCACGGGACTGTCGCACATGACCTTGATTGCGGTGGCGTGAGCTGTCGCGGCGAACAGAGAAAACAGACTCGCGAGCAAGATACCGCGGCTGCTGCGATGAAGTTTTCCGCCTGTCCAAACCAGAATTTGCTTCGACAAGATATCCTCCCGCTTGGCGCCCGGTCGTTGCCTCGACGCGAGACGCTCCAAACAATAATTGCGGATCAGCTCTGACGCCGAACCACCCGGCGCGTCCAATACATATTTTGGCTAACAATTCATGCCGATCGGGTATTAGCAAAAATCAACGTGAATCTTTGGCACACGCAAACCTTCGTCACGTGGCCGAGCCCGGTACCGCAGCGGCGGCATGCGAGATTTGTCGGGACGGATGTAGCCCGGATGGAGCGCAACGAAACCCGGGATCAGCAAGTGTAGGGCGGGCAAAATCGTCCGCTCGGCGCAACCGGGTGGGCGCCGCGCGTAAGCGATTTTGCCCGCACGGCTGCGCCCTCACGGCGCGGCGCCCACCCTACGCTTGCTATTGCACCAAAAGCGGCTTCGGCATTCGTCGCAGGCCGAGTTTGAGATGCCACGGCTGGTCGGGAGTGGCGGCGTCGGGCGCGGTCAGCATGAAGTCCGACAGCTTGTAGCCGGCGGCGTCGAGGCGCCAGCCGTCGACCAGGCCGTCGAAGTTCGGGCCGGCGGCGTTGCGGCCGATGAGTTTGGTGAAAGCGCCGCCGGTGCCGACGTCGTAGACGGTGTCGAGATCGTCGCTGGAGCAATCGCCGTCGGGCAGGCGATCGATGGCGGCGGTGTAGAGCCAGCGATGCGTGACGTCGCCGCCGTTTTTTTGCGGCACCACGAAGGCGAGCTCGAGCGCGACCGGCAGACGATCGGCGCGCACCGGCATGCTCAACCCGGTGAAGCCGATATTGACGAAGGTCCAGCGCCGCGCGACCGCAGCCGGCGTGGCGAAGCGCGCGGTGCCGTCCGCCGCGGTGACGATGCGCACGCCGGCGTCCGGGGCTTGCCAGCCCTTGCCGCCGAACACCAAGCGGACCGGCTCGCCCGGCAGTGGCCGATTGTTCTGGTCGGTCAGCGTGAACGCGACGTCGAGCGCCACGGTGCGGGCCGGCCACAAGCGCAGCGCCACCAGCACCGCGGCCAGTGCGGCCGCCGCAGCCAGGCCGCCAAACAGAATGCGTCGCATGTTTGGTTTTTTCCGTGCTTGTTCTTTGGTTCGGCGGCCGATCAAAGAAAACTCAGCGCTGCAGCAAGGTCATGATCAGTTGCGCTTTCGCGGCGCGGTGCCCCCTACACGTGCCGGGCCGCAGCAAGGGGGAGGACAAGATTAACTTTTCCAACCGATCAGCAATCTGGATTCCATCGGCACTTTGAGAGCCCCAACCGTTTCGAAGCCACGCAAGCGTGCGGCGACGTCGTCAATAAACGCGACCTTTCGATCATTCGGTAGCTGCGCCAGCATTTGCCGCGTCAGCTTTGAACTGCCGTCGATGATAGTCTCGACAAACTGCCGTGCCGAAGAAAACTCCGAATAGAGCAATTCGACAGACGTTTTGATGTCGACAAATCCCGCCGACGAAACGAGCGTCGTGATCTGTCTTTCCTCCGGGAGGGACCACGCAGGCGGCATATTCATATCAATACCCAATGTCGCGCCCAAACCGTGAAACAATGTCTCATGAGCTGGTGATTTTGCGAGTTGGGTCCAGGTACCGAGTACCATCCGGCCACCTCGTCGTAATACACGATAGATCTCGTTCAATCCGGCTTCGCGATTGGGCAGAAATTGCAACCCCTGTTGGCAGATTACGAGATCAAAAGCCCCGTCTGTAAACGGCAGATTCTGTAGATCGCCAACCCGCCATTCAACTTCGGGGCTCAGTCGTTGGGCGAGAGCGATCATGCCGGCGTCGAAATCCAGTCCTGTGGTGTTTCCGGAACGACCCACAATAGGAGCGACGATTCTTGCGACTGCTCCGGTTCCGCAGCATGCATCGAGAACGTGCTCACCCTCTTGGGGACGAGCGAGATGGATGAGAACTCGTGCCCAGGGCTCAAAAATCGTGGGGACGAGCCGTGTTTCGTATATCCATGCTGGATCGTCAGTGGCCATATGAGCCGATACTACCGGCTAGACTCCTGGCCGACAAAGCGCATTTGTGTTGATGTCCGAGAAAGGTCCGGTTTCGGAAATGAAAAAAGGCGGCGGACCGCCTACAGCGCCTGGTCTTTATCGCCGCTCAGTTTCGGCAGTTTGCCGCCGTCCAGCTTCGCCGCCTCTTGTTGGTACTCGCGTGCTATACGGAAGAGCTCGCGAGCAGCTGCCCATGATGACGCAGCATGAGCGTGACGCCAATAAGTCCGAGCTAGTCGCACAAAGTCCTCGTAAGTGGGCATTTACGCGGTACATGGTTTCACGCGAACGTGGGGCTCGCGCGCATTTTTCAAACAGTGCTCATCCTGGTTAGTTGTGCGCGGTGGGATGCGCCGATAAAATACGTAGAAGTATGTAGCTGCCCGGTGGGTTACGCGACGCATCGATTTAAATTTTCCCGAGCGTGGCTGACGGGCAACACGGTTGTCCGTCCGGCGAAAAGATCAATATCGGCTCAGGCCGGGTACGACCCGTCCTTGCGCGTTGCAGCCCAAACGGTGGAAGCTAACGCTCTTTGGCGAAATCCAACCCCGTCACCCGGGCCATGCTTTCGGCACCGATCTGGGTAAGCCGGGCTATCGCCTGACCCAACGCTGCATACTGCATGATGTCGTCTTGGATGCGATTGACATCAGTGACCAGCCTTTCCCGCAAATTGTGCAGCCCGCTCACAAGCTCATCAATTTCGCCCGCGGTCGGCTGCCAGCAGTTGGCCCCCTCCGATGTCCGTCGCGTATTCTCGGTAAGAACGAAAATTGCACTGACGGTACGCATGACGCAGCACCTTACAATGTCGTAGGCCTCTTTCAGCAGCTTATCGACGCTAAATTGCTGCACGAAAATGTGACTGCTTTGCGGCTCATCCCGAGAATGCTTTGCCGGCTTCGCACATCAATAACCATCGCCCCGCCAAACTGAATGAGCTTACCCAGTTGCCCATTTCCGAGTTGGCGTCCCACGTCGCGTAAGGGTTATTCGCGTCGCTGAAGGCCTGCGGCCCGCATGTCGACTATTCACCCCGTTACCGACAAGGTGGCGGACGTCGCGCGGCTTACGCGGCCGGAGCATCGTAGCCCGCGCCGCGGATTTTCCTACAAACCCTGCGCATTCAGCGTTGCAGCAGGGTCATCATCAGCCCTCCGATCAGGGCCAACAGCCCGAGCGACAGGGCGCCGTATTCCAGGATCAATACGGCCGTCGACTGGGCCTCCGTATCGAGCGCGATGTTGAGGATGGCGAGCGCCGTTGCGCCGGCGCCAAGGAGCGCGATCCGGCCGCCGTGCCGCTTCGCGGGCGGTGTGCTGCTGTCGATGTCGGTCATGAATGTCCCCCTCCGCAGCGGTTCGACCGCGCGGGCCAAGCGTGCGTTACCGTTTTTTGTCAGGCGGATGCCGATTTTGGTTCAAAGGCGTCATTGCCGGGCTTGACCCGGCAATCCATGCTGCGTTGAGGCAGCATGGATGCCCGGGTCAAGCCCGGGCATGACGAGGAGGGAAACATGGCACGGCAATCTGTGGCGTTCGCTTTAGTCACCGTGCTCGCTGTTATTTGCGCGGCGATGACTGCGCCTGCGTCCGCGCAGCAGCCGATCGCGCTGCGGCTCGGCTTCAACGCCAATTCGGCGCGCAATATCGGCGAGGTGCCGAATGCAGTGGCGGCGCATAACGGTTTCTTTGCTCGCGAAGGGCTTGCCGTCATCATGGTGCCGCTCAAGGGCACGACCCACATGGTGGCGGCGCTCGACAACGGCGTGGTCGACGCCACCGGCACTGCGCTGCCTTACATGATCGAGGCGGCGCTCAACGGCTCCGATGCGGTCGCGGTGATCGGCGGGGTGGCCAATCCGATGTACAGTCTGATCGCCAAGCCGCAGATCAGGAGCATCGCCGATCTGAAAGGCAAGCTGGTCGCGCTGTCGGCACCGCCCGATACCATCACGCTGTCGACCAAGATGCTGCTCGCCACGGGCGGGCTGCATGACGGCGATTACCGCTTCAAGGAGATCATCGGCTCGAGCCAGCGCGCCGCGTGTCTGGTCAACGGCGAATGCGATGCGGTGCCGCTGAGCCAGCCCGAGGACGTGGTGCTGGCGCGCAAGGGATACGTGAAGCTCGGCGACTCGCTGCAGGTCGTGCCTAACCTGCAATTCAACGTCATTGCGGCGCGGCGCCCGTGGGCTGTGGCGCACGCCGAAGCGATGGTGGCGCTGGCGCGGGCGTTCGGCGCGACCTTCCGCTTCCTGCGCGATCCGGCCCACCGCGACGCGGTGGTGCAGGCCATCGTCGAGACGACGGGCGCCGATGCAGCGGCGGCGCGCGCCATCCTGGCGCTCTATTACGAGCCGGACCGCGGCGTCATGCCGAGGCAGGGCGAAATGAACATGGGTGGCGTGGCGGCGGTGATCGGGCTGCTCGGCACCGCGGGCCGGATCCAGCCGCCGCTGCCGCCGGCCGAGCGCTTCGTCGAGCTGCGCTATCTGCATGCGGCCGGGCTGCAATAGGGGGCGCTCGAGCGCAGGGGCCGGGCGCGGAATGTTCTGAACGTCCGTACCCCTCACCCCGACCCTCTCCCCTTCGGGGCGAGGGGGCGCGCCGGGCAGGCGTTAGCCGTCCCCGCCCAACAGTTGCACCGGGCGCGGCGGGCGCGTATACGTTTTCAAACGAGAGTTTGAAAACGGAACCCGCAATGACCCGGCCCTCGGAAATTACCCGCGACCGCATCCTCAAGGCGGCCGAACGGCTGTTCGCCGAACGCGGCTATGACGCGACCAGCATCCGCGCCATCGTGGCGCGCGCCCGGGTCAACCAGGCCGCGATCAATTATCATTTCGAGGGCAAGGAAGGGCTCTACCGCGAGGTGCTGCGCACGGCGTTCCGCGGCCTCACCGAGGACCAGATCGCTCATGCCGACGAGACCGCCGGCCTGCCGCGCGAAGAGGCGCTCGCCGCTTTCGTGCGCCGCCAGCTGCGGCCGCTGTCGGCGCGCGACGAGACCAGCCGGCACATGCGCATCTTCAACTGGGAAACCGTGCGGCCGACGCCGGTGTTTCGCAAACTGCTGAGCGAGGAGGCGGCCTCGTTCATGGGGCTCACCACCAACCTGGTGCACCGCTTTCTGCCCGAGGCCGACCAGCGCACGCTGTCGGTGGCGGCCATCTGGCTCCTTGGCCAATGCAGCATCTTCGTGCGCAACCGCGAGCAGCTCGCCGGGCCGCCGGTGTCGCTCGAGCTCGACGAAACGGCGGTGGATTGGCTGGCGCAGCTGTTGAGCCGCTGGACCGTGCAGGGGCTTGGCACGGGCTTCGGCCGGGCCTGACGTGCCGCGCGGCGGGCCGT
Source organism: Xanthobacteraceae bacterium (assembly GCA_035651875.1). Taxonomy (GTDB): domain Bacteria; phylum Pseudomonadota; class Alphaproteobacteria; order Rhizobiales; family Xanthobacteraceae; genus BOG-931. The sequence goes on from DASRET010000100.1 coordinate 7,719, forward strand.
GCCGGTTTCGGTGCCGCCTGAGCGGCCCAAAGTTCCGCAGGAAAGTCCGAAGAGTGCCGCAGAATTTCCTTGATTCCGGCCGCGGCGTGCCTTAAACACATGTTTGAAATTCAATCGACCGTTTGAAAAAATTCGGCTCAACGAAACGTTGGCTCAAAGCCTGGAGCGCGGCTCATGCAGCATGGTGCGACGGTGGATCGAAGTGCGGTGGATCGAAATGAGGCGGATCGAAGCGCGGTGCCTGCGAAGGCGGCGCCGCTGTTCGCCCGCCTGGCGAGCAAGCTGGTGCTCGAAGTGCTGCCGGCGTCGCTGGCAAGCGTGATCGGCGCGGCGCTGCTGGCCCATTACCAGTTCGGCCATGCGGCGATGCCGGCCGGCGGCGTGGCTGTCGCAACGGCGCCGGCATCGCCCGAGATGCTGCAGCTGGTGCGCGACGAGCATGATCTCATTCGCAATTTCCTGCTGGCGCAGCAGGCCGCGCAGGCGAGCCGCTATGCCAAAGCCGAGGCGCCGGCCGCTGCGCCGTCTGCACAGGACGCGGCAGACACCGCGCTGGTCGTCGCTGCGCTGCGCCGGACCGCCAACGTGGCGCCTGCTAAAGCGCCTGCCCCGCGCGTGAACGTTGCCGCAATCGCTCCGGCGCCGGCTCCGGCTCCGCAAGCGAAAGCCCCGGCACCGGCTGCGGCGCTGGTGGCTATGGCTCCGGCCGCGCAAGAGCCGGCCGCGGTGGCCGGCTTGCAGAACAGTGCCGCGCCACCCGCGGATCCCGAACATCGCTCGTTGGTGGCGAAGCTCTTGTCCGTGAAGGACCATGTGGTGCGCGCGCCGGTGCACGCCGTCATGACGATAGGCGGCATTCCGTCGTGGCTCGGCCATCGGCTCGGCAGCGACGACGAGTCCGAGCCGGGCGAGCAGATGTTCAGCGCCGCGTCGTGATGCGAATCGGCGGGCTGCGCTCGCAGAGACCGCGCATCGCACGGTCGCTCGCGCCGGCCGCTCTTGTGGACAATGTGAACGAAGCGTTGCGTGACAATGACAAAAACCGCGCGGCGTGTTCGCAATCTGGTGCCGATCGGCAACAGTCGTGGGATTCCGGTTCCGGGCGGCTTGCCGGGGTGGCGTGTGGCGGGTAAGCCGAGACTCATGGTTGAACTTCGCGCGCAGCTGCGGCGACATAGCAGGAACCGGCCCGGCCATCTGGAGTTGGCAGCTTTGTTGGCGGGCCGTGCAGGCATGCGGGCAGCGTGGGTGCTGTCCGGGAGGTCGCGGTAATGCGTTCTGCCGGGAATTTCCATCCGGAGTGGGGCTATCTCGCCCCGCGGCCGAGCTTTGTCCGGACGCTGCGCATTGCGCTCGTGGCGACTGCCATCGGCGCGACCGCAGGCGCCGCCGTGGTGGTGTCGCTCGTGGCGCGTCCGGCGTCGCGCACGGCGGACAGCTCGATCGCGGCGCATGCGCTGGTGAGCGGCGTGCCCGTGGTTAATGCAGCGTCGGCGGCGGTTGCGCCGGCACCCGCACAATCGGCTCCGGTGCCCGCGCAGGCCGCCGCCGTTGCGGCGCCGCCGGCCGCGATCGCCGGAGCAAATCCAAACAACGCGGCGCCGCCGCAGATTGCGAACGCGCCCGATGCGGCAGCCGGTGCAGCGCCGGCCCACACCGCGCATATCGAGGAGCCGGCCGCGGCGCCGGCGCACGACGAGACCGCGCTGGTGCCGGAAGCCGCACCGGGCAAGAAGGCAACCAAAAAACACCGCGTTGCCGGCTACGAGACCATGCGGCGGTGGCAGAGCAAAAAGCCGCGCCACAACGGCAGCGGATTCGAACCGCTGTTCCGACTGTTCAGCTCGCGCAACGGCTCGATGTTCTCGACCAATTAGCGTTCTCGGCCGCGGTATGGAAAACGCGCATGGCGGCGATGCGCGCCGGCGGCGCGCTTCCTGTTGCACTTTCGGCGCCAACTTTCCGATATGATGGGCCCGATCGTCAGGCCAGCCGGCGCCGGCTCTGCTGCCGTTCGTTGCGTCTCGCCGGATCCGAAACACAGGGAGGGCAGTCATGCCGGAAGTCGTCGTCTACATGCTCGAAGGCCGTTCGCTCGAACAGAAGCGCGGGCTCATCCAGGACATCACGGCCGCCATCGTGAAGAACGCCGGGGCCAAGCCGGATGCCGTCACGGTCTCGCTGGTCGAGAGCGCCAAGACGTCGAAAGGCAAGGGCGGCGTGTTGTTCAGCGAGATGTAGGCGATCCAGCCGCGTCATTCGCACACGTTCGGCAGGCGCTGCCGCGGCTGCACGATGGCCGCGGCGAGCGCCTGCTTTTTTGGCTTTCTTCGGCTTGTTTCGGCCTTGGCACGGCGATGACATTGTCGTGAGTGCGTCGCACAACGGTCTTGCTGCACTGCAATAGAGCGCCAATAATGGGCGGCAGAACCAATCGCCGAGGCATCAGATGAGCAACGAGGTCTGGGAGACCAGGGACGGCCGGCGCCGGGTACGCCGCGATCCGCCGACCATCGAGGAGGCGGTGCTCGCCGCGCAGGGCCTGACCGAGGAGACCGGCGAGCAGGCCGAGATCGTGGCCTCGCTGATGTACATCTCCGTGGATGAGGCGAGAGGCGCGGTGCTGCGTCTGGCGAGCAAGTCCGTCGACCGCATCACCATCACGGCGCGGACCGGGCGCACCGCGGCGCATGCGGCGCCGCGCGCCGTCGTGGTCGAACGCCGCGCGCCGCGGCGCGGCGCGGCCGTGCGGCGCTGATCGAGATCTCGGGCGACATGCAGCGCGCCGCCCGCTGGGCCGGGCACGCCGATTGAATTATAGTGCGAGACCGTGCCGTTCGCCGCAAAGGCTTTCGCGCGATGAATAACAAGACGCTCGTCAAGCCGCGCACCCAGGTCAAGACCAAGACGCAGCGGCCGCCGCTCTACAAGGTGATCCTGCTCAACGACGATTACACCCCGCGCGAGTTCGTCGTGCAGGTGCTCAAGGCGGTGTTCCGGATGAACGCCGAGCAGGCCTATCGGGTGATGATGACGGCGCACAAGAAGGGCGCTTGCGTGATCGCGGTCTATACCCGCGACGTCGCCGAGACCAAGGCCAAGGAGGCGACCGAGCTCGGCAAGAGCAAGGGCTATCCGCTGTTCTTCACGACCGAGCCGGAAGAGTAGGGCGCCCCGCACGGTGCCGCGATCGCGCCGCGCAGGCCGCCCAGCGCTGCGCGGCCCGCCGATTGGCCCGGTCGCGCCCGGAACACGGCGGCAATCTGGCGCGTTCTCCCCACCGGCCTCGCAGAAGCGGGGGCTCAGCACGGGGGAGCCGGCATGGCGCCGTTGATCTATCCGGAACCAACCTGGTCGAACCGGTTCGGCCGCGTCGTGCGCACCGTGCAAATCGTCGCCATTGCGGGCGCGATCGGCGCGGTCGGCGGCGGTATCGCCGTGACCAGTCTGGTCGGCACCGGCAATTCGTCACGCCCGCCCACGGCGCTCAAGATCACGGCCGATAACAGCGGCGCGCCTGCGGTCGGCGCCGCACCGGCAGCGCCGCAACCGGCCGCGGCCGCGGCGCCGGTAGAGGCCGCAGCGCGGGCCGCCGCACCGCCTGCGCCTGCCGGCGCGCAAGCCGGGCCGCAGCAAGCGCCGCAATCGCCGGCGCCGGCCGAACCGTCGTCGACTGCGGCCGCAACCGACCAGCATCCGGTGGAGGAGGCGGCCGTACCGGCAGGCTCGGCGCCGGGCACGCAGGTCTACAATCGCGCCGAGCCGGAGCAAAAAGCAGCGCCCGCCCACGCCCGTGCGCGGCCGAAGCCGACGCGCCGGATCAGGAACGCCGAACGCGGCCGCCGCGAGCAGAACGCGCCGTATCCGGCCGATCGCAACGCGTCCTATTCATACGACCGCGGCGCTCCTTATCCGGGGGACCGCGGCGCCCGCTATTCGGACGACCGCGGCGGCCCCTATTCGGGCGAGCGCTATTCGTATCGCGATTACGATCGGCCGCCCGTCGTGCGCGGGCCACCGCCCGCGATGCGCGGCGGCTATTACGCCGGCGGCGGCGGAATGTTTTATGACCGCGGCGGGTGGGGCGACTGACGCGGCCTCGCGCTTAGCTTACAGGCCCGCGAGATACTTCGCGATCGCCTCGCGGTCGCTTTCCGACAGCGCCTTCATGAAGCCCGGCATGTCGAGATTGTTGGTGCGCTTGCCGTCGGCGAAACCGTTCATGGCGGTGAGCAGATAATCGGCGCTCAAGCCGGCAAGCCGCGGCGCCGGCAAGCCGCCGACGAAATTCGGCTGATGGCAGGCCTTGCACATCTCGGCGCTCTGCGGCGCCGCGCCGGGATTGTTGGCATGGGATTGCGCCGGCCATTGTTTGGCGGCGAAGTAATTGGCGACCTCGCGCAGCTCCGGCAGGGTGAACTGCTTGGCGACCGAGGACATGAACGGATTGGCGCGGTCGCCGCTGTGGTAATCGTGCAATTCCTTGTACAGGTAATTGGCCTGCTGGCCCCAGATGATCGGCGTCGCCGTGTTGATCGGCACGCCCTTCTCGCCGTGACAGCCGGCGCACACCTGCACCCGCGATTCGATGTCGTCGGCGGCGCTTGCCGGTATTGCCGCGACGCCCGCGAGAACGAGCGCGCCGAACACGGATGCGACCAGACTCTTGTACATGATTTCCAACCCCCCGATTTCCGGACCTGACTGTCGTTGCTGCCCGCCCGCGCGACGGACCGACCGTGCGCGGGCGGGCGCCGCGGCGCTTGCCCCTGCCGCCATTGTAACGGCTTTGCCCGGTTTGTCAGCCTGCCCCGAGCTTGCGCTTGAGCCCCGCTTCGCCCCAGCCCATGACGACGTTGTGGTTCCAGGTGAACATCGGGCGCAACAGCGGCGCCAGCGTGCGCTGCCACGGCTTGGTGACGTCGACGATCCACTCGTAGCGCGCCTGCGTGCGCGCGCCGTCGTGGGATAGAAGCCAGCGGCCGAGGCCGGTGAGTTCGCCTTCGGCGCGGCCTTCGATCAGCGCCAGCGGCTCGACGCGCGTCGTGCGCATGTCGAAGGTCAGCGTGTAAGGGAGCGCGGTGCGCCAGGTCATGCGCCGCACTGTGCCGACGCCGTTGGCATCGCCGTCGGCGAGCCGCTCGACCGCCGCAACCGCGCGCCATCACGACGGCCATTGCTCCGGCGCGCTGAGCGCCCGCCACACCGCTTCGCGCGGCGCGTCGAGCGACCAGTCGGTGATGAGATGGAAGGCGGTCGCGGGCATGCGGCGATTGTAGCGCAAATACGCGGCGCCGTTGCCTGCGCCGTGAGGTTGTGACATGATTTTCGTCGCGCCGTGACGGACAGCCCGCCTCCGATCCGCGCTCACGCCGAACGCGTGTCCACAGAATCGCGGGCAAGGGGGGTGCATCGATGTCGAAGATTCTCGGAATTTCCGCCGCGGTCGCGTTGGCTCTCAGCATCGGGTTGGCGAGCACGCCAAGCTCGGCGCGCATCGGCCAAAAATGCGGTGGGTTCGCCGGCTTGACGTGCGGCGCGCACGAATTCTGCCAATTGAAGACCGGCGTATGCTTCACGCCCGATATGCAGGGGCGCTGCGCGACCCGGCCGGATGCCTGCAACAAGAAGATTCATCGGCCGGTCTGCGGCTGCAACGGCCAGACCTTCGGCAACGATTGCGAACGCATGATGGCCGGGCAAAGCAAACGGCATAACGGCAAGTGCTGAACCGGGGCGGCCGCGGCTTCGGGATCTGCGTACGGGCGCCCCGGCCTTCGGTGCGCAAAGACGGGAAATGATCTGACCTTGGTCGGCCGCGCGCCCAGCGCGCGCGACCGCTCGAGCGCGGCTCAGCCGGCGTCGGGGATCAACAAATCCTCTTCGGCCAGCAATTCGCGCAAGTCGCCGATCGCCTCGATCGCGTCCTCTTCGCCGGTCACCGCGTTGAGGCGGTGCCACACCTCGCGCCACGGCTCCGGCCGGCCGAGCCGCAGCGCCTCGTCCACATAGGCGCGCGCGTCTTTGAGCGTCGTGAGCCGCCGCGGCTTTGGCGTGTCCTTGACGAGGATCGGCGGGGCTACGGGGAAATCGTCCATGGTCGTGATTGTATCAGGGCCTACAGGTGGCCGCACAGGCACGCCACATTGACCGCGCAGGCGGCCAGCAGGGCGAAAAAGAGGGCCTTGTCCATCGGCGGCTCCGGGAATCGGCAGGCGGAGCATGGGCGAGACTCGGCCGGGAGTCCCAAAGTTTGTTTTTCGCCGGATTCATATCTCGTTAACCGAAGGCGGCGCGATTCCGTCGGGGTCACCCTGCCGACCCGCGGGGCCCTTGCTGGAAATCGTCATTGCCGGGCTTGACCCGGCAATCCATGCTGAAGCGACGAACGGGTGAGGGGAGCCTCCATGCCGCAACGGGTCTTGATCACCGCCGGCGCCGCCGGCATCGGCCGCGAATTTGCGCGCGCGTTTGCCGCGAGCGGCGCGCGCGTCTTCGTCTGCGACATCGACACCGCGGCGCTCGAGGCGATTGCGAAAGAAATCCCCGCCGTGATCGCGCGGCCTTGCGACCTGGCGCGCCGCGCCGCGATTGAGCGCATGGTGCCGGACGCGGTGGCAGCGCTCGGCGGGCTCGACGTGCTGATCAACAATGCCGGCATCTCGGGGATGACCTTGCCGGTCGCCGATTATCCGCCGGACGACTGGGACAAGGTGGTGGCAGTCAATCTCACCGCCATGTTCGACGTCACGCGGCTGGCGATCCCGCACCTGAAGCAATCGAACGCAGGCGTCATCATCAACATGTCGTCGGTCGCCGGCCGCTTCGGCTTTCGCAATCGCAGCCCGTACGCCGCCACCAAATGGGGCGTGATCGGCTTCACCAAGACGTTGGCGATCGAGCTCGGCGAATTCGGCATCCGAGTGAACGCCATCGCGCCCGGCGCCGTCACGGGCGACCGCATCGAGCGCGTGTTCGCCGGCCGCGCCCAGATCGGCGGCAAGACGCTCGACGAGGTGCGCGCCGAAGCGATGGCCGAGCAGTCGATCAAGGCGATGATCGACCCGAAACACATCGCCGCGCTCGCGGTGTTCTTGGCTTCCGACGCGGCGAAGTCGATCAGCGGCCAGGTGCTGCCGATCGACAACGACCGGCAGCGGGCGTGATCAGGATGTACGGGCACCTGCAATGAAGACGCTGTTGCATCGGTACCTCTCCTTTGACGGTCGACTAGGGCCCGGACCTTTCCGAAATCGGAGCACCTATCTCGGAATCGGCACTGGGACGTTTTCGATCGCGAGCGTGCCCTTATTCTTGACCGAAAGCCCCCTCGGCTACCAGGCAGGCGTCATGGTAGTGATCGTCGCCCTCGCGTTGCTCGCCATCGGCATTGCCGCGCTGACCGTACGGCGCCTGCACGATCTCGGATGGTCCGGCTATCACGCGATCTGGGTTGCCGCCGCGCAGTCGAGCTGGGCGTTCCTGGCGCACGCGCCGCTCAAGACGTATGTACTCGGCCTGCCGCTCGCCGCGATCGCGGTATGGATCATGTGCTGGCCGGGCAACCGCAAGCCCAATCGCTTCGGCGACGTGCCGGAGTGAGTGACGCGCCAATCATAATTTTCCTCACCCTGAGGTGCTCGGCGCGCAGCGCCGAGCCTCGAAGGGCGAGGCCGATGCGCCTCGGCCTGCATCCTTCGAGGCTCGCTTCGCTCGCACCTCAGGATGAGGAAAGAGATCATCGGCCAGTTATTTGATCGCGAGCAGCTCGACGTCGAACATGAGCGTGGCGTTCGGCGGGATGACGCCGCCGGCGCCGCGCGCGCCGTAGCCGAGCGCCGGCGGGATGATCAGCGTGCGCTTGCCGCCGACCTTCATGGTGGCGACGCCTTCGTCCCAGCCGCGAATGACCTGCCCCATGCCGATCTTGAACTCGAACGGCTGGCCGCGGTCGACCGAGGAGTCGAATTTGGCGCCCTTCTTGCCGTTCTCGTAGAGCCAGCCGGTGTAATGCATCACGCAGGTCTGGCCGGTCTGCGGCGAAGCGCCGGTGCCGGCCTTGACGTCGATGTATTTGAGCCCCGACGACGTGGTCACGACATTCTGGGCATCAGCGGATTCGGACAAGGCCAAGACTCCTGTGGTTGCGGCAAACGCGGCGAGCGCCGAGCGGCGCGAGAACTCTCGCATGGTGCCTCTCCTGTGAGGGCGGGGGCCGGAAACTAGCGGAGAATAGCCGCGGAGGCCATTGCTGCCCTACTTGCAGCCATAGATAGCGGCGATGGCCGACGCCAAGCCCTTGCGAAAATCTACCTGCATGTAGCTTGTATGGTCTTTAAGCCATTTCACATAACGCGCAATTTCCAATGCTTCCGCTGCTTGGTACTTTGTTTCATCGGCTTCACCACCGCTTTGCGAAGGCGCGCAAATATTAGTGACGCGCTTGCTGACGATCACTTCGACCAAAGCGGCCTCGTAGCCGCCATAGCAGTCGCTTTTGAGTTTGGCGCCGGTACAATAAGCGACGTACTCGCTTGTCGTCACAAACGGCCTGACGACGTCTTCCGCCCGCGCCGGGACAAAAAACAACACGGCTATGGCAATAATCGCACTCAAGAATTCGCGCATTGGGCTAGTCACCATTGTGATCCTTCTAGGCTGAATGTTCGGGCTGTCGCGGAATCGGATTCGCGAACCCTTAAAGGCGAGGGGCAAGCTAGTGGAGAATACCTGCGGAGGCCACTGTTCAGACGGCGCGTTCTGACCGCCTCGTCATATCGCCGCGCCCGGCGAGCAGGCCCGCGATCGAAATGTCTTCGTCAAGCTCTTCCCAATGCAGGCCGATGCGGCCAATCTCGACCAGCTGCCTCGCCTCCGCGCTCGCGTGCAGGAGGCGCGGAAACCAAGCCAAAGGAACGCCCAACGTGCGGCCGTCGGAGAGATCGACCCACATCGTGTACTCGTCAAAACGGACTGCCGTTGCCGAAATAGTCATCGCATTATTCCTGTTCGTCCCAAGGTCGTCGTGCCGCATGGTGGATGTGTAGGATTTCGACTGCATCCTCCGTAATGCGGTAAAACACTTTATAGGGATAGCGGCCAATCGGTATGACGCGCACCCCCGCGCGTTTGGTTGAGCGCCGCGCGCTCTCGGGCCAGCGCCCTATGTGTTCGATCACAGCGCGGATTCGGCGCTCAATCGTGGGCGCGATGGTGGGGTAGTGGACGGCCAGCCATTCGGCAATTTCATCAAGGTCGCGAAGCGCGGCAGCGGTATAGACGACCTTCATCGGCGGCGGAATTTGGCGAACGCCGCCTCGACTTCCGCCTCGGTTGCGAACCGCCCTTGCTCGGCATCGTGCAAGCCGCGGTCAATGCCCGCAAGCTCCTCGTCCGTCGGCTCATAGGGCACGTCCTTGAGTCCGGCATCGAGATTGAACGCGATCTCGGCAAGCTGATCCTGCGCCTCCGCGGGCCAAGTCTCGATCCGCTCCAGCGCCTGGGTGAGCAATTTGGTTTTCATGGCGGCAGTTTAGCACAAAGGCTGAGGCCCGCGTAGCCCGGATTGAGCGTCAGCGAAATCCAGGATGAGCGTCGAGGCTTGCCCCGGATTTCGTTTCACTCAATCCGGGCTACGCTAGCTACGCCCGCTTCGAGGTCACCGCGTTTAATCGAATGGATTCAGATACGCCTAATGGGGTGAGCGTATAAAATAACGCCTGCCCGCCGTTTTGTAGATTATATACAGCGCTCCGCAGGTAGCCCAATAGCTCAAGCTGGTTGAGCACTGTTTCCTGGTCTGTTTGGTGAAATTTGGCGTCGTAGAATGATTTGCCGGCAATCTCCTTGAGGTACTGCTTTAAGGCCCCACTTACACGAGCGGTATTGCTGGGCGTGCGAAAATCAGGGCCGACAATCTTCAGAATTTGCTGCCAAGTGAGTGCGATTTCGGAGTCGCGCCAAGATCCATCAAACCTCGGTTTGTATTCGTAATGTAAAATGAAAGCCTCATCGAGCTTCGCGAGGTGGGGCACGCTGACAGGCGGTTTTGCTGCATTTAGCGCCCCCTTTAGCTCATCGTTCTCTTTTCTGAGCTCGTTTATTTCATTTAGCAGGTCTTCGGAAGCGGCTCTGTTCCCCCGTATCCATCCAATCCCGGGATTGGTGGAAACCTCCTGCGCAATTGCTGCAACTACCTTTGTTGCGAGCTGGTCCGCCGAAATCCAATAGTCCACTAAGCTATTTTGTTCTAGCCGTTCTCGAAATTTCGCAAGCTTCGCAGCCTTAGAGGAATCGTTGTCGGTCTTTGATGGGTTTAGCTGATCGGGGTGCGAGGCCAAAAAGCAAGAGTAGGCAGGTTCTTCGATAGCGCGTATTCATATTCCAACTCAGTGAAGCTGACGCCGTCGGGCGTAGTGCTCCCATATCATTCCGCCGACGATGACAACGTAGTAATCGCACCTATCGATGACACTTTTGATAAAGTCTATTTGTTTTTGACTCGACGCCGGGAAAATTTCCATACCCTCGGGTACTTGCCCAGCTTTCGACAAACCCTCGCTAACCCGGCTTCTCTCTTCTTGCAGGTCGGAATACGTCGAGCTGACAAAAACATGAAACAGCTTATCCATAGCTAAAGCCACGTAACGCAGACGAACGGGCGGCCAACAGGCCGCGCGTTCGCGGATTGATTATGTGAGGTTCAGTGACTTGATTACGAACACCCCGTCGTGCTTCCGCACGTATCGCACTTCAAACAAGTCCCGTTCCGAACCAGCGTGAAATTCCCGCAGGTGCCGCAGGCTTCGCCTTCGTAGCCTTTGGCTTTGGCTTCGGCGCGGCGTTCGGCGGCCATGGCTTTGGCGTGGGCGCGGGGGTCGGTCATCTGCTCGAGCGCTTGGGCGGGCGAGAGTTTTTGCTCGACGGTGGTTTTCAGGACCGTGGCGCCGGCGATTTCGGCGCGCGGGGCGGCGGCCGAGAAGGCGGTGACGACCGTGCTCCGGCTTGCTTCGCTCGCCGAACCTCCCGCCGCAGGGGAGGGTGAGGCGGCGTCGCTGCGTTCCACTCCGCCCTGCATGACCTTGAGGCGGTCGGTGCGCGAGCGCGTCAAACCCTTGGAGACGTAGCGCGCCTCGGGGCCGGGTTTGCCTTCCTCGACGCCTTTGCCGAGCGCGTCAAAGCCTTCGCCGGACGGATCGACGTGGGCGAGGTCGAAGCGCTCCATGTAGCTCACCGCCAGCTCGCGGAACACGTAGTCCAGGATCGAGGTGGCGTATTTGATGGTGTCGTTGCCCTGCACCGGGCCGGACGGCTCGAAGCGGGTGAAGGTGAAGGCGTCGACGTATTCGTCGAGCGGCACGCCGTATTGCAGGCCGAGCGACACCGCGATGGCGAAGTTGTTGAGGAGCGAGCGGAGCGCCGCGCCCTCCTTGTGCATGTCGATGAAGATTTCGCCGAGCCGGCCGTCGTCGTATTCGCCGGTGCGCAGATAGACCTTGTGGCCGCCGACCACGGCCTTCTGGGTGTAGCCCTTGCGGCGGTCGGGCATGCGCTCGCGCTCGCGCATGACGACGATGCGCTCGACGACCTTTTCGACCACTTTCTCGGCGAGGCCGGAGGCGCGCGCCGCCGCCGGCTTGTCGAGGAAGGCTTCGATGACGTCGTCGTCCTCGGTCTCGTCGGCGATGAGCTGGCTCTGCAGCGGCTGCGACAGCTTCGAGCCGTCGCGGTAGAGCGCGTTGGCTTTGAGCCCGAGCCGCCAGGAGAGGAGATACGCCTGCTTGCAGTCCTCGACCGTCGCCTCGTTCGGCATGTTGATGGTCTTGGAGATGGCGCCGGAGATGAACGGCTGCGCCGCCGCCAGCATGCGGATATGGCTCTCGACCGAGAGGTAACGCTTGCCGGTGCGGCCGCACGGATTGGCGCAGTCGAACACGGCGTAGTGCTCGGGTTTCAGATGCGGCGCGCCCTCGACCGTCATGGCGCCGCAGACGTGAATGTTAGCTGCTTCGATCTCGCGCCGGGTGAAGCCGAGATGGGCGAGGAGGTCGAAGGTCGGCACGACCAGATCGGCCTTGCCGACGCCGAGCTGCTCGGTGAGGAAGTCGGCACCCAAGGTCCACTTGTTGAAGACGAACTTGATGTCGAAGGCGGTCGGCAGCGCCTTCTCGACCTTTTCGATCGCCTCGTCGGTAAAACCTTTTTCGCGCAGCGTGCCGTGATTGATGGCCGGCGCGTCGGCCAGCGAGCCGTGACCCACCGCGTAGGTGATGATCTCGGCGATCTCGCTGTCGCCATAGCCCAGCACGCGTAACGCTTCGGGGACGGCGCGGTTGATGATCTTGAAGTAGCCGCCGCCGGCGAGCTTCTTGAACTTCACCAGCGCGAAGTCGGGCTCGATGCCGGTGGTGTCGCAGTCCATGACGAGGCCGATGGTGCCGGTCGGCGCCACGACGCTCGCCTGCGCATTGCGGTAGCCGTGCTCTTCGCCGAGGGTGAGCGCGCGGTCCCAGGCGAGCTTGGCGTGGTCGGAGAGGGCCTTGTCGGCGATGGCCTTGTGGTCGAGCGGCACCGGCGGCGTGCTCATCTCTTCGTAGCCGGTGCGCGCGCCGTAAGCGGCGCGGCGATGATTGCGCATGACGCGCAGCATCACGTCGCGGTTTTCGGCGTAGCGCGGGAAGGCGCCGAGCTCGGCCGCCATTTCGGCCGAGGTGGCGTAGGAGATGCCGGTCATGATGGCGGACAGCGCGCCGCAAATGGCGCGGCCGGCTTCCGAATCGTAGGGAATGCCGGACGACATCAAGAGGCCGCCGACATTGGCGTAGCCGAGGCCCAAGGTGCGGAAGTCGTAGGAGCGCTGCGCGATTTCCTTCGAGGGGAATTGCGCCATCAGCACCGAGATTTCGAGCACGATGGTCCACAGCCGCACGGCGTGCTCGTAGCCCTCGACGTCGTAGGTGCTGGCTGCACCGGCCGCGGCGGCGCCGTGGAACGCCAAGAGATTGATCGACGCCAGGTTACAGGCGGTGTCGTCGAGGAACATGTATTCCGAGCACGGATTCGACGCGATGATCGGCCCCGATGCCGCGCAGGTGTGCCAGTCGTTGATGGTGGTGTGGAATTGCAGACCGGGATCGGCGCTGGCCCAGGCGGCGTAGCCGATCTTCTCCCACAGCTCGCGTGCCTTGAGCGTCTTGGCGACCTTTCCGGACTTGGTGCGCCAGAACAAATCCCAGTCGCGGTCGGCTTCGACGGCTTTGAGGAACTCGTCGGCGACGCGCACGGTGTTGTTGGAGTTCTGGCCGGACACGGTCAGATAGGCTTCGGAGTCCCAATCGGTGTCGAAGATCGGGAAGTTGATGTCGGTGTAGCCCTGCTTGGCGAACTGGATGACGCGCCGGATGTAATTGTCGGGCACGTGGTTCCTTCGCGCCGCCTTGATCTCGCGGCGCAGCACCGGGTTCTTTTCCGGATCGAAGCAATCGTCGCCGGAGCCTTCGCAGTTGACGCAGGCCTTGAAGACGGTGCGCAGGTGCTGCTGGTTGATCTTGGAGCCGGTGACGAGGCTCGCGACCTTCTGCTCCTCGAGCACCTTCCACTCGACGAACTGCTCGATGTCGGGATGGTCGGCGTCGAGAATCACCATCTTGGCGGCGCGGCGCGTGGTGCCGCCCGACTTGATGGCGCCGGCGGCGCGGTCGCCGATCTTGAGAAAGCTCATCAGGCCGGACGACTTGCCGCCGCCGGACAGCTTCTCGCCTTCGCCGCGCAGCTTGGAAAAGTTCGAGCCGGTGCCGGAGCCGTATTTGAACAGGCGCGCTTCGCGCACCCACAGGTCCATGATGCCGCCCTCGTTGACGAGGTCGTCGGCGATCGACTGGATGAAGCAGGCGTGCGGCTGCGGATGCTCGTAGGCGGTGGCCGACTGCATCAGCTCGCCGGTCTTGTAATCGACGTAGAAGTGGCCCTGGCTCGGGCCGTCGATGCCGTAGGCCCAGTGCAGGCCGGTGTTGAACCATTGCGGCGAGTTCGGCGCCACCATCTGCATGGCCAGCATGTAGCGGTGCTCGTCGAAGAACGCCTGGGCGTCGGCTTCGGTCGAGAAGTAGCCGCCCTTAAAGCCCCAATAGGTCCAGGTGCCGGCGAGCCGGTCGAACACCTGCTTGCAGGAATGCTCGCCGACATAGCGCTCGCTCTCGGGCAGCGCGGCGAGGGCGGCTTCGTCGGCGACGCTGCGCCACAGCCAGGACGGGACGGTTTCCTCTTCGACCTTCTTGCGGCGCGCCGGCACGCCGGCTTTGCGGAAATATTTTTGCGCCAGCACATCGGAGGCGACCTGCGACCACTGCACGGGTACCTCGACGTCGTCGGCATGGAAGACGATGGAGCCGTCGGGATTGCGGATTTCGCTCGTGGTCAGGTGGAACACGATGTCCGCATAAGGCGATTGTCCGGCTTTGGTGAAATGCCGCTCGATCCGCATGTCTTGGCCCCTTGTCCTTCCCTTTTTGTCCTTGCCGGCGGCTGGAGCGAAGTCCGCTCCAAATATAAGCCGCCGACGGCTTGCCCGCGACGCGGCCCTACGCTTTCGGCCGCGCCCCGCCTCACTCCTGTCGGCTCCGACACCCCACCCCACGTCCCGGTATTCACGCCCGGTTCGAGACCGGATCTTCGTTGCGACGCGCCCAAGCTGCTTCCAACCAGGCGCTTCCCACAAAGGGCGACACGTGTCCCACGCGCGCGCCGACGTGCGGCGCGCCGCTGTCCCCAAAACCCTTTGTGGAGAGCCCGGCGGACTCTGCTACCCGCGCGCCGAACTTTCGAAAGCTAGGCCAAGGCGGCGGGCCACGTCAAGACTTAGTATGAAAATCTGAATCAACCGCTAAATGTGGGGATTGCGGGGACGAATCGCCGGCCGCGCTGCAAGTATCGGAGATTCGTAGGGAATCCCCAAGCTGCGGGCGGTCGCGATCGGGATGGTTGTGGACGGAAATGATGCCGGAGGGGGCTGGAGCGGGCTTGGCGTGCAAATCGCCTGGGTCCGCAGGCCGACACATCGCAGCGCGGCATTGCTGCCGTTGTCATGTGCCTGTCACGCTACGGCGGGCACTTCCGTGCGATTCTGAGTGAAACGGCTCGGAAAAATCAGGCTTTTCGCGCCTTTGCCGCTCCGCACGGCCAGCTAAGCCATTGGAATCGTTGACGAGAATCGTTGCGGCGCAGAGCGACTGGCTACGTCGCTGATTCTTCTGCGCTTTATTCCCGCAAAAGCGGAAATTCCGGCTGGGCGCCCCGCTCCGGGCCGACAAGCGGCAAGACATTCACCGGCACAGATGCGCCTCGATCCGGTCGACCGGCTGCTTGGTCAAATCCTTGTCGACCTCGGCGACGATCCTGGCTTTGACGTCGGCGTGAAAGGCGCGGCGGAGGTCGGCGAGCGCGCGCGGCGGCGCCGCGACCAGGATCGCCGGCACGTGGCGCTTGCGCACCACGTCCGCCAGCGCGGCGGCGACGCGCTCGGCAAAGCGCTGCTCCTCGAGCTGATGCCAGTCGGTCTCTGCCATGCCGCCGCGGCGCCGCGAGCCGGCGCCGGCAAAGCCGCGCCCGGGCCGGTCGGTGCCTTGCTGGTGGCTCGGCGGATTGTCGTCGTTGAACACCTGCTCGGTGCGCAGATCGGGCATCTGCTCGTCGCCGGCGTTGCGCAGAAACAGCGCCTTGCGGCCGTCGCCGATGAACACCAGTGCGTCGTGCGGTAGCTTGGTCATGACGATCACTCCGATGGCCCAATGCGCGCCGGCGGCAGGCGGTTCCTTGCATGGTTCCTTGCACGGTTTCTTGCACGGTTTCTTACGCGGTTCGTTGCGCTTGATTCAGCCGCCGAGAGGGCGTTGAATTTCGCTGGCGCCGCGGCCGCCGTTTTTCAAAGACCGAAGAGAGCCGCGGCGAGGGGAGAAACGTCATGACCGCCATCGAACGGCGCGCCTTCGTGCAAGGCGCGGGGTTCGGCGCGTTGGCCTTCGTGGTCGGCGGCGCCGAAGTGCTTTTGACGCCGCGGCAGGCGCATGCGCAGGGCGTGCCGTTGCGCACGCTCTCGGCCGAGCAGGCGGCGACGCTCGATGCGCTCGGCGAAACGCTGGTGCCCGGCGCCAAGGAAGCCGGCATCACCCAGTTCGTCGATCAGCAGATTTCCGGGCCGCCCGAAAAGGCGCTCCTGCAGGCGCGCATCCTCAACGTCCGTCCGCCGTTCGCCAACTTTTATCGCGCGGCGCTCGGCGCGGTCGATGCGGCGAGCGACAAGAACAAGGGCAAAAAATTCGCCGCGCTTTCCGCCGCCGAGCAGCACGATTTCGTCGGCCAGATGCGGATCAACAAGATCGACGGCTGGCAGGGACCGGCATCGCCGTTCGTGTTCGGCGTGCTGCGCAGCGACGCGGTCGACGTGGTCTACGGCACCATGGAGGGCTATGCCGCGCTCGGCATTCCCTACATGCCGCACATCGCACCGACGCAGAAGTGGTGAGGAGGGGATCATGGCCAACGAAAAAGTCGATGTCGTCGTCGTCGGCTCCGGCGCCTCGGGCTCGGTCTATGCCGCGGTGCTGGCCAAGGCCGGCAAGAAGGTCGTGGTGCTCGACAACGGGCCGGACTGGAAGCTGACCGACCTGGTCAGCTCCGACATGTGGGGCCGGCGGCTCAAACCGGCCGGCGGGCCGATCCTGCTTGGCGGCAAGAACCCGTTCGCCTACGCCAACCAGGGCGCCTACGCGGTCGGCGGCGCCGCGCTGCATTACTTCGCGCAATTCCCGCGCTTTCTGCCGACCGATTTCAAGATGAAGAGCGAGCACAATCGCGGCCACGATTGGCCGATCGCGTATGAGGATGTGGCGCCGTTCTACGACAAGGTCGCCGAAGACATCGGCGTGTCGGGCGACGCCAAGGCGGAAGAGAAATGGCGGCCGCCGGGCAAGCCGTATCCGATGCCGCCGATGAAGGTCTTTCCGGCCGGCGAAGTCTGGCTCAAAGGCGCCGAGGCCAACGGCATCCATCTGATCCCGATGGCGAACGGCATGAACTCGACCATGTTCAAGGGCCGCGCCGCCTGCCTTTACGACGGCTGGTGCGCCGTCGGCTGCCCGATCGGCGCGCTCGCCAATCCGGTGGTGACGTATCTGGCGGACGCGCGCAAGGCCGGCGCCGAGGTGCGTGCTCTGAGCAACGTCACGCGCGTCCTCACCAACGACGCCGCCACCCGTGCCATCGGCGTCGAATATTACGACGACAAGAAAGAGCGCCAGGTGCAGGAGGCGAGCGTCGTGGTGCTGGCCGCCTGGTCGGCGCAGAACCCGCGCATCCTGCTCAACTCGACCAGCGGCAAGCATCCGAAGGGTCTCGCCAATTCCAACGACCTGGTCGGCAAGTTCATGATGACCCACCACATCGCCGGCACCTGGGCGCTGTTCGACGAGGACATCACGCCGCATATGGGCACGGTCGGCGCGCAGTTCATGTCGTACGACCGTTATTCGAAGACCAGTTACCCGAACGCGTTCGGCTCCTCGTTCATGGGCGCCGGCACCTCGCACAAGACCAGCGACTATGCGCTCTCCCGCGGCGATCTGTTCGGGCCGGAGCTTGCCGCCTACATGAAGCGCGCGGCGCGCGGGCTCACCCATCTGACTATCTTCGGCGAGGACTTGCCGCAGCTTGAAAACCGCATCGAGCTCATCAGCGACAAGGACGAGTACGGCCTGCCCATGGCGCGGCTCATCCATAGCTTCGACAACGACGCGGTGGCGCTGTGGAACGCCAATTTCGAGCAGGGTCTGAAGATCGCCAAGGCGACCGACGCCAAGGAATCATGGTCGGGCAAAGGGCCGGTGATGCCGACCTCGCACCTGCACGGCGGCGCCATCATGGGCAAGGATTCGTCGGACTCGGTGACCAACAGCTACGGCCAGACCCACGAGGTCGGCAATCTGTTCATGGCCGGCCCGTGCATCTTCCCGACCGAAGGCGCCTCCAACCCGACCTACACCATCTTCGCCACCGCGCTGCGCGGGGCGGAGCATTTGGCGGAGAAGTGGGGGAGCGTCGCGGGGTAGGAATAGTCATTCCGGCGGCTGATCGATCGCTACCCATCAGCCGCCGGACCCGCGATGACGCGCTCCCGGCTCGCAGATGGAAGGTTCGTTGCACAGGGTTTTCGGCTTGGGGGAGGAATCTCATGTTTGGCTCTCGCATCGCACTCGCTGCAATCGTCTGTGCGTTGGCCACGCCGGCGCTGACCCAGACGCTCACCAACAAAGACATCTCGGCGGATATCGCCGTGACCGTCGCGACCACCGCGATGGCTGATTGCAAGGCCAAGGGTTACAAGGTTTCGGCCGTGGTCGTGGGCCGCGTCGGCGAGATCATGGTTCAGGTCCGCGGCGACGGCACCGGCCCCCATACCATGGAAAATGCCTTCAAGAAGGCGTTCACCGCGCGCACCTTTCGGATTGCCTCGGGCGACATGGAAAAGCGGCTGAAGGACAATCCGCAGATGGGCGCGCAATTTCTCACCGGCTTCACGACCGCGCGGGGCGGATTGCCGATCAAGATCGGCGAGGATGTCGTCGGCGCGGCAGCCGTATCGGGTGCTCCCGGCGGCGAGAAAGATGAGGCCTGCGTCCAGATCGGCCTCGATAAGGTCCGCGATCAGTTGAAGTAAATCTTGAGCGGACGGCGGAGACCGGGCGTTACTACCACGACCTTCAGGCGTCAGCTTTGCGTGCGTCGCGCTTTGGCGGGGTCTTGGACGAGCGAGATCCCAACGGTAAGGAGCTGCCATGAGCATTTACGAGAAAGGCCCTGTTCGCATCCATTTCAAGGAGGAGGGCTCCGGCTTGCCGTTGCTGATGATTGCCGGCGGCGGGCTCAATTCCACCATCGCCAATCTGTCCGCGCCGTATTCGCCGTTCGATGCGATGGACGAGTTCAAGTCCGAATACCGCTGCGTCGGCGCCGACCTTCGCAACGCCATTGGCGGCCAGTCCACGGGGCCGCTCGAGATCGAGCGGCCCTGGGATGCTCACACCGACGACCAGCTCGGCCTGATGGATCATCTGGGCGTCGACAAGTTCATGGTGCTGGGATTTTGCATCGGCGGTCCGATGATCTGGAATTTGTTGAAGCGGGCGCCCGGCCGGATCGTCGCCGCCGTGCTGGCGCAGCCCTCGGGCTCGCGACCCGAGATGCGCGACCACTTCTATAACAACAACATGAAGCGCTGGGCGCCGGAGCTTGTGAAGGGCAGGCCCGACATCACCATGGAGCAGGCGGAAAAATTCCTGACCAGGATGTATCGCACCGACCCCGACTTCGTCTTCACGGTGACGCGCGATTTCGTGCGCAACTGCCACACACCGGTGCTGATCCTGCCCGACGACGTGCCGTCGCATCCGTATGCGGTGGCGATGGAGGCCGCGATGCTGGCGCCGAACGCAGAGGTCAGCATGTTCCCGTGGAAGGAGCCGAAGGAACGGATTCCGCTCGCGGTGCGGCAGATCCGCTCTTTCCTGCGCGCCCACCGGCCCGCGACGGCGTGACGGCGTCGTTGCACGAACCGTCTGCCTTTGAGGGGGATAAGGAGGCGGTGTCAAATGTCCGTTTCCGGCCCCTTTTCGGACATCGACAGTTTCTGCCCACCTTCCGTCGCACGCACTGCGCCAGGATTTGATTTTATGTGGAAGGCAGCGCTGCGCTTGGGCGCCGGTCCTCACTTTTGAGCGGCGGTCATCGACTGCGGTGCTGGAAGCCACGACGTATCCAGAACCCGCCGCGCCATTTCCTGATCGATATGTGGGCTGATTTCCTGATGGAAGGCATCGGTCAGGGTTTTGTATTCGTATTTGCAATTCGGCGATCGACTGGGCGGCAAAAAGCCGTCCTGGGTCAGATCAGCGAAAGTCACAGGGTCGGCGCCATAGGCCAGGCACATAAGATTGTAGAAGCGTTCTTGCGGCTGACCGTGATTACTCGCGAACGCGGCCAGCTGTTCCCTTATTTCGGGATTCGTTCGGTAGTCGGCAACATACCCTCTCCAGGCCCAGGCCGCGCCGCCGATCAATTGTCTCGCCTGGCCCTTGCCAAATTGCAGCATGATATAGTCTGCAAAATTGTCCGCGGCGTTCTCCTCATGGCCGAATATGGGTACTCTGAACATATCGAACGTTGCGTGTCCGACTTCATGGAGAACGAGCCATACGGCTTGCCCAATTGCTGCGTCGGCCGGTGTGATGCCGCTTGGGGTCGTTTGCTTTGGCAATGATTGCGAAATGTTCTTCAAAAGCTCGTAACAGACCGTCACGGTTGGCTTGGAGTTCTCCCGCTTGTACCACGCATTCATCATGCCGCATTCCGCGGTCTTGACAGTCAATTCTTCGGGCAAACGAAGCGGGCTTAGTATCCGCTGGATTTTCTCGAGGAACTGACGGTCCTCCAGCCGGCCGTAAATCTCCTGCAGATCGGGATTTTTCGGCGGATCGTATTGAATCCTGATTCGGTTGGGCCGATCGAATTGTGCGGCCGCGGCTCGCGGGTCGTAGGCGTAGTTGGTGGCGGCGCTGGTGTTGTAGCCGGCGCTGCCGCCGCCGCTCAGGGTCGGCTGGACGGCGCGCGGATCGTAAGCGTAGTTGTTGGCCCACGGATTGGGATTGCGAACAGGATTAGCCTGCGGGTCGTAGGCATAGTTGGTGGCGGCGTTGGCGTTGTAGCCGGCGCTGCCGCCGCCGCTCAGGGTCGGCTGGATGGCGCGTGGATCGTAAGCGTAGTTGTTGGCCCACGGATTGGGATTGCGAACAGGATTAGCCTGCGGGTCGTAGGCATAGTTGGTGGCGGCGTTGGCGTTGTAGCCGGCGCTGCCGCCGCCGCTCAGGCTCGGCTGCACGGCACGCGGATCGTAAGCGTAGTTGGTGGCGGCGTTGGCGTTGTAGCCGGCGCTGCCGCCGCCGCTCAGACTGGGCTGCACGGCGCGCGGGTCGTAGGCATAGTTTGGTGCGGGGCCGGCATCTTTGCTTTGCGCGTCGGCTATATACAGCTTGTTTCCGGAACGGATAATAATCATTCCAGGACCAAGCTCACGCGCCGACAGGCTTTTGATTTGGGACGTAGCGTCGCCTTGCGCCTTTCCTGGTATGACTTGAAATGACTTGCCGTCAATGTAGACACTGTCGTTGTCGGCGATATTCAGCGCACTTTGCGGCTCACCTGCTGCAATCGACGGAGCCAGTCCCATAAAGCCGCAAGCAATTAGCAGAATTGCAACGGTCGTCGACTTGCCCATGACGTTCCTCCCATTACGCACCACTTGGTCCGCCAGGACGCCTTCAGGGAACAGTACGCTTTGCGAATGTCCGTTCAGAACTGTGCTCAAGCATAGTCTAACGATATTGTCGTATGGTCTCCGTCAGAGCGGTTGGAACTGCTGAATTGACGCCTCCCGCAAGCGCGGCCGCTATCCTGACGGTCCTCGCTGCTTACGGCGCTTCTTACGGTGCTTCTTGCGGTGATGTCCGTTTCTCGTCCTGAGCCGGCATGGGCGGTTCAATCGCCCTAGCCGTCACTCCGCCTTGATGTTGGCGAACCTGATCACCTTCGCCCATTTCTGCGTGTCGTCGGCGATGAATGTGCCGAATTCGGCCGCCGTCATCGGTGTTGTTTCGATGCCCATGCCGAGGAGGCGCGCTGTCATCTCGGGATCGGCGAGGGCTGCGTTCGCCGCGGCGTTGAGCTGGTCGACGATCGCCGCGGCCGTGGCGCCGGGGGGGCCGATGCCGAGCCAGCCGGTCGCCTCGTAGCCACGCAAAAATTCGTCCATCGGCGCGACATCGGGCAATCCGGCAAAGCGTTTTTTGCTGGTGACCGCGAGGACGCGCATTCTGCCGTCCGCGAGGTACCCCTTCGCGTCGGCGATGGCGAAGAACGCAACCTGCACACGGCCGGCGAGGAGGTCGGCGGTGTAATCGCCGCGATACGGAACGTGGACCAGATCGACACCGGCCATCATCTTGAACAGCTCGCCGAACACGTGGGTGAGCGAACCGATGCCGCGCGAAGCAAAATTGATCTTGCCCGGATTGGCTTTGGCATAGGCGATCAAGCCGGGGACCGACCTGGCCGGGACCGACGGGTTGACCGCCATGACAAACACGACGCCGCCGATGGCCGCCACCGGTGCGATGTCGCGGATGAAGTTGAAATTGAGATGGGGGTAGAGGGTCGTGTTGATGGTGTTTGCGGCGGCAGCGAGCAGGACGGTATAGCCGTCGGCCGGCGCCCGTACGACCTCTTCGGCGGCGATGCTCGTTCCCGCTCCCGGCCGGTTCTCGACGACGAACGGCTGATGAAGCCGCGACGCCATCGCCCCGCCGACGAGGCGCGCGGCGATGTCAGGCACAATGCCGGCCGGATAGCCGACCACAATGCGCACCGGCCGCGCCGGCCAGGCTTGCGCCCATCCGCGACGCGACAGGCCCACAAGTGCGGCGGAGCCGATCGCGAGAGTAAGCACCTGCCGGCGGGGAAACTGCATGCGTCTGCTCCGCGCTGTCCCATTGTCCGCAGCCATTCGCGGCGATAATAACGGTTCGACTGCGGCGTGGGGACTGTCGTCCTGACGCGGCGCGGACAGGATTGGCAGACAGAATTGGAATAGGGAACGGCCATGCCGCAGATCAAGGGCGTCGCGCATTTCAGCATTCCCGTCAGTGACGTCGACCGCAGCACGAAATTTTACACCGAAATCGTCGGCTGCACGTTTCTGGGGCAGCGGCCCGACAAGGTCATCACCTTTCTCGATGCCGGCGGAGTTTGTTTGTTGCTGATCAAGCGCCCGGCGCCGATCGTGAAGGGTCCGCTCGACGGGTCGGATGGCGTGCACCACGCGTTCATGCTCGACGCCGGGGCCTACCAGGCTGCCGTGGATGGCCTGCGCGCCAACGGCGTCGACGTGTTCTTCGAAGAGGACCGCCGTGGCGGCGTGATCGACGGGCCGCGAGCCTATTTCCGCGATCCCGATGGGACCGCACTCGAGTTCATCAACCGCACGGCATACGGTCCCGCGCAGAAGTGAGCGGCATGGCGTTGCCGTTCGCCGCGCTGGTGCGGCAAAGCGGGGCTTCAATCCAGCGCAGCACCGGCTCGTTTTTCAGTTAAGGGTGGGCGGCCCCAACCTCACTTGAGTGTTCGGGGGATGGGGAAAAGAGATTGGGGCCGGGTGCTCGGTAAACGAGACCAGCGCCAACTTATACAAGCGTCGCGATCTGGCTATAATTATCTGTTAACCAATGAACTGATGGTTAACGGATCAGTTATTTGCTTGATACAGCGCGATTATTTGACAAAACCAAATAAGGCAATCGCCCGCCGCGCCTACCAGATAATACTGATTTACTGCCAGCTATTACTGAGATCGTATCTGGTGACCCTGTTTCATTTTTCCTATTTTTTGCAATGTCGAAATCGGATTTTACACAGAACACTTTGTGATGACGCCGACACCAAACGGCCAAGAAATTTCGCACGATTGCGATCGCTCTCGGCCCCTTTATGAGAGCACCCCCCTGGGGGCTCTGGCTTGCCCCACCTCGCCGGAGCCCTTTTTTCTTTGGGAGCAATTCAAGAGACCGTTCGTAGGCGCCGACGGCCCGGCCTTCCGTGGCACTTATCGGTGGGTGAAGCGGACCTACGGCTCCGCTTGCGACCCGTAAGAGGCATCGTTCGCTATGGGCCTAACGCCTTCCGTCAAGTTCCGCCGGCAGCTAACGCTTCGATTCTGCCGGCCGGTGCTCAGTCTGGGCCGGACTTCGATTG
Source organism: Xanthobacteraceae bacterium (assembly GCA_035651875.1). Classification (GTDB taxonomy): domain Bacteria; phylum Pseudomonadota; class Alphaproteobacteria; order Rhizobiales; family Xanthobacteraceae; genus BOG-931. Next base: position 31,569 of record DASRET010000100.1, read on the forward strand.
CGCCGGGATGGCAATATTGAACCGCGCACCGTTTTTGCCGTCCGAGGACGCAGAAATTGTGCCCCCATGACGTTCCACAATCAGGCGGCACATGGCCAATCCGAGCCCCATTCCGTGGGCCTTCGTCGTGAAAAACGCATTGAATGCCTGGTCCAACTGAGCTGGATGAATTCCTGGTCCCGTGTCTTCAACTGCAATTCCGACGCCGTCCTCCCCATCACGCTCCGTTCGCAAGTGCAGCTTCCGCGGCCGGTTCTCCGTCGCCTTCATGGCTTCGAGCGCGTTGCGCACAAGATTAGAGATGACCTGCTGCAACTGATTGGCGTTGCCGTGGATAGGCGGCAGGTTCGATGCAAGATCGAGCCGCACACCAATGTCAGCCGGAGCAAAGTCTTCTCTGAAGGTATCCATTACGCGTCGGACGACCTCGTTCACATCGACAGCACTGACTGTCTCGTTGCCAGTTCGAAAGAAGGCGCGGATGCCCTCCAATACTTCGTCTAATCGGTCCACTTGATCCTGGATCAAATTAAGAGCTGCTTTGCCTCTTTCTTCATTTGGCGGCACGCTTGCAAAAAATCGCATTGCGGCAACACTGGTCATGGCAATCCCGGCCAGGGGCTGCCTTAGTTCATGGGCGATCCACGCGACGGCAGCTTCGACGTTCAAGAGTTTGCTGTCCCTTTCGTGCTCCAGCAGCATGTAGGAATTGACAAGACGTGCCGTGCTCGCCCTGCGTTCGGCGAACAGAGCCGTCAGGACGTATGTGCCGATGGTCACTACGAGGATAATCGCCTGCGCCTGGTGGAGGCCATCCGTGAGCGAAAGGCTTGCCTCACCGAAATGGCCAACGCCAAAGATGGTCGTCCAAACCACCGTGATTGATACAATGAAGGCACCGGCTGCCCCGAACCCCGGTGGACAGCGGGCAGCAAGCCATAACAACGTCGGAAACAATAATGCTACAGGGATGGTGGTTTTCCACGCCTCATCCGGCAAAGAGAGGACGATTGCCGTCATCCCGCCGAGGACGGCGAGCGCGAGCGTGCCTTCGAGAGACTCTCTCGGGTTCGGCGGGTTGCGAGTAGCGATGCCGATCCTGATCACCAATGGCGCCACGACGATGATGCCGAGGAAGTCGGAAGCAAACCAATGCCACCAAGTGAGCAGCATCGACACATCCGGGCTGTGGAACAGAGTGTAGCCAATCGTCCCGATCACCCCCGAGGCTGTGGTCGCAATGACGGCGGCTGCGAGCAGACCCAACACCTGGGGTAGCCGGTCGAAAGCAAAATTGTTTCGAAAGTAGTGCTGAACCAGGCCAGCTGTGATCAGCGCTTCGGCGGCATTGGCCAGGGCGAACGTGGCAGCCGCCCAAATGTTGCGATCGGCAATGAGATTTGCTGCAACGGTAGCAGCGATGACTCCGGCCGCAACGGACCATCTCGCTCGCGGCCCGAGAGCAATCAACATGCCCGATGAGATGCCGGCTGCCGGCCAAAAAGCCGCTACACCGCCAGGTTCACGAATAAACTCGAGGCTGAAATGCGCCGTCAGAAAATAGGCTGCTCCGACCAGGACGGCGAGGCCAAGCCCGCGGCCAAGGCTCAAAAGGAGGACTCTCTGGCGCCTGACCACAGCGCTTTGCACTGAATCGCCGAACTCGCGGGCGTCGTGAGTCCGCAGCTCTTGAGAGCGATCACTCCCATCGGTCCCGTGCACCAACACCCCAAAGTTCAAGTTCGCGAGAGCATCCTAACATATAAATACCTTCCCGTGATGACGTGTTATTGTTGGGTTTTGTTGTCGCAACTATACCTTGGTATATTTGCCTATGTTTTGGTGTATCGGAGACGGTAGCTCGGCTCTGCTGAAATTTTCGTGGATTTTCGTTATCCAGACGGTCCCGATAATCGGTGGTTGGGGGTCGCAATGCTTCAGAATCTCAGTGAAAACATTCGGCTTTGCTACCGTGAGGCCGAAGATTGTGCTCGGAAGGCCGAGACCGCTCAAAATGAAACGTTACGCGCCGATTATCTTCACTCTGAACAGAGTTGGCTGGCATTAGCCCGCAGCTATGAGCATCACCAACGCCTCACGCTCTTCGTCAATGAGAACAGAAGCAAGCGTAAGGGTCATAGAGAGCAAGTCGTTGACCGTGTCGACGCCGATGGGCTGACGACCCCAACGGCATGGGTTAAGCCGCCGCCAGGGCCTGGCAAAGCCGAGCGCCTTGAAAATAAGCTGATCGCAATCGTCGATGACGACAAATACGCACGTTCGGGTCTGAGCGTCCTGATCGAGTCACTGGGATACCGGCCCGCCACATTCGCTTCGGCCGAAGATTTTCTTGCGGCAAGCATGAGAGAAGATACAGCATGTTTAATCCTGGACGTTCATATGCCCGGCATGAGCGGTCCAGACCTGCAGGCGCATTTGATTGCCGAGGGGCGATGCCCGCCAACGGTATTTATTACGGGTCAATTCGAGGAACATGTGCGAAGGCGCGTGATCAAAGCCGGAGCCATCAGCTATTTGACCAAACTAGGCAGTGCAGACGCGATTGCTGACAGCATTGGAAAGGCATTCGCCAAAACCTCTATCGATGAACAGGACATTTTTTGGTTTTCTGAGCAGCTTAAAACCGAAGATGATCCAGCAAGACGAAAGCTGCTCGGTGAACTCTTGCTCGGCCAGGAAAACAGGTTTGCCGCGACGGCCGAACGGCTCGAAAAAACAGAGAAGTATATCGCCGACTGCAAAGCACACATTGTGCGGCAACGCAGCTTGATCAACCAGCTGAACCTCGCTGGTGACGACATTGGACCCTCCGAACGATTGCTCCGAAACCTGACCGAGCTTCACGACCAATTCGTCAGCTACCAGCAAGTTCTCGCTGTCTCCCTCGACAGACGTGCATGTTTCTAAGCCGCGGCTCAGGCGCTTGGCGTCACCGTGTCCGCCGCCGGCAACGAGGACCGATCTGGAGCAATGTGGATGCGTGGCAACGCGCTTTCGTTACGTCGCGTCCTTCGATTTGCGCTCCAGAGGGGTTCCAGGGCGAACGGGCCATCAAACCGGCCGGATATTGTGGTTCAGCCGAAACCTGTTTTCCGGATCCCACCGTCGCTTCACTTCGCCAAGGCGGCGGTAGTTTGGGCCGTAGATCGCCTCAATGCGCTCTGGTTCATCCGCCGGAACGAAGTTGACGTAGCCGGCCCCGGTAGCGAATGGAGCTGTCGCCTTGAACAGGTCGCGCGCCCAGGCAATACAGGGTTGATCTTGCGCCGGCTCACGCCAGCGGGTGTGCACGTTCATGATGAAATGCGCGTTGCGGTGAGGATAGGCCGTCGCGCGAGGTGGAACACGACTCATGGCACCGCCGACCTGCGCAATGAAGACCTCGCATTCAGGGCCGGGCAGGCGGGGGATGGCTCGAGTGATGACGTCAATAGCTCCATCGGACAGCTCGGTGAAGTCGTGCGTCTTCCAGTAATTGCGCGCGCCTGGCGTGAGTAACGGATCAAAGGCGGCCTGCCATCCGACAAATGGGTGCGGCCCCATCACGTCGGCAATCGGTTTGCCGAGCTGCCGCAGCCGTGCCGCTGCCTTTTCGCCCTCGGCGATCGATCCTGCATAACACGCGGCAAACACCAGCACCTCGCGCCCGTGCCATTCGGCCGGGATGAACGGCAGCGGCGGCGCCTTGCGCATCACCGCCCAGATCGTGAGTTCGTCGGGGCCTTCGATTGCAATCTGCCTATATTCGCGCAGCAATTCACCTGCCTGAGCGAACGGATGTACGATGAGACCGGAGAAAACCTCGGGTCCGACTGGGTGAAGCTGGAATTCGAATCTGGCGACGACACCGAAATTTCCGCCGCCGCCGCGAATGCCCCAGAACAGGTCCGAATTCTCGGTCGCGCTTGCGCGCACCAGCTCGCCTTCGGCCGTTACCACGTCCGCTGCGATCAGGTTGTCGATCGTCATTCCGAACGGACGCGTCAGCCATCCAAACCCGCCTCCGAGCGTCAGGCCGGCGATACCAGTCGTCGAGTTGATACCAGTGGGCACGGCGAGGCCAAATGCCTGGGTTGCCTTGTCAACGTCGCCTAACGTGGCGCCCGGAGCGACAAAAGCCCGGCGCGCCCCCTCGTCGATGCGCACCGTTCTCATCGGTGACAAATCGATCAGCAGCCCGCCGTCGCCGACCGCGCTGCCGGCAATGTTGTGCCCGCCTGCCCGTACGGCAATACCGAGGTTGTGTTCGACGGCGAAGCGAACGGCCTGAGTGATGTCGTCAGTTTGCGCGCAGCGCACCACAATGTCCGGCAAACGGTCGACCATGGCATTCCAGATCGACCGCGCCTCGTCGTAACCAGAGTCGCCTTGCAAGCAGACTTGGCCGTGCAGCTTCTGTCGGAGTGCGACCACATCGGGCGATGAGGCGCGTTGGGCCGTCATGATGTTCGCTTGGGTACTTGTCATGGTCTTCTCCCGCTTCGCTGTGGTTGCAGCGTTGTGCTTGCTCCGATTGAATCGTCTGCAGCGACGCTCTTGTCCTCGCCACAGCGAACTCTGGTCCTGTGCGAAAAGTGCGGCGATGCGTGCCGCGGAAATTGAAGGAAAAAGTCGCTGGCGATCGATGAAATTATCGCCGTGTTTGACTCGCGCCGGGAGCCATCTGCAATGGCAATCATTGCGCCTGTCGCTAAAGGCGCCGGTATTACGTCTTCATCGCGCCGATGGCTCAAATGAGCGGAGTACGCCGCTTCCCTCAGGCATACATTGTACTCATACACTGTGATACCCTTGCGTTTGCGCACTGGCGCGCCAGCAGGGCTCGGACAAGCTCGTCGGGAAGCGTCTGTGGACCCGTAGCGGCTAAATCCCTGCGCCTACTGGTGCGGGAACGCTGATCCGACATCGCGAGGTTGGCCGATAGTTCGGGGTCCTCGCCAGAGGGGCCCGGATACTTTTGTTGCAAATTATTGTGGTGGGATCCTTGTCGAAATAAAGGCGCCCTGACGACACCTTGGGTTATCATCAGTGTCTGCTAAGGCGTATGCACTTTGGCAATTATTTGTTGACTTTTGGCTTACGCTCGCGCCGGAGGCGGATGTCTTGCACAAGGAATGCCTGCGGAAAATGAGAAGGCGAACAGAGCGCGCTTCGGGAGGCGAGCGCGCGTTTTAATGCGATCGCCGCAATGCATCGTTGGCTGATCTGCATGTCACTCCCGTATAAAGCTCCCGAACAAGCAGCCGCCAATTTGTGTTTCGGTGTTCGAATTGATTCGGGCCCTTGGTCTGCCGGTTTACCGAAGACGTCGAAATAAATGCTAAGTAGGAATTCCCCGCGAAGCACAGGCTTTTGCCTGGACGCATCTCGGCCGACGTCGTCTTTGGCGCTAAGCGGACATTGCCGGCCGGGGTCGGCGAGACGCGCGCAGAACGCAACAGTCTGCATCACTGCTGGCGGCCAGTGGAATACAAGTATATTGGCTTTCGACTCGCATCGCAGCCGGCGTTGCGAGAACGACCATTTGCCGACACTCGCCGCGTCCTCGATCATCCCTGCTGGCATGCCGCTCCCAGACGCCGATCCGCTGTTCTACCTGCTCGCCGTCGTTGCCGTGATCCTGCTCGGCCTCTCGAAGGGCGGGTTCTTCGGCTTGGGCGTCATGGCGATTCCGCTGATGTCGCTCTACGTTCCGCCGCTGCAGGCCGCGGCCATCCTGGTGCCGACGTTGCTGGCCCAGGACGCCCTCACGGTCTGGTCGTATCGCCATGATTGGAGCGCGTGGGACCTCGCCATCATGATACCGAGCATGGCGGTCGGGGTCGCCGTTGGGACAGTGTTCGCGGCCACCATGTCGCCGGCGCAGGTGCGCCTTGCCGTCGGTATCATCGCGGTGGCGTTCGTGCTGTGGCAGTGGCTGGGCCGGCGCTTCAAGCCGCTTGCCGCGCGCGCCAACGCCGTCACGGCCGTGCTGTTCGGCGCGCTCGGCGGGTTCACGACCTTGGTGGCGAATGCCGGAGGGCCGGCCTGGCAGATGCATCTCTTGCCGCGGCGGCTCGATAAGCTTAGCTACGCGGGCACGCTGACGATCCTTTTTGCCGCGAGCGACATCATCAAGCTGCCCGCCTATGGCGCGCTCGGCCAATTGACCATTGCCAATCTGACCGTCGGCGCGGCATTGCTGCCGGTGGCGATCGTCGCCAACTGGGCCGGCCTGTGGCTGGTGCGCCGCACGCCGACCGCACTATTCTTCCGGATCGCCTATGTGCTGATGTTCGTGATCGGCATCGAACTCATTCGCGGCGCTCTGACCGAGCTCGTGGCCAAGTGAGGCGTTGCGTTCGCGCCGCCGCTACGCATTTTTGAGCAACGCCTTCTTAAGTCCTGCCGTCGGCTTGAGAAAGAACACCAGCATGGTGCAGCCGTTGGGCGCGGTCGGAGTGGCCAAGGATTTCCGGTCTTGCACCAGACTTTCGGACGCGCCAGAACGCCGGCATGAAGTTTCTGCGCACCGGCCGCTATTTGCGGCTGGCCAGAGTGACATCGGCGCGCTGGCAGCGCCGCAGCATTTTCCTGCTCGGCGGCATCACGGTCGGCGCGGCCGCGGTTGCGCTCGCCTTGCTCGCCGATCGGGCGCAGGCTGCCTTCGCGCTGCTCCTGGCCAAAGCCAATTACGCCAGCCTGATCGTCACGCCGGCCGGCTTCATGCTGTCGGTATTCCTCACCAATCGCTACTTCCGCAATTCGCAGGGCAGCGGCATCCCGCAAGCGATCGCTGCACGTAAGCTCACCGACCAGCGCGCCCGCGGACGGCTGGTTTCGATCCGCATTGCCATCGGCAAGGTTCTCTTGACCCTGCTCGGCCTGCTGTGCGGCGCCTCGGTCGGCCGCGAAGGGCCGACGGTGCAAGTGGGCGCCGCGATCATGTTCGCGATCGGGCGCCTGTCGCCGCGCCGCCAGCCCGGCCTGATCCTGGCTGGTGCTGCGGCCGGCGTTGCTGCGGCGTTCAATACGCCGCTTGCCGGCATCGTGTTCGGGATCGAGGAGATGAGCCGCGCCTTTGAGGTCCGCACCAGCGGGCTGATCATCGCGGCGGTGGTGGTGGCGGGGCTGACCTCACTCGCGCTGGTCGGCAACTACACCTATTTCGGCACCAACGGCTCCATGCTGGACTTCGGTCCGGACTGGCTCGCGGTGCCGCTCTGCGGCGCCGCGGGCGGATTGCTCGGGGGCACATTCAGCCGCATCGTCATCGCCATGGCGCGCGGCCTTCCCCATGCGTTTGGACGCGCGATCAAAAGCCATCCGCTGCCTTTTGCTTGCGTTTGCGGCCTCGCCGTCGCGCTATGCGGCCTCGCCTCCGGCGACACGATCTTCGGCACCGGCTACGCGCAGGTGAAGGCGATGCTCGACAGCGGCACGCCGGTTCCGTGGAATTTCGGCATCCTCAAATTCGCCGCCACGGTGCTGTCGACCATCAGCGGCATTCCGGGCGGCATCTTCTCGCCGTCGCTCGCCGTCGGCGCCGGCTTGGGCGCCGACGTGGCGCATGTGTTTCCGGCCGCGCCGCTTGGGGCCATCGTCCTCCTCGGGATGGTGTCCTACTTCGCGGGCGTGGTGCAGGCGCCGATCACCGCCTTTGTGATCGTCACCGAGATGACGGAGAACCACAACATGGTGCTGCCCCTGATGGTGGCCTCGCTCATCGCCTACGCGAGTTCGCGCCTCGTTTGCCACGAGGGCATCTATCACGCACTGGCCAAGGGCTTCCTGCGGCAGGAAACGCCGTTGTCCGACTCAGAGGCGCATCCGGCTTCGTAGTTCGGGCCAAAGGTCGGTATTTGGCCCCAACGGATATCGGGCCACGGGCCATTCCGCCCGTGCCGTCCCTATGCAGTCCTGAGCAGCGCCTTCTTAAGTCCCGCCGTCGGCTTGAGAAAGAACACCAGCATGGTGCAGCCGTTGGGCGCCGTCGGCGCGTGACGGCTGCCTTTGGCGCGGATGACGAAATTACCCGCTTTGCATTCGCCTTCGTCATCGACCAGCGAGCCCTCGAGCACGTAGGTCTGCTCCAGGTCCTCGTGCACGTGGGCGGGAATCCCCGAGCCGGGCGCGAGCTTTGCGAGAATCGTCAGCATGCCGGTCTGCGGATCGTGGTAGATCACCTTCATCTTGTTGCCCGGCGAGGTCTCGATCCAGGGCACCTGTTCGGTGTCGATGAAGCGCGAGGCGAGGGCGCTGAGAGTTGCTGCATCAGCCATGTATCTTCTCCTCGGTGTATCTTCTTCCCAGTCCAGTGGCTCGCCCAGGCGGTAGATCAGGACGCCCAGGCCGGCGTCTCCGCGCGATGCTGCGCCGCCATTGCATCCCAGCGCGCCATGTCGGCGGCGACCAGCGTGCTTTGCGACGCCGGCATGCGCGGCCACTCCGGCACGTTGAGCCATAGCCGGTAGAGATGCCGCCGCCGTGCCTTCGCTTCATGGTCCTCAAAGTGGGCTCGGCCGTGCAGGATCGTGCGGTTGTTGATGAACTGGAAGTCGCCCGGCATCAGCATCATCTTGAGCATGACGTCGGGATGGTTGGAGATGCCCACGAAGGCGCCCAGCGCGGCTTCCTGTTTTGGGCTGATGGTCGTGTCGCCGCACTCTGCGGCGCGGCGCAGATAGCCATGCTGGAAGTCGCAGTTGAGCCAGCCGTTTTCGTAAGCGAAGCTCGGGACGTTACCGATCATCGCCGACCGGCCCATGCGCTTGGCGTCGGAGTCGGGCCGGCGCAGGACAAAACCCTTGTAGAATTCTTCGAGCAGATCGGGGCACCAGTCCAGCATCATGTTGTGGACCGTGTGGGCGCTGGCGATCAGGCTTTCACCACCCGATGCCGCCATCTTCAGGCTGAGCATGGCGACAATGCCGAGTTCGCCGCTCGGGTCGGTGTGCGCGGTCTGGAAGCCGCCTGACTGATAGCCGCGCCGCTGATTGCGGTCGACCAGAATATCGCTGATGTCGCGAATATCGCCGAGGCGGTCGCCGAACGCGCTTTGCGTGAGCTCATGGCCGAAATGGGCGCCGAAGCCACGGAAGATCAGGCCAAGCTCGTTGTCGGAATAGCGGTCCCGGTCCAGACCGCGGAACACAAAGAAGCCGCGGCCGGTGGCGATCTCCTGTCGCATCCGCGCCACGTCGTCCGCCATCGTCGCGAGCGGGAATTCGTCCCGCGTCACCGGTCGCTCATAAGCGTTGCGGCCGCGGAGACGTTTCACCGCGGCGTCGATCTCCTCGATTGTCTTTGGCGACAACCGGACGATCCAGTCGTCGGTCGAAACGAGGTCCTTGCCAAGCCAGACGGACCTCCCGCTCGGACGATGCGGCGGTTGGAATGTCATCGGCATCTCCTGCGATCGCGTCAGCGCAGCCTCCGACCCAAGACGGGCCGACCCAAGACGGGCTGACCTAAGACTACCATAATTGGTATGGCCTCGGCGTCCCCGTCGCCCTACGCTTGGACCGCGCATGACGGAGGTGCCCATGGTCCGATGGTTTGTCGCCTTTGCCCTCATCCTGTCGATGATCCAGGCGTCAGATTCCGGCAAGGCGTTCGCGCAGGAGAGGTACCCGACCCGGCCCGTCAAATTTCTCGTGCCGTATCCCGTCGGGGGCACCAACGACGTGGTTGCCCGGATCGTCGGCGAGAAGTTGCAGACGAAGTGGGGCCAGCCGGTCATCATCGAAAATCGCAGCGGCGCCGGCGGCAACACCGGAGCCGCGGTGGTGGCGCAGGCGGCGCCCGATGGCTACACGCTGCTGGTCTCGTCGACGCCGCCGCTCGCCACCAATCAGAGCCTTTACAAGGAGCTACCCTTCCGGCCGGAAGAATTCGTGCCGATCACAAATTTCGGATCGGTGCCCAATCTCGCGATGGTGCGCGAAGGGCTGCCGGTAAAATCCTTGGGCGAGCTGATTGCGTATGCGAAGGCCAATCCTGACAAGCTCGTGTATGGCAGCCAAGGGGTCGGCAACACGCCGCATCTGACCGCCAACATGTTCATGAACATGACGGGCACCAGCATGATGCATGTCCCGTATCGCGGCGAGGCGCTGGTCTACACTGACATGCTGGGGCAGCGCGTCGACGTCTTCTTCGGCAACATGTCGGGGGCGTTCACTTTCTATCGCCAGGGCATGCTCAAGGTCCTGGCGGTGCTCGACAAGACGCGCGCCGCGGCGATGCCGGACGTGCCGACCAGTGCCGAGGTCGGGCTCCCCGATCTTCTCTCAGGCGTCTGGTACGCGATGGTCGCGCCGCCCAAGCTCAAGCCCGCGCTGCAGGACCAGATCGCCAAGGACGTCATCGAGGTGCTCAAGATGCCCGACGTGCAGCAGCGCTTCCGCGCGCTCAATGTCGAGCCGGACGGCAGATCGCCGGCCGAAACGGCCGCCTTCATTCGTGACGAAGCCCGGCGCTGGGGCGAGGTGATCCGCGCCAACCACATCATGGCGGAGTAAGCGATAGCGAATTTTCCATCACTCCGCCTTGATGCCCGCCCCGCGGATCACCTTGGCCCACCTGTCCGTATATTCGGGAACGAACTTGGCAAACTCGGCGGTCGAACTTGGGAAGGGCGCAAGCCCCAAATCGGCAAGCCGGGCTGTGAACGTAGCGTCGGCCAGGCTGGCGTTCACTTCTTTGTTGAGAATTTCGATGATCTCGGGCGGCGTGTTCTTCGGCGCACCGATTCCATTCCAACTGATTGCTTCGTAGCCCGGCACAAAGTCGGCAATGGGCGGGACATCGGGCAATACTTGGAAACGGGTGGTGCTGGTGACGCCCAGTGCGCGCAATTTGCCCGCTCTGACATGTCCAATCGACGAACTCACGACGTCGAACATGACCTGCATGCGCCCGGCAATGAGGTCCGGCAACGCGGGAGCCGAACCGCGGTAGTTCACGGTGGTGAGATCAACGTTCGCCATGGCCTTAAACAGCTCGCCCCAAAGTCCGGGCGCGCTTCCTGGTCCAGCGGAAGCCATGTTGATCTTGCCGGGATTGGCCTTGGCGTAGGTGATGAACTCAGGAACCGTTCGCGCCGGGACCGAGGGATTGACTTCCATAATGCCGGCAACACGCGCGAAGCTCGCGACCGGCGCGATATCCCGAATGAAATCGAAACTAAGGTTGTCGTAGAGTGCGGTGTTCCAGGAGTTCGCTCCGGCACTGATTAGGAGCGTATAGCCATCAGGCCGCGCTCGCACCACGGTCTCAGCGGCCAGATTGCTGCTGGCGCCCGGCCGGTTTTCAATAATGAATGATTGGCCAAGCCGATCGGACAACGATTGGGCTATCAGCCGCGCAGCGGTGTCGAGCGGCCCTCCGGCTGCAAAACCCACAAGTAAGTGCACCGGCCGGGTAGGATAGGGTTGCGCCAAGGCGCCGGTCGATACCGCCGGCAGCGCGACAGCGCCCGCGGCTAAACGTAAAAATTTGCGACGAGGGATGCTGTTTGTGGCGTGCCCGCGGTCGCTCATTGCGCTCTCCCGGTTATCGAACCCTGGGTGTCGATACTCATTCGCACGTAGTATGCAGAGGAGCTGGAGCGCTTCATGATGCATGCGTCCCGCCATTTGCCGAAATTTCGTCCGGGACTTGCGTCATTGAAGGCCGGCTTGGGACAGATGTCCCTGGGGGCCGGGCGCCTATTGGTTAATAGCCCTGCCGGTGCATTCCTCGCCTCGCGCAGAGACAGTTGCGGATTCTAAGATTCTTCGGTCCTCCCGCTTGCTTCAGTGTCGGCTCGCCGCGTCGGCCTCGTCTGTCATGGGTGAGCGCGATAAGATGCCGACCGGTCGACCTCGGACGTCCAAGCCTTTCCGCATGCAGTCTTACCGCCCGCAGTCTTACCGCACGCAGCAAATCCGTTTCTGCACCAGCCGCGACGGAACGCGTATTGCTTACGCCATCAGCGGGACTGGCCCGCCAATGGTGCGGGCGGCGCATTGGATCAATCATTTAAAGCTCGATTGGGACAGCCCGTTTTGGCGTCCCATGCTATCGGCGCTCACGCGCCATCACACCTTGATCCGTTATGATTTGCGTGGTGCCGGACTGTCCGATCGGGACGGTGTTGACATTTCTCTGGAGAAGCATGTCGAGGATTTAGAGGCGGTTGTTGAGGCCGCCGGCGTCGATCATTTCCCGCTATTTGCAGTGACAGGGGGCACGCACATTGCAATGAGGTATGCGGTGCGTCACCCTGGCCGGGTGAGCCATCTCATTCTCTACGCGTCCGCTTCGCGCGGGCGTCTGGCGCGCGCCGCGGGGCGTGACAGTGAAGAGGCGGACGCGCAGCTCAAGCTGATCGAATTTGGCTGGAGCAGCGAAAATCCGGCGTTCCGACAGTTACATACGACGCAATTCATGCCGGAGGCCACACCTGAGCAGTCTCAGGCTTTTACTGAATTGATGCGCCACACGACCTCGCCGACGACCGCCGCCGCTCTGCTGCGCGCATTCTGGTCAGTGGATAATCGTGAGATTGCGCCCCGAATCCAATGCCCGACACTGGTGCTTCATCCTCGCTCGGACCCGAGGATACCGTTCGAACAGGGCCGTTTACTCGCGGGCCTCATTCCAAGAGCGCGCTTCGCGCCGTTGGAGAGCGGCAACCATCTGCTCCTGGAGAACGAACCGGCATGGCGGCAGTTCATAGACGAAATAGACGACTTCTTGCCGCCTCCGCCTCGGCAATCTTCAGGCACAGCCGATCCGGCGTTCGATGGCCTCACCGGCCGCGAGCATGACGTGCTGGAACTGGTCGCGCAGGGTCTTGATAATGACTCCATTGGATCCCTGCTCGGCACCAGTGCGAAAACCGTGCGCAATCAAGTCTCCACCATATTCTCGAAGCTCGGCGTAAACAGCCGCGCGCAGGCAATTGTCCGCGCTCGCGAGGCCGGCTTTGGGCGCAAGATGGTCCGCTGACTTTTCTGTCAGTGAAGTGGCGCTGAAGCGATCGGCTAAATTTGGATGTGGCTTATTCCGCCGCCGCCTTCGTGTGCCCGAGCCGGCGGTTGAGGGTGTCGAGGAGCGCCTCGGCGGCCTCGGCGATCACGGTGCCGGGCGGGAAGATGGCTTCGGCGCCGGCGCTCTCGAGCGCTTCGTAGTCCTGTGGCGGCACCACGCCGCCGACGACAATCATAATGTCGGGGCGGCCGAGGCGGTCGAGCTCGGCTTTCAGTTCCGGCACCGAGGTCAGGTGCGCGGCGGCGAGCGAGGAGACGCCGACGATGTGGACGTCGTTCTCGACTGCCTGGCGCGCGGCTTCCTGGGACGTGGCGAAGAGCGGGCCGATGTCGACGTCGAAGCCGAGATCGGCGAACGCGGTGGCGATGACCTTCTGGCCGCGGTCGTGGCCGTCCTGGCCGATCTTGGCGACCAGGATGCGCGGCCGGCGCCCCTCGTTGTCCTCGAACTCGGCGACGCGCTTTTGTACCCGCTCGACCGCATCCGCCATGCCGACCTCCCGCCGGTACACGCCCGATATCGCCTTGATCTCGGCGCGGTGGCGGCCGAACACCTGCTCCAGCGCCGCCGAGATTTCGCCGACCGTGGCCTTGGCGCGTGCCGCATCGATGGCGAGCGCCAACAGATTGCCGTTGCCGCCGGCGGCGGTCCGCGTGAGCGCCGCCAGCGCCTCGCCGACGGCTTTGGAATCGCGCTCGCGTTTCAGCCGCGCCAGCTTGTCGAGCTGCAATTGGCGCACCGCGCTGTTGTCGACTTTGAGCACATCGATCGGCGCTTCGTCCGTGGTGCGATACTTGTTAACGCCGATCACCGCCTGCGCGCCGGCATCGATGCGGGCCTGGGTGCGGGCGGCGGCCTCCTCGATGCGCAGCTTCGGCAGGCCGGCCTCGATGGCGCGCGCCATGCCGCCGAGCTCTTCGACTTCGCTGATGTGGCCGAAGGCGCGCGCGGCGAGATCGTTGGTCAGGCGCTCGACATAGAACGAGCCGCCCCACGGATCGATGGTGCGCGTCAGCCCGCTCTCTCGCGCGAGCACGATCTGGGTGTTGCGGGCGATGCGGGCGGAGAAATCCGTGGGCAGCGCCAGCGCCTCGTCGAGCGCGTTGGTATGCAGCGATTGCGTGCCGCCCGCGGTGGCCGCCATGGCCTCGATGCAGGTCCGCGTCACGTTGTTGAACACGTCCTGGGCGGCGAGCGACCAGCCCGACGTCTGGCAATGGGTGCGCAGCGACAGCGAGCGCGGATCGCGCGGCTCGAAGTCGCGCATCAGCCTAGCCCACAGCGCGCGGGCGGCGCGCAGCTTCGCCACCTCCATGAAAAAATTCATGCCGATGCCGAAGAAGAACGAGAGGCGCGGCGCGAAGCGGTCGATGTCGAGATTGGCGGCGCGGCCGGCGCGCACGTACTCGACGCCGTCGGCGAGCGTATAGGCGAGCTCGAGATCGGCGGTCGCGCCGGCCTCCTGCATGTGGTAGCCGGAGATCGAGATCGAGTTGAACTTCGGCATGTGCGCCGAGGTGTAGGCGAAGATGTCGGAGATGATGCGCAGCGACGGTTGCGGCGGATAGATGTAGGTGTTGCGCACCATGAACTCTTTGAGAATGTCGTTCTGAATGGTGCCGGCGAGCTTTTCCTGCGCGACGCCCTGTTCTTCGGCGGCGACGACGTAGAGCGCCAGCACCGGCAGCACCGCGCCGTTCATGGTCATCGACACCGACATGCGGTCGAGCGGGATGCCGGCGAACAGGGTGCGCATGTCGTAGATCGAATCGATGGCGACGCCCGCCATGCCGACGTCGCCCAGGACGCGCGGATGATCGCTGTCGTAGCCGCGGTGGGTGGCGAGATCGAAGGCGATCGACAGGCCTTTTTGGCCGGCGGCGAGATTGCGCCGGTAGAAGGCGTTGGAATCCTCGGCCGAGGAGAAGCCGGCATATTGCCGGATGGTCCACGGCTGGGTGACGTACATGGTGGGGTAGGGGCCGCGCAGAAACGGCGCGAGGCCCGGATAGGTGTCGAGGCCATCGAGGCCGGCAACGTCGGCCGCCTCGTAGGCGCCATTGACCGCGATGCCTTCGGGCGTGAGCCAAGGGGCGGACGACGTCGCGGCCGGGGCCGCGGATGCGGCCGGCGTGTCGGCGAAGCCGATCGTCGTGAAATCGGGGATGGCGCTCATTGACTTCCAGATTCCGTGGCGCTCAGGAGTCTATCACGGACGAGGGTGACGCTACATAGCCGGGCCTATCGCCCAAGTGCAGCCATGGTTGTGATCATGCTGAATTCCGTTCCGCAGCTCTGACCCGGCCTTGCCCGATCATCCTCCCATCCGAGCAAATACCAGCGCTGCCGCCCACTGGGCGCCGCTGGCGCGATTTGTTGCCGCCGAACGCCGCCTCGGCCTTTGGGCCGGCAAGCGGCCGGCCACCGTCTTCATCTACGAATTCGTTCGCTTCGGCGTGAAGCAAGCCTGGGCCTGTCTGTTCGGCGGCGCCATGGTGGCGCTCTTGGTCGGCACGTATCTCTGGTACCCGCGCGGCGCAAGCCTCGCCCGCTACGATTTTTTGTTCCTGATGGCGGTGGCGATCCAGATCGCCATGCTGGCGTTTCGGCTCGAGACCTTCGACGAGGCCAAGGTCATCGTCATCTATCACATCGTCGGCACCGTCATGGAAGTGTTCAAGACCGGCGTCGGCTCGTGGATCTATCCGGAGCCGAGCCTCTTTCACATCGCCGGCGTGCCGCTGTTTTCCGGTTTCATGTATGCCTCGATCGGCAGCTACATCGCGCGCAGCTGGCGGCTGTTCGATTTCCACTTCAGCCGGCACCCGCCGCTGTGGGCCGTGCATATCCTGGCGGTCGCGATCTACATCAATTTCTTCGCGCACCATTATGGGCCCGACCTGCGCATTGTTCTGTTCGCCGCCGCGGCGCTGCTGTTCGGCCGCACCTGGATCTACTACCGCATCCATTACCGCTTTCGCCGCATGCCGCTGTTGCTCGGCCTGTTCCTGGTCGCTTTGTTCATCTGGTTTGCCGAAAATCTCGGCACCGTGACGCGCACCTGGCTCTATCCGAACCAGATCGCAGGCTGGTCGATGGTGTCGCTCGGCAAGCTGGGTTCGTGGTTTCTGCTGCTCTTGATCAGCTACGCGCTGGTGGCGCTCGTCAATCGGCCGCTGCCGGTGGGTGCGAAGGCCGTGCGGCGGACCAACGCTCAGCCGCTCAGCGCCTGATAGGCGGCTTGCAACAGCGTGAGCGCATCGCAGCCTTCATGGATGAACGATTGCACCCCGGCGCCCCGCCATTGCGCTTCGTGCGGGCCCGGCCGTCCGGCCAGATAAATGTGCTGCGCGCCGGCTGCTTTCAGCGCGGCAATGGCGGCCGTAGCTGCCGCCTCATAGGCGCGATCGGAGGCGCACAGGCAGGCGAGCGGCGTGCCCGCGCTTTTGAATGCGTCGCCGAGCGTTGCGGGCTCGACGTGTTGAGTCACGGCTTC
Organism: Xanthobacteraceae bacterium; assembly: GCA_035651875.1. GTDB lineage: Bacteria > Pseudomonadota > Alphaproteobacteria > Rhizobiales > Xanthobacteraceae > BOG-931. Next base: position 48,103 of record DASRET010000100.1, read on the forward strand.
GATGCCGCCAGATTCGAAAAAATTCGTGGCGAAACTGGCTCGCGGCGTGAAATCGGCTTGGGCGCCGAGGCAGGCCAGAAAAATTTTCGGCCGGGCGCCGGTTGCGGCGAGCATCCGATCGGAGGCGTCGCGCAGCCGCTCGAACGGCGCGGCAAGGCGAATGCGCGGCAGCGGCGTGGCTCGCATGTCCTTTGCCGGCGCGGGCTGCTGCCACGGCGACACATCGAGAACGGCCGGCATGGTCTCATCGAGATTCGGATAGGTGTTGGTCCCGGTCAGAACGCCGGTTCGCTGCGCGATTGCCTTTTGCCGCTCGGCGCAAACGGCCGCGACTTTTTGTTGAATAAGCCCACGCTCCAGCGCCGCCCAGGCGCCGCCCGCGCGTTGGATGTCCTGAAACTGCGACCAGGCGGCGGTGCAGAGCTCCTGCGTCAGCGCCTCCAAGGCGCCGGAGCCGGCGGCCGGATCGGCGACGCGGGCAAGGTTGGCCTCTTCGAGCAGCAGGAGCTGGACGTTGCGGGCGATGCGGCGGGCAAACGCGTCGGGCAGGCCGAGCGGGGCGGTGTGCGGCAGCACGGTGATGGCGTCGGCGCCGCCGAGGCCCGCGGCGGCCACCGCGATGGTGTTGCGCAAGATGTTCACGTACGGATCGCGTCGCGTCAGCATGCGCCACGCGGTTTCGGCTGTGACCATGCCGGGTTCTGGCGCAAGGCCGCATGCCGCCTGCACCCGCGCCCAGAGTTTTCGCAGGGCGCGGAATTTGGCCATGGTCAAAAACTGGTCGGCGTCAGCAGACAAACGAAAATAGATCGCGTCGCGCGCCGCCGCGAGGCTCATGCCGGCCGCTTCAAGCGCGCGCAGATAGGCGACGGCGCTGGCGAGCGCGAAGGCGAGTTCTTGCGCCTCCGAGCCGCCGGCATTGTGAATGACCCGGCCGTCGGCGACGGCGAACGGCCCTTTGAAGCCGGTGTCGGCGAGGTTGCGGATCAGCCGCGCCATCAGCGGCGCGGTCTCTCGCCACGGCAGCGGCATCCGTCCGCTCATGGCGACGGCGGTGAGCGGATCGTAGGCGAAACGAATATGGGCCGCGGCCGGATCGCTGCGCTGCTTGACCGCCTCGGCAAGGTGCTGCGGTGCCTCGCGGGCAAACGGCGGCAAATCGATGTCGAGGCTGCCCCCCGCAGGATCGATGCCGTCGAGCACGCGCGCAAACGTCTCGGCTGTATCGGCCAGTCCATAGCCATCGGCGCTAAGAGAGCCAGCCATGACCACCGTGAGGCCGGTGGCGCCGTTGTCCATGTCGTCGCGAGCCTGCGCATTGGCGGCGGCCGGGTCGGGGTGATCGACCCGTTGCATGACGCGCCACGCCGATCCCGGCCTGCGGCCGGCGAGCGCATGCGCGTCCGCCGCGCGCGGGTAAAGCGGCGCGATGGTCAGGCCGTCCGCGGTCTTGCTTTCCAGCCGCTCGAACGGTGCGCCCTTGAGCACGGCGTCGACCAGCTTGCGCCAATCCTCGCGCGTTGCGGCAGGAAAGTCCGCGGCGAGCGACAGCGGTGCTTCGGGTTCGGCCATACCGGCAAAATGCCACGGGGAGGGCGGCCGGCCAACATGCTTAGCCCGACAAAAGCTAACGTGCCGGAAGCCTTTCCATACCGCCGGCGTCGACGCGCGCCAGCGCATCGCGCACGCGGATGCCGGCGATCACATGGTCCGCCGCGATCTCGACAAGCGGCACCAGAACAAAAGCGCGCTCGAACAAGCGCGGATGCGGCAGCATCAAGTCGGGATCGTGCAGCGTCACGTCATCGTAGGCCAACAGATCGAGATCGATCGGGCGGGGTCCCCAATGGCGCTCGTGCTCGCGGTCGCGGCCGAGCGCGCTTTCGCAGGCCTGCATGCGCGTCAGCAGCGCATGCGGGGAAAGCGCAGTGGCGACCGCAATCAAGGCGTTGATGAAGGCCGGCTGGTCGGTCACACCCCAGGGCGGGGTGCGGTAATCGGAAGAGCGCGCCGTGAGCTGTACCGCGCCGTCGTCGCAGAGGAGCGCAATGGCGCGATCGAAGGTGGCGCGCACGTCGCCCACATTGCCGCCGAGCGCGATGAAGGCTTCGGCCACGGCGCGCGCCGCCGTCAACGCCGCTCGCGGGCAGCGCGCGTCCGCTCGATCGTGACGCCGACATCGTCGAAGGTGGCGGCGATCGGCGCGTGCGGCTTGTGCACGGTGACGGCGACGGCTTGGACCTGCGCAAAGCGCGCCAGCACGGCGTCGGCCACGGCGCCGGCGGCCGCTTCGACCAGCCGATAGCGGCGCGCCACGAACGCCTCGCTCGCGGCTTTGACCACTAGGTCATAGGATACGGTGTGCTTGAGCTGGTCGCTGCGCGAGGCCTCGGCGAGATCGATGGCCAGCGTCAGGTCGAGCCGGAACGTCTGTCCGACCTTGGCCTCGTGCTGCATCACGCCGTGATAGGCGTGCAGCACCAAACCTTTGACGAACACGCAATCGCTCATCGCGCGTGCCTGATTGCGGCGGCGACCGCCAGCGCCTGCACGGTTGGCGCCACGTCGTGGACGCGGACCATGGCGGCGCCGTGCTCGACCGCCAACAGATGCGCGGCGAGCGAGCCGCCGAGCCGCTCGGTCGGTGTCGACGGCGTCACGGAGTGAATAAAGCGTTTGCGCGAGGCGCCGACCAAAAGCGGCATGCCGAAGCCGGCGAACTCGCGCAAGCGGGCGATGCAGGCCATGCTCTGCGGCGGCGTCTTGCCGAAGCCGATGCCGGGATCGAGCACGATGCGGTCGTGGCGGATGCCGGCGCGCCAGGCGATCTCCAGCGAGCGCGAGAAAAAGTCGGCCACCTCGGCGATGATGTCGATCGCCGGATCGGCGGCATCGCGGTTGTGCATGATGACGATGGGCGCGCCGTGCTCGGCAACGACACGCGCCATGTCGGGATCGCGCTGCAGGCCCCAGACGTCGTTGGCCATGGCCGCGCCGCATTGCAGCGCCCAGGCGGCGACGCCGGCTTTCATGGTGTCGATGGAGACCGGCAGGCCGAGCGCTATGACGTTCGCGAGCACCGGTTCGAGCCGGCGCCGCTCCTCGTCGGCCGCGACCGCCTCGGCGCCGCCATAGGGCCGCGTCGACTCGGCGCCGACATCTATAATGTCGGCGCCTTCGGCCTGGAGCCGCTCTGCCTGCATCATCGCTTCGGCTGGATCGAGAAAGCGGCCGCCGTCGGAGAACGAATCCGGCGTGACGTTGAGCACGCCCATGACCAGCGTCCGGCGGCCGTCGCGCAGCCGCGCCATGACGGCGTCGCCGGCGGCCGTCCCGGGCTCGATCACATTGCTGGCGGAAGGTCCGGGCATCGCTGTGCGCCATCATAGCAAAGAAGCAGTCGGCGCGAAGCGATCGAAATGGTTGGTTTATTGACTAATACCGGATCAGCGGCTGCAGCTTCTTGGCGTTCTCGATCCAGCGCTCGACGGTGCTTTCCTTGGGCAACAGGCGGACCAGCTTGCGCTTGTTGGCTTCGCGCATCTTTTCGACCAGGTGCTGCGGATTGCGGAATTGCAGATCGTTCACGGTCTTGACGCCGACGACGCGCAACAGCTCGGCGTATTCCCAGCCGATGCCCTTGACCCGCATGCGATCGGCCGCGGTCGCCCAGTCGAGCACCTGTTTGGGGTCGGCGCCGATCCGCGCCGCGATGCGCAGCCGCTGCTTCGGCGTCTTGGCGGCGCGCAGGAGCCCAAGGGTGGTGCGAATGCCCTCGGATTTGAGGACCCCGGCAACCTCCGTTCCGATGGCTCGGATATCAGTGATCGGATAGGCCATCCAGAACTGCCCTCAAACCCAACATGTCCGCCGCAACGGCGTGCTTGGTCTCGTCAAATGCGTCGAGGCCTCGGCTCGCACGAGCGTCGGCCGGGAAAAAGCAATTGCGGGCAGCTGATCCTGTTGTTCTTGCCCCACGCCCCGTTCCCCCCCGCTCTGTGGCGGGTTGTTCGCCTTAATGGAACGCCGTGCGGCAACACTGTGTCAAGGCAATGGGGCCGCAGAGTCGCATCTCGGCGCGCAAAACACCGCCAACCGTTGCAAACTTGCATCATTATCGGCTTGACACCACAAGCCCCAAAGTGTAGTATTCGCCCATAATCGAGGGATGGGTGTCATGGCTGGGATAGTTCGTTTCGAAGGCGACCCGCCATTCGATTTAGGCACAGCGCAGCGCGCATCAGCCCGATCCGTAAATGGCGGTGTAGAAATCGCTCTTTTTCTAGTTCTGCCCGATCACGGGCCACTGCCTCAGCAAATTCCTGTGCGGATGTCGGCGAAGGTAGCACGCTCACTCGCAACGGAACTGGCTCATGCGGCCGTTGAGGCCGAGATAAAGTAGGTTCAGTCATGGACATTTTCTCCGCTCCGCATTTCCGCAGTGACGACGCGGCCCGGAAGCACCTAGAGGCGATCCTGTGGCCGGATGGCCCAGTCTGCCCGCATTGCGGCACGATCAACCATGCCTATGCGACCAAGCGGCCCGGCGTGTACCGCTGCGCCGAAAAGGAATGCCGGAAGGATTTCACCGTCACTATGAAAACTGTCATGGAGCGGTCCAAGATCGCACTGCATAAGTGGCTGCAAGCCTTCCACTTGATGTGCAGTTCGAAAAAAGGCGTATCGGCGCACCAGCTGCACCGAACGCTGGATATCACCTACGAGGCCGCTTGGTTCATGGCGCATCGCATTCGTGAGGCCATGCGTGCTGGGGGCTTAGCGCCGCTCGGCGGCAGCGGCGGCATCGTCGAGGCGGATGAGACCTATTACGGCAAACCTGACGAACCGAAGGCGAGCAATGTTCGCGGCAAGCCGTTCCGCTACGCCAAAAAGAGCCCGCGCAATCGTCGGCCGATCTTGGCGCTTGTAGAGCGCGGCGGCAACGTCCGCACGTTCCATGTTCCGGTTGCGGATAAGGAAACCGTGACCAAGATCGTTCGCGAAAACATCGCCAAGGAAAGCCGGCTGCATACCGACGAAAGCAAGCTGTATACCGGCTCCGATCAGCATTTCGACGCCCACAAAGCCGTGACGCATTCGGCCGACGAATACGTGCGTTATGACGATGGCGAGGCGGTCCATACCAATTCCGCCGAAGGCTACTTTTCGATCTTCAAGAAAGGTATGCGCGGCATCTACCAGCACTGCGCAGAGAAGCATCTGCACCGATACTTGGCGGAATACGATTGGCGATATAACCACCGCGTTGCGCTTGGTTTCAACGATGGCGAACGTGCGACGCTTGCTGTGAAAAACGCGGCTGGCAAGCGTCTCACGTATCGGGGAACTGGCGAAGCCAAACTTTAGAGCGCAGGCGAAGCGTTTCATGCGCTGGCGCAAAAAAGCGAGACATAAGCCATGACGGAAAAGCCCGAATATGTAGACCTACAAATCGAGCGACGCGGGGCAAACTTCGCTCTAGTGCGGGAAGAGGGCAATCAAAAGACTGAATTGCTATTGGGAGAATCCGACATTTTGGCATTAGCACGCATTTTTCCGTCTTACGCGCATCAACTAAAGTCACTAAGGAGTCGGCCAGAATCGGGGATCGAGGCATGGACGGCAATTCCTCTACGTGAATGCGAATTCAATAGCGATTTGCACCGGCACTTGGTGCTTTTTCGGTTTCGCGATGTGAATGATGCTGAATTTGAGTTTTCTGTCGAACCGAGTGGCGCGCGTTATCTTGCCGAGCGACTGGGCCAATGGGCCGATAGAGTCGAAAACTCCCCAAAACCAAATACGCAATGACTCTTGCCGGTCTTACGGCTTGGCTTTTCTGCGTTTCTTCCGTTGCGGCTTGGTGCGCGTCGGAGTCACAGTTTCCTTATGCTGGGCGCCGGCAATGCGAGCGCCACGTAAGGCCGCGGCAACACGCCGCTTTGTTTCCTCTTCGCCAAAGAACTCGTCGTTTGGTTTCTTCATAATTTGGCGCGTCCTTATCCAACCTGAGACGCAAAAGACCTTAATCGTTGTTCAATTGAGTCAAAGCACTGGGCATTAATATCCATTAGAAGTGTAGCGCCACGCCTTTTCCAGATCATGGACGCTGCACGACTTGGGTCGGACTCATAAATGGCAGCAACCATCGAATGGAAACGTGCCTTGTCAGCTTTCTCGGGGGGCCAATCCAGCGCGTGAATTTCACCGCAGGACAAAAAAGACTTTATGCATCCAGCCAACCAATCGCGAGTTTCAAGAATTTCTCGCGCATACACCGTTTCAATACCTCCAGGATTACTTTCGTCTGGTATAGTCATTACACCGACATGAGGGCTCGTGTCCGTTCGTTCTGACAGTTCGCAAAGTGCGCCCGGCACTTCATATCCGGGCGCCATCTTTATCTGATCACAAATAAGTTCGAATGTCTTTTCGGGATTATCTGCGCTGTCGGCAACAATCAGAACGCCCTTAACGTTGCGGAATCCAAGCGGCACACGGATCGCTCGCAGCATCACGCCAAAATTATCGCGCCCCCCTAGGGGCTCCCTACCATCCTCTAATTCCGCCCTAGATTCGGGAAAAGGAATATTAAATTTGGGCATTGCACTGCGTTCCCGCAACAGCGTCGTAAAGAAAGCTTTGTCGGCTTGCCCCTCACATAGAAGAACAAGTTCCTCGGTTAAGGTAATAGCCATTTAGCTTCGCACTTCCAGCCCATGCTCGATGGCATCCGCCGCATCCAGACCTTGATTTATTCTAGCACGGCTAATTCCCCCCTCTTGAAGCACCTGGATGAGACAAAAATCCCCGTGATTTTTGCGCACAACAGGAACGCCTGCTCTCAAAAATTCCAAACTATGGCAGGTAGCGAACACTTGCGTCTCATAAACGTCAGCAAAGTTGTAGATTTGCTCCCATACGGAACTATGTCTTTTATAATGAAAGCCATTCTCAATTTCGTCCACGCATACTATTCCGCGCGGAGAGGCTGAAATGTTTAACAGAATAGATGCGAGATTGCTCGCCGCATTAGAGTATAGAGCCAGCGGAATCTTTTGCTTCAACCACGGCAGAGAGACAAATATGGCTGATGCCGCGGCTTCAAGTTCTACTGACACTGTTTGTATGGAAGGGAATTGCAGTTTAAGCGCAGAAACAAATTCCAATTCTTTATTTTGCTTGCTGAGGGATGAAAATAGGTTTGCGGTGTATTGATTTGACGTTTGTGCGTGGGCCGGAATAAAGGCGCTGCGCATGCTGGATTCATGCATTATACCCTCAACTTGAAGGCCGCTCGCCGTGCTTCTCATAGTCAAGATCACATCGGGAGTGGCGGGCGATTTCCAATGGAACACGAAAGGTTGGTATATTCCTGTTGACGGCTTTAGCTCGCCGGTCGCACCGCCATTCTGTTTTAATGGAAGAGTAAGCTCCGCCTCCTGTCGAAAAAACATTGCCAAGGAGCGCGAATCGTTCTCGGAACCATGCATGGCAATATTGATAGTCTTGCTTCTATCGAAGTTGTTAAAAAGGTTGTTCCAAAGAGCATCATAAACGTCTGTTGTAGTGCCAATGGGTGAGGCCTCAAGCCCACGCCATTGTCTCAATGTAATTGGAATCTGCGGGTTAGAAGCGGACGCTAAAAAGATGGCCTCCAAAAAGGCGGTCTTGCCGCTGCTGTTGTCACCAACGACAATGTTAACCCGCTTTAGACCGGACAATTCGGCCTTTTTGAACGGGCGAAAATTTTCGATTTCGAGGGACTCGATCATCCGGTATCCGGCAGAGCGTGAGACGACGCTCGGCGACTGCCCGGTAAGGGCGGTACCCAAAACAATAGCGGACTGAGACGGTGGCTGGGAGTCCAGCCAAACGGGCGCGCCAGCGTCAGCCGATTTCTCTTGACTGTTGCGTTGCATCATCTACTCCTAGGGGCTTGTGGTGTCAAGCCGATAATGATCCAAACTTGCAACGCTTGTGAGGCAGACAGCCGCATGCAAAGAGGTTTTGGATGACTATTTTCAGGTCGATCCATTCTCTCAATGCATGCAGACGGTGATGCCATGAACGCTCAGGACGCTTTGCCGGCGGTCCTCGACCGCGTCGACCGCGATCTCGATGCCAGCCTCGAGCGGCTGTTTGCGCTTTTGCGCATTCAGTCGATCTCGACCGATCCCGCCTTTGCGAGCTCGTGCCGGACCGCCGCCGATCACGTCGCCGCCGACCTGCGCAGCCTCGGCTTCGACACCAGCGTGCGGGCGACGCAGGGGCATCCGGTCGTGGTCGGCCAGGCAGCGGCGCCATCCGGCAACGGCGGCGCTCGCAGTGCAGCAAACGGCGGTGCGCCGCGCGTCCTGTTCTATGGCCATTACGACGTGCAGCCGGTCGATCCGCTCGATCTGTGGACCACGCCGCCGTTCGAGCCGCGGCTCGAGACGCTCGACGGCGGGCGCAAGATCATCGTGGCGCGCGGCGCCTGCGACGACAAAGGCCAGGCGATGACGTTCATCGAGGCCTGCCGCGCGTTCAAAGCGGTCACCGGCGCGCTGCCGCTCGACATCACCATGCTGATCGAGGGCGAGGAGGAGTGCGGCTCCAAACACCTGTTCGGCTTCGTGCGCGACAATGCCTCCGAATTGCGCCGCGACCTGGCGCTGGTCTGCGACACCGGCATGTGGGACGCCGACACGCCGTCGATCACGACCTCGCTGCGCGGCCTGGTCTACGAGGAGGTGCGGCTCACCTGCGCCGACCGCGACCTGCATTCCGGCCTGTTTGGCGGCGCGGCGCGCAATCCGATCCATGTGCTGGCCGATATTCTTGCGGCGATGCACAAGCCGGACGGCTCGGTCGCGATTGCCGGCTTTTATGACGGCGTGCCCGAGCTGCCGCCCGACATCAAAGCCGATCTCGCCGGGCTCGGCCTGACGCCGGAAAAATTTTTAGGCCCGATCGGGCTGAAAATTCCGGCCGGCGAGCAGGGCCGGCTTCTTATCGAGCAAGTCTCGACGCGGCCGACCGCCGAGGTCAACGGCATCATCGGCGGCTATACCGGCGAGGGGGCCAAGACCGTCATTCCCGGCAGCGCGAGCGCGAAGGTGTCGTTTCGCCTGGTCGGCACCCAGGATCCGGAAAAAATCCGCACCGCCTTCCGCGATTTTGTCCGCGCCCGCGTGCCGGCCGACTGCAAGGTCGAGTTCGGCAATCACACCAGCGCGCCGCCGTTCGCCGTGGCGTTCGACAATCCGGCTCTGGCCAAGGCGCGCGCCGCGCTCGCCACGGAGTGGGGCAAAAAGGCCGTCACGGTCGGCGCCGGCGGCTCGATCCCGATCGTCGCCGACTTCAAGGCCGTGCTCGGCATGGACACGCTGATGGTCGGCTTTGCGCTCGACGACGACCGCGTGCATTCGCCGAACGAGAAATACGACCTCAAATGCTTCCATAAGGGCATCCGCAGCTGGGCACGCATTTTGGCGGCGCTCGCCGGATAGCTGCATCGTTCGCCGATGGCGAATACGGCGCGCATGATCATTGTTTGATGGCGCGGCGTATGCCTCTTGCTGAAAGCAGGCGCCGCCCCTAAGCTGCCGCGCGTCTAACAGGCAACGGGGCATGACATGCTGAAATTTCGCAAATTATTGACTCGCGGGCTCGCCATTGCCGCCATCGCAGCGGTGGCTGGATTCGGCGCAGCGACATTGGGCTATACGCCCGCGATGGCCGCGCACGGCGGCGGCCATGGTGGCGGCGGTGGGCACGGTGGCGGTGGCGGACACGGTGCCGGCGTCGCGCATGGTGGCGGCGGCGCGCACTTCCGCGGCGGCCGCGGTGGCGGCCGCGTGATCGTCCGTGGCGGCGGCGGGCGGCACTTTTGGCACGGCCGCTGGTGGGGCCCGGGCGTCGGCCCGTGCTGGCAATGGACGCCGCTCGGCTGGGTTTGGATCTGCGGCTGAGACGCTCGACAGTCACATAGCCACGTAGGGTGGGCGAAGGCGCCGTCAGGCGCCGCGCCCACGCGGTTGCTTCATATCAAAAACGGTGGGCACGCTTCGCTTTGCCCACCCTGCGAAATGATAATAATCAGACCACGCGGTCGCCCATGACCACGTAGCGCCGCAGCATGCGGCGCTCCTGGTCGGAAAAGTCGGTGCGCGCGTGCAGCGTGCAACGATTGTCCCACAGCACCAGGTCGCCGACGCGCCAGTGGTGCGCGTAGATGAACTGGTCGCGCTCCATGTGGTCGAACAGCGCGGTGAGCAGCGCGCTGCCGTCGTCGTCGTCCATGCCCTCGACCGTGAACGTCATCAGCCGGTTGACGTAGAGCGCCTTGCGCTTGGTCGCCGGATGGGTGCGCACGATCGGCTGCACGTAATGCGGATGCGCGGTGAAATCGACCTTTTGGCCGTTCGCCGCGCGCGTCGTCGAGTCGTAGAGATAGGCATTGAGCGCCTTGCGGCCGTCGATGCGCGCCTTGATGTCCGCCGGCAGCGTCTCGTAGGCCTTGTACATGTTGAGGAACAGCGTATCGCCGCCCTGCGACGGCACCTCGATGGCGTAGAGGAAGGTGCCGGCGGCGGGTTTTTCCAGATAGCACTGATCGGAATGGAAATGCATCTCGCCGTCGGGCAGCGAGCCGATCAGCTTGCCGTTGTCGCGGATGTTCGACACCAGCATGGTCAAGTCCGGATATTTGGTGTGACCGAACTCGTTGATCGCCTCGGGCGGCCGCGTGCGCTTCTGCAGCGCGCCGAAATGCCGGGCGAAGCGGATCTGATCGTCCTCCGACAGCTCCTGGTCCCGAAACAGTAACACGAGATGCTCGTGCCAGGCGTCGATGATCTGGGCGACCGTTTCGGCCGACAATTCGTCGCGCAGGTCGACGCCGCAAATTTCGGCGCCCAAAGCCGGCGACAGCGGTTTTATCTGGAGCGGCATGGCTTACCTCTCGTTTTAGCCGTCATACTTTGCCTAAGCATTTCATCACGTCTCCGTCGGCTGCCGGACCACCAGCACCGAGCAGGCGGCGTAGCGCACGACGTGGCCGGCATTGGAGCCGAGGAAGTAGGTGCGCATGCCGGTGCGGTGCGAGCTCATCACGATCAAGTCCGCTTCCATGGCATGCGCCTCGTCCAAAATCTCGCGGTAGACCGGGCCCTGCCGCACCGCGGTCGAGATGCGCTCCGCCGGTAGCGCGGTTTCCTTGGCGACGATGGCGATCGCCTCCTCGGCGGCGGCGCGCTGCTGCGCCTCGAAATCCGGCGGCACGTATTCGGCAAGCATCACCGGCGTCTGCGGCAGCACGTTGATCAGGCGCACGATGCCATCTGCGTCCTGCGCCATCATCAGCGCGCTGGCGATGGCCGGCTTGGCGAGCTCGACATCGGAGAGATCGATCGGCACCAGGATGCGCTTGTACATGGCTCAAGCCCCGTGCGGCGGAAAACTCATTCGGTGGCGGCGGCGATCAGGCGCGGACTGACGAAGCGATCGAGCCGGCCGGCATGCGCATGCAACAGCTGCCAATCATCGAAGGCGAGATCGACGACCACAAACCCCGAGGTCGGCAGTTTTTCGGCCACGCGCTCGCGCGCTTCGACCTCGCCCGACGCGATGAGTTCGACGGCAAGGTCGTGAATGCCCGGATTGTGCCCGACCACCAACAGCGAGCGCGCGCTGCGCGGCTCCGACAGCACGGTCATGAGCTTGTCGGCGGTGGCGTTATAGATGCGCTCGTCGGTGACCGCCTGCGGCGCCTTGGCGAAGGACGCCGCCACCAGCTGCCAGGTTTCCCGCGCCCGTTCGGCCGGCGAGACCAGCGCAAGGTCGGGCACCAGGCCGTGGCGCACCATGTAGGCGCCGATGAGCGGCGCATCGGCGCGGCCGCGCTTGGTCAGCTTGCGGTCGCGGTCGCGCGCGCCGGGGTCGGCGCGTTCGGTCTTGGCATGGCGCAACAGCATCAGGCGGCGCATGGCGGCAAATGTCGCTTTCCAGCCCGCACGAGTCTAGCATGCCGCGGTTAAGCGCGACGAGAACCACACCCACACGCATGAGCGAACAAGCCGACCGCGCCGCTTACGGCGGTTCCTGGTACGCCGCGACCATGCTGCCGGTGGCGGCGCGGCCGCCGCTTGCCGTCGACCTCGACGTCGACGTCTGCGTCGTCGGCGGCGGGCTTGCCGGGCTGACCACGGCGCGCGAGGTGGCGCGGCGCGGCTGGTCGGTGGCGCTGTTGGAGGGAGGCCGGCTCGCCGGCAGCGCCTCGGGCCGCAACACCGGCTTTGTGCTGCCCGGCTTCGCGGCCGATGCCGAGAAGATCGTGGCCCGCGTCGGCTTCGAGCACGCCAAGGACCTGTGGGCGCTGGCGCAGGCCGGGCTCGACTATGTGCGCGACACCATCGCGGCCGAGGGCGCCGACGGCATCGATCCCGAACCCGGCTGGCTCTACGTTTCCAAGACGGACGACAGCGACGACCTGTTTCGCACCATCGGCTTGCTCGGCGATCTCGGCTGCGAGGTCGAGGGCTGGCCGACCGAACGGGTGCGCGCGTTTCTGCGCAGCGAGCGCTATTTCGGCGCCATTCATTTTTTGCGCGCCATCTCCATCCATCCGCTTAATTATGCGCTCAAGCTTGCCGCCGCCGCCGAACGCGACGGCGCCCGCATCTTCGAAGACACGCCGGCGCTGGCGATCGATCCGACCGGCGTGCGCAAGCGCATCTCGACGCCGGCGGCGCGGGTGCGCGCGAGCCATGTCGTGCTCGCCGGCAACGTCCAGCTCAAAGGATTGCTGCCGCGCGTCGCTGCGACCTTGGTGCCGATCACGACCTACATCATCACCACTGCGCCGATCGAGCGCGAGCGATTGACCGCGGCGGTCAACTACCGCGGCGCGGTGAGCGACACCGACTTGGCCGACAACCACTACCGCATCGTCGGCGGCGACCGGCTGATGTGGTCGGGCCGCGCCACGGTGTGGCAGCGCAATCCGCTGCGCTATCGCGCCGCGCTCACGGCAGACATCGCCAAAACCTATCCGCGGCTCGGCCGCGTCGAGGTCGAGCATGCCTGGAACGGCACGCTGGGCAACACGGTGCATCGCATGCCGCAGATCGGCGAACTCGGCCCCGGCGTGTGGCTCGCCAGCGGCTTTGGCGGCCACGGCCTCGACACCACCGCGATGGCCGGCAACATCGTCGCCCGCGCCATCGTCGAGGGCGACGAAACCTGGCGCAAGTTCACGCCGTTCGAGCTGGTCTGGGCCGGCGGTATCTTCGGCCGTGCCGCCGCGCAGCTGCGGGTCTGGACGAAGCGGCTTACCGCCACCGCCGCCGAGCGCCGCGCCAAGGCGCGCGAGGTGGCGCAGCGCGGCGCCGGTGCAGCGCAGGCCGACGGCGGCGCCCCGGAGGCCGCGCCATCCGCACCCATCGTGCCGCGCGAAACGCGCATCGATGAAGCCCCGGAGCCGCAGCCGCACGATTCGCAGCGGACCGGTGAGTGAGCGAAGCGCTCGCGGCTTCGGCACGGTGAGGAGCCGCGTACGGCAAATGGCGCCTTCGGCACGGTGAGGAGCCGCGTACGGCAAATGGCGCCTTCGGCGAATCCGCCCGCATGCGCCAAATCATTTCACCACTTCGATCACCGGCTTGTTCTTTTCGACGATCATCAGACCGAGCAGCCGCAGCGGCGTCTGGCTCACGACCTTGCCGCCATGCCAGTGCTCGCGCTCGACATATTGCGCATCGCCTTGCCTCATGACGTGGATCGGCCGGTCCTGCACTTCGGCGGCCCACTCGCCTGACAACACGAGATGAAACTCGTCGCCATGATGCCAATGGCGAGGCACCATGGCGCCCGCCGGCACCTCGTAAATGTTGGCGATGACCTGACGATTGGGCACGCCGGCCAAATCGGCCGTGATCAAATGCGTGACCTTGTTGCCGGCGAATCCGGGCGCCTCTTGCGCGATCGGTGCCTGCAATGACGGGGCTGCGAAAAACGCCAGCGCAACGCCAAGCGCCACGCAGAACGCCCCGATGAATTTCTTGCGATTTCCGGCCATGTCGCCCTCGTTCGGCTGCCCGGACGAATGACTAGACGCGATTTCAGTGTACGATAATCTGCTATTATCAGAACGGGCTGTTCAGCCGGATAGAACAATGCGCGGGACCGAATTTGCCGAAATGTCGGCCTTTGCGGCGATTGCTCAGCAACGCAGCTTCACCAAGGCGGCGATCGAGCTTGGCGTCTCGCGCTCGTCGCTCAGTCAAAGCTTGCGGGCGCTCGAAGAGCGCCTGGGCGTCCGGCTCCTGAACCGAACGACCCGAAGCGTCACTTTGACGGAGGCCGGCCGTCGTTTTGTGAACCGCGTCCAGGCGGCTCTCGGCGATCTGAGCGCCGCCATCGACGAGGTCAATCATTACCGGCAAAGCCCGATCGGACAGTTGCGCATCGCGGTGCAGCCGCCCGTGGCCAGTTTCCTGATCGGCCCGGTCATGGCGCAGTTCTTGAACGAATTTCCGGGGATCAATCTGGACGTGGCCGTGGTGAAAATGCCCGCCGACATCGTGGAGGGTGGATTCGATGCCGGCATTCGTCTTGGTGAGCAGGTCGAAGGCGACATGATCGCCGTGCCGGTCATGGGCGAAGTGCGGTTTCTCGTGGTCGCGGCGCCGGCCTACCTGGCGCGCCACCCGCTGCCGAAGACGCCGCGCGATCTGAAGGCGCACGACTGCATCCGCAACCGGTTGCCGAACGGCGCGATCTTCGGCTGGGAATTCGAGAGGAACGGCAAGAAACTGCGCGCCGAGGTCGGCGGCCGGCTGATCGTGAACGATATCGATCTCTCCATTCAGGCCGTATTGGACGGTATGGGGCTGGCCTATTTGCTGTACGACTATATTGCGCCGCATATCGCCGGCGGACGCCTGGTGCCGATCCTGGAGGACTGGTCGCCGCGGCTATCCGGTTTCTTTCTTTATCATTCGAGCCGCCGCCGGATCACCGGGCCGCTCCAGGCCTTGATCGCTTTCCTGAAAACCGAGGCGAGGCGGCGCGGCGTTTCGGCCTCCATCACGCCGACCAAGACCGTTCGCCCCAACTACAGACTGGTTGGAAAGTCGCGCCGGTGAGGTTGCAGCGCGCCCGACGGGTTGAACCGTCCGCACCGGCCGACGTTATTGCGTCGGAGGCGAGCGATGGCGCAAGCAGCAGCGGGCAAGGCGGCAAGCGGCGAGGCCGCGATCAAGCAGACGACCAAAGCGGTGGCCGAGCACAGCCGCACCATCGCCGACAGCGCCAAGGAGCTGGAGAAGTCGTCCGCCCAGGTCGAAAGCAGCGCCGATCAGACCACGCGCCTCGCGGCCGACCGCACCATTCTGGCGGCCGAGCGCACCTATGCGTCCTGGGTGCGCACCGGACTGTTCTCGCTGGCGAGCGGCATCGGCGCCCACGCCTTGCTCACCGGCGTGCTGCCGAAATGGCTGGTGCAGGCCGATGCGAGCATGCTGGTTGTGTTCAGCATCTTCTGCTTCGGCGCCGCCATCTGGCGTCACCTCAATCCAGGCCCGCCGCCGCCGGCGCCCAATGTGCGCCGCATCCCCGGCCTGGTGCTGATCCTGGTCAATACTTTCCTGGCGCTGGTCTCGGCCGCGGCGCTGATCGGGATTTGGGTCTAGGGCGTGTCCTCATAAATCTTGCAACTGCGTAACCGAAATCCCAGCAGCTAGGGCCGGCCGACAATACAGTCCAGCGAGTAGCCCAGCAGCGCGAAGCCGGCGATCAATAGAATCCCGCCGAATATTTCCATGACTTTTCGATGGGCAGGGCGGCGAGCGGCCATCCAGGCCAAAGCCGGGCCGATCACCACACTGGTAACACTCAGAATTCCGATCATTGCCGCCCCACATGGAATGGAAAATTCGCTTGATCCATGCGGGCATGGCGGCCGCCACGGCAAGTGACGTGCGTCACAGGACGTCGACACCTGCGCTGCTACCGCGCCTCCGGATCGGCGCCGGCGGCGTTGAAATAACGCAAGCGCGATGAAGGTCATGGCCGGCGGAACCAGTTCCGATGCCCGGCCATTGTTTAAGGCCAGCCGATCCTTTGAATGACGCGCCGGAGGGCGAACAAGCAGCAATGGCGCCGCGCCGTTCCCGCAAAAAAGATGATAAGCCGCGGCGGTCCGCGGCCGGCGCCGGGCGCGACGGCAGCGACGACAATCAACAGATCACCGAAGGCGAAATCGAGGACATCGAGGAACGATCGTCGCCGCGTACGCCGGTCATCTATGAGGTGGTGCGCCGGCACGGCGAACAGGAGATGGTACGGCCGGCCACGTCATTGTGGTGGTCGGGACTGGCGGCGGGCCTGTCGATCAGCTTTTCGCTGTTGGCGCAGGCGATCCTGCAGCTGGGATTGCCCGACGAGCCGTGGCGGCCGCTGATCGTGAGCTTCGGTTATTCGGTCGGCTTCATCATGGTGGTGCTGTCGCGTCAGCAGCTATTTACGGAAAACACCATTACGGTCGTGCTGCCGGTGATGGCCGAGCTCACGCCGCGCAACGTCGGCATGCTGGCCCGGATGTGGGGCATCGTCCTTGTCGCCAACGTCGCCGGCACGCTGTTCGCGGCGCTGTTCTGCAGCTTTACGCCGGTCATTACGCCCGAGCTGAAACAGGCCATGCTCGACATAAGCCGCCACTCGGTGCTGAACGGCGGCGTGATCGAGATGTTCCTGAAAGGAATTTCCGCCGGCTTTTTGATTGCCGCGATGGTGTGGCTGATCCCGAGCGCCGAGGCCGCGCAGATCTTCGTCATCGCGCTGATGACCTGGCTGATCGCGGCAGGCGGCTCCGCCCACATCGTCGCCGGCAGCATGGACGGATTCATGCTTATCGCCAACGGCGAGCTGGCCTGGCACCGCATGGTGCTCGACTTTTTCCTTCCAGTGCTCGCCGGCAACATCGTCGGCGGCACGGTTCTGTTCGCGCTGTTGTCTTATGCGCAGGTCATGAACGAGATCTAGGCGCCGTGGCCTGGATGAGCCTGCATGCGTTTCCAGCTTCGGCCGGCGCCTTGGCGCCAGGCCCAGGCGTGGGCGATTTGGGTGGCGACTTCGCGGTAGCGCGGATGCCAGTCGAGCTGCTCGTGGGCGCGGCTGGCGTCGGCGACGAGCCACGCCGGGTCGCCGGGCCGGCGCGGACCGATCTGGACGGGCAGGGGGTGTTTTGTGACCTCGCGGGCGGCGTCGACCAGCTCGCGCACCGACGCGCCACGGCCGGTGCCGAGATTGAACGCGGTGTTTTTGGCGGCGCCATCGTGCAGCGCGCGTAACGCCGCGACATGGGCGTCGGCCAGATCGGCGACATGAATATAGTCGCGGATGCAGGTGCCGTCGGTCGTCGGATAATCGTCGCCGAAAATCGTGAAGTGCGGTTTTTCTCCGGCGGCGACCTCGAGCAGCAGCGGGATGGCGTGGGTTTCGGGGACGTGGCATTCGCCGATCTCGCCGTCCGGATCGGCGCCGGCGGCGTTGAAATAGCGCAGCGCGATGAAGTTCAGCGCCGAGGTCGCGGCGCAGTCGGCGAGCATCTGCTCGCAAATCGCTTTGGTCGCCCCGTACGGATTGATCGGAGCGATCGCGCTGTCCTCGCTGATCGGCACCGCACGCGGCATGCCGTAGACCGCGCAGCTCGACGACAACACGATTTTTTCGACGCCGCGCACGCGCATCGCCTCGAGCAAGGTCGCGGTGCCGTCGACATTGTTGCGATGGTACATGGCAGGATTGTCGTTGGCTTCGCCCACATACGCGAACGCGGCAAAATGAATGACGGCGTTCACGTCGTGGCGCGTCATCACGTCAGTGAGGCGATCGCGGTCGGCGAGCTCGCCGATTTCCAATGCGCCCCACTGCACCGCCTCGGCGTTGCCGCGGCTCAGATTGTCGTAGCTGACCGGCAAAAATCCGGCGCGCCGCAGCGCCTTGCAGGTGTGGCTGCCGATATAGCCGGCGCCGCCGGTGACCAGAACAGCGGTCACGCGTCGAGACCGAATTGTTGCTGCAGCGTCGGGCGGATCGTCGCATCGCTCAAGAGCGCGTCGAAATAGCCGACGGTGCGCGTCAGCCCGGACTGCAACGCGGTCTGCGGTTTCCAGCCGAGCAGGCGCTGCGCCTGCGCGATGTCCGGCCGGCGTTGCCGCGGATCGTCTTGCGGCAACGGCCGATGCACGATGCGCGAGCGCGAGCCGGTGAGCGCGGTCACGGCCTTGGCCAGATCCACAATGGCGAATTCCTCCGGGTTGCCGAGATTGACCGGCCCGGTCACCGCGTCGGCGGTATCCATGAGGCGGATGAGCCCGTCGATCAGATCGTCGACATAACAGAACGACCGCGTCTGCAGGCCGTCGCCGAACACCGTGATGTCGCGGCCGAGCAGCGCCTGGACGATGAAGTTCGACACCACGCGACCGTCATTCGGGTGCATGCGCGGCCCGTAGGTATTGAAGATGCGCGCCACCTTGATGCGCAGATCGTGCTGGCGGCGGTAATCGAAAAACAAGGTCTCGGCACAGCGCTTGCCCTCGTCGTAGCAAGAGCGCGGACCGATCGGATTGACGTTGCCCCAATAGCTTTCGACCTGCGGATGGACGGTCGGGTCGCCGTACACTTCGGAGGTCGAGGCCTGCAGAATTTTGGCCTGGAGCCGCTTGGCGAGCCCCAGCATGTTGATGGCGCCGTGTACGCTGGTCTTGGTGGTCGCCACCGGGTCGTGCTGGTAGTGGACCGGCGAGGCCGGGCAGGCGAGATTGAAAATGCGGTCGACCTCGACGTAGAGCGGCAAGGTCACGTCGTGATCCAGCAACTGGAAGCGGCCGTTGTCGAGGAACGCCTCGATGTTGCGCCGTGTGCCGGTGAAGAAATTATCGGCGCAGATCACCGTGGCGCCGGCAGCGAGCAGCCGCTCGCACAGATGCGAGCCGAGAAAGCCGGCACCGCCGGTCACCAGCACGCGCGTTTCGAGGCGGATGCTCACTTGCTGCTCACTTGCGGGGGCAATCCTGTTTGATCGGCTTCGCTTGGTTCGCGATGCGG
This sequence comes from Xanthobacteraceae bacterium, assembly GCA_035651875.1. GTDB lineage: Bacteria > Pseudomonadota > Alphaproteobacteria > Rhizobiales > Xanthobacteraceae > BOG-931. The sequence continues at coordinate 67,201 of DASRET010000100.1, forward strand.
AATCGAGTGTGCTGGAAAGTGCCCCGGCCGTCCAGCCGCAGCATCGGGCCGATTGAGCGCTGCGCGGCGGCACGCCGCGGCGCCTGCGGCCGGATAAGCCGCCGTGCCGGCGCAGATTTGCCGCAGCATTGCCGTGCCCAACCCTTATATCCCGCGGCGAAGGCACTATTTGATCTGCTGCAGGCGAGATTTGCGATGCGTTATATTTTGAACATTAGCAGCGAGCGGCGCATCCTGTGCGTGTTCCCTGCCTACGCGCCGTCGTTTGGCACGTTTTCGCACGCCTATCCGCTGCTGCGCGGGGTGCGGGCGTTCATGCCGCCGCAGGGACTGCTGCTGATCGCCGCCTATTTGCCCGAAACCTGGCCGGTGCGTTTCATCGACGAGAACATTGCTCGCGCGCGCAGCGCGGACTTTGCCTGGGCCGACGTCGTGATGGTCAGCGGCATGCACGTGCAGCGCCGGCAGATGCGCGACATTGCCGCGCGCGCCAAGGCGGCCGGAAAAGTCACCGTGCTCGGCGGCGCTTCGGTGTCCGGTGCGCCGGAGCTCTACCCGGATTTCGACTATCTGCACATCGGCGAGCTCGGCGATGCCACCGACCGTTTGATCGCGCGGCTCGACGTCAGTGTCGCGCCGCCGCCGGTGCAAACGCGGTTCGAAACCAGGGAGCGGCTGCCGCTGCAGGATTTTCCGGCGCCGGCGTATCATCTCATCCGGCTCGAGCGTTATCTGCTCGGCAGCCTGCAATTTTCGTCAGGCTGTCCGTATCGCTGCGAGTTCTGCGACATTCCGGCGCTGTATGGCCGCCAGCCGCGGCTCAAAACGCCGGCGCAATTGACCGCCGAGCTCGACGCCATCGTGGCGCAGCGCCGCCATCCGCCGGTCGTCTATTTTGTCGACGACAATTTCATCGGCAATCGCAAAGCAGCGCGCGAGATGCTGCCGCATCTGATCGCCTGGCAGAAGAGCCGCGGCTATCCGCTGCAATTCGCCTGCGAGGCGACGCTCAATCTCGCGAAGCAGACGGACATCCTGGCGCTGATGCGCGAGGCCCTGTTTTTGACGGTGTTCGTCGGCATCGAAACGCCGGAGATCGACGCGCTCAAGGCGATGCGCAAGGACCAGAACGCCGCGCTGCCGATGCTGCAGGCGATCGAGACGCTCAACCGCTACGGGCTCGAAGTCACCTCTGGCATCATTCTCGGGCTCGACACCGACAGCGCCGATACCGAAGCGCGGCTCAAGGCCTTCATCGATCGCTCGCAGGTGCCGATCCTGACCATCAATCTGCTGCAGGCGCTGCCGCGCACGCCGTTATGGGACCGGCTGCGCAGCGAGGGCCGGCTGATTGCCGATGACGAGGGGCTCGAAAGCAACGTGCGCTTTCTGCGCCCTTACGACGAGGTGCTGGCGACGTGGCGGCGCTGCATCGCCCATGCGTACGACCCCGAGCGGCTGTTCGCGCGGTTTGCCCATCAGGTCGAGACGACCTATGCCAACCGGCTCGTGCCGCCCGCGCGCGGCAGGCTGACGATCGACAATCTGCACAGCGCTGCGGTGCTGGTGTTCAACCTGGTTGTTCGCGTCGGGGTGTTGGCGGACTACCGGCGGCCGTTTTGGCGCGCTGTCCGCCGTGCGCTGCGCCGCGGCCAGTTCGACGCCGCGCTCGGCATGGGTTTTGTCGCGCACCATCTCATCCGGTTCACGCGCGAGGCGTTGCGCGGCGAGCAGAATGCCTCGTTCTATTCGCGGCGGCAGAGCGACCGTGACGCCGAGCACGAGGAATTGCCCGCGTTGCGCCGTTCCGCCTGAGCGGCCCGAGCCGGACGAGACGGCGCGGTCTCAAAAGCCGGTGCGAAAGCGGGTCATGACGATGATGATGGCGACCTGCATGGCGCCTTGCAGCGCCACTGCGTAAAAGTAAAAGCTCATCCAGCGGCTGATCTTCGCCAGATCGGGCTTCGACTTTTGCAGCTCGAGACAGACGAAGACGTTGACCGGGGTGAGAAAGCCCAGGCCCTGGATGGTCATCAGCGTCACCAGCCCGAGCGCCGCCGCGACCCAGCCGAATTGCGGCCACGGCAGCGCCGCGTAGCCGAGCCGGACCGCGAGAAACCAGCCGGTGGTGCCGGCGATGATCGAGATCGTCGGCATCAGAAACAGCGTGCGCGGCGTGAGCTGGCGTACCACGTCGCGGCGCACCGCAAGGTCGGCGCGGCGCAGGATCGGGCCGAGCACGAAGCCCATGAACAGATCGATGCCGGTCCACAGCAGGCTGGAAAACACGTGCATGAAATCGAGGAACCAGAGATTGCCGATCCGGATCGCCGCGATCATCACCGCGAGCGCGAGCAGCGCCCAGGCCAGATAGCGCCAGCGGATGAATCCCTGCGGCATCGTGGCCGCCGCGGCGCGTGCCGCGCCGGCGACGACATATTTATCTCTCATGGATTGTCGATCTCCTCGGCTGGACCACGGCAGGCCGAGGATGATCGAAACGGATTCGCCGCGCAAGCAAGCGGCGCGCGCGGCGGCGCAATCGGCGCTATGAACGATGCTTGTGCGCGCGGACCCGCGCGCGATGCTCGCCGCTCGGGCCGGCCGGCGGCACGTACTGCGTGTTCCGGTTGCAGAAGCCGCCCATGCCGCTGAGCGTGGTCATGCACTGCTCGTAGCTGACGAAGCCGCAATTGGTGCCGCCGCCGTCGTCGCCCATGGCGTATTGGGCGCACCATGGATAATTCTGCGCTTGTGCCGGCGCGGTCGCGGCCATGGTCGCCGCGCCGATTACGGCGGCGGCCAAACCCGAGGTGAGCAGCATCGTTTTCATGGTCGCCTCGCTTGGTTGCAGGTTATCGTCTCGGTGAAACACCGGGGTGGTCCGTTTATTTGGCGATACCCGCGCAGTGCCTTCACGAACGCGTGTTTGCCGCTGTCTCTTCCGCTCCGGCTTCGGCAGGATCGCTGCGGCACGGATGAAACGCCTTACGGCGGGGTTTGTGCTTTCGGCACGCTTGGCCGGACTGCTTGGGCCATCCGCCGGGCAGGGCGATCGTTCAACATTATCAGGGGGAGACGTCATGATGCGCATCGGGTTTGCGGGCGTTGTGTTGGCGGCCGCGCTGGCAACGAGCGTTTGGACCGCGCCGGCTTTGGCGCAGGCGCAAGGGCAGCCGGCGCCGGCCGCGCCGCCGCCGTTCGCCACCACCAAGGTGACCGACAACGTCTACATCTTTCGTTATGGCGGCCATCAGTCGATGTTCGTGGTGACGCCCGCCGGCGTGATCGCCACCGATCCGATCAGCCTGCGCCGGCCGGCGAAGCCCTATATCGACGCCATCCAGGCCGTCACCAAGGCGCCGATCAAATACGTGATCTACAGCCACAGCCACTTCGACCACACCGCCGGCGGCAAGCCGTTCAAGGATCTCGGCGCGACTTTCATCGCGCAGCGCAACGCCAAGAACCGCATCGCCGCACTCAAGCGGCCGGACGTCGTGGTGCCCGACCAGGTGGTCGACGACAAGCGCGTCATCACGCTCGGCGGCACCTCGCTCGAATTGCTCTATCTCGGCAAGAACCATTCCGACAGCACGCTGGTGATGCGGTTGCCCAAGGAGAAGATCCTGTTCACCGTCGATTGGGTGCCGATCCAGGGCGTGCAGTTCCGCGGCATGGCCGACACCTATGTGCCAGACATCGAGGCCGGCCTAGCGCGCCTGATCGCACTCGACTGGGAGACGCTGATCCCCGGCCATCCGGGACCCGGCGGCAAGCAGACCGGCACCAAGGACAACGCGCGCGAACAGCTCGCGTACCTGCAGGATCTGTCGGCCGCGGTAAAGAAGGAAGTGGACGCCGGCAAGAGCTATGACGAGGCGGTCAAGGACATCACGCTGCCGAAATACCAGGCGTGGCCGAGCTACAAGGCGTTCCTGCCGATGAATATCGAGCGTTATTACGATTACTGGAATCGCGGCATCTAAAAAAACGTAACCGGATTTCGCGCGCGGCGAAATCCGGGCTGGCCTCCAGGCCGCGCCGTCGTTGCCGGATCGCGGGACCGGTTCCGCGCGTTACCGGGACGTATCGCCGCCTTACCGATAGGTGTCGTCTCATTACCAGAGGGATTGCTGCAACTGCGCCCTCCGCTCCTCCTAAACTTGGCCGAAGTCAGGAGGAGACAATGAAGATCATTGCCATCGTTTTCGCGTCATTTTGCCTGGCAGGCGCCGCGTTGGCGCAAAGCGCCGCCGGCCCGGGCGCCGCGGCCGGCGCTGATTGCAAGACGGGAGCCGGCAGCCTTCACGGAGCTGCGTTGAACAGCAAGGTGCGGAGTTGCTGTCAGCAGCAGGCAGCGAAGCAAAAGCTGCATGGCGCCGCAGAAACGAGCTTCCGGAAGAGTTGCGAGAGCGCGGGCCTCGGCGCCTGAGCCTCGGCCGACCTCAAATCTTCTCGAAATGAATCTGGTCGGCGAGCGCGGTCCAGACCGCGATGTCGGCAATGAGCCGTTTCTTGAATTCCTCGGGTGACGATCCCGCCGGCTCGTTGCCGAACGTGTGCAGCCGCGCGATCGTGGCCGGATCCTTGACGATGCGCACCACTTCGGTGCTGAGCCGGCGCAGGATCGGATCGGGCAGGCCGGCCGGCGCGATCAAGCCCTGCCAAGCGGTGGTGTTGAAGCCCGGCACGCCGCTTTCGGCAATGGTGGGCACGTCGGGCAGCGCGAAGTAGTGCTTGGCGCTGGAGACGGCGAGCGCGTTGAGCTTGCCGGTGCGCACGAACTCGATCAGCGGTGCCGGCGGATCCATCATGAAATCGAGGCGGCCGGCGAGGAGCTCGGCCGAGGCGGGCGCGCTGCCGCGATACGGCACATGCTGGAATTTGACGCCGGATTTGAGCGCGAACAGCTCGATGGCGAGCTGCGGGCCGGAGCCGATGCCCGGCGTGCCGAAAAGGAGCGGCGTTTTTCGCGTTTTCGCCGCCTGCAAAAGCTCGGCGACGGTTTTGATGCCGCTCGCCGCGTTGGTGCACATCAGATACGGATATTCGGCGACCAGGCTGATGGTGGTGAAATCGTCGACCGAGCGGTACGGCAGATGCGCATAGGTCGCCGCGGCGGTGGCGTGGCCGGACGGAATGACCATCAGCGTGTAGCCATCGGGCGCGGCGCGCGCCACCTGGCCGGCCGCCAGCGTGCCCGAGGCGCCGGGCTTGGTCTCGACGATGACCGATTGGCCGAGCGCCTTGGTCAAGCCCTCGGCGAGGGTGCGGGCGATCAGGTCCGACGGGCCGCCGGCCGGAAAGCCATGAATGATGGTGATGGTGCGCGCCGGCCAGGCGGCGGTCTGGGCGACGGTCCGGGTCGCGGCGAAGCCAGCGAGGCCGGCCAATGCAGCGCGGCGTGTGAGATGCGTTTTTGTCATGGCGCCCCCTCCGGAACGATTGGCGGGTATCATATCGCGAATTTCCCGAGGAACGAAGCCGTGCTAAGCTGGTCTCGCTGAGGACGTGGCCCGCAAAAATGCGACGGCGCCATGGAAGAGCAAACCGGCGAAAAAATCGCGGTCTTCTACGACGGCAAGTGCCCCATGTGCGCTTCGCTCATGCGGCGCGTCGAACATTCGTCGCAATGCGGCGAATTCGACCTGCACGACATGCATGCCGAGAAGCGCCTGCCGTTCAAGCGCGAGGCTGTCGAGAAAGACATCCACGTCATCGGCCGCGACGGACAAGTGTACAGGGGCGCCGATGGGATCCTGAAAATCGCCGCTGAGTATCGCAGACTCGCATTCGCGGAAAGGGTAGGGGCTTTTCCCCTGGTCCGTCCGGTCCTGCCGATCGGTTATCGATTAATCGCGGTCAACCGGCGCTTCCTGTTTGGACCCGCGAGCCGCATTTTCTGGCTCAAGGTCATCGTTGTCCTGATGTTTTGTGTCGGTCTCGCCTTGAGTCCGCATCTTTGGATCGGGCCGCGATCCTATCCGCTGGCGCCGGTGTTTGATGCCCTGCCGCGGGCCGGGCATGCGCTCGAGGACGCGATGTTCGCAGGCCTGTTTGTGCTTGCGGCGGCGATACTCGTCTCGCCCAGGCCGCAAAAATTCATCGTGGCGTTCCTCGTCGTGCTCGTTGCTTTCTGCCTGCTCGACCAGACCCGGCTGCAGCCGTGGGTCTTCCTGTACGCCGCCCTGCTCGGCACGCTCGCGCTATTTTCCTGGGACAGCGACGATTACGCGGGCCGCAAGCGCGCGCTCAATATCGCCCGCCTGATCATGGCCGGCACATACCTGCTCTCGGGATTGCAGAAGATCAACGTCAACTTCGTGCAGAATGAATTTCCCTGGATCGTGTCGCCCATCACCGATGTCGTTCCAGCGGCCGCGCCGGCGCTGCATTGGCTCGGTGTGGCCGCGCCGTTCATCGAGATCGCGTTCGCGGTCGGGCTGCTGACGCGCCGCTTCCGGCGCGTATCGCTGATCGCCGCGGTTGCCATGCATGTCTTCATCTTGACCATGTTCGGGCCAGTTGGACTTGACTGGAACGACGTCGTCTGGCCGTGGACTGCAGCGATGGCGCTGCTCGATATTCTTTTGTTCACCGGCAAGCAGGACTTTTCCTGGCGCGATATAGTCTGGAGTGGCCGCAATCCCTATCACGCCGGCATTCTCGTGTTGTTCATCGGCCTTCCGCTCTTGAGCTTCGCCAATCTGTGGGATTCCTGGCTGTCGGCGGCGCTTTACTCGGGAAACCTCGCCGAGGGGGAAATCTACTTAAACGACAGCGGCAGAGATTCCATGCCGGATGGAATCAGGGAGCACGTCGTCCACACTTTGGACAACACCAATGTCATCAACATTCAGCGCTGGGCTATCCAAGACCTTAACGTGACGCCCTATCCGGAGGCGAGGATTTACAGGAAGATCGCCAAGGACATTTGTCGGCGCCTGCGCAATCCGGCTGACCTTGTGCTGATCGTGCGCGAGCAGCGCCTGCTCTTCAGCAGGCCCGAGACCGGCTACCGCTGCTGGCAACTGTGATCGAGGGCTGCGGCAACGCGCGGCGTCCCTCGGCCGTCAGCGCCCCTCTCTGCGCGCCATGAAGGCCAGCCGCTCGAACAGGTGCACGTCCTGCTCGTTTTTCAGAAGTGCGCCGTGCAGCGGCGGGATCAGGCGTTTGGGGTCGCGCTCGCGCAAGGTCTCGGGCGAGATGTCCTCGACCATCAGGAGTTTCAGCCAGTCGAGCAACTCCGAGGTCGATGGTTTTTTCTTCACGCCGGGGACGTCGCGGATCTCGTAGAACAGCCGCAGCGCTTCGGAAACCAGGCGCTGCTTGATGCCGGGGAAGTGCACCTCGACGATGGCGCGCATGGTGTCGGCATCGGGAAAGCGGATGTAGTGAAAGAAGCAGCGGCGCAGAAAGGCGTCCGGCAGCTCTTTCTCGTTGTTGGAGGTGATGACCACGATCGGCCGGCGTCGGGCGCGGACGGTTTCGCTGGTCTCGTAGACGAAGAACTCCATGCGATCGAGCTCCTGCAACAGGTCGTTGGGGAACTCGATGTCGGCCTTGTCGATCTCGTCGATCAAGAGCACCGGCCGCTCGTCGGCGGCGAACGCGTCCCACAGCTTGCCGCGCTTGATGTAGTTGCGGATGTCCTTGACGCGCTCGTCGCCGAGCTGGCTGTCGCGCAGCCGCGTCACCGCGTCGTATTCGTAGAGGCCCTGCAGCGCCTTGGTGGTCGACTTGATGTGCCACTCGATCAGCGGCGCGCCGAGCGCCTTGGCCACCTCGATCGCCAGCACGGTCTTGCCGGTGCCGGGCTCGCCCTTGACCAGGAGCGGGCGCTCCAGCGCGATCGCCGCGTTGACGGCAATCTTCAAATCGTCGGTGGCGACGTAGGCGGCAGTGCCTTCAAAGCGCATGGGAAGTCCTGGTCCAAACGGTGCGGCCGACACTAAGCACGCTTGCTTGAGCGCGGCAATTTCTGCCGGGAGGCGGCATAAGCGTGCCGGCGCACCATCCGTCGCCGGCGTCTAAGTATTTGATATTGCGTTATAAATCACATGGCATAGCGCTTGCTCCAGGCCTGCCGGGACAGAGTTTGCCGACGGCCCGCGTAGGCGCCTCGGCGGCGCGCAGCTTAGGTTGGAGATCAGTCATGGGTATCTTCGATGCATTGACCACCGCGGTGGCTGGTCTGCAGGCGCAGTCGTTCGCGCTGCAAAACATTTCCGGCAACGTCGCCAACTCGCAGACCACCGGGTACAAGGAAAAGAACACGAGCTTCGCCGACCTGGTGTCGCAGGCGGTGCCGTCGCAGCAGACCACCGACGGCGTGGTGGCGAGCTCGCGCGGCACCAATACGGTGCAGGGCTCGATCCAGTCGACGTCGGTGTCGACCGACATGGCGATCAACGGCGACGGCTTCTTCGTGGTGGCGAAGCCGACCGGGTTTACCGACAACCAGCCGGTGTTCGACGGCGTGAGCGACTACACCCGCGCCGGCGATTTCGAGCTCAACGCCAACGGCAATCTGGTCAACGGCGCCGGCTATTACCTGATGGGCATCCCGGTCGATGCCGCGACCGGCAATCCGGTCGGCAACGTGCCGCAGGTGCTGCAGTTCAACAACAACTTCGTTCCGGCACAGGCGACCACGCAGATCCAGTATCAGCTCAACCTGCCGAGCAAGCCGACCGCCATGCTCGACCAGACCGGATTCCAATCCAATCCGGTGGCCGGCGCGCAGATCATCGGCACCGGCGCCACGTTCCTGCCGGATGCGGTGGCGAACGGCACCGGCACCGTGGCCGGGCTGACCAGCTCCACGCTTCTGACCAACACCGACGTCTACTCGGTCAACGACGGCACCAACACGACGAGCTTCACCGCGGGGCCGACATCCACGGTGGCCGACCTGTTGAACGCCATCAATTCCGGCCCAGCCAATGTGCAGGCGACGCTGAGCGGCGGCCAGATCGTGCTGACCGCCACCAGTGCAACGGCCGGCATCACGGTCGGCGGCAGCGGCGCGGCCTCGGTAGGCTTCGGCGGCGGCAACAATTCGTTCCAGCCGACCGACCTGTTGACCCAGGACCCGACGCTGTCCGGCAAGACGCTCACCGTCAGCGTCGCCGGCGGCACGCCGCAGGTCATCGCGTTCGGCACCGGCGCCGGCCAAGTGGCGACGCTCGCCGGCTTGACCACGGCGGTGCACGGCCTGACCGGCGTCATCGGCTCGGTCGATGCGACCGGCGACATCAACCTGACCGCGACCGATTCGACCTCGAGCGTCGCCATCGGCGGCACTGCCAATGCGGCCGATTTCGGCATCCAGAATACCAGCGCGCTGCCGACCAACAGCGCGGTGATCGGGAACGACCTGACCACGTTCAACGCCGAATCGATCGACGGCGGCTCGATCACCACCTACGATTCCGAAGGCAATCCAGTGAACGTCGATTTCCGCTGGGCCAAGGTCTCCAGCGCGGCGAGCGGCGGCACCGACGCCTGGCAGCTGTTCTATCAGACCAACAGCGGCGCGACCGGCACCCAAGTCGCCTGGCAGAACACCGGCCAGACGTTCACGTTCGACGCCAGCGGCCAGATGAACCCGGCGATCTCGGGCGTGACCTTGCCCAACCTGTCGGTGAACGGCGATCTCCTTGGCACCGTCCAGGTCCAGTTCGGCAATAACGGGGTGACCCAGTTCGCCACCGCCAGCACCTCGGCGCAGGTCAGCCAGCTGCAGCAGAACGGCTTTGCCGCCGGCCAGCTGCAATCGGTCTCGGTCGACAGCCAGAACCGGGTGGTCGGCACCTTCACCAACGGCCAGACCATTCCGCTTGCCGAGATCACCTTGGCGACGTTCCACGGCGAGAATTCGCTGCAGGCGCTCAACGGCGGCGCCTACGCGGCAACCGCCGATTCCGGGCCGGCGACTTTCAACGCCACCGGCAGCATCGAGGGCAGCTCGCTGGAAAGCTCCAACGTCGACATCGCCACGCAGTTCAGCCAGCTCATCGTGGCGCAGCAGGCCTACTCCGCCAATGCCCGCATCATGACGACGGCGGACCAGATGATTCAGAGCCTGTTGCAAGTGATTCAGTGAGCGGGCGGCGGGGCGGCGCGGACGCGCGTTTGCGCCGCCGGCGTTAGGCCGCGAGGACGGCGAGAGCCATGGGACTGTCGCAGGCGTTGTCGGCGGCGTTGGCCGGCGTCAACACGACGCAGAAGAGCCTGTCGGTCATCGCCGGCAACGTGGCGAATGCCAATACGCCCGGCTACGTCGAGGAAAGCGTCAATCAGACCGCGCTGGCGAGCGGCCCGCTCTCCGGCGCCAGCGTCGATTTCGCCGGCATCAACCGCAATCTCAATACGCTCCTGCAGAGCCAATTGTGGACGGAAACCTCCGGCGCGTCGTACGCCGATCTGGCCACGCAATATTACCAGGAGCTGCAGCCGATCTACGGCACGCCGGGCTCGTCGAGCTCGTTCGACGGCATCTATGCCACCTTCACCAATGCGGTGCAGGCGCTGGCTGCCAATCCCAGCGCCGCCGCCGCACAAAGCACGGTGATCGGTGCCGCGCAGGCGTTGACGCAAAATCTCAACGCCATGACCGGCACGATCCAGCAGTTGCGCACCCAGGCCGAGCAGAGCATCGCCGGCGACGTGACCACGGCCAACAATCTGTTGCAGCAGATCGCGCAGATCAACGGCAAGCTCGAGGGCACGACGCAGCTCGACAGCGCCGCCGCCACGCTCGAGGACCAGCGCGACCAGGCCGTCACTCAGCTCGCGCAGCTGATGAACGTCACCGTCATCAAGAATTCGGATAATCAGCTCTCGGTCTTCACCGGCACCGGCCAGCAGCTCGTTGGCGGACCGGTGGCCTCGCAGCTCAGCTTCGACAATGCCGGCACGATGTCGGCCAGCTCGCTGTGGAATGCCGACCCCAGTCAGGACACGGCCGGCACCATCACGCTGACCGCGCCGAGCGGCCCGGGCACCGACCTGATCGCGAGCGGCGCCATCCGGTCGGGGCAGCTCGCCGCGCTCCTGCAGATGCGCGACGGCACGCTGACACAGGCGCAGAACCAGCTCGACGAATTCGCCAACCAGATGGCGCAGACGCTGTCGAACGTCACGACCGGCGGCACGGCGGTGACAGCCGGCGCGCAGTCCGGATTCAAGGTCGGCATTGGCGGCGTGCTGCCGGGCAATTCGGTGCAGCTCACCTACACGGATGCCGGCAACACCGCCCATACGCTTACGATCGTGTCGCTCGCCGCCGGCGGCTCGATGCCGCTGCAGAATTCTCAGGCCAATCCGAACGATCAGACCATCGGCATCGATTTTTCCGGCGGCATCAATTCGGTGGTGTCGCAGCTCAATGCCTCGTTCGGATCGGTGCTGCAGTTCTCCAACGCCGGCGGCACTTTGCAGGTGCTCAATGCCGGCGCTGGCACCACGGTCAATGCGTTGTCGGCGACGTCGACCGTGACGGCGCCGGCGAGCGGCAACGCGCAAGTGCCGCTGTTCACCGACGGCAGCAATCCGATTACCGGCGCGATCTCGGCGACCGGCTCACAGACCACCGGCCTTGCCGGACGCATCGCTGTCAATCCGGCATTGGTGGCCGCGCCGGCGAGCCTGATCGCCTATGCGGCCGGCACGCCGGCCGGCGATCCGACGCGGCCGAATTTCATCCTGCAGCAACTGACGGCGGCGACGCCGACTTTTTCGGCCACGACCGGCATCGGCAGCGCACAGGCGCCGTATAGCGGCACGCTGTCCAATTACCTGGGCCAGGTGATCTCGCAGCAGAGCCAGGCCGCCAGCGCCGCGTCCAACCTGCAGCAGGGACAGGACACCGTGCTCAATGCGCTGCAGCAGCGCCTGAACGACCAGTCCGGCGTCAACATCGATACCGAAATGTCGAACCTGATCGCGCTGCAAAGCGCCTACAGCGCCAACGCGCGGGTCATGACGACGGTGCAGCAGTTGCTGGCGACGCTGATGCAAGTGGTGCAGTGATGAGCATTACCGGCCCCGGATCGATCACTGCGCTCAATCTCGCCGCGCAGACCAGCATGTTCAACCAGCTCAACACGCTGGCGCAGGAGCTCGGCACCGGGCAGGCGGCGCAGACCTATTCGGGCCTCGGCTCGCAGGCCGGGCTGGTGATGGCGCTGAACGCGCAAGTCTCGCAGATCGACGGCTACAGCGCCACGGCGAACAGCGTCGGCACCAATTTGAGCATCGCGCAGTCGGCGCTGACGCAGATCGACAATGCCGGCCATGCGGTGACGCAGGCGGTCTCGCAGCAGGGCCAGTTCGCGCTGGACAATACCGGCCAGACGGCAACGCAGCAGGCCGCCGCCAGCTACCTCGATCAGATTTTCGGGCTTTTGAATACGCAGGTCGGCGACAACTATCTGTTCTCCGGCACGGCTAGCACCACGCCATCGGTCGCGCCGACCGACACCATCCTCAACGGCAATGGCGCGCAAGCCGGCTTGACCCAAATCATCGCCGAACGGCAGCAGGCCGATCTCGGCACCGGCGGCACGGGCCGGCTGTCCATAAGTCCGGTCGCGGGATCGAGCTTCTCCATCAGCCAGGATACTTCGCCGTTCGGCTTCAAGCTCGCCGGTGCCACCACGACGATCGCCGGCGCCACCGTGACCGGCCCGAGCGGCTCGCCGCCGGCTATCTCGGTCACGCTCGGCGCCAATCCGAGCGACGGCGACACCATCCGGTTCAGCCTGACCTTGCCGGACGGATCGAGCCAGACCATCTCGCTACAGGCGACCACGAATTCGCCGCCGGGACCGGGCCAGTTCACGATCGGCACGACGGCGGCGCTGACCGCCGGGAATTTGCAGACGGCACTCAATAGCGCGGTCACCAGCCTGGCGCAGACCGCATTGCCTGCGGCTTCGGCGATCGCGGCGTCGAACGACTTTTTCACCTCGAACCCGCCGCAGCGGGTCAACGGGCCGCCGTTCGACACCGCAACCTCGCTGGTCGCCGGCACGCCGGCCAACACCGTGTTCTGGTACACCGGCGAGAACGGCGCGCTGCCGGCGCGGCAGACCGCGACCGCACAGGTCGGGCCGTCGATGTCGATTGCGTTCGGCATGCGCGCCAACGAGCCGGCGTTCAGCTCGCTCATCGCGGCGATCGGCGCCTATGCGGCGACCACGTATTCGCCGAGCGATCCCAATGCGCAGGCGAGCTATCAGGCGCTGACTGCCGGCGTGCAGGCGGCGCTTGCCGGCCAGCCCGGGACCCAGACCGTGAGCGACATCGCCGCCGATCTCGCCAATGCGCAGACCACGGCCAAAAATGCCGGCGCGATGAACACCCAGACCCAGCAGACCTTGCAGGACCTTTTGCAGGGCATCGACGGCGTCGATCAAAACAAGATCGGCGAGCAGATTTTGAGCTTGCAGAACACGCTGTCGGCGTCGATGTCCGTCACGGCGCGGTTGGCGCAATTGAGCCTGGTCAATTTCCTCGGGCCGGTGGGATAATAGGCACCCGATCTGTCATGCCCTGCATCCAGTAATCGCCGACGAAGCCGGTGTTTACTGGATCATCCGCCTGCGCGGATGATGACGAGGTGCGGAGAAATCGGCGCCTAAGCCGCCTTGCGGCGCAGCCCTGCCGCGAGGCCGCGGTTGATCTTGATGATCGAGGTCAGGCGCTCGGGCTTCGGATTGGTCATCAGCTCGAACGTCTCGCCCATGACGAAGGTGCCGAGCTTGGCCAGGTTTTGGCGCACTTCGACCGGCAGCTTGTTGTCGTCGCGGATCACGGCGTCGAGGAACACCGTCCACAGCCGCCGGTTATACAGCAGCGCGTCGTTGAGGCCTGCCGGCTTGTCGTTCCAGGAATCGTGCACCGCCTGCAATCGCGCGGCCGCCTTGAGCAGCAGGTTGGCTTCGAGCTCGCGCGGATCCGCCGTTTCTTTCGCGACCTTCGCATAAGCCGTGCTGGCGTAGTTCATTTCCGACTTCCCTCAACTCATACGCTGTGTTTTTGGCTTTAAGTTCTTGTACGCCATGCCTGTTAACATTGACTTATTCATGCGCGGCGGCTCGCATTTCCCGGATGCAGTGCAGCACGCAGTGGTGCACCGCTGATCCGGGGTCATCTCAACCCTCTGAGATTATTGCGATCCCGGGTCTGCAGCGCATCACTGCGTGCTGCGCTGCGCCCCGGGAAACGGGCCTTAAAACGAAAGCGGCGGGGTGTTGCCAGCCCGCCGCTTCGACGTGCGGCCCGTAGCGTGGGAGCTTTACGGGAACAGCTTGAGCACCGACTGTCTCGCCTGGTTGGCGATGGACAGTGCGGAGATTTCGAGCTGCTGCTGGGTCTGCTCGGTGAGCAGGTTGGCACTTTCCTGGTTCTGGTCGGCCGTCACCAGGTTGGCGGCGCCAGTCTGCAAGGTGTTGATCATGTTCTGCTCGAACGTCTGACGGGTCTGGATCGTCGACGCGTTGGTGCCGAACGTTTCGGTCTGGGTGCGCACCTTCGCGATCGCCGCGTTGATGGCAGCTTCGGTCGTCGCGACGGTCGCGTTGGACTGGAAGCCGCCGACGGCGATCGCCGACAGGCCGAGGCCCGCCGAATTGAAGGTCACGCCCGTGATGGTCAGCGAGCTGGTGCCGATCTCATTAAACAAGACCTTCAGATTGTCGCCGTTGAGCAGGTTGACGCCGTTGTAGGAGGCGTCGCCAGCGAGCTGGTCGATCTGCGTCAAGAACGAGTTATAGTTCGACTGCAGCGTAGTGCGCGTGGTGCTGCTCGGGCTCTCGGCGGTGCTGGCGAGCCCGAACGCTGCCTGTTCGGCGCCGGAGAGGGTGAAGCTGGTCGTCGTGTTGTTGGCGGCAATGATGAGGTGGCCGGAGCCGTCGTCGCTAGCGGTGACCGCGCTGCTCAGCCCGGCGGTGCTGTTGATGTCGGACTCGATGGTGCTCAGCGCAGCGCTGGCGGCGATGGCGACCGTATAGGTCGAGGCGCCGGTGGTGATCACGAGATTGCCGGCTGCGAGCGTGTTGCCGGTGAGGTCCACGGTGCCGGTGTTCGATGCGACCGTGTCAAAGCCGGCTTGCTGGGCCTGTTGGGCGGTCGACAGGGCCTGCTCGAGCAGGCTGGTCAAGCCGGTGAGGCCGTTATTGGCGGCGTCGAGCGTCTGTTGCCCCTGGCCGATCTGGTCAAGGAGCGCGCTCAGGTCGTTGGACCGGTTGGTCAGCGACTGCGAGGTGAAGAACGAGGTCGGATTGTCGAAGGCGCTATTGACCTTCTTGCCGGTCGCAAGGTGCTCTTGCGTCGTGGTCAGGTCCGCGGATGTGCGCTGCAGCGACAGCAGGTTCTGGCGGATGCCCGCGGTCAAGGTGATGTCAGACATAATCGTGTACCCTTCTGGTTACAGGCCGTACTGGCTTGCACTTGCTCCACGCGCCAGACCGACGAAGTAAGCTCCGGGTCGGCAGTTCACGATAATGGCTTGTTATCCTTAATCGGCGGTAAAGCGGCTATTAACGGCGAGTAAAGCACCTGCTGCAGGCGCGGCTCCGCTTTCTGCAAAGAAAAACGGCGGGGCTTTCGCCCCGCCGCCTTCTTCGGCCTGTTGCAGAAGTGTCTTATGGGAAGAGCTTGAGCACCGACTGTCTCGCCTGGTTGGCGATGGACAATGCGGAGATTTCGAGCTGCTGCTGGGTCTGCTCGGTCAGCAGGTTGGCGCTTTCCTGGTTCTGGTCGGCCGTCACCAGGTTGGCGGCGCCGGTCTGCAAGGTGTTGATCATGTTCTGCTCGAACGTCTGACGGGTCTGGATCGTCGACGCGTTCGTGCCGAACGTTTCGGTCTGGGTGCGCACCTTCGAGATCGCCGCGTTGATCGTGGTTTCGGTGCTGGAGATCGTCGTATTGGACTGGAAGCCACCCGCGGCGATCGCCGACAGGCCGAGGCCCGCCGAATTGAATGTGACGCCCGTGATGGTCAGCGAGCTGGTGCCGGTCTCGTTGAACAGGACCTTCAGATTGTCGCCGTTGAGCAGGTTGACGCCGTTGTACGAGGCGTCGCCGGCGAGCTGGTCGATCTGCGTCAAGAACGAGTTATAGTTCGACTGCAGCGTGGTGCGGGTGGTGCTGGTCGGGGTTTGGGCGGTGCTGGCGAGGCCGAACGCCGCCTGTTCGGCACCGGAAGCAGTGAAGCTGGTCGAGGTGCTGTTGCCGGTCAGGATAAGGTGTCCGGAACCGTCGTCGCTGGCGGTGACCGCGCTGCTCAGGCCGGCGGTGCCGTTGATGTCGGACTCGATGGTGCTTAGCGCGGCGCTGGCGGCGATTGAGACCGTGTAGGTCGTGCCGCCGGTGGCGATCAGGAGGTTGCCGGCGGCCAGCGTGTTGCCGGTGAGGCTCACGGTGCCGGTGTTGGAGGCGGCCGTGTCGAATCCGGACTGCTGGGCCTGCTGGGCGGTCGACAGCGCCTGCTCGAGCAGGCTGGTCAGGCCGGTGAGGCCGTTATTGGCCGCATCGAGCGTCTGTTGCGCCTGGCCGATCTGGTCAAGGAGCGCGCTCAGGTCGTTCGACCGGTTGGTCAGCGACTGCGAGGTGAAGAACGAGGTCGGATTGTCGAAGGCGGTGTTGACCTTCTTGCCGGTCGCAAGGTGCTCTTGCGTGGTGGTCAAGTCCGCCGACGTGCGCTGCAGCGACAGCAAGTTCTGCCGGATGCCCGCGGTCAAGGTGATGTCAGACATTTACGCATACCCTTTTGTTACAGGCCGTACTGGCTGCACTTGCTGTACGTGCCGTACCCGCGAGTGCTTGGTTCGATCAGCATGATCGAGTGGGTACGTTTTGCCGGTTTTCGTTTAAAGACGCGTAAAACCCCGGCCCGGCCGTGGTCCCGCCACATCGGCGCCAAATACGTGGCCCGCGTTCTTGTTACAATTCGCGCAGATACAACGAGAAATACCCGCTGTTGCCACAGGGATTTCGATCGATTTGGCGGTTTTCGGGTCGGCCCTTTAGTCTTTATTTACGTTGGTTGTTGTTAGTTTGCTAACCATATCGCGTCATTTGCTAACCTTAACTGGGAAGGGGCGCTTGCAAATGCCCGACCAAGCGTCATCCGCCAGCATCAATCTCTGCATCGCCACGCCGTGCTTCGGCGGGCAGATCGCGGTCCTGTACGCCACCTCGCTGTTCAACCTGCAAAAGGCGGTGCGGGCCTATCGCGGCTTCAATCTCAAGCTCCTGTTCAAGGACGGCGACGCGCTGATCACCCGGGCACGGGCGAGCCTGATCGCCCAGTTCCTCGAGGACCCGACGGCGACCCATCTGCTGTTCGTCGACGCCGATATCGGCTTCGAGCCCGAGCAGGTGCTGCGCCTCATACAATGCGGCGCCGACATGTGCGCCGCCATCTACCCGATCAAGCGCATGGACTGGGACCGCATCCGGTCGACGATCACGGCGGAACGACCCAATCCGGCGGCGGCGGCGTTGCGCTACGTGTTCGAGGTCGACGATCCGAACGCGGTGACGCAGCGGGCCGGGTTCGTGCGGGTACGCTATGCCGGGACCGGCTTTCTGATGATCCGGCGCGCCGCGATCGAGCAGATGTGCGCCCGCTACCCGCAGCTCAAATATCGGCGCGACCATTCGGTCGACGGCGCGGTGCCGAGCGACAGCCGCTTCGCGCTGTTCGAGTGCATGATCGCCGAGGACGGCACGTATCTCAGCGAAGACTTCGCGTTCTGCAAGCGCTGGACCGACATGGGCGGCGAGATCTGGGCGGATCTGAACAGCCGGCTCAACCACGTCGGCCCGATGACGTTCAGCGGGGATTTGGCTTCGCAATTCGCCGCGGCCTAGACGCGCGGCAGGAAAATCAGGCCAATAGGTTGACCAAAAAGCCGGCCGAGCCGTTGCTCGCCAGCAGGATTTCCGCCGTGCCGCCGGTCAACAGAGCCGGTGCCGCATTCTGCGCAAACGGTTTTGGGCTCGGACCTGCCGGCGCCGCGGTATTGCTGCTTTGCCCGGTGCTGCCGGTTGCCGACGTGCCGGCCGCGGCGCTGGTGCTGCCCGTGGTGCTCGGGGCAGTCGTCGCGGGCTGGAAGAAGGTGTTGCCGGTGCCGAATCCGAGTGCGGCTGCGGCGCTGCCGCCGATCGTGATGGTGTGCGACGTGTCGGTCGAGGCAACGTTCAGCTTGCCCTTGCCGTCGACCCAGGCGAACGCCTGCGCATGACCGGGGCTCGCATTGTTGATGGCCTTGATCAGGTCGCCGACGGTGTCGCTGCCGGTCGAGGTGTAGACCGTGGCGCCGATGCCGTCGCTGACGCTGAATGTGCCGCCCTTGATGATGTGAAACGTCTGCAGCGATGTGCTGCTGGAGAGCGGCACGGTGCCGGTGCCGGTGGCCGGCCCGGAAATCGAGCCGGTATCGCCTGGACCTGTAGCGGCCGATGTCGAGCCTGCGCCGGATGCGCCGGGTGAGCTGCTCGAACTCCCGGCCGATGTTCCCGTGGAGCCCTGCAGGGCGCTTTGCACCGCCGCCGACAGCGCGTTGTTGGTCCGGTTGAGCGCGGTCTGATTGGCGATGCTGGCCATGCCGCGCGCCAAATTAGTCATGGCGTCGCTCATGACCGACATGAGCGCGGCGCTCGACGCCTGGGCTTGGCTTCGCTGCGCGGAACGGGCCCAGAAGTTTTGATTCTGCTGCCAGAACGAGAGGCGGTTGATGCTCATGGGTCGGCCGTGATCGCCGCTGTATTAGCCGCAACGGGATTAACGGAGAGTATGCACCGGCCTGGTTTACCCGCGGTTAACCATGATGCCTGCACCGTCGCTTTTGAACTGCGCGAAGCAGCGATCAAAGCCGGGCGGCGGACGATGACCAGGCGGGCGGCAGTGTCGGTTCAAGACGGTCTCGCGCTGCATCAGCAAGGCCGCCTCGACGAAGCCGACCGCATTTACGGCCGCGTGCTCGCCGCCGACCCGCTGCACTTCGATGCATTGCATCTGTGCGGCGTGCTGCGCCACCAGCAAGGCCGCTCGGCCGAAGGCTTGCGTCTGGTCGCCGCAGCGCTGCGCGCAAAACCCGGCGCAGCGGATGCGCTGACCAATTACGGCGTCATCCTCGATGCGCTCAAGCGCCACGAGGAAGCGCTGGCGAGCTTCGACAAGGCTTTGGCGCTGCGCAGCGAGAGCGCGGCGCTGCATTACAATCGCGGCAATGCGTTGGCGCATCTTGGCCGCTATGCCGACGCGCTGGCGAGCTACGACCGCGCGCTGGCGTTGGCGCCGGGCCATGTCGATGCGCTCTACGGCCGCGGCAAGGTGCTGGGCGAGCTCAAGCGCCACGACGAAGCCGTTGCCGCCTACGACGGTGTGCTGGCGCTGCGGCCGCGCCACGGCGCGGCGCTCAACCAGCGCGGCAATGCGCTGATCGCGCTCGGCCGCCATGCCGAGGCGATCGGCACCTACGACGCGCTGCTGGCGCTCGATCCGCACCATGCCGAGGCGCACAACAACCGCAGCATCGCGCTCGGCGGCCTCGGCCGGTGGGCAGAGGCGCTGCAAAGCTGCGAGGCGGCGCTGGCGCTGCGCCCGGCCTATGCGGATGCGCACTGCAATCGCGGCAATGCGCTGTTCGCGCTGAACCGGTTCGACGACGCCGCGGCGAGCTTTTCCGCGGCGCTTGCGGCCGAGCCGCGCCGGACCGATGCGCTCAACAGCCTGGGCCTGAGCCTCTTTACCTTGCGCCGCCACGCCGAGGCGCTGGAAAAGTTCGATGCGGTGCTGGCGATCGATGCGAGGCACGCCGATGCCCTCAACAATCGCGGCGTCGTCCTCGCCAAGCTGCGGCGCCATGGCGAAGCGCTGGCGAGCTACGATGCGGCGCTCGCCGTCGCGCCCGGTCGCGCCGACATCGACGTCAATCGCGGCACCGCGCTGGTGGAGCTCGGCCGTGCCGATGAAGCCGTCGCGGCCTTCGACCGCGTGCTTGCCGCCGATCCCCGCAACGTCACGGCGCTGATCAACCGCGGCAACGCCCTGATCAAGGACAAGCGCTTTGGCGACGCGCTCGGCAGCTACGATCATGCGCTGGCGATCGATCCGGCGCACGCCGCGGCGCTGACCGATCGCGGCGTCGCGTTGGCCGAACTGGAACGCTTCGAGGAAGCGCTGGCGGCGCACGAAGCGGCGCTGCGTACCGATCCGCATATCGTCGCCGCCCATGTCAATCGCGGCAACGCCATGCTCAAGCTGGCCCGCATGGAGGAGGCGCTGGCGGGCTACACCGAAGCTTTGGCGCTGGAGCCGGACAACGCCGAGGCCAATTTCAACGGCTCGCTGGTGCGGCTTTGTCTCGGCGATTTCGCCGGCGGCTGGCCGCAATACGAATACCGCTGGAAGAAAAAAGATTTCATGTCGAGCGTGCCGGATTATCCGCGGCCGCTGTGGCGCGGCGATGCCGATCTGAACGGCAAGACCATCTTCTTGCTGGCCGAGCAGGGCCTGGGTGACAGCCTGCAATTCGTCCGCTACGTGCCGCTGGTCGCCGAACGCGGCGCCAAAGTCGTTCTCGGCGTGCAGAAGCCGCTGCGTGTTCTGGCGACGAGCGTGCCCGGCGTGTCGCTGGTGCGCACCGACGGCGAGCCGCTGCCGGATTTCGATACCTATTGTCCGCTGCTCAGCCTGCCGCTGGCGTTCGGCACCGAGCTCGCCACCATCCCGGCCAACATTCCTTATCTGCGGCCGCACGCCGAGCGCCTGGCGCAATGGCGGCCGCGCTTGCCGGACAATGGGCGGTTGCGTATCGGTATCTGCTGGGCCGGCAGCAATCAGCATCTCAACGATCGCAATCGTTCGATGCCGCTCGATCGCTTCGCCGCGCTGCTGTCGGTGCCGAACCTGGATTTTGTATGTATCCAGAAAGAGGTCAGCGCCGCCGATGCGGCGCTCCTCGAGCACCATGGCGTGCTGCAGCTTGGCCGCGAGTTCGGCGATTTCGCCGATACCGCTGCCGTCGTCGCCATGCTCGATTTACTGATCTCGGTCGATACGTCGGTCGCCCACCTCGCCGGCGCCATGGGCAAGGCCGTGGCGCTGCTGGTGCCGTTCTCGCCGGATTTTCGCTGGCTGATGCATCGCACCGACAGCCCCTGGTATCCGACCATGCGGCTGTTCCGGCAGACCGCGCTCGGCGACTGGTCCGAACCGCTCGCGAAGCTGCGCGCCGAGCTCGAGGACGTGGCGCGACGGCCGGGCAGGGCGGGGTAGCCCATTAGTCCATCCGCTCGTCCTCGCGAAAGCTGGGACCCAGAATTTTTGTGCAAGTCACTGGATTTCCGCTTTCGCGGGAATGAGCGGAGAAAATCACAGCATCTTGCTGATCGCCAGCGGCCTTGCGTGCTTGGGGTTCGGCGCGGTGGCGCGGCCGGTGGCGCTGTAGACTTGCGGCGAGGCTTTGCGCGCCATCTCGCCGGACAGCCGGCGCACGATGCCTTCCGAGACGCCGTGTGCGGTGGCGAGCACGATCATGTTCTTCTGCACCACGGTGCGGAATGCGTCCTGCACGCTTTGCAGCGCTGCGCAGCGCGCCGGCGCAGCGGCGCGCAACAGCTTGGCGTGGGCCTTGACGCGCTCGCCGGCGGTCAACAGCCGGCCGGTCAAGTCCTGCTTGGCCGGCGCCATGGCGGCAGCGTTGCGGATCTGGCCGGCACGCACCAGGGCGGTCTCCTCCGCCAACAAGGCGCTGAGCTTTTCAATGAGCGTGCCGAGCTCGCTGAGCGCGCTTTCAGCGTCCACGGGTGTCGTCATCGGTGTCATGATGCGATCCCCTGATGGCGCAGCAGCTCCTGATAAACGTGACCGGCGATGCCGATGCCGCCGGCCTTGGCGAAGGTCTTGGCGTACTGATCCGTCATGAACGAGCGCCACACCTTGAGCGCGCCGCTGCCGCCGAACGGACCGTCGCCGTTGATGCCGGTCTGCATCTGCTGAAACACGTTGTTCAAGAACATCGATTCGAAATCCTGGGCGGCCGCTTTGGCTTTGCCCTTGATCTTCATGTCATGGGTGAGCTGCGCAGTCTTGGCGTCGCCGAGCGACGACAGCGACAGACCGAGATCGGCGGCGCTGGTATTCATCACATCACCTCGATGTCGGCTTGGATGGCGCCGGCGGCCTTGATCGCCTGCAGGATGGCGATGAGGTCGCGCGGGCCGATGCCGAGCGCGTTGAGCCCGTCGACGATTTGTTGCAGCGATACGCCCTCGCGCACCAGCGCGAGCTTGCGGCCTTCTTCCTGGACGCCGACCTGGGTGCGCGGCACCGCCCGGGTGCGGCCGCGCGAGAACGGCGCCGGCTGGCTCACCTGTGGCGACTCTGAAATGCTGACGGTGAGGTTGCCCTGCGCCACCGCCACCGTGGAGACGCGCACGTCGCGGCCGATGACGATGACGCCGGAGCGTTCATCGATCACGATTTTCGCCGCTTCGTCCGGCTCGACCTGCAGCTGCTCGATGTCGGTGAGCATCGCCACGACGTTTTCCGGAAATTTCTTCGGCATCGTCAGCTGCACGGTCGACGGGTCGAGCGGCTCGGCGACCGGCGCGCCCATGTAATCGTTGACGGCGACGGCGATGCGCTTGGCCGTGGTGAAGTCGGGATTGCGCAGCGACAGCCGCAGGCGGCCGAGCGAGTTGAGGGCAAAATCGATCTCGCGCTCGATGATGGCGCCGTTCGGCATGCGGCCGACGGTCGGCACGCCCTTCGTGACCTTGGCGGCCTGGCCTTCGGCCTGGAAGCCGCCGATGGCGAGCGAGCCCTGCGCCACGGCGTAGACATTGCCGTCGGCGCCGAGCAGCGGCGTGACCAGAAGCGTGCCGCCTTCGAGGCTCTTGGCATCGCCCATGGCGGAGGCGGTGACGTCGATGCGGGTGCCCTGGGTGGCGAACGGCGGCAGGTTGGCGGTGACCATGACGGCGGCGACATTGCCGGTGCGAATCTGCTGGCCGCGGATGTTGACGCCGAGCCGTTCCAGCATGGCTTGCAGCGACTGCTTGGTGAACGGCGTGTTGTTGAGCGTGTCGCCGGTGCCGTTCAGCCCGACCACGAGGCCGTAGCCGATCAGCTGGTTCTGGCGGATGCCCTCGATGTTGGCGAGGTCCTTGATGCGCGAGGTGGCCGCCGCCGTGGATACGGCGCAGCCCAGCATCGCCAGCGCGGCGAGCGCGATTTTCAGCGTCCCTCTCATCTCTTGCTCCCCAAGAGTCGGACACCAACTGGGATGCCAGGACCGTGCCAAAGTATGGTTCCCCGCTAAGGCATTGATGAATTTGAGGATTGCTGTCGGGCGCCGCCGGCTTCGGCGAGCAGGGTCTGCCGCCGCGCGGCAAGAATTGCCGGCAGGTTTTACCGGCCGTTAACCATAAGCCGACACGTTATACATATGCGTATCACTGGACCGAACGGTACTGCCCTGGCCACCGCCCCCGCGGTGGCGCGGCGTTCCGCTGGCGGAACCTTCAGCGTCGGTGAGGGCGGGGCCGCGCCGGCGCCTAGCCCGGCGGTGGCGCTGCGCACCATCGGCGGCATCGATGCGCTGATCGCGCTGCAAGGCATCGAGGATCCTGTCGAGCGCCGCCGCCGCGCGGTGAAGAACGGCCGCCGCGCCCTCGACGCGCTCGACGAGGTCAAGCTCGGCCTGCTCGGCGGCAGCCTCGATCCGGCCACCATGCTACGGCTCAAGTCGGTGGCGGCGGACCTGAAGGAAGGCTCCGGCGACGAGCGGCTCGATGCGGTGATGGCCGAGATCGACCTGCGGGTCGCGGTCGAACTCGCCAAAGCCGGCATCAGCTAGCGCTGGCATGCCAGCCGCCTTGTTGTTGGACGCTAGCTAAATCGGCCTTTTTTAACAATGTGGCAGGGTCATGTTGCGCTGCAAACAAGCGGTGTAAGCACGCTCGTTTTTTCCTCAGCCGGCACGCTTCATTTTTATTGTCACTGTCATGGACGCTCGATATATAGGCCAGCCTCTTGGGGAGGCCCTTGCACAGTTGCGTGCGCGGAGTGAGGGCAGATGCAGCAGTCGGCTAAAAGCAAGAATGGTCGATCCGACGAAAAGTTCTATAAGAACGGCAATGGCAAGAGCGTTCCGGTGGAGCGCGAGCGCGGTTATCGGCCGACCGAAAAAGAGCCGTTCATGAACGAACGCCAGCGCGAGTATTTCCGCGGCAAGCTTTTGGCGTGGCGCGACGACATCCTGCGCGAGGCCAAGGAGACGCTGCAGCACCTCCAGGACGAGAGCCAGAATCACCCCGATCTTGCCGACCGCGCCTCCTCGGAAACCGACCGCGCCATCGAGCTGCGCGCCCGCGACCGCCAGCGCAAGCTCATTGCCAAGATCGACGCCGCGCTCGTCCGCATCGACGACGGCACCTATGGCTATTGCGAAGAAACCGGCGAGCCGATCGCGATCAAGCGTCTCGAAGCTCGGCCCATCGCCACGCTGTCGATCGAGGCCCAGGAGCGCCACGAGCGCCGCGAGCGGGTGTACCGGGAGGAGTAGCAAAGAGCGAATGGCGAATAGCGAGTGGAAGCATTCGCTATTCGCTATTCGCTATTCGCTATTCGCCATATCAGGGTTTGCACGAGCCTCGCGTCACGTCATCGCGCTTCACCAACAAAACCCTCCCGCAGCGCTTCAAGCCGTTGCAGCGCGGCGGGCGGTAGCGGGCCTCTTTCGACGGCGGCGAGCGCGTCCTCGAACTGTTGCGGCGCTGCGATCCCGACCAGGATCGTGCCGATCGCCGGGTGCGCCAGCGCAAAACGCGCGGCGGCTTCGGTCAGGCTGGTGGCAAAGCCTTCGGCGACGAGCGGCGCGAGACGGCTGCCGCGCGTTACGTCGGCTTCGTAGCTGAAGCTCGAGCCGATCGGCTCGGGCGGCGGGCTCGCGATCGCATGCCGCCATGCCGAGCCTGACAGTGCGCCGCCGGCGAGCACGCGGATGCCGACCACCCCGACGCCCGCCGCTTGCGTATGGTCGAACAGTTTGCCGTAGTCCTGCGCCGGATAGTTGGGCGGCAAAGCTTCGGCCGCCGATGGATTGAGCATGTTGTAGACCACCTGCGCGCTGTCGAAGAGGCGCGCGTCGATGACTTTTTGCAGCGCCGTTGTGTCGCCGACCGCGGTGAGGCCGAGAAAGCGCGTCTTGCCGGCGGCGCGCAGCTGCTCGAACGCCGGCACCACCTCGTCCAGCACCTGTTGGACGCTCAACGCTTCGCCGCCGCCGGTTTCGGTGATGGCGTTGTGCAGGTGAAAGATGTCGACGTGCTCGCGGCGCAGCCGCGTAAGACTGCCGTCAAGCGATTGCGTCACCGCGGCGGCGATGCGGCCGAAGTCGGCGCTCGGCAGCCGCACCTTGGTGCCGACGGCGATGTCGGCCGGTTTGAGCTTTTGCAGGATGCGTCCGAGGTTCTTTTCCGATTCGCCGTTGCCGTACTGCACGGCGGTGTCGAAGTAATTCACGCCGGCGCCGAGCGCGCGCGCCACGGTACGCTCCTGATCGGCGGCATCGCCGCGTACCATCAGTCCGCCGACCGCGCCGCAACCGAAGCCGAGCAGCGAAAGCCGCATGCCGGTGCGCCCGAACAGCCGTGTTTCCATCACTGTCGCTCCTTCGGCGCAGACTGCGCGTTCTCTTAGTTCTAAGAACGGCGTCCGAGGGACGCCTATGCTCTCCCCGGGGCGGAGAGACGGGCAGGGATACTCGAGGCGCGCGCGGCGGTGACGCGCAGTCGACGCCCTATGGGTATTTTTGGGCAAGCAGCTTCGCTATCAGATCGACCCACCTTTTCCGATCTGCCATGTCAGAGCTCACGCCGAACATTTTCTTGGTGACGTCCTCCAGTCGATCCTCGTCAGCAAGTGCGTTAAGTCCGCTGTTGTACCAATAGGATGCTGCGATAAGGAGCGATACGTTGGGATCGCTCATCAAGTCCGGATTGGCGACCAGATCGATTCCAATCTCTTTTGAAAAACGTTCATAATTCGTGCGGCCGGTAAACTGCAGAAAGCCCCGTCCGCGATACTTCCATCCATCGCCGCTGGCTTCCGGACCATTTCCCATTTTGTCGGCATAGGCCAGATTGAAAATCGCCTCCGGCTTATTGGCGTATTGCTCGGCTTTCTGTTCATTAAAAACATTCGGCCACACCCTCAGCAGTCGCGCCTTTGAATAATTGCCATTTTCCACCAGCACGAAAAAACCGCCGGTCTCCTGAGCAAGTTGGGCAAGAAACATCGACAATCGTTTTGGATTTTCATCGATGCCAAAGCCCTGGAGGAGATAGTTGCCGGTGCTGACAAGTGCGTTGACGTACGTCGGCAGGGCGTGGGGCGCAAAGGCGGTCACGAAATCGCGGTCGAGCCACAGCTTCGGGCGGGTCGTGCGATCGAAGCTCGGCAACAGCGAATTACCGCTGCCGCCGCTTTTTATGCGGTCCCGCTCGCGTTGAGCGTAATCCTTTACTTTATCCAGGTTCAGACCGTCGAGCAGCCCGATATCGGCGTAGAAGAGCAGACTGTTCGCGGAGTTGCTGGTGGCGAGGGCGCCCTTTATCAGCTCGTTGCTGAACTTCAAGCGCTCCAGGTTTATGGAGCCGAGGCTGACAGCGTTGGTCTTCGCGACGTCGAAGAATCCGCCCAGGTATGCAGCGCCGATCGTGGCGGCGGCCGAGATCACACCTGCGGCGAGGGGGATGAAAACTGTCTTCAAATCCCTGGTGGGGGCCGAAGACGATTCGTTGGCCGGGTTTCCGCCCATGGCTACCTCGGTTGTCTTCTCAGAAAACACGCGCCGCCGCCAGCGTATGCGAAATTGTCAGTTTGGCAATGGACTTTGCTTGCTCGGCGAAACACGTGTACCGCGACGATTTAGGCCGCCTCGCGGCCATTCGTGCATGGTCAATACGACTTCGGCATCCCCAGCACCTTCTCCGCGATAAAACAAAGAATGAGCTGCGGCGAGACCGGGGCGAGGCGCGGGATCAGGCTTTCGCGGAAGTAGCGCTCGACGTGGAATTCCTTGGCATAGCCGTAGCCGCCGTGGGTCAGCACCGCGGTCTCGCAGGCTTTGAAGCCGGCCTCTGCGCCCAGATATTTGGCGGCGTTGGCGGTCGGGCCGCTGGGCTGGCCGGCGTCGTACAAAGCGGCGGCCTTGAACACCATGAGCTCGGCGGCTTCGAGCGCCATCCAGCATTGCGCCAGCGGGTGCTGGATCGCCTGGTTCTGGCCGATCGGCCGGTCGAACACGACGCGCTCCTTGGCGTAGGCCGCGGCCTTGCGCAGCGCGGCGCGGCCGAGGCCGACCGCCTCGGCGCCGACCAGGATGCGCTCCGGATTCACGCCGTCGAGGATGTATTTGAAGCCAAGACCTTCGTCGCCGATGCGGTCCTCGACCGGCACTTCGAGGCCGTCGATGAACAGTTGATTTGAATCGACCGCGGCGCGGCCCATCTTTTCGATCTCGCGCACCTCGACGAAGCGGCGGTCGAGCGCGGTGTAGAACAGGCTCAAACCTTCGGTCGGTTTGCGCACCGCCTCGAGCGGCGTGGTGCGGGCGAGAATCAGCATCTTGTCGGCAATCTGCGCGGTCGAGATCCAGATTTTTGCGCCGTTGATGACGTAGCGGTCGCCGCGGCGTTCGGCGCGGGTCTGCAGCTTGGTCGTTTGCAGTCCGGCGTTGGGTTCGGTGACCGCGAAGCAGGCTTTGTCGTTGCCGGTGGCGATCGGCGGCAGCATGCGCTTTTTCTGCTCCTCGGTGCCGTACATCACGACCGGACTGAGACCGAAAATGTTCATGTGCACGGCCGACGCACCGGAGAAGCCGGCCCCGGAGCGGGCGATCGTCTCCATCATGATGGCGGCGTCGGCGATGCCGAGACCGGCGCCGCCAAAAGCCTCCGGAATGCAGACGCCGAGCCAGCCATCGGCCGCGAGCGCGCGGCGAAAGTCTTCGGGGAAATTTCCGTCGCGGTCGCGGGCGAGCCAATACTCGTCGCCGAAGCGCGCGCAGATTTTTTCCACGGCGTCGCGCAGCGACAGCTGCAGCTCGGAAAGGGCGAAATCGATGGCGGCGGCTCCCTACGGACTTTAACAATCTGTTTACCACGTTTGGTTACGGAGCGTTAAGGAGCGCAGCCGGAGTGCCGCATTGCGCAGGCTCAAACGCGAACCACAGCGCAAAACTCATACGGCGCTCGGGCTCTCGCTTTATATGAGCCGGCGCTTCGAAGAGGCGTTGGCGGCTTATGATTCCGGGCTTCGTCTCGCGCCCGACGATCCGGAGCTGCGCAACGGCCGCGGCGTGGCGCTCTTGGAATTGCGCCGGCCGGCCGAAGCGCGCGACGATTTCGAGCGGGCGCTGGCGGCCGATCCGGATTGCCTCGATGCGCTCGGCAACCTCGGCAACGCGCTGCTCAAGCTCAATCGGCCCGAAGAGGCGCTCGCCGCGTACGACCGGGCGCTGAAGATCGTACCGAACAACGCGCAGCTTCTGACCAACCGCGCGGTGGCGCTGCGCCGGCTCGACCGGCCGCAGGAGGCGCTGATGAGCGCGGCGCGGGCGCTGGCGGAAAAACCCGATTTCGCGCAGGCCCGTTTTGTCGCCGGCGTGGCGCGGCTCACGCTGGGCGATTTTGCCGCCGGCTGGCGCGGCTACGAGGCACGCTGGAGCGTCGGCACGCTCGCTTTGCAGCGGCGCGATTTTGCCGCGCCGCAGTGGCGCGGCACCGAGCCGTTTGCCGGCAAGACCATTCTGCTCCACGCCGAGCAGGGTTTCGGCGACGCCATTCAGTTCATGCGCTACGCGCCACTTGTCGCCGCGCGCGGCGCCCATGTGGTGCTGGAAGTGCGCCGCGAACTGATGCGGCTTGCCGCATCGCTGCTTGGCGTCGCCACGATGGTGGCGCACGGCGATGCGCTGCCGCCGTTCGATTATCACTGTCCGCTG
Source organism: Xanthobacteraceae bacterium (assembly GCA_035651875.1). Classification (GTDB taxonomy): domain Bacteria; phylum Pseudomonadota; class Alphaproteobacteria; order Rhizobiales; family Xanthobacteraceae; genus BOG-931. The sequence continues at coordinate 96,237 of DASRET010000100.1, forward strand.
TTCAGCCTGCCGCTCGCGTTCGCAACCCATGAGGCGACGATTCCGGCCGGCATTCCCTACCTACGGCCCGTGGAGGATGACGTTGCCGCATGGCGCGCGCGCCTGCCGCTGCGCCGGCCGCTCGTCGGGCTATGCTGGTCCGGCGAGCGCACGTACGACAACGATATCAATCGCTCGCTGACCCTGGCGACGCTGGCGCCGCTGATCGATGTGCCTGGCGCGCAGTTCGTCAGTCTGCAGCGCGACGTACGCGACGCGGACACGGCGCTCCTGGCGCGGCGGACCGACATCGTGGGGATTGGGCAGCAATTCACCGATTTCGCCGACACTGCGGCGGCGATCGCGGCGCTCGATCTGGTGATTTCGGTCGATACCGCGGTGGCGCATCTCGCCGGCGCCATTGGCAAGCCGCTCTTTTTGCTGTTGCCGTTTGCCGCCGATTTCCGCTGGCTGCGCGAACGTTGCGACAGCCCATGGTATCCGAGTGCACGCCTGTTCCGCCAACCGCGCTTCGGCGATTGGGCGAGCGTCGTGGAGGCGGTGCGAACGGAAGTGCAGCGACTCCTCAACGCAAATCCCCCCTCGTCATACGCCGGCTTGACCCGCGTATCCATGCAGACGGGCCGAATGGGATAGTGCTTCCGCTCGACAAGCTGAACGACCGCATGGATTGCCGGGCCTTCGCCCGCCGAAGGGTCCAATCGGACCTACGGTCCCAACTACCAGCTACGGCCCGCAGGCGGGTCAAGCCCGGCAATGACGTACTAAAAAATAGCGGCCTCCGGCGGGGAGCTGCCGGAGGCCGCGGTGACCGCCACCCGCCCGCGCGCGGCGGGACGGCGGGGGAGCTCAGGATTAGGCCATCAGTAATCGGTAATCAGAAGTCGCGGTGGACCACCGCTCTGCCTGATTACTGATTACCGACCACGGACTCCCGGTCAGAACGGCAACACCACATTCGTCACCTGCTGACCCCAGGGCGCCGTTTGAATGTTGGTGACCGTGCCGTTGCCGCCATAGGCGACGCGGGCCTCGGCGATCTTCGGCAGCGAGATGGTGTTGTCGCTCTCGATGTCCTCCGGCCGCGCCACGCCGGCGACAAGGAGGACGCGCTTTTCGGAATTGAGCCTGACTTCCTGCTTGCCTTCGATCACGAGATTGCCGTTCGGCAGCACCTGGGTGACCACGGCGGCGACGTTTGTCACCAACTGGTCCTGGCGATTGATCGTGCCGTTGCCGTTCATCTGGGTGTTGCCGTCGGCGGTCAGCAGCGACCCGGGCAGCACCGCCTTCGCCGGATTGGCGATGGCGTTGGCGCCGATGAAATTGGTGATCGCGGAATCTTCGGTGGTGCTGCGCTGGAGCTGGGTCTGACCCTGGAATTCGGCGGTGTCGTTGATGTTGACCTTGACGGTCAAAATGTCGCCGATCTGATGGGCGCGCTGGTCGTTGAAGAAGGCGCGCGAGCCGTTGCGCCACAGCGAATTTGGATTGTAGGAGGCCGGCTGCGGTGTCGGCATCGGCATCTGCACCGGCTTGTAGCCGGGCTCGCTGACCGGATTGCTCACCGGCGACAGCGGCGGCGTTTCGCCAAGGTGCTTTAACTGCTCGATCGTGGAGCATGAGGCGGAGGCGAGCGCGACGCTCGACAGCAGCGCACACCGTAACAGCATCACACGTTTGGACATTGCACGACCTTTCACTGGCTACCTTACGCGTTACGGCTTTGCCGGCGGCGCTGCGGCCGCGGCGGCGAGGTGAAGCGTCGCCGCCGCGACGGTGACTTTGCCGGGGCCACTGATCACGCCCTGCACGACACGCTTGGTCTGCACGTTGAGCACGCCGACGGTGTCGCCGAGCGCTCCTGGCTCCTGGGCCTGGCCGCGCAAGGTGAGCGTGATGCCGGGCGCCTGATAGATCAGCGTCACGGTCTCGTTGCGCGCCACGATCTCGGGCTTCACCAGATCGGTGGCGGCGAGCGGCTGGCCGGGCCGCAGCGGATGGCGCGCCGCAAGACCGATGGCGGCCGCCGGCTCGATGATGCCGCCAGTCTGCGCCTTCGGCCGCCGCAAGGTCGTGAGGTCGGCCGCTTGCAAGACCTCGCCGCGCTCGACCGGGCGGTCGACGGCGATGACGTCGACGGTTTCGATGGCCGTGCCGGTGAATCGCGGCGGCTGGCGATGCAGGATCGGGCTCGACGGCAGATCGAGCGTGATGTCGAAGCGGTTGCTGCGTGCATCGTAATTGAGCGCCAGCACCCGTAATTCGCCGGCAGCCTCGGCCTCGACCTGCATGGTGCGGACCGGGCGATCGAAGGTGAGCCCGATATGACGCGGCTCGCCGAGCCCGTATTGCCGCGACAGCGCTTCGGCGATGCGGTCGGAGATATCGTTGAGCGCGATGGTGCGGCTGGCGCGCGTCACGCTCACTTCGGCCACGCCACGGGTGTCGATGTCGATGAGCTGATACGGCCGGATCGCATTGACGATGCGGTCGGTCGGCACGGCGCCGGTGGTGCCGAGATCGGGGGCGCGGAAGATCGCGACATTGGCGACCGGCCCGGCATTCGCGACCAGGTCGCCGATGCGCACCAGATCGCCCTGAACGGTGACGCTGGCGCGCAGCGCCGGCCGTGCCGATTGCGCGGCGGCGCTGCCGGCGGCGGCGGCGAGAACGAACGCGAGCGCGAAGGCTGCGATGCGGTGGAATGTGGGCGTGCGGATCATGGCGAAGGCAATCCTGTTCAGCGCATCAGCTGCGAGGTGGTCTGCAGCATCTGGTCGGCGGCGCTGATCACCTTGGAATTCATCTCGTAGGCGCGTTGTGCGGCGATCAGATTGGAGATTTCCGTCACCGCCTCGACGTTGGACTGCTCGAGGCTGCCTTGCAGGAGGGTGCCGGCATTGTTGGTGCCCGGGACGCCGTCCTGGGGCGAGCCGGAGGCTGGCGTTGCGGTGAACAGGTTCGAGCCTTGGGCCTGCAGGCCGGCATCGTTGATGAAGGTGGTGAGCGTGATCTGACCGAGCACGGTGGAGGTCGTGCTGCCGGGCGGCGTCACCGAGACTTGGCCCTGCTGGTTGATGGTGAGCCCGGCCGAGTTCGGCGGAATGGTGATGGTCGGCTGCACCAGGTTGCCCTGGGCGGTGACGATGCGCCCCTGCGAGTCCATCTGGAACGAGCCGTCGCGGGTGTAGCTGAAGGTGCCGTCCGGCATCTGAATCTTGAACCAGCCGGAGCCCTGGATCGCGACGTCCAGCGTGTTGCCGGTCTGCGACAAGGTGCCTTGGGTCATCAGCCGCGGCGTGCCCACGGTCTTGACGCCGGAGCCGAGCTCGATGCCGACGGGGAGGATGTTGCCCTGGTCGGAGGCCTGCGCGCCGATGCGCTGGACGTGCTCGTAGAGCAGATCCTGAAATTCGGCGCGCTGGCTCTTGTAGCCGGTGGTCGTCATGTTGGCGATGTTGCCGGCGATGACCTGGACCTGCAGGTCCATCGCCGCCATTCCGGTCGCTGCGGTATCGAGCGCACGCATCGGACGTTCTCCTCAAGCTTCTCAGCGTCAGCCGGGCCGTTAGGCCGTGCCCGACGCCGGCACCTGCGACAGCTGGCTCAGCGCATTGCGGCGCTGCTCGCTCTGCTGCTGCAGCACGTTGGCGATGTCGGTGTAGGAGCGCGTGATCTGGATCATGCGCGAGATTTCGGCGAGCGAATTGACGTTGGATTTTTCGATCGAGCCCTGCAGCACGCGCGCGCCTTGCGGCGCCGGCGTGGCGTTGACGCCGGGCGGCGGCGCAAACACCGAGCCGCCGTCCTTCTGCAGCAGCTGGGGCTGATCGAAGCCGACCAGCTGCAGGCGGCCGCGCGGCGAGTCGGCCGTGTTGTTGCCCTCGCGCACGGTGATGATGCCGCTCGGGCTGATGATGACGTCGTGGTCGGTCGACTGGAAGGTGATCGGGCCGGAGTCGCCGAGCACCTGATAACCGTCGCTGGTGACGAGCTGGCCGGTGCCGTTGACGGAAAGCGCGCCGTTTCGGGTATAGCGCACGCCGCGCGGCGTCTGCACCGCGAGATAAGCGTTGCCGTCGATGGCGACGTCGAGCGGGCTGCCGGTGCGCTGCACCGCGCCCGGCGCAAAGTCGATCCAGGTGCCGCGGTCCTGAACGAAGTCGAGACGCCGGTCGCTGCCGGTGAACTGGTCGTCGCTCGCGTTCGGCATCAGAAATTGCGAGAACGCCAGATTGTCGGCCTTGTAGCCGGTGGTGTTGATGTTGGCGATGTTGTTGGCGACGATGTCGAGCTCGTGGCTGAGCGCCATCTGCCGCGACAAGCCGACGAGAAGGGCGTTCTCCATCGGATTCTCCCCATGTGGGCATGCTGGCGCGCGGTCGTGGCGGTGCCGGCAGGCCGTGTGCGTCTGCCGCGCGCTCTCCCAAGCCCGTGGCGACAGACGCTCCCGGTGCAGAAGCCGTGCCAAAGGGGAAAATCGCGCTAAATCAATGCGCTAGGTCGTAGGGCAGGCGCTGCACCGCGGGCAGAAAAAGCCGGAATTAACGCTTCCCCCGGCAAAAATTTCCGGCCCGAAGGGCGCGGGCAAGTTTCTGTTAACCATTCCTACCTAGCTTCGATTTCGCCCCGCAGTCAGTGCGGCGGCGAGCGCTCGCGGCGTCGGTTTTGCGTGCTCCTGCGTGCGCCTTTCACGCCAGCGGGAGCCGTCATGGCGACGAGCAAAAATCCAGCACCCGAAGCCGATAACGACGAAGCCGAAGGCGCCGAAGGCGCGCCGGCCGGGAAGGGCTTTTCGATCAAGGCTCTGCTGTCGCGCAAGCTCATCATCATGGCGGCCGGTGCGGTCGTGCTGCTGGGGGCGGTAGGCGGCGGCGCCTATCATTTCCTCGGCAGCCGCAGCGAGGCGGCGCCGGCCAGCAAGATCAAACCGCCGGTTTTCGTCGATCTGCCCGAGGTGCTGGTGAACCTGTCGTCGACCGGCAGCGACCGCACGCAGTATCTGAAAGTGAAAGTGGTCTTGGAAGTTCCTGACGAATCGATCAAAACTCAGATCCAGCCGCTGATGCCGCGGCTGATGGACACGTTCCAGACCTATCTGCGCGAATTGCGTGCGACCGATCTCGACGGTTCGGCGGGTCTGTACCGGCTCAAGGAAGAGCTGACGCGGCGCGTCAATGCCGCGATCGCCCCTGAGCGGATCAACGCCGTGTTGTTCAAGGAAATCGTGGTGCAGTGAGGCGTCGCCGGCCTGCTGGATTCCCGCTCGCGCGGGACTGAGCAGAACAAGGCCACTCGCGGAACGATCATTCGATGGCGCAGCCGAAAGACCAGATCGACCAGGACGCCCTCGCCGCCGAATGGGGCGTCGCGCTCGAGGCCGAGCAGCAGGATGCCGAGGCCGCGCAAGCGGCGCCGGCCGCCGCGGACGGCGAGGGCGGCGCCGAGGCCATGGCGGCGCAATGGGCCGCGATGGTCGACGACGGCCAGTTCCTGCCCAACACCAAGGGCGGTGCCGAACGCATTCTGACGCAAGAGGAAATCGATTCGCTGCTCGGCTTTTCGCTGGCCGACGTTTCGCTCAACGACAATTCCGGCATCCGCGCCATCATCGACTCGGCGATGGTGTCGTACGAACGCCTGCCGATGCTGGAAATCGTCTTCGACCGGCTGGTCCGGTTGATGACGACGAGTCTGCGCAATTTCACCTCCGACAACGTGGAAGTCTCGCTCGACCGCATCACCTCGGTGCGGTTCGGCGATTATCTCAATTCGATTCCGCTGCCTGCCATCCTGGCGGTGTTCAAGGCCGAGGAGTGGGAGAATTCCGGGCTGGTGACGGTGAATTCCAGCCTGATCTACTCGATCATCGACGTGCTGCTCGGCGGCCGCCGCGGCCAGACCGCGATCCGCATCGAGGGCCGGCCCTACACCACGATCGAGACCAATCTGGTCAAGCGCATGATCGAGGTGGTGCTGGCCGACGCCGAGCTTGCCTTCAAGCCGCTGTCGCCGGTGAAATTCAACATCGACCGGCTGGAGACCAATCCGCGGTTTGCCGCGATCTCGCGGCCCGCCAATGCGGCGATCCTGGTGCGGCTGCGCATCGACATGGAGGACCGCGGCGGCACCATCGAGTTGCTGCTGCCTTACGCCACCATCGAGCCGATCCGCGACGTGCTGTTGCAGATGTTCATGGGCGAAAAATTCGGCCGCGATCCGACCTGGGAAAACCATCTCGCCACCGAGATCGGCCTCGCGGAAATCGCAGTCGACGCCGTGCTTTACGAGGCGCGGCTGCCGCTCAAGAAGATGATGAAGCTCGACGTCGGCGACACCTTGATGCTCGATCTGAAAGCCGACGCGCAGGTGATCGTGCGTTGCGGCAACGTCACGCTCACCGAAGGGCGCATGGGCCGGGTCGGTGATCGCGTCGCCGTGCGCATCGCCAAACCGTTGCGCAAGCCGAACACGACTTTCGCGATGTTCGAAATGGCCGGCGGCTCCGGCAACCGGATGGAGGCATCATCATGACCAACGGCATGGGACTCATCATCGACGTGCTGGTTGCGATTTTGCTCATGTTCACCATCGCTTATTGCATGCTGCTGAACCGCCGGCTCAAGCTCCTTCGGGCCGACGAGGACGCGCTGCGCGGCACCATCGCCGAGCTCGTGACCGCGACCGAAATCGCCGAGCGCGCCATCGCCGGGCTCAAGCTCACGGCGCGGGAATGCGACGCCGGCTTGGGCGAACGCCTGGCGCGCGCCGAACGATTGTGCGCCGAGCTCGATCGGCGGCTCGCCGCCAGCAAGGACGTGGTCGGGCAACTGACCCAGATCGCGGTCGCCGGCCGGCGTGGCGGCGAGCCGGCCCCGGCGCCGCCGCAGCAGGACGCACAGGCGATCGCCGCCGCGGCGCAAGCGTTCAGCGAGCGGCTGCGCAGCAAGGTGCTCGGCATCGCTGCATGAGGCCCACACTCGATCTGTCATGGCCCGCGCAGGCGGGCCATCCAGTAGACACCGCATGAGTTGCTGAAATGCGGTGCCTGCATCCGAAGCAAACGACTACTGGATCATCCGCTTACGCGGATGATGACAGGGCATGAGTATGATCCGCTTCATTCGCGATCTGCGTCTTATTCCGATTGCGCTGATCGCAAGCGCTTGTCTGTTGGTCTTGAAGACGGCCGACCTTGTGCTCGATGGCAGTCAGTGGCTCGCCGGTGCGGCGGCGCCGGCGGGCGAGGGCGGCTCGGTCGTTCGCGTCGCGCCCGATGCGACGCAGCCGCCCGGTCAGACCGGGTCCTGGGCGCGGCAGATGTTCAACTTTCCGGACGGCTCCGGGGGCAGGTCCGCCATCGACACCGCGCCTTCGGCGACGGATCGGGCCAAGCTGCGGCGGGCGAATGCCGAGCGCGGCAATGACGACATCACCGGATCGATCGCCGGTGCGCCGGCGCCGGCGGAGGCCAAGACGGCAGAGCCCAAGACGGCAGCTCCCGCCAACGGCGCGGCCAAGGCCGAGCCGCCCAAAGCCGGGACCGGCGCCAAAGCGCCGCAGCCGCCGCCGGTCGACGGCCGCGTCATTTCGCTCGACGGCGCGGCGCTGCCGTCCGGCGCCGAGCGCGCCATCCTGGAGCGGCTGCAGCAGCGCCGCGAAGAGCTCGACACGCGCGCCCGCGAGCTCGACATCCGCGAAAACCTGATCAAGGCCGCCGAGCAGCGCATCGACGCGCATCTCGCCGAGGTCAAGGAGGTCGAGAGCCGCATCAAGGTCGAGACCGAGCAGAAAGACGAGGCTGAGGCCGCCCGCTTCAAAGGCCTCATCACGCTCTACGAGAACATGAAACCGCGCGACGCCGCCAAGATCTTCAACCGGCTCGACATGGAGGTGCTGATCAAAGTCGCCGCGCAGATCAATCCGCGCACCATGGCGGACATCATGGCGCAGATGTCGCCCGACGTCGCCGAGCACCTCACCGTCGAGCTCGCCAGCAAGGCGCAGGGGGGGCCGGCGAAGAACAGCCCCGCCGAACTGCCGAAGATCGAAGGCAAGCCGACCGGGCAGTAATCTCGCATGGCTGATTTCAAGAAAGATGCACTTTGCTCGATCCTGGAAACAGATCAGATAATTGCCGGAAAAGTTTGAAGCTCAGGTTCTGGTCAAACAGCAGCTTCATTTCGCAGTGGTCGTTACACGGCGCTCGCGATCGGCCGCGTAAGCGAGACAGGCGCGGATATCCTCTTCGGTTAATTCGGGATAGTCGGCGAGAATGTCCGCGTGCGACATTCCGGCGGCTAGCCCGCCCAACACGTCAGCCACGGCAATTCGCATGCCGCGAACGCAGGGACGCCCGCCGCGCTTGCCCGGTTCGATGGTAATAATGTCGCGGTAGTTCATCGGAACTCCGTCTCGGCCCTTTCACTATATCATTTGGGCGCCGATCGTGCAGCCGTCAGCCCGGCTGCGCGAGCAGGCGGGAGGGCAGAATCGTTCTCGGGACGGCTTTGAATTATAGTGGGGCTGGTGCGGGCCTCTAAGGCCCCACGTTCGGGAGATGGCCCATGTTCCTGCGCAATTATTGGTATGTTGCGGCGAGCGATACGGAGATCGGCCGAAAGCCGCTGGCGCGGATGATTCTGGGCGAGCCGGTGGTGTTGTTCCGCAGCGAAGCGGGCGCGCCGGTGGCGCTGGAGGACCGCTGCGCGCATCGCCATCTGCCGCTGTCCATGGGCAAGCTCGTCGGCGACACGCTGCAGTGCCATTACCACGGCCTGCGCTTTGCGACCGACGGCCGCTGCGTGCGCATTCCCGGCCAGGAGCACATTCCGCACGGCGCCAAGGTCAAGACTTATCCGGTGATCGAGCGCTACCATTGGGTCTGGATCTGGATGGGCGATCCGGCCCTGGCCGATCCGGCGCAGATCACCGATTTCCATTGGCTCGACGATCCGGATCATTGGGGCGCCAAGACCTCGTATCTGCACGTCGAGGCCAACTGGCAGCTCGTGGTCGACAATCTGCTCGACCTCACCCATCTGGCGTTCGTGCACGACACCACCATCGGCAATCTGGCGCTCGCCGAGCACGCCAAGGTCAACGTGGCGCGCGCGCCCAATAACGTCGTCATGACGCGCTGGATCATCGACCAGGCGCCGCCGCCCACGTTCCAGAAGGTCGGCGGTTTTGCCGGCAACGTCGACCGCTGGCAGATAATCGACTTCGTGCCGCCGGCGTTCCTGCGGCTCGACGTCGGCGCCACGCCGACCGGCACCGGCGCGCCCGAAGGCCGGCGCGTCGGCGGCATCGGCATGCGCAATCTCAACGCCATCACGCCGGAGACCGAGACCACCTCGCATTATTTCTGGGGCCAGGCCCACAATTTCGATGTCAAGAATCCCGACATGACCAACCGGATCTTCGAGCAGATCCGTACCGCGTTCCTGGAGGACGTGGCGGTATTCTCGGCGCAGCAGAGAAATCTGAACACTTTTGCCGATCCGCCGCATGTCGACATCAATGCCGACGCCGGCACGATCGCGGCGCGGCGCATCCTCAAGCGGCTCTACGACGAGGAGCAGGCGTCGCGGCAGGTCGCGGCGGAGTGACAAGGTCGGCGAATGGCGAGTAGCGAAATGGCGAATGGGGGCTAACTGTCCTCCGGCTGTTCGCTATTCGCCATTCGCATCATAAGTCTCTGTAATCCTTCGAAAAGACGTTAATCGGCCGTTAAACGCGCCGGCTTAGGGTCACACGCCTCCTTCGTGTACCGAGTCCCGTCATGGCGTGCGGCCGTGTTGCGTCAGTTTTCGCGAGCCTCGCCGCGGCGTCGTTGGCCGCCTTGTGCGCGCTGCGCCCGGCTTTCGCCGATCCGATCAGGACCGATCTGAGCGCGAGCGACGCCGGCGGTTATGCGCGCCTCGTCTTCAACATGGGCGAGTACGACGAGGCGCATGTCCGGCAGGCCGGCAATGTGCTGATCGTCAGTTTCAAGTCGCCGGTCGACGTGTCGGTCGAGCGGCTCGCCACCCAGCTGCCGGACTACATCGGCGGCGCCCGGCGCGATCCGGACGGCAAGGCGGTGCGGTTTGCGCTCAAGCGCCCGGTGACGGTCAACGCCATGAGCGCCGGCGAAAAATATTTCGTCGATCTGCTGCCCGACACTTGGAAGGGGCTGCCGCCCGGGCTGCCACAGGACGTGGTCGAAGCCCTGGCGCGCCGCGCCCGCGACGCCGAAAAACTTGCCGAGCGCGAGCGCCGGCTGGTGGCGCTGCAAAAGCTTCCGCCCGTGCACGTTCACGTCGCCACCCAGCCGACGTTTACCCGTTACGTGCTCGATGTGCCGGAGCAGGTCGCGGTCGCGGTCGAGCGCGGTGACAAGGCGGTGACGCTGACGTTCGAAGCGCCGGTCAAATTCGATCTCGGCGAGGCGGTGACGGCGCTGCCGGCGACCGTGAGCGCGATCGAGCCGCAAACGCACGAGCAAACGGCATCGCTGCGCTTCAGCCTCGCCGGCAAAACGGAAGTCCGCACCTTCCGCGACGACAGCGGTTATGTGGTCGATGTCGTCGATCCGAACGCCAAGCCGGCGCAAAACGCCGCGACATTGGCCCTGCCGCAGGACGCGCACCCGGCGCCCGCCGCCGCTGCGGCGGCGCCGTCTGCCGCGCCGCCGGCAAAGCCAGTGCAGGGAGCTCAGCCCAACCAACAGAGTGCGGCGAAACCAGCGCCTGCCGCTCCGGCTCCGGAGCCCGCGAAGCCCGCCGCCGCGGCGCCGGCACAGCCGGTCGACAAGCCGGCGACTCAGGCCGTGCCGCAGCAACCGAACGAGCAAGCTGCGCAAGCGCCAGCCGCGGCTGCGCAGCCGGCGACGAACAAGACGGCTCTCGCAACGCCCTCGCCAAATAATCTGCCCGCCGCTGCACCGGCGGCCAACGCCGCTGCTCCCGCCGAGGCGGCAAAAGCCGAGCCGCCGGCCAGCGCGGCCCCGCCAAATGTTGCGCCGCCAAGTGCTGCCCCGCCAAGTGCTGCCCCGCCAAGTGCTGCCCCGCCAGCTCCTGTCGCTGCCAAACCGGCCGCGGACGGCAACGCAGCGGCCGCCGCACCGTCGCGCAGCGCCGAGGCCAACGGCAAAGTCCCGGTCGCGTTGGCGCGCGACGGCGCCAATCTGAAAATCTCGTTCGAGTTCCTGGCGCCGACCGCTGCCGCCATGTTCCACCGCGCCGACATGTTGTGGCTGGTGTTCGATGCAAAGGCCGACATCGACCTCGAGGCGCTGCGCAACGAGGCAAGCCACACCATCCGCAGCGCCGAACTCATACGCGCGCCCGATGCCGACATCGTGCGCATCAAGCTCGACCGGCCGCATCTGTCGAGCGTCGCCGCCGACGGACCGGCCTGGACCGTCGAGATCGGCGACGCCGCGCACGAGCCGGCCCACGCGCTCGATCTGTCGCGCAATCTGGTCGGCCCCAGTCGCGCCAGCATCAGCATTGAGCTTGCAGCGGCCCATTCGCTGCATCGCCTCACCGATCCGGAAGCCGGCGACCAGCTCATCGTCGTCACCGCGCTGGCGCCGGTGCGCGGCCTCGTTCATGCGCAGGACTTCATCGAATTCCGCGCGCTCGCCTCGCAGCAGGGCGTGGCGATCGAGCCGCTCGCCGACGATCTCAACGTGGCGCTGGCGCCCGACAAGGTCGTGGTCAGCCGGCCCGCCGGGCTGACGCTGTCGAGCACGCTGCAGGCGCGATTGCGCGACAATGTGCTGCGGCCGCGCACCTTCGATGCGCAGGACTGGGGACAAGACCGCCACGCTCCGTACGTGAAGCGCGAATCGCACCTGATCGCCGAAGCCGCGGCGGCCCCGGCCAACAAGCGCGTCAAGCCGCGGCTCAATCTGGCCCGCTTCTATCTTGCCCGCGACATGTATGCCGAAGCCAAGGGCGTGCTCGACGTGGTGCTCAGTGAGAAACGGCCGACCTCCGAGGACATATCGGCGGTGGTGCTGCGTGCCATCGCCGAGATCATGATGAACCGGCCGCAGGCGGCGCTGAAGGATTTGGCCGATCCGGCGGTCGGCGACCAGCACGACGCGCCGCTGTGGCGGGCCATGGCGTTGGCGCGGCAGGGCCGCTGGGGCGAAGCGCGTGCCGGATTCAAGAATGCCGGCAGCGCCATCGCCACGCTGCCGGTCGAGCTGCAGCTCGTCGCGCTCAAGGACGAGCTGCGCGCCGCCATCGAGGTCGGCGACTTTGGCGACGCCGAAAACGCGCTCAACGATCTGCAGACCATCGGCATTCCGCGCGACATGCAGCCGGGGCTGGCGGTACTGATCGGCCGGCTCGACGAAGGCCTCGGCCGCAACGAGGACGCGCTCGGCTCCTATCGAACCGCCGCCGATTCCTGGGACCGCCCGGCCGCCGCGCAAGGCCGCTTGCGCGAGA
>DASRET010000101.1:0-56094 GCA_035651875.1 Xanthobacteraceae bacterium
AGGTCGAACGGCTCGCGGCCAAGTTCGCGCGCCACTTCGTCGACCAGGCGTTCGATCGCGAACGTGGCGCCGGGCCGCGCCACGCCGCGATACGGACCCATCGGCGCTTTGTTGGTGGCGACGGTGTGGGCGTTGAGCTTCAGATGGCGGATGCGATACGGCCCGGTCAGGTTGCGCGACGCCATGCTGGCTTCCTGGAACGCTCCGGTCGGCCACAGCGCGTAAGCGCCGGCGTCGATGTAGATGTCGCCTTCGAGGCCCAGCAGGGTGCCATCGCGTTCGGCGCAGATGGTCAGATCGTAGGTGTGGTCGCGGGCGTGCGGCGAGGCCAGCAGGTGCTCGCGCCGATCCTCGATCCAGCGCACCGGTTGCTTGAGCCTCAGCGCGATCGCCGCGACCGCGACGTCCTCCGGCATGATGCGGTTCTTGCCGCCAAAACCGCCGCCGACGTCGGGCGCGATCACCCGCACCTGGCGCTCCGGCAGGCCGAGCATGCGCGACAGCGCGATGCGTTTGACCTGGCCGCCCTGGGTCGAGAGATAGACGACGAGCTCGTCCATCCGATGATCCCAGTAGGCGAGCGCGCCGCGGCCTTCCATCGATACGGTCGCTTGGCGATTGAGCCGCAGCCGCCGGCGCAAACGGATCGGCGCCGCGGCGAGCGTGTCCGGCTGGCCCTCGACCACGCTGGTGCTGATGTAGGCGTTGCTCGGCCACTCATCGAACACGCGTGGACTATCGGGCCGCATGGCGTCGACGACGTCGACCACGGCCGGCAAGTCGTCCAGCTCGAGCTGCACGGTATCGGCCAAATCCTCGGCCTGCGCCCGCGTCGGCGCCACGCAGGCCGCGATGGTCTGGCCGACATAGCGCACGCGCGCGTCGGCAAGGGGCGGGTAGGGGCTGTGGCGATGCGCCGACAGTTCGGGCCCGGCCTCCAGCACGTTGATCGGACCGATATCGGCCAGCGTGAACACCCGGCCGCCGGCATCCGTTGGCTTGACGATGCGCCCAACGCGCGCATGGGCGGTCGGGCTGCGCACGAAGGCGATGTCCTGGACCCCGGGCACATGGACGTCGGCGATGAACATGCCGCGCCCATAAAGGTGCCGCGCGTCTTCCTTGCGCAAAAGGCTTGCGCCGATCCAGCCGGCTTTCTGTTCAGTCACGCGACGCCGTTCCTGCCGTGCTCATCCCTCCGGCGGCATGTAGTCGGCGCCGGTCGGCACGAATTCGTTGGTGTAGAGCTGGCTGGTGGTCAGCGGCGTGCTGACGCCGACGAACTGCTTGAGCACCTGGATGGTGCCGGCCCAATCGGCCTCCGACGCCCAGCCCAGCGGCTTGCCTTTGGTGTTCGGCGAAATCCAGGTGTCCCACGACACTTCGAACTCGCGCCGGGTGACCGCGTCGTCGGCGGTCGGATTGTATTTCTTCACCGCGGCGATCGCCTCGTCCATGTGCTGGCGGCCGTAGATGAAGCCTCTGATCGACGGCGCCACGAAGGCGCGAATGAGATCGGGGTCGCTCTTGAGCAGGTCCTGATGGACGATAATGCCGTTCGACACGATGGTGACGCCCGAATCGGCGAACCAGAACATGCGCAGCTTCTTCTTGGCGCGCACCTCGATGCTCGGCGCGTAGCTGAACACGTAGCCGCCGATGGCGTCGACCTTGCCGCTCACCAGCGCCGGGCCGATGCCGGCCGGGTCGATGTTGACGATGCTGATCTTGTTCGGATCGATGCCGGCGCCTTTTACGAAGGCCGGCCATTGCTGGAATTGCGCGCTGCCCGCGGTCATCGCCACGGATCTGCCTTCGAGGTCCTTGAGCGAACGGATCGGCGACTCGTCCAGCACCATGATGGCGGCCGGGTCGCGCCGGTAGATGGTGCCGACGGTCTTGATCGCCATGCCCTTGGCGACGCTGTTGGCGACGACGAAACCGTCCGAGAAACCGATCGGCGTCGCCTTGCTGGCGACGAGCTGCGCCGTGGTGCCGGAGCCCTTGCCGGCGAGGATATTCACGTCGAGACCGGCGTCGCGATAAAAGCCCTTCTCGTGCGCCACCAGGAAGCCGACGCTGGCGCCCTGATAGAGCCAGTCGAGCGTGAAGGTCACCGGCTTGAGCGCCGCGGCGCGGGCGCGGAACGACAGGGCCGGTGCGGCCAGTGCGCCTGCGGCGAGCGCGGAGCTTTTCAGAAAGCGGCGGCGCGACAGCGGCGCGCGGGCATGGTGATGAAGGGTCATGACGTCATCTCCGGAGGATCGTTGCGGCTGACGCGACAAGGAGACAGTGCCGGATGGCGGCGAAAACATGACACGTCATGCCGCGCCGCAATGCAAGGGGCATACCCATGTCTCGTCACCCGCCGGCTTGACCCGCGGGTCCATGCTGCCGGCGCGTTCGCGTGGATTGCCGGGTCAAGCCCGGCAATGACGAACGAAGGAGCGGAGCGTGTTCTACGCACCCTCGAATTGCAGGATGTTCAGCCCGGCATTGGAGTCTGTGAGATACATGATGCCCTGCGCGTCGACGAAGCAGTCGCACGACTGAATGACCCGCGGGCGGTTCGGCCGCGGATCGACCATGCGCGCGGGATCGGGCGGCACGAACGCGCCGACCTCGCGCGGCTGAAACGCATTGGCGATGTCGTAAACCCGCACGCCGGCATTGTGCATGGTGACGAAAATGTAGCGCGAGCTCTGGAACGCGCCGGGCCGGTTTTCCCAGAGATTATGCGGGCCGAAATTGCCGCCCTTCTTGCAGTAGTCGGCATCGTCCGGCACCGGCAAGGTCGCGATGCTGACCGGATTGGCCGGCACGCGCACGTCGAAGATCCAGACGTAGCGCAGGCCGAGGCTGCAATCGGCGAAATTGGCTTCGTCGGCCACGACCAGAAGATTGCGGTCGGGCAGCGGCAGCGGCGAATGGGTGCCGCCGCCGAACGGCGGATCCCAGTTGCGGTGGCAGAGCAGTTTTGGCTTGGCCGGATCGGCGACGTCGATCACCGCGAGCCCGCCGTCGCGCCAGGCGCTGTAGGCGAGATTGCCGGCAATGAGCGCGTGATGCAGCGCGTAGCGCCGCCCCTTCGGCCAACTCGGCGTCTCGCCGCCGCCGGTCCACATGCCCGGCAGCCAGAATTTGCCGACCACTTCCGGGCGCGTCGGCTCGGCCATGTCGACGATGACCAGCATGTGGTCGGAGAATTCCGGGAGGTGCACCGACACATACGCGTAGCGCCCGCCGACGTACCAGATGCGATGCGGGCCCAATCCGCCGAGCGGCAGGAACGCGATCTCGCGCGGCGCCTCCGGCCGCGACAGATCGTAGACGCGAAGCCCCGTGGTGAATTTCTGGCCCGCCAACGCGTCGCCCGAGGTGCCCTGGAAATAAGACTCGTGGCTGACCTGCATGGTCCACACGCTGGGCCCGTTGACCGCCAGCAGCAAATCGCCGTGGGTCTGCAGATGATGGGCGCGGGTGTTCGGCGGGCAGGCGAGGAAATTCACCGGCTGCGGCTTCGTCGGATCGCGCACGTCGATGACGGTGATGCCGTTGGAAAAACCGTGGCCCACATAGGCGAAGCCGTTGTTGACCATGACCTGGACGCCGTCGCCGCGGCCGCCCTGGTCGGTGTGGCCGAGAAATTTGATGTTGCGCGACGCGACGGCATTCATGGCGGTTCTCCACGATGCGGGATTTTAGCGGCGGGCTGCGCTAAGCTTGCTGTCCGCTGAGAGGGAAAAGACGATGGCGAACGCAACAAACTCGCACGGCATGATCGCGGTCGACAAGATGGGCGCGAAGGTTTTGTTTCTCAATCCGGCGACCTACGCGACCGAGATCGTGATCGACGGTTTTCCGAAGACCGTCCATGAATTGCTGATCGTGCCGGAAACCGGCCGGGCTTACGTGCCGATCTTCGGCGACGGCATCCACGGCCGCAATCCCAATCCGCAGCATTTGCTTTGCGTGTTCGATCTGCACGCCCGCGCCCACATCGCCACCATCGATCTGTCGCCCTATATCGCGCCGCACACGCTGAAACTCGGGCCGGACGGGCTGATCTACATCACCTGCGAGAACAGCGCCGTGGTGGCGATGATCGATCCGGCGAGCAACAAGGTGGTCGGTGCGATCGATTCCGGCTCGACCAACGGCCATCGCCTGATCATCGCGCCGGACGGCAAGCGGCTCTACACCGAAAACGAGGAGGATGGCACGGTTTCTGTTATCGACCTGCCGGCGCGAAAGCTCCTCGGCAAGATCAAGACGCCGCGCCCGCTCGCCGGCATCGCCATCTCGGCCGACGGCCGCACCGTGGTCGCAGTCGACGACGCGCAGCCGACGCTGTTTTTGATCGACACCGAAGCCGGCAAGGTGCGCGAGGAAGTGGTGCTCAAGGACGTGCCAAAAGCGGCGCAGATCGCCCGCTACGCGCCGGACAATTCGTTGCTCGCCGTCACCAGCCTCAACAGCAACACGGTCAGCATCATCGATCCGTCATTTCGCGAGCAGGCCGCGATCAAGGTCGGCAGCCAGCCGATGGACATGGCGTTCCACGGCGACGAGCTGTTCGTCGCCTGCCAGGGCGACGGCTCGGTGCACGTCGTCGATATTCCGAACCGCCGTCACAAGGCGAGCTTTCAGGCCGGCACCGGCTGTGAGTCGTTGGGGTTTTTCTGATTCTATAAATTCGCGAAATCGATCGGCTTGTGCCGGTCGAGCGTATTGCGCACCGGCGGCAGCGGATATTTCAGCCCCGTGGCGCAATTGAACAGCAGCGCGCGTTCGCTGCGCGTGACGCGGCCGTCGGCGAGGCTTTGCTTGTAGGCCGCGTAGGTCGCGGCGCCTTCGGGGCAGAGCAACAAACCCTCCTCGCGCGCCACTTCTTCGAGCGCCGCCGTGATCGCTTCGTCCGGCACCGCGATGGCAAAACCGCCCCTGTCGCGCACCGCGCGCAGGATCAAAAAGTCGCCGATCGCCTGCGGCACGCGGATGCCGGAGGCGATGGTGTGCGCGTCCTCCCAGCGCGGCGCGTGCTCGCTGCCGGCCTCGTAGGCGCGCACCATGGGCGCGCAGCCCGACGCCTGCACGGCGACCATGCGCGGCCGCTTGGCGCCGATGAAGCCGATCGCCTCGAGCTCGGCGAACGCCTTCCACATGCCGATCAGCCCGGTGCCGCCGCCGGTCGGATAAAAGATCACATCGGGCACGCTCCAGCCGAGCTGCTCGGCCAGCTCGAGTCCCATCGTCTTCTTGCCCTCGATCCGGTACGGCTCCTTGAGCGTCGAGGTGTCGAACCAGCCGAGCTTGGCCTTGCCCTCGGCGACGATCTTGCCGCAATCGTCGATCAGCCCGTTGACGCGGTAGACGCGCGCACCCTGCAGCGCGATCTCGCTCAAGTTCACTTCCGGGGTGTCTTCGGGACAGAACACCGTAGAGCGGATGCCGGCGCGGCTGGCGTAAGCCGCAAGCGCGGCGCCGGCATTGCCGTTGCTCGGCATCGCCATGTGGGTGATGCCGAACGCCTTGGCCATCGACACCGCCATCACCAGCCCGCGCGCCTTGAACGAGCCGGTCGGCAGGCGGCCTTCGTCCTTCACCAGAATCTCGGCGCCGCCGAGCGCCTTGCCGATTTTCGGCAGCGGCAAGATCGGAGTCACCGTTTCGCCGAGGCTGACGATGTCCGCCACACGGCGCACAGGAAGGAGTTCGCGGTAGCGCCACAGGTCGGCCGGCCGGCGGGCGAGCGCGTCTTTGCTCAGCGCCTTTTTGGCGCCGTCGAGATCGTAGCGGACCAACAGCGGCTTGCCGGCGCGCGAGACGTTATGCACCTCGTCGGCCGCATAGCGCTCGCCGGTGGCGGCGCATTCCAGATGGGTGACGAAGGTCGGCCGCTCGGTGGTGAGATTATCGTCGTGGTGCACGCGCGTGTTCTCCAATTTCACCCTCCGCTCGTCCCCGCGAAAGCGGGGACCCAGAGCTGGATTCCCGCTTTCGCGGGAATGAGCGGAGGAAATAACGTGCCGATTACGCTACGGCGCCGTGTCGCTGCGGCGGCCGTCGGCGTGCAGAACCAGAATATCGTACACCGCGCGGTTGGCCGGCGTCGGCACGCCGAGCTTCGCACCCATGTCGGCGATGCCGCCGCTCAGCCATTGCACTTCGAGGCGCTGGCCGCGCTGCAGGTCGTGACGCATCGACGAGGTCATGGTGTCGGGCAGACCCTCGAAGAACGGAATCCGCTGCGCGACGAAATCCTCCGGCAAGGCGACGCCCTGGGCGCGGCCGACTGCGACCGCCTCGTGCATCAGGTCGAGGGCGAATTGCCGGGTGCGCGGATTCTTGCGGATCGGCCCGAGCGGCACCCGCATGCTGGTGGTGGCGCCCGACAGCGCGACCAGAAACACGTACTTCTCCCAGAGCGCGCGGCGGATGTCGTCGGCGATCTCGGCGTTGATGCCGCCTGAGCGCGCCGCCGCGAGCAGCGCCTCGGCGCGCTGCGAGCGCTTGCCGTCATATTCGCCGAACACCAGGCGCTGCATGTGCCCGGTCTGCACGATCACGCCCGGCCGGCCGATCGTGGTGGCCATGTAGGCGGCGCCGCCCATCACCGCGCCGGCGCCGAAGATGCCGCGCAGCGTGTCGTCCTTCTGCACGCCGTTCTGCAGCGAGATGATGCCGGTATGCGGCCCGACGATCGGCTCGAGCGAGCGCGCCGCGCTTTCGGTATCCCAGAGCTTGACCGCGAACAGCACGATGTCGACCGGGCCGATGGTGCGCGGATCGTCGGTGGCGCTGACCTTGGGCAGCCGGATCGGGTCGTGCGCGCTCTCGACGGTGAGGCCGTTGTCGCGCATCGCGGCAAGGTGCGCGCCGCGGGCGATGAAGTGCACGTCGGCGCCGCCCTTTTGCAGCTTGGCGCCGAAATAGCCGCCGACGCCGCCCGATCCCATGATGGCAATACGCAAGACCTTCTCCCGAAAAAAGCGCGGCCGCTGTCGCGCTGGACGGCCTATAAGTGACGACTGAGCGAATAGGTCAACCCAGCAGCAATGCGCTGCCGATCGCGAGGATAAGCGCCGGCGGCATCACGATGGCGCCGATGCGCAGGAATGCGCCGGCGCCGATGGCGATGCCTTCGCGGCGCAGCGCCGTGAGCCACAGGATGGTGGCGAGCGAGCCGGTGACCGACAGGTTGGGGCCGAGATCGACGCCGATCAGCACCGCGCGGATCACCGGCTCGGCGGCGTGATCGGCATTGAGCGCGCTGCCGGCGACGAGCGCGACCGGCAGGTTGTTGGCGAGGTTGCTGGCGATCGCCACGGCGATGCCGCTGCCCCACGCGGTGGCCGCGATCGAATGCGCCGCCGTCTCGTGCAACAGCGCGGCCAGCGCCGCGATGGCGCCGGTCTGCGCCAGGGCTTCGACCAGCACGAACAGGCCGGCGACCAGCGGCAGCACACCCCAGGGAATTTCGACGATGACCTGCCAGGTGTGGCTCGGCCGCCGGATCAGCACGATGGCGGCGGTGAGCGCGCCGGCCGCGCAGGTCGGCAGGCCGAGCTGGAAGTCGAGCGCCGAGGCGGTGAGCAGCACCAAGGCGGTGGCGGCGATGCCGGCCGCGGCGACCTTGCCGCCGCCCGACAGCGGCGGCAGCGGCACGTGGCGGGCGATGGCCTGCTGCAGCGCCTCGCGTTGCGTCCATTGCAGCAGCCAATAGGTGGCGACGATCGCCAGCGCCGAGGGCAGCGCGAATTGCGGCAGCCAGGCCAACAGCGGCGGCATGCGGCTGCCGTAGATCACCAGGTTCGCCGGGTTCGAGATCGGCAGCACGAACGACGCGGCGTTGGCGACAAGCGCGCAGATCAGCAGATACGGCAGCGGCCGCTCTGCGCCCGCCGCGCGCGCCGCCGCGGCGACCGCGGGCGTCAGCACCACCGCGGTGGCGTCGTTCGACAGGAACACGGTGACGACGGTGCCGACCGCGTAGGTCAGGACGAACAGCCGGCGCGGCGAGCCGGCCGCGTAGCTCGTCGCCAGCGCCGCCAGCCAGTCGAACAGGCCCTCGCTGCGCGCCACTTCGGCGAGCAGCATCATGCCGGTGAGAAACAGATAAACGTCGGCGCCCCGCGCGATGCCGGCGAGCGCCAGCCCCGGCGTGATCAACCCGAACACCACCAGAATCGCCGCGCCCGCCACCGCCCACACCGCCTCCGGCGCCCGAAACGGCCGCAAGATCACGCCGCCGACGGCGAACGCCGACACGATCCAGGTCGCGATGTTGGGGGTCATGAGGGGTGGTGCGTGTGCGCTACCGATGGGCCGAGGGGTCGAGCTCGGCTTAGGCGGCAGCATCGAGTGCTGCAAGGGGCTGTTGGTTTAGTGGACAAGTAGATGGCATTTGCACGCTAATTTGGCTATTGGCTTTTTATGGTCCACCTATACGTCGCTAATACCGATAACGCTTGGTTCGATTTTTTATCCTCAGAGCCCGACATTACTGAGGTAAATTTCTGGCTGCCAGGACAGATGCCCGTTCGTGCGCTCCAGCCTGGAGAGCTGCTGGTCTTCAGGCTGAAAAGCCCACGTAATAAGATTGGCGGATTTGGAGTATTCAACGGGTATTCCCTTCTACCTATCCAGCTCGCGTGGGATAGCTTCGGTCGAGCAAACGGGTTGCCTCGTTTGAAGACTTGCGCAGAGCCATTGCGGAGTACCGGGCTGACGGTGCGGCTGGCCCTATGACAAACATCGGGTGCGCAATTCTTGTAGAGCCCGTTTTCTTTGCGCCCGATCTTTGGTTGGATCTGCCACTTTCGTGGTCGCGAAGCATTCAACGTGGGAAAATATATTCGACCGAGGAGTCAGATGGCCTCAAGTTATGGAATGCATTGCAGGATGCCGCCCAAATGTCGACGGCGCCGGTAGCGTCAGAGCTGGCCGAAGTGCAAGCCCGATACGGCGCGCCGGCGTTGGTCACGCCTAGATTGGGGCAGGGGGCATTCCGCGTGGCGGTAACTGAAGCATATGCCAGACAATGTGCGATAACCGGCGGGAAGGTCTTACCCGCTCTCGATGCAGCTCATATAAAGCCGTACAGCGAAGGTGGATTTCATACGAAATCAAATGGCATCTTGTTGAGAAAGGACATTCATAGCGTTTTCGATGCCGGATATGCGACAGTCGATGACAATTTTCGGTTTGTGGTCAGCAAGAAGGTCAAAGAAGTTTTTAATAATGGCGAGGAATATCTCCGATTGCACGGTAGCAGCATTCGGCTACCCAGTAAGAAGTCCGACTGGCCGAATGCGGACTTCCTTCGCTGGCATAACTCAATCGATTTTTGAGCTAGCCTGCTTAAATTTTCCGCCTAGTAGCCGGCTCCCACCACATTCGACAGCGGTCACCTCTTTCGTCAATATCCGGTAAGTCCTCATTGCTTGATGCGTCATAATCGCAGACGCGAATCGGAAATGGATTGCCTAGGGTCCATTGCACTTGGCCGCCGTGAACGCCGACTGTGATGCTGGGATAAGGCGTAGAGTGGACGAGCTTGGCGGTCAGACTGTCGATTCTGCCAGCACGCTCAGCATCTGAGCTTCGAAGGGCGGTTAAGGCATCCAGTAGGAGACGGCGCTCGCGCGTATTCAAGCCAATCCAGCAAGTGCCAGTCATCTCAGAATCTCCAATGCGAATCGGAAGAAATACTATTACATTTGTAGAATGACAACTTACACAAATCACCGCCGCAGCTTCGCCGTGAACGAGAACCCGCCGGCGCCGCAGCAGGGGCAGCTCATGCCGATGAGGAGGCTTTGCTTCTGCTCTTCGGAGAGGTCGGCGCGGTCCAGCATGCGGGCGGTTTGCTGCTCGAACAGCTGATGCAGGCTGAGGGTGCTGCTGGTGACGATGTCCTCGTCGGGCACGAGCGGAATTTCGGGCTCGGCCGCGGGCGGCGGCGCGGCTTTGCGCTTTGTGCTTTTGCGCACTTGGGGCGGCTTGTTTCTTTTGCTCTTAGGCATGGCGTCATTCTATCCGCCCCCGCGACAGCGGGGGAGGGGGACCATCTTGCGCAGCAAGATGGTGGAGGGGGCCCGGGACTCGACGCGTCGCTTGCGGCGAAAGAGGTTCGTCAATGCCTGCGCCCCCTCCACCGCGCTTCGCGCGGTCCCCCTCCCCCGTGTCGCTGCGCGACACAGGGGAGGATGAAGATTCACTTCTCCACCTTCTTCATGTAGCTCAAAATATAGTTCCGCATGTCGGCCGGAACCGTGAGGTGCTGGCGCACCTCCTGGTCCATGTCGTCGCGGACCACGTAGTGCGGCACGAACTGGATCGCCTTCATGGCGTCGGCGGCGTAGTCCTTGTCGTCGTTGAGGGCGATGACGGCCTTGCGCAAAGCCGCGACCGCGGCGGGCGGCGAGCCGGGCGGCATGCAGATGATGCGCAAGAGTTCGGCGTCGACCGAGAGGTTGGTCTTGTAGGCCTCCCACAACGGGCCGGACGGCGGCTGGCCTTTGACCGACTGGTAGAACTCGGGGAACGACATGATGCCCTTGCCCTCGACCACCTTGGGGGCGCTGAAATTCTTGCCGTCAAAGCTCGGGTCGTACCAAATCGGCATCACCTGGCCGGTCTTGGTCAGGCTCGGCTCGACGATGCCGAAATAGCCGGGCGTCGATTCCGAATGCATGTTGATCTCGCCGTTCTGCAGGGCGAGCCGCGCGCGGTTGCTGGAGCGGTAGCCGGTGACATAGCGGTATTTCAGGCCGAGCATGTCGAAGGTCAGGCGCTGCAGCAGGTCCTTCGACGAATCGGCGCCGAGGCCGCCCATCACCAGCCCTTGCGCCTTCATGAGGTCGGCCGCCACTTTCATGCCGGGCGGCACGTCGGTGCGCACGTAATAGACGACATTGCCGGGCTGATAGCCGATGAAATCGTAGGTGCGGAAATCGACGTGGAATTTGCCGGGATCGACCAGATAATTCCACGACGTGCCGGTGAAATAGCCGAACATGCTGCCGTCGCGCGGGCCGACCTCGCCCAGATAGGTGGCGCCGACCATGCCGGCGGCGCCGTCCTTGTTCTCGACGATGACGTTGGGATGGCCGTCGATGTGCTTGACGATGTGCTTGGCGAGGAGCCGGCCCTCGATGTCGGTCGGGCCGCCGGACCCGAAGTTGATCAGCAGCGTGAGCTGCTTGCCCTTGTAGAACGGCTCTTCGGCGCGGGCGGCGGTGACGACGGCCAACAGTGCGCCGATCAGGCAGAGCAGCTTCCGCAGCATTCCGTTCCTCCCATTTTCACCGCCCGCGTACGAGCTTGGACGCTCAGCCTAGCGGAAGCGCCCCCTCACCCCAACCCTCTCCCGCACGCGGGAGAGGGAGGCGCGAGCGGCGGCGCGCAGCGCTCACTTCTCGGCTTTTTTCATGTAGTCCAGGATGAAGTTGCGCATATCGTCCGGCACGGTGAGGCGCTCGCGCACTTCCTGGTCCATGTCGTCGCTCACCTCGTAGTGCGGCACGAACTGCATCGCCTTCATGGCGTCGGCGGCGTAGTCCTTGTCGTCGTTGAGCGCGCGCAACGCCTTGCGCAAGGCCGCAACGGCAGCCGGCGGCGTGCCGGGCGGCATGACGATCAGGCGCTGCAGCTGTCCGTTGATCGTCAGGTTGGTCTTGTAGGCCTCCCACAGCGGACCTGACGGCGCAGCGCCTTTGACGGCGCGATAGAAATCCGGGAACGTGGCGATCCCCGTGTGCGCCATGATCTCGTACGGCCGCAACGTCTTGCCGTCGGATGCTGGGTCGTACCACAGCGGCAGCACCTTTCCGGTCTTCACCAGGCTCGGCTCGACCACGCCGAAATAGGACGGCGAGGATTCCGAGTGCATGTTGACCTCGCCGTTCTGCAAAGCGAGGCGCGCGGTGTTGCTGGAGCGATAGCCGGTGACGTAGCGGTATTTCAGGCCGAGCATGTCGAAGGTGAGGCGCTGCAGCAGGTCTTTCGACGAATCGCGGCCAAGCCCGCCCATCACCAGACCCTGCGCCTTCATGATGTCGGCCGGCTCCTTCATGCCCGGCGGAATGTCGGTGCGGATGTAATAAACGGTGGTGCCGGGCTGATCGGCGACGAACGCGTAGTTGCGGAAGTCGACGCGAAATTTGGCGGGAGCGACCAGATAATTCCACGCCGTGCCGGTGAAATAGCCGACCATGCTGCCGTCGCGCGGGCCAATCTCGCCCAGGTAGGTGGCGCCGACGGTGCCGGCGGCGCCGTCCTTGTTCTCGACGACGATATTGGGGCGGCCGGCAATGTGCTTGACGATGTGCTTGGCGAGCAGCCGGCCCTCGATGTCGGTCGGCCCGCCCGCCGCGAAGTTGATCAGCAGCGTGAGCTGCTTGTTCTTGTAGAACGGCTCGTCGGCGCGGGCGGGTGAAACATTGAAAGCGACAAGCGCAGCGACGAAGGCGAGCACATATCTGCGCATCGCGTCCCTCCAACTGTTCACGCTCCCCTGCAGGCGAGGGTAAAAGCATCCCGCCCGTCAAAACCCGAGCGCCTGGCCCTCGATGGTGCAGCGGCGCATCAGGCGCGGCTCGTCGCGTGGAAAGTCCTTGCGCGCGTGGATCGAGCACCAATTGTCCCAGACCACGAGATCGCCGAGCCGCCATTCGTGCTCGTAGACGATCGCCGGATCCTCGGAGATGTCGAACAGCTGCTCGAGCGCGTCCTCGCTCTCCTGCGGCGAAAAGCCTTCGATGCGCGCCGACATCAGCCGGCTGACATAGAGCGCCTTCTTGCCCGTTGCCGGATGAGTGATGATGATGGGTTGCTCGTGATGCAGGATATTGTCCACCCCGACCTTGCCGAGATCGATGCGCTCGCGGCGTTTGTAGTCATGCACTTGGAGCACCTTGCGGCCTTCGAGCCGGTCGCGCAGCGGCCGCGGAATGTTGTCGTAGGCCCGGTACATGTTGGAGAAGCAGGTCTCGCCGCCCGACGAGGTGAGCTGCATCGAATAGAGGAACGTGGCGCGGTGCGGTTGCGGGTAATAGCTGGTGTCGTGGTGAAACCACATCTCGCCGTCGCCGAAGGCGCCGATCGGCTTGCCGTTCTCGACGATGTTGGTGACCATCATGAACGGCGTGTCGTACACGCCGCCGGGCGTGCGGCCATTGGCGGGGCGGCGGCGGATGTGCACCTTGCCGAAATAGCCGGCGGCGCGGACCTGGTCGTCTTCCGATAGGTTCTGATCGCGGAACACGACGACGACGTAGCGGTCGAAGGCGTCGTTGATCGCCTTGATGGTCGCGGCGTCGAGCGGCTCGCGCAAATCGACGCCATTGATCGCGGCGCCCAGCGCGGGAGAGAGCGGCTCAACCGAGATCGCCATGTCGTTTCCTCCTCGGCCGCGCTTCTTGGACGCGTTCTTTGCGCTTGTTCGCGAGGTGCGCTTCTGCGTCGCTGGCGCGGCGAGCACAAGTGTAGTCCTATTGGTCCCGCTGACAAGCCGACCGCCGAGGCCGCAATGGTTCGTATCTTTATGATTGCCGCGTTCATCGCCGGGTTGTGCGCCGCGCCGGTGCGCGCCGATCCGGTCGCCGATTTCTACAAGGGTGCGGTGGTCAGCATGGTGGTGTCGACCAGCGCCGGCGGCGGCTACGACACGCTGGCGCGCGCCATCGCCCGCCACATCGGCAAGCACATTCCGGGCGCGCCGACCATCGTGGTGCGCAATATGCCGGGCGCCGGCGGCATCGTCGCCACCAATTACCTCTACGCCGCCGCGCCGCATGACGGCTCGGTGCTCGGCCTCATCCAGAACGATCCGCCGCTCGAGCCGCTGTTCGGCACCGGCGAGGCGCATTTCGATCCGACCAAGTTCAACTGGCTGGGCACGCCGAGTGTCGAGACCGCAATGGTGCTGGTCTGGCACTCAGTGCCGGTGAATTCGGTCGATGATCTGCGCAAGCGCGAGACCGCGATGGGTGCATCGGGCGCCAACTCGACGCCGGCATTCTTCGCGCGGCTGTTGAACGCCACGCTACACACGAAGATGAAGGTCATCCCCGGCTTTCCCGGGCAGAACGACGCGTTCTTGGCCATGGAGCGCGGCGAGCTCGATGGCTATCCGAGCGTGTTCTACAGCGCGCTGTCGTCGACGCGGCCGACTTGGCTGCCGGACAAACAGGCCAAGGCCATCGTCCAATACGGGTCGGAGAAGCTGAAGGAATTGGCCGACGTGCCATTCGCGCCCGATCTCGTGACCGATCCGGCCGACAAGCAATTGCTGCAGCTCGCGTTCACGCCGCTGGCGCTCGGCCGGCCGTTGCTTTTACCGCCGAACGTGCCGGCTGATCGCGTCGCCGCATTGCGCAAGGCGCTGATGGAGACGTTCGCCGATCCGGCTTTTGTGGCGGATGCGAAAAAGACCGGCCTCCAAGTCAATTCGCCACGCAGCGGCGACGAGCTGGTGCGCGTGATCGAGCGCGCCTACCACGCGCCGCCGCAAATCATCGCGCGGCTGCGCGAGCTCAATAAGCCTTAAGGCGCCGTACTACTTCGGCGCCAGCGCGTCGGCTCCCGCTTTGGCCACTTGCGCGTCCTGCGCCGAGACCGCGCCCGAAACGCCGATGGCGCCGATGATCTTGCCGTCGACGATGATCGGGATGCCGCCTTCCAATGGCGTGATGTCCTTGAGCGCCAGGAGGCGATTGCCGGCGCCGCCGCGGGCGATGGCGTCGTCGAGGTCTTTGCTCGGCCGCTTGAATTGCAGCGCGGTGCGCGCCTTGCCCTGCGACACCGTCACGGCCGACAACTGCGCGTTGTCGAGCTTGTGAAACATCACCAGGTTGCCGCCGCTGTCGAGGATGGTGATGGCGACCGTCCAGGAATTCTTCGCCGCCTCGAGCTCGGCCGCCGCCATCGCCCGCTTGGCCTGGTCGAGCGCAATCGGCGGCCCGTAGGGTGGCAGCGTCGACGATTCCACCTGCTGCGCCAGCGCCGGCGTGCCAAGCCATTGAGATGCCGCCGCGAGCGCAACAGCGCAGGCGAGCGCGAGCATTCGGATCATCTGCGAAGCCTCCTCTGCCGCTTTCGACGCGGCGCGCCGGCGGCAGAATAAGCGGCCGCCCGCCTTGGTGGAAGCAAATTGCGGCTGACGTCTCCCAGGCACCTGACGTCGGACACGGCCATCTGACTGAGACGTGACTCCTGTGGAGGCGGCGCAATCGCTATATTTGTGGCTGCCAACCAGGAGTGCCGACATGTTCTCCATCCGCAAAAAGCTCGAAATGCCGGCTGCCGACGATGCCCTGCCGGGCCGCGCCAGCCCGATCCCCACCGCCGAACGCCATTTCATCAATGGCCGGGCCCTCAAAGGCCCGTACCCGGAGGGATCCGCCAAGGCGATGTTCGGGCTCGGCTGCTTTTGGGGCGCGGAGCGCAAGTTTTGGGAGCTTGGCTCGGGTGTCCTCGTCACGGCGGCCGGCTATGCGGGCGGCTTCACGCCCAATCCCACTTACGAGGAAGTGTGCAGCGGGCGCACCGGCCACAACGAAGTGGTGCTGGTGGTCTACGACCCGAAGAAAATCTCCTACGATCGCCTGCTCAAGATTTTCTGGGAAAGCCACGATCCGACCCAGGGTATGCGCCAGGGCAACGACGTCGGCACGCAGTACCGCTCGGGCATCTACGTGTTCACGCCGGAGCAGCGCGTCGCTGCCGAAGCTTCCAAAGCGGCCTACGACAAGGCGCTCGCCGCCCAGCGCATGGGGCCGATCACCACCGAAATCCGCGACGCGCCGCCGTTCTATTTCGCCGAGGATTATCATCAGCAATACTTGGCCAAGAATCCGCACGGCTATTGCGGGCTTGGCGGCACCGGCGTGAGCTGCCCGATCGGCACCGGGGTCGCGGCATAAAGGCCACTTCTGCGCCGCCGCGCTCGCGTCATCCGCGGCCGGTGAGGCTTTGTTAACCATACCGGGCGTTAATCGGCTTGCGTTCGATGAACCGGGCCGGATGGCGTATGCGGGTCAGTCGCTCCTTACTGTTCTTATTGGCTTGCATTTTCGCGGTCGCCGGTTGCGCGCAACTGCCGGCGGCGCGTTTCGTGGCGGCGCCGCCTGTTCCCGCTGCAGCGCCTGCGACCAGCATCGACACGTTGGCGTATGGCGCGCCGCGCCCGCCGGTCGCCGCCGTGCCGGCACCAGCACCGGCTTCGGGTAACCGCGGCCTGTTCGCAGCAATTGGGCCGCAGCCTCATCCGGTCGCCGCCGTGCCGGCGTCCGCGCCGGCAGCAGGCAACCGCCCGCTCTATGCAGCAGCGCTGCCGCTGCCTCCGCCGGCGGTCGTTGCCGCGCCGCGATACGCTCCAACGATCAATGCCGCCGCCTACGCGCCCGTGGCGGCGCATACCGCCTACACGCTGGATTCGGGTGACCGGTTGCGCGTCGTGGTATTCGGCCAGGACGGCCTGTCCAATTCGTATCTGGTCGACGCCAGCGGCCACATCGCCATGCCGTTGATCGGCTCGGTGTCGGCGCGCGGCCTGTCCACCGACGAATTGTCGAGCCGCATCGCCGAAAAACTGCGCCAAGGCTTTGTGCGCGAGCCGCATGTCGCGGTCGAAGTCGAGGCTTACCGGCCGTTCTTCATTCTCGGCGAGGTGACACAGCCCGGCCAGTATCCGTATGTGGCCGACATGACCGTGGAGACCGCGGTCGCCATCGCCGGCGGCTTCGGGCCGCGCGCCTACCGCCAGACCGTCGTGGTCACCCGCACGGTCCGCGGCCAGCAGGTGCGCATGACCGTGCCGCCCGGCTTCCCGCTGCGGCCCGGCGATACGGTCAACGTGCAAGAGCGCTGGTTCTAAGGCAGAGCAGAAAACACGAAATCAGAAGCCGGAAAGCGGCGAGCTTCCCGGCTTCGATTGTTTGCGTCGCGGCCTCTGCGTTCTGATTACTTCTTCACGTTCTTGGCCAGGAACGCCATCGAGCGCTGCCAGGCGAGCTTGGCGGCGGCTTCCTGATAGCTGCCGCGTTCGTCGCAGTGGAAGCCGTGCTGTGCGTCCGGATAGACGTAGATCTCGCAATCGCCGCCGCGCTTCTGCTTGATCGCGTCGACGTCGCTCATCGGGATCGAGGCATCCTTCTCGCCGAAATGCATCTGGCACGGCACCTTCGGCTTTTCGTCGGCGTTCTTGGCGATCTGGCCGCCGTAATAGCAAACCGCGGCGGAGAGGCCGTTGAGCTTGCAGGCCGACAAAAACGAAATGGTGCCGCCCATGCAGAAGCCCATGATAGCGACCGGGCCGTCCTTCTTCAGTTCGTCGATCGCGGCCTGCACGTCGCGCAGCATCGCGCCCCAATCCGGATTGGCGACAAACTTGCGCGCAGCGGCGATCTCGTCCGGCGTGTAGCCGGATTCGAAATTCGGCTGCTGCCTGTCGAACACTGCCGGCGCCAGGGCCGCATAGCCTTCGCTCGCCAGCCGGTCGCAGACCGCGCGGATGTGATGGTTGACGCCGAAGATTTCCTGAATGACGACGATGCCGCCCTTGGCCGGCCCGCTGGGATTGGCGCGATAGGCGCCGAGCTTGAAACTGTCCGAAGCGGTGAGGGTGAAATGCTGACCCAAGATGATCCTCCTTTGACTGAACGGAAACGACCTCGGCGGTGAGGCTAAAGTGCCGACCGGTCGGCCCACCATACACCGCCAGACTGAGGCGTTGGAATGGTGCCGGAACCGAACGGCCGCCGCCGCTCGGCACCAAGCTGCGTTCTGCGGCTCGATCAGCGCGAAACGACGATGAAGTCGGTCCCGCTGCTGCCGGTTTCCGGGCCAAGGCCCTGATCCGAGACCACCAGCGAGGAGCCGGGCACGATCAATTGCGAGATCTGGTCGATCACGTCCTGCGGGATGTCGATGCGGGCGAGCGCCTGGTCGGCTGCTTCCGGCACCGCCTGTTCGACCACGCGCTCCTGTACGCGTTGGCGGTGCGGCCGGCCGTAATAGTCGCGCACGGTTTTCCAGTGTTCCACCGTCCGTGTCGCTTCACCGGGCAGCGAGATGACGTTCCAGCGCAATGCGGAATGATCGGGCTGCCAGTCCAGCGCCGTGAAGACGTGGGTGCCGAGCGGGCGCTCGGGATGGTCGATTTTTACCGGCGCTTCGAACACCGGCATAAAATTCTGCCGCACGAAAATCTTGCCCGCCTTGCGGCTGACGAAGATCGCGATCGGTCCGGCGCTGCCTCTGGCGACGCTGCCGGGCTTGACCAGCGGCAGCGGCACGTCTTCCAGAGCGATCGGCGCGGTGATGTTGGCCGGCGCCCCAGCCTGGGCGGTGGCGGCGTTGTCCGGTCCCTGCGGCTTTGGCTGCGCCATGCCGGCCCCGGTTGCCTCGGTGGGCGCGGACGTGAGCGGCACCTGAGCTGCTGCCGCATCCGGCGCCGCTTCAGCCTTCACGGCCTCAGTGTGCGCGGGCTCGGTCTGCGCGCCGCGCAGTGCCGGCGCGGGTTGGCCCGCGGCGCCATTTCCGACCGCGGCAGCCGGCGGCACGAGCGGCGCGGGCGCATCGGTTTTCGTGCCGGTGCCGGTCTGCGCGGTCTCGATCGGTTTGGGCAGCGCTGCGGTGATCAGCTTGTCCTTGTGGACGAACAAATGCGGGTCGCTGAATTCGACCGGTCGTAATTCCGACCGCGCGATGATCACCCGCATGCCCATGGTGGGCAGTTGCCAGAGCCGGGCGGCGAAATCGTGCGGCATGCGAATGCAGCCGTGCGATGCCTGATGGCCGACGCCCGGGCCTTCGTGCAGCGCTACGCCTGACCAGGTGATGCGCTCCATGAAAGGCATCGGCGCGTTGCTGTAGATATTCGAATGATGATAGCGGTCGCGCTGAATGACGCTGAACACGCCGAGCGGGGTGAGATGTCCGGGGACGCCGGTCGCCACCGGCACATCCATGATGTGTTTGCCGTCGCTGTAAAAGTGCAGCCGCTGCTGGCTGATCGAGATGATGGCCTGCATCGGACCCTTCGGCATCCCGCCGAACGGCTCTTTGCTCGCATGTTCCTTACTCGCGTGTGCAGCCAAGTGGTGCGGAGGCC
Organism: Xanthobacteraceae bacterium; assembly: GCA_035651875.1. Classification (GTDB taxonomy): domain Bacteria; phylum Pseudomonadota; class Alphaproteobacteria; order Rhizobiales; family Xanthobacteraceae; genus BOG-931. The sequence goes on from DASRET010000101.1 coordinate 19,121, forward strand.
GGTGCCCGATGCCGAAATAGTATTGGGCCGATGCCGGCGTAGCGGCAAGCGCCAGTCCGAGTAGCCACACATTGCCGAGCAGGATGGTCTTCATTCGGCGACCCGATACGGGGCCGCCCCGGACATCTTGGTGTTGCAATTTGGCAACCTTTGCTGAAACGAGTCGGTTATTTGACGGACAAATCATACTGCACACGCCAGCCCCCTGCATATCAGCCAGCCGCCAATCATGCGAAATATCCCCGATTAGGGGAATCAAAAAAACGTTGGCTGCCACCCGCCGAGCGGCGGTGGGTCAGATTAACCACAGGCCGGCTTCAGTCCGCGCGCTCTCGCCCCGGGAGCGCAAAGGCCTGCGCCAGCAGCTCGTAGGAGCGCCGGCGCGCGGCATGATCGTAAACCGCCGTCGTGACCATTAGTTCATCGGCGCGTGTGGTTTCAGTAAGGCGCAACAACCGGTCCTTCACTGCCACAATGCTGCCCACGATGAGGCGGGCGCGGTAGCGCGCGATGCGCTCGCGGTCGATCGGCGTGTAATCGTAGGCGGCGGCTTCCTCCGGGGACGCGAGCGCCGCGTATTCGCCCTTGGCGCGGCGGATGTGATGCAGGTCGGCGCTGAGCGCGAGCCGCTCCGCCGCGGCGTCGCTGTCGGCGGCGATCACCGCTGCGCCCAGGATGGCGTACGGCTCCGTCATGGTGGCGGATGGCTTGAAATGTTCGCGATACGACAGCATCGCGCTCTCGGCATCGTAATCGGAAAAATGATGAGCGAAGGCAAAGCCCATGCCGACAGCCGCCGCCAGCTCGGCGCTGTAGCCGCTCGATCCCAACAGCCAGATGGGCGGCAGCGCCACGTCGGCGGGCACCGCGCGCACCTTGCGGAACGGATGGCCTTCCGGATAGCCGTTGCGCTCGAGCAGCAGCAGCTCCTGAAAGCGTTCGAGAAAGTCGTCGCCTTCGCGCGCGTCCTGCCGGTTGCGCAGCGCATAGGAGGTGACCGGATCGGTGCCGGGCGCGCGGCCGAGCCCGAGATCGATGCGGCCGGGAAACAGCGCCTCCAGCACTTTGAAGCGCTCCGCCACCATCAAGGGCGCGTGGTTCGGCAGCATCACGCCGCCGGCGCCGACGCGCATGTGGCGCGTCACCGCCGCGATCTGGCCGATCATGATCTCCGGTGCGGAGCTGGCGATGTTCGCCAGATTGTGGTGCTCGGCGACCCAATAGCGGTTGTAGCCGAGCCGCTCCGCAAGCTGCGCCAGATCGAGCGAGTTATGAAGCGCGGTCGACCCGGGCGTGGCCGTGGTCACCGGCGAGACATCGAGAACGGAAAGTGGAATCACACGTAACAATCCGGCGCTGTGCAAAGCGCCATCTTAAGGGTTCTTCGAGCGCAGTTCTACGCGCTGCGAAATGCTTGAGAACGGCCGCGCCTATTGCGGGCTCAACTGCGCACCGAACGTATTGCCGAAGCCGGTGTTCGTCGCCGTCGTCTTGGCTCCGGCCCGGCGTCGGGTCGGGCGCTGAAATTCGGGCGCGGACTGAAAGACCGGATTCTCGAAAGTGTTGGCGGCTTGAGCCGATGACGCTGCGGGAGCGTGGCCCCGCCGCGCGATGCGTTTTTTGACGGGATGGCGGGGCTGTGGGGGAGCGTGCGCGACTTTGTGCGGTTTCTTGGCCGCGGGCTTGCGCACGATCTTCGGCAACGGCTTGGCGTGCGGGGCCTTCGCTTGAGGTGCCGCCGCCTGGGGTGTTGCCGTCTCGGGTGCCGCGGCGTTCGGCACGCTGCCGGTGATCTCGGCAGGCGGAGCCGCCGGCGGTTCTGCCGTGCCGGGAGCAATCGCCGCAAGCACAGGAGCGCCGCCGGCGGGCGGCGGCTCGCCGGCCTGCGCGGCGGTGTCGTGCGCCGGCACAGCTTGCGGCGGTTCGGCTTCGGCTGGCTTCGCGACTGCGGCGGCCGGCGTTTGCTGCTCGGGCACGGCTGCAATCGCGGCTGGCGCTGCCGCGGGTTGCGCTGGAGGACCGTTGGCGGCGTCACTGCTGACGGCAGGGGCGGGGATCTCTTGGGCGGGCGCGACGCTCGCGTCGGCATTCGCGGGCGTCGCCACGTCGATCGGTGCGGCCGCATTGGCGGGCGGCGGTACCGGAGCTTGAGCAATCGGTGCGGCCACGTCATTCGCCACCGCTGCGATCGGCACGGGCGCAGCGGGCGACGGAGCGAGTGCCGTCTGTGCTGCGGCGTGACTTGCCTGATTATCGCTATTGAGCGTGTCGTTATTGAGCGCGCCCGCCACGCCGTCGTTCGACGGCGCCGGTGTTTCGATCGCGCGCTCGGCAGGTTGTTGGGCGGCCGGCACGCCGACGATGGCGATGCCGGCCGACGTATCGATTGCGGGCGCCGGCACGTTGAGCGATGGGCTCCACGAAATCGGTACGGGCCGCGACGCATTGTTTCCGGCGACGAGCCGCAGCGGTGCGCTCTCGCTGGTCAAGCGGTTGAGCGGCTCACGATTGACGCGCAGCGTGGCAAACACGCCGAATTCGCAGCTCAGCACCAAGAGCGCGATGAACAGCGTCCCGATCAGCAGCCGGATATTGGGAAACATGCGACCTCGCAGAACGCCCGCGCGCGATCCTCAGGATTCAACACGCGTCACCATCAAATCGCCGCGAGGCACTTGGGCCGACCAGCAGCCGGCCGATGCAACCGAATCAAATGATCCTGCCGACATTAGCTCAATCGCAAAAAAGCCGCCGCAAATTTTGCGGCGGCCCAATTCGTGCGACGGCAATGTCAGCGCTTGCTGCGCCGACGCCGCCTGACGTCAGTGGCTGACCGGACCTTGCGCCGACGGCGTCCCCTGCGCCGACGCCGTTGCCGGAGCGGAGCCCGGCAGCACCACGACGCGGGTGCCGACCTGCACGCGGCTGTACAGGTCTGCGATGTCCTCGTTGGTCAGACGGATGCAGCCCGAAGACACGAACGACCCGATGGTCGACGGCTGGTTGGTGCCGTGAATGCGGTAGAGCGTGTTGCCGAGATAGAGCGCGCGCGCGCCGAGCGGGTTGCTCTCGCCGCCGGCCATGAAGCGCGGCAGGTAGGGCTGGCGCTCGATCATTTCCTTGGGCGGAAACCAGTCCGGCCATTCTTTCATGCGGCTGATGCGCTCGGTGCCGGTCCAGGTAAAGCCCTCGCGGCCGACGCCGATGCCGTAGCGCATCGCCTTGCCGTGACCCATGACGAGGTAGAGGTAGGTGTGCGGCGTATCGACGATGAGCGTGCCGGCCGGCTCGGTGGTGACGTAGTCGACCAGCTGCCGCTGGAATTGCGGCGGCAGCTGCTTGCGCGGGCCTTGCTCGGGCTGGTCCTCGGGCGGCAGCGCCGCGATGATATTCGGATTGGCTGGCGGCGGGCTTGCGGCCGGCGGGGGCTGTACGCTGCCGGTCGCTTCCGCAGGAGCCGGACCGCCGATCGCGCCAGGCGGCCGCAGGTCAAGCCCGCCTTGAGCGGGCAGCGGCTGCGGCGGAAAGCGGTCGTCGGGATCGCCGTACGGTTGGGCGCCATACGGCCGGCCCTGCGGCGGATAGGCTTCGCTCTGCTGAACCGGTGGCGGCGGCGCGCCATAGCCGTACGGCGCGCCGTTTTGGCCGGGGACCGCGCCGGGCGGTGGCAGCGGCGCGCTCGAATACGATTGCGGCGGGTAGCCGGGCGGCGGCGGCGGATAGCCGGGCTGTTGCTGCGGGTAGGCCTCATAGCCGGGAGGCGGTGGCGGATAGTACTGCGCCGATGCTGCGCCGATGGAACCGGCGAGGGCCAACGCTGTCACGGTCAGGCTGATACAGGCGCGCAAGGCAGATCCCCCAAACACCCCCGGAGAAAACACCATCCTCTTGTGCGTACAAGATTGGGCGGCAACAAGGCAATATGGTTGCAACTCGCGCCGCATCGGACGGCCCGTCAGGCGGTAGGAATGTTCGTCCGCATTGGGTAAACGATCCACTAATGGGAACGCGTGGGCTTGATCCGGCGCCCGCGACCCGACACATAATTCGTGGCTGCAGGCCGCCTGCGTGAAGCGCGGCCCGCAGATGAGGGACCGGTCCAACTCGCCGCACAAGGAATTGCCGGATGCCATCCGTGAGCGACTGGAAGATTCCGTCCGCCTCCCAACCCAAGGCCGACGACTACGGCTATGATCTCGAACATGTGTTCGGCGCCATGGTCGGATTGCGCTCGATCATTCCGGCCGATGCCTTCACGGCCGAAACGCTGGGCACCGAGCGCGCCGGCCACGGCGTTTTCATCCGCGACAACGGCCTCGTTCTGACCATCGGCTACCTGATCACCGAGGCGGAAACGATCTGGCTCACCCTGGCGGACGGCCGCTCGGTGCCCGGCCATGTGCTCGGCTACGACCAGGAAACCGGCTTCGGTCTCGTTCAGGCGCTTGCCAAGCTCGACGTGCCGGCGCTCGACATCGGCGAGTCGTCGGCCGCATCGATCGGCGAACGGGTCGTGGTCGCCGGCGCCGGCGGTCGCCCCCGCTCGGTCGCCGCCCGCATCGTCGCCAAGCAGGAATTCGCCGGCTACTGGGAATACGTGCTCGACGAAGCGATCTTCACGGCGCCGGCGCATCCGAACTGGGGCGGCACCGCCCTGATCGGGCCGGAAGGCGATCTGCTCGGCATCGGCTCGCTGCAGCTGCAGCACGTCGTCGACAAGGGCCAGCCGCAGAACATCAACATGATCGTGCCGATCGATCTGTTGAAGCCGATCCTCGACGATCTGCTCAAGACCGGCCGGCGCTCGGGACCGCCGCGGCCGTGGCTCGGCCTCTACGCCACCGAAGTCGAGAGCCGCCTTGTCGTCGTCGGTCTCGCCGACCGCGGCCCGGCCAAGAAAGCCGATCTGCGCAACGGCGACATCGTGCTCTCGGTCGCCGGCAAGGAGGTGCGCGACCTCGCCGGCCTGTTCCGCCGCATCTGGGCGCAAGGCCAAGCCGGCGTCGATGTGCCGCTCACCATCTATCGCGACGGCTCGACCATGGACGTGCGCATCAAGTCGAGTGAGCGCAATCGCTTTCTCAAAGGGCCGAGCTTGCATTAGACGGCGCTTGCTCGCGCTGTTCAAATAACGCGCGCAATCCCTCACGATACGTCGGATATTGCAGCATGACGCCGAGTTCGCGCTTGAACTTGTCGTTCTTCACTCGTCGGCACTCCTGCCAAAAACTTTTGGCGAGCGGCGACATCGCTCGTGCGGCGTCTTCGTAGGCGATTTCCGGCGGCGGTGGCGCGCCGAGGAGCTGCGCGGCGAAGATGAGCGGATCGCCGGACGGCGACGGCTCGTCGTCGGCGACATTGAAAATACCGGAGGCCTTGCGCGCCAAGGCGGCATCGATGGCTTGGGCGATATCGTCCACATGGATGCGGTTGAAGATTTGGCCCGGCTTGACGATGCGGCGCGCATCGCCGCGTGCGATCTGGGTCAGCGCGTTGCGGCCGGGCCCATAAATGCCGGCGAGCCGCAGAATGCCGACGGCGATGCCGCGGCGCTTGCCAAGATCCTGCCACGCCTGCTCGGCCGCGAGCCGCTTGCGGCTGCGTTCGGAGCTCGGCAGCGGCGGCGTGTTCTCATCCACCCAGTCGCCGCGGCGGTCGCCATAGACGCCGACGGTGGAGAGATAGACGACCGAACGCAGCCGCGACGTGTGCTCAAACGCGTTGCCGCAGGCGCGCAGCGTCGGATCGCCGGTTTCGTCCTGCGGGATCGAGATCAGCGCCGCGTCGGCTTGGCCGACGGCGTGAAGAAGTTCGGGCGAAGCGGAATGACCATCGAACATCAGCGCCTTGAGCCGGCCGGCGAGCCGTGCGTTGAGCACGGCGGCGCGTTCGGCGCCGCGCACTGTGGCGACGATGCGGGCAAAGCCGTCGCCGTAAAGGCCGACGAAATGTTCGGCCGAATAGCCGAGACCGAAGCAGATCAGGTTGCTCATTGACGCGCCTCGTCGGCTTCGCCGAGTGCCGCCCTCCATTCGTCGATCACCTGCGCGTCTGGCTCCCGGGCGCGATAACATTCGGCGCAACGCGCAAGCCGCGTGCGGTCGAGTTGCCCCAGCGCCCAGACGGCGGCGCCGCGCACCAGCGGTGCAGGATCATCCAGCAACCGTTCGACTGTTCCCGCAAGCGATGCATCGCCGGAATTGCCGATCGCGATCAGTACATTGCGCACGAACCGCGCGCGGCCGGTGCGCTTGACGGGACTCTTGGCAAACAGCGCGCGGAACGCAGCGTCGTCGATCTGCGCCAAGTCGGCGAGGAGCGGCGCCCGCAGGTTTTCCCGCGCCGCCAGTTTCATCTCCCGGCCGGCCTTGGCGAATTTGTTCCAGGGACAGACGGCGAGGCAATCGTCGCAGCCATAGATGCGGTTGCCGATCAGCGGCCGCAGCGCGCGTGGAATCGGGCCTTTGTGCTCGATGGTCAGGTACGAGATACAGCGCCGGGCATCGAGCCGGTACGGCGCCGGAAACGCGGCAGTCGGGCAAATATCGAGACAGGCCTGGCAGCTGCCGCAATGGTCGATCTCGGCCTCGTCGACCGGCAGATCGAGCGTGGTGAAGATGGCGCCGAGAAACAGCCACGAGCCGAGCTCGCGCGACACCAGATTGGTGTGCTTGCCCTGCCAGCCGATGCCGGCGGCCTGCGCCAGCGGCTTTTCCATGACCGCGGCGGTATCGACGAACACTTTCACGTCGCCGCCGGCCGCGTCGATCAGCCAGCGGGCGAGCGTCTTGAGCCGCGGCTTGATGATGTCGTGATAATCGTCGCCGCGCGCGTAGACCGAGATGCCGCCGCGGTCGCGCTCCTTGAGGAGCGTGCGCGGATCTTCGTCCGGCCCGTAATTGAGACCCAGCATGACGATCGAGCGGACGTCGGGCCAGAGCACGCGCGGGTCGCCGCGCCGCTCGGCATGCGCCGCCATCCAGATCATGTCGCCGTGCGTGCCGGCATCGAGGAATGCGCGCAGCCGTTCCGCCGCCAGCGGGATGGCGTCGGGCCGCGCGACGCCGACGACGTCAAAACCGAGCGCGCGCGCTTGCGCGGCGAGTTCGCGCTTGAGCGCTTCCGGCGTCAGAAATCGAGATTGGCGTAGCTCGGCGACGGCGCCAGGCCCGGCACGGTCTCGTTGAGCAGCGTGCGGAACGAGGGTCGCGACTTCACCCGCGCGTACCAGGCTTTCGCTGTCTCGTCTTCGTCCCACGGCACATCGCCCAGATAATCGGCGGTCGACAGATGCGCCGCCGCCGCCAGATCCGCATAGGTCAGGCTGTCGCCGGCGAGCCAGTCGCGGCTGCGGATCAGCCAGCCGATATAGGCAAGATGGTACTTAATATTGCTGCGCGCCGCACGCAGCGTCTCGGTGTCCGGGGGGCCGCCGCCCTGGGTCATGGGAATGTAGCGCTTATAGACGCGTTCCATGACCAGCGCGCCGGATACTTCCTCGTAGAATTTGTCATTGAACCAGCCGGTCAACCGCCGCACCTCGATGCGGCCGCCGGGTTCCTGCGGCAAGAGCCGCTGCCGCGTCAGGCTTGCGCCGTGGATCTCGTCCAGGTACTCGGCGATCACGGCGGCGCCCGGAACCGGCGGCATGCCCTCTTCGAGCAGGACCGGCGTGGTTCCGGCCGCGTTGAGCTTGAGAAATTCGGTGCGCCGTTCCCAGGTCCGCTCCTCGACCAGCCGCGGCACGAGCGACATTTCCTCGAGCGCGAGCCGCACAAAGCGCGAATGCGGACAGAACGGATGATGCAACAGCGTCAGCATGCCGGTGCGCGCATGAACGGCTTCGCCCCTGTGGACAGTGTGGCGGTGGATCGAACAGGCCGATGGTTAGAATTCGGTTACCGGAGGGCCAACACCTATAGGGCAAGCGCTGTGGCAGGCAACCTGTGCATTGGGCAAGGCCGGTTCTTGCCGGAAAACGGCGGCTGCGCCACAAGTCCGTCGCAAGGCTGCGGCAAGCCTGCTCCGATTCGATCCGGGCGCCGCGGTGGCCCCAAAGAATTCCGCTGATTCCGTCCTGGAGTTCCCATGCATTTGGACCTGATCAAGGCGGCCTTCCTCGGCATCGTCGAGGGGCTCACCGAATTTATTCCGGTGTCCTCGACCGGCCACCTTCTCCTGGTCGGCCACTTCCTCGGCTTCGACGACGAGGCGTTCGGCAAATCGTTCGACGTTTTGATTCAGCTCGGCGCCATCCTGGCGCTGCTGTCGATCTATTTCGGGCGGCTGTGGAAGCTCTTCATCGGCCTGTTCACCGATCGCGAGGCGCAGCGCTTCGTCGCCGGCGTGCTGATCGCGTTCTTTCCCGCCATGGTGCTCGGCGCACTGTTCTACGGCATCATCAAGAGTGTGCTGTTCAACGTCTGGATCGTCTGCGCCATGTTCGTGCTCGGCGGCTTCGTGCTGCTGTGGATCGATCGGCTTGATCTGAAGCCGCGCTATCACGACGCCACCAAATTCTCGCTGCCGATGTGTCTGGGCATCGGCGTCATCCAATGTCTCTCGATGGTGCCGGGCGTATCGCGCTCCGGCGCCAGCATCGTCGGCGCCATGCTGTTCGGGGCCGACAAGCGCGCCGCCACCGAGTTCTCGTTCTGGCTGGCGATGCCCACCATGGTGGGCGCCTTCGCCTTCGAGGCGTTCAAGAACCGTCACGAATTCGCCGCCGGCAACAATGCGCTCCTCATCGCGGTCGGCTTTGCGGTGTCGTTCGTGTGCGGCTGGTTCGTGGTCAAGACGCTGCTCGGCTACGTCTCGCGCCACGGCTTTGCGCTGTTCGCCTGGTGGCGGATCGTCGTCGGCGTGCTCGGCCTGATCGCGCTGGCGCTGGGGTTTTGATCCTCGATTAGACTGCGGCCGGCTGTTTCCGCTCATTCCCGCGAAAGCGGGAATCCAAAAGGTTGAGAAGAGCTGGGTCCCCGCTTTCGCGGGGACGAGCGGAAGTCGAGCCTACACCATGTGCGGGTCGAACTGGCCGGTCTTGCGGAAGCGCCACAGATAAGTCGGCACGATGTTCGCGATCGTTTCCGGCACGATGCCGAGGCCTTCCAGCGTGCGCCCCTGGCGCCGGGCGTCTTCGGACACGATCGTGTCGTGCTTGAGCAGCTCGACCTGATCGGGCGTGATCGGCGGCTTCGGCAGAAATTGCGCGACCAGCGCCTGCGCTTTCATCGCCCCGAACGGCACCGGCACCAGCAGCCGGCGCCGCCTGATGGTGGCGAGGATGAACTCCATGATCTCGCGGAACGTGCGCACGTCCGGCCCGCCGAGCTCGTAAATCGTGCCGGGCTTGGCGGCGCCGTCGACTGCGCGCGCGATCGCCTCGCCGACGTCGCCGGCGAATACCGGCTGGAAGCGCGTATGCCCGCCGCCGGGCAGCGGCAGCGCCGGCAAAAACCGCGCCAGCGCGGCGAAACGGTTGAAGAAATCGTCCTCGGGTCCGAACACGATGGACGGCCGCATGATGACGGCTTGCGGCTGCGCCGCCAGCACGCAGCGCTCGCCCTCGGCCTTGGAGCGCGCATAGTGCGACGGCGAAGCCGCATCGGCGCCGATCGCCGACACATGGACGAGCGGGATCTCGGCTGCTTTCGCCGCTGCCGCCACCGCTTCGGCGCCCGCGACCTGCACCGCATCGAAGCGCTGATTGCCGCGCTCGAACAGGATGCCGACCAGATTGACCGCGGCATCGGCGTCGCGTAGCGCCGCGGCGACCGAATCCGCAAAGCGCAGATTGGCCTGCACGGCGTGGATCTGGCCGACCTTGCCCATCGGCCGCAGATGGCCGGTGAGCTCCGGCCGGCGCACCGCAACGCGGATGCGATAGCCCCGATGGGCGAGCGCCCGCACCACGTGCCGGCCCAAGAATCCGGAGCCGCCGAACACCGTGACCAGCGTCTCGATCGTGCTTTTCACCGCCATCGGCGCGCCAGATACCGCAAGGTCTTGGCGCTGTATAGGGCCCGCGCGGCGGCCAATGCGCGCTGCCCCCGGCGCGGTCCACCGCAATTTTCCTTCGTCATACGCGGGCTTGACCCGCGTATCCATGCTGACAAACGGGGCGCGCAAGCGTTGCGGGATTTCGCCGTCCGGCTTCAATTGACAACAACCGGACCGCTCCGTACCTATCCGCCAAGGCCCAGGTGGCGGAATTGGTAGACGCACTAGTTTCAGGTACTAGCGGGTAACACCGTGGAGGTTCGAGTCCTCTCCTGGGCACCAACATTCTGCACCACCACAATCCGCGAATTTCTGGGTACGATTCTGGGTGGCTTCCTTCTACTCATGAAAGGCGTGCCCGATGCCTCTGATGCCGCTTCGCGTGCAAATGCAAAGCCAAAAGAAAAGCCGTACAAGCTCTCTGTTGTTGAGCCGCACACAAGGGAGATCGGAATAAAAAATAAATCTGGTGACATTTTGCACTCATTGAGGCCCAAACACACTTAGGCGCGCAAGGGTCGGAAAACAGTTATTTTGCGACCCTTCGGAAATGGCTCTACTGAGCCATGTTCCCCGACCGGTATTGATGCTGTGGATTGTTAATCAATTCGCCCTTTAATTGAATCCATGCGGCTCATGATAAATTCCGTCGTCCTGGCCCTGGTTGCCGTTGCGCTCGCGGCTGCCGCCTATGCAGAGCTGGTGCTCGATGTCCGCACGCCTCGTTCGACGCTGGTCGAGAGCTACTTTGTCCAGGCGGTAATGGACTGGCAAGCTCAAACCCTCGACAAGGCCATGAAGGCGAAGTATGGGCCGAATGCGGAGACCAAACTCGAATTGGGGCCGCTTCGGGCGGTGATCACATTGGATGGCAAGGTCGTCCACGAAGCGCCACTTTCCGAAATGTTCGAGGGCGTCCGTGCGTCTTTCGAGATCGGAGCTTCCGGACAACTGATTGAAGAAAGAATGTTTCCGATCTGGTTCGCGGTTCCGTCACCGCCGGATCATTCGTCCGCCATGGTAAGGCGCCGCTACTTCCTGGACAGCCATGTGGGCGAAAAGCGCCTCGAGAACTACGTGGGCGACGGCCCGTGCGTGGTGCTCGCGGCGTCCGATCTCGGGAGTGTCGGCGCGGCAGTGCGCCTCGAGAGCGTCACGTTCTGCGTCGTCGAGTGGACGGGGAGCCACCCGGCTTCGATGTTGATCGGCGCTCCGCTGACGGATGGCGGTCCCTTGGTGCGACCGTTCAGCCGGCGCATCTGCCGCAGCCTTGCGGCGCTCGCGCTCAGGAAGCTCACAGCCGCCCGCTCGCAAGCAGTCCAATATGCCGGGTGCATGCTGTTCGACCGCGCAGGCTTCGTCGACGGTCCCGGCGCTCTCTACGGCTTCGTCGACGACTTCCAGGTTCATGTCTACGAGGTCTTGCGTACGGGGGAGCTCGCTCTGATCGGGCATCGGTGGTGTGAGCGCCCAGCTTCGATCCCGGCGCTCATAAAATGCATTCTTTGATCGTTGGAAGACGTCTCAGACGCCTGCGGCGTCAGTTAACGGATCAACTATCCCCGGAGCCGCAGACCGACTCGCTGGCGGCCGACTTGGAAGTGCGGAGGTATTGACGCGTCAGCGTGGCGTGTTGAGATGTGATGCAGCCATGTCAAAGACCAGAAGCGAACAGCTGACGGAAAAGGCGGCAAACGAGCAGCGCCGCTGCCGCGCGTGGCTGCTCCGCTTCATGCAGAGCAATCAGCCCAAGTTCTTGACGAAGGTTGAGCTGCGTGACGCCGCAATGCGCGAACCCAAAGTATCCAAGAACGCGTTCGATGCGGCGTGGATCATGACAATCGAAGATACGGGCCGCCGCGACTGGTATGAACCGCTGCGCAAGCGACCGCGCATCAGCACGCCTTTCGCAAATCAGTAGGAAACTCCATCAGCCGCCCTTATCCACCTATCCCCAATTTACCGTGGGCACCGGAGGCGGTTGTCGAGGCACTAGAGTAGGAATGCGCGCCCTTACGGGCAACCAGTATCTCCATGTCAAAGTCTGCCGGGTAAGTGCACTGTCGGCTAGATATCGACGTAGGGCTATCTTCGCGGCCGTGCGGCTTTCGCCAGCAGGCGAAGCGTTCATTGCCGCGCGGCCGCTTGCTCCGCCGCCCTCACGTCGGCTTCGCTGCGGAACGTCATCACCGCGACCTTGCTGGAGCGCGCGTAGGCGAACACCAGTTCTTTGACGTTCGGTTTTTCCAGGAGCGAGATGATGCGTACCTCGGTGCCGCGTGTCGGCAGGTCGAACAGCGTCCATTTGTCGGTCGCCGGTTCGTACTTGGCGATCTGATCGGTGGTCCACAGCGAGGCCCAGACATTGTGATCGTTGTCGGGAACGGCGTGGTAGGGCTGTTCCGTCGCCGGGCTCGGGAACGGAATAAATTTCATGTCCGAAGTCTTGGTATCGATGCGCAGAAGGCTGCCGCCCCAGGAATCCGCGACCCAGATCAGGCCGAGATCGCGGTCGATGCCGATGCGGCGCGGGCCCTGCGACCACGGGAATGGCGTGCCGATATCCTTGGGCGCGTACGTCGCATAGAACTTGCGGTCCGCGTCGTTGGCGAGTTTCGCTTGTTCGGCGACCGGCGGCAGTTTCCATTCCGTTGTCTTGCCGGTTTTGATGTCGCTCTTCTCGATGGCGTCGAAAGCCATCTGGGTCCACCACGCATTGCCATCGGCGGTGCCGGCAATGCCGTAGGATGAGCCGATCCCGCCGTTCGTCGTGGTGGCGGTGACCGATCGGTATTCGGTGAATTGCGCCGTCTCGGGATCGAGCCGCAGCGCGCCGCGCACCGTCGTGCCCCAGATGTGGCCTTCGCCGTCGTAGCTGATCGTCACCGGCCCCTCGATCGGCGAGATGCCGTCGGGCGGCAGGAACACGTCGATCTTCTCGGTCTTTGGATCGATCCGCGCCAGGCCGCCGCGCGGCATCCAGACGTTGAACCAGATCATGCCTTTGGCGTCGCGCATGAGACCGTGCGCGTTGGCGGCGAGACCGTTGCGGGCCGCGACCTTGAAGAACTTGACTTCGCCGGTCTTGGCATCGATGCGGCCGACAGAGCCGCTTTTGGTCCGCGCGACCACCGCGAACCAGAGATTGCCGTCGAGGTCGGGGGCGGCATCATGCGGCAGCGAGCCGACGCGCGACGGCGTCCCCATCGTCCAGTCGCTGCCGTCGTTGGTCGACACCTTGGCGGGCAAGTCCTGGTCGGGATTGAGCGGGATGTCGTACTCGCGGAACACGACGCGCGCCGCCTCGCCTGACGGCCGCGGCCGTGCGGTGATGCGGAAGGCGCCATCATTCGGACCGCCGTCCGGACCGCGCACCTTGGCGAGATAGTGGGCCAGTTCTTTCTGATGGAAGTCGAGCACCGGATTGATCGGCGCATTGGCCCGATAGAAGCCGTAGACGTTGATCGATTTCATGGCGCCGATGATGGCGTTCCAGCCGGCTTCGTCGAAGCGGTGCTGCAGCGTGTAGCTCGGCGTATGGCAGCTGGTGCAGTTGTTGCGGAAGATCTGCTTCATCCGCAGATCGTCGCTGGTGTCGCCGGGCAGGCCGGCGAGAATCAGATCGCCAGGCATCTGGATGATCCGCTGCTCGGTATCCTTGATCGGCGCAAGCGAGAAGTTCTGCTGCTTGGCGGCGCCGAGCGCGATCTCTGCCTTCGCCGTGGCGAAGCCGATTGCCTGCGCCCACACCCGGTACTGGCCTTCGGGCAGGGCAGGGAACACGTAGGCGCCGTTTTGGTCGGTGAAAACCGTCGTGGTGATGGTCTTGCCGACTTCCTTGGCGGAGATCGTGACCCCGCTCATTTTCTCGCCAGAAGCGGAACTGACCGCGCCGTGCAGCAGGGCGTCTGCCGCGGCCGGAAGCGGGGCGCAGAGACCGAGCGCCAGACCGGCGCACAAGAGCGTCATCGGCAGACGTGTGGTGAGCGCGCGTTCCTTAGTCATTGCCTGACCTTTCCGGATTGTTGGGCTGGCCGGCAGGCGGCGCCGTCGATGTCGCCGCCGGCAGCGCCGCGACGTAGGCGGCAATCGCCCGGATCTGCTGTTGGTCGAACACATACTTGAAGCTCGGCATCTTCTGCGTGCCGTTGGTGACGAAAGCGACGATGACGTCCTCGTTGCCGCCGAACATCTTGCCGGACAGGCTCGGACCGTAATGTCCCGGCGACGTGATCTGGGTGCTGACGTGACAGACCACGCAATGCTGCGCGAACAGGGCGCGTCCCAGCTTTTGCGTTGGCGAGAGCGTCGCCTCGGCGGGGAATGGTTGGGCCGATGCGGCCGGTGCGGCGGCAGCGAGGAAAAAAGTTGCGAACAGCGTCGCGCTGCGCATGGTCCGGCATCCTCCCGACGCTGTTTTGCCGTCAGGCTACGCCCCGGTCGAGGGGAAAGGAAGTGGGCGAGGGATGAATCGCGCTGCGGAAAGCGCATGGCATGCTTGCCGAAGGCATCGCTTCGCGGATACGCGCCGGACGAAGCGCGTAGCTTCTCGTGACGCGCGGGTTGCCGCTCGCCTGGGCATCAGCCACCAAGCAACAAATAAACTCAGTGCCGGCCGGTGCCGCCTTCGACCGTCACCCAGCCGCCGACCTTGACGCAGGTGTCCGTGCCGGTGACGGCGACAAAACCGGCGCCGAATTCTTTGCAGGATTTTTTGCTTCTGGTGGCCTCGTGGGCCTTTGCAGCGGGGCGCGGCGGCGACCATTTCGAGGCGTTGGGATTGGTGAGCGTCTGCGCGGCGGCGCTCGAGATGGCGAGGCCCGCGAGCAGCGCCGATGCGGCGGCCAACAGAAATCCGGCTCGGTGGGGCGAGGTCATGCGGTTGGATGCTCGACGACGTTTATTTGCTAATGTCGGGCACATGCTGCAGCACCTGATCGATTCATTTTAGACCGGTCCACGTATCGAGGATAGCCAAACACGCCGCCGGGCAACCCATCAATTCCATGAGCGAAGCTCGTCTATTCGGCCACTGACGCCCGGTTGCTTCTTTGACGCGCCATTTTGGGTGCGATATTCACGGAAATGCGGCGAAAACGGCCGGCTGGGAACTCCTGGAGTTTCGCGGGTGAGTTGCAGATACGACGGAACTGCCGCGCAACGGACATAGAACATGACCATTCGCTTTCATCGCGGCGATTTGCCGGACTTGGCGCACTACGCGAGTGCACGGGCGGTCGCGATCGACACCGAGACCATGGGGCTCAGCCTGACGCGCGACCGGCTGTGCGTCGTGCAGCTGTCGCCGGGCGACGGTTCGGCCGATGTGGTGCAGATTGCCGCGACGCCATCCGCGGCGCCGAACCTGAAAAAGCTTCTCGGCGACCGTAACCTGTTGAAGATTTTTCACTTCGCCAGGTTCGACTTGGGCACGCTGCAGAAGACATTCGGCGTCATGCCCGAGCCGGTCTATTGCACCAAGATCGCGTCGCGGCTGGTGCGCACCTATACGGACAAGCACGGCCTGAAGGATCTGGTACGCGAGGTGCTCGGGCAGGAACTTTCCAAGCAGCAACAGCTGTCCGACTGGGGCGCCGCCAACCTCACCGATGCACAGATGTCGTACGCGGCCTCCGACGTGCTCTACCTCCATGCGCTGAAGGAAAAGCTCGACGTCATGCTGGCGCGGGAGGGTCGTGAGGCCCTGGCGGCGGCCTGTTTCGGCTTCCTGCCCGACCGGGTGCGGCTCGATCTCGCCGGTTTCGCCGGCGAGGACATCTTTGCCCACTCGTAAAGCGGCCATTTACGCTGTTGTGTCGCCAATCCGGCGGTCCCGCGGCGGCCCCGTCCGGGCCACATTCGCAGGCGACTCTTGGGCCGAAGAACCGTAAAATGCGGGTCCGGGCCGAATCGGGGCGGCGGCGGTCCGAGGGGACAATCGCTTGAGCAGTATCTCCTTCGCCGGCGAAGAGCACGGCGTTGCGTTTCCGGCACGTGCGCGCGCCAACAGCGAGCGGCTGTACCGGCGCGCGTTGCGCCACAGCCGGCAGGTGCGCCTGCTGCGCGCCTGTCTCATCGGTGCGATCGGAGTCCTGCTGGTCGGCCTTGTGGTCGACAATTACCTGCCGTCGGTCGGCGCGCTGCGGCTGCCGGGCGAGATCGGGAGTGTGGTCATCCAGGGCACCAAGATCACCATGCAGAAGCCGCGGCTGACCGGCTACACCAGCGACGGTCGGCCTTACGAATTTGCCGCCGAGGCCGCCGCCCAGGACGTCACCAAGCCGGACTTCGTGCAGCTCGAACACATCCGCTCGAAGATGGCCATGGCGGACAAAAGCTCGGTCGACCTGTGGGCGGATGACGGCATGTACGACATGAAAGGCGACATGCTCACGCTCAACAACAATATCCGCCTGGTGTCCTCGACCGGATACGAGGCGCGCTTGAGCCGGGCGGTGGTCGACGTGCGCAAGGGCAATGTCGTATCCGACACGCCGGTGTGGGTGAAACTGCTCAACGGTTCGCTCGATGCCAAACGGCTCGAGATCACCGACAAGGGCGACGTGCTTCGCTTCACCGATGTCAGCATGACGCTGCAATCGGGCAAGCACGACGGCAGCAAAGCGGACGAGCCATGAGCCAGAGATTTTGGTTTTTCGGCACTGCGGCGGCGGCGTTGCTGCTGTCGGCCGCTGCCGTAGCGCAGGGACCGAATCCCGCGCCAGGGGGTGGGCTTGCGGGGCAGAACCGGGATCAGCCGGTCCAGATCGACGCCAAGTCGCTTGAAGTCCGCGACAAGCAGAAGACGGCAACGTTTGCCGGCGACGTAAAGGTGGTGCAGGGCGACACCACGATGCGCTGTAAGACCCTCGTGGTCTTCTACGGCGAGGAGGTGGGCTTTGGCGGCGACAAGCCGGTGGTCCGCGCCAAAGCGACGGCAGGCGAAGCCCCGGGCGGGCAGAACATTCGCCGCATCGAGGCGCGCGGCGACGTCACCGTCACCAGCCGCGATCAGAATGCGAGCGGCGATCTCGGCGTTTACGACCTGCACAGCAAGACCATCACGCTCACCGGAAATGTCGTGGTCAGTCAGGGCAAGAACGTCATCCACGGCGAACGCGTCATTGTCGACACGGTGACCGGTAATGCCCGTGTCGAGGCCGCTCCGGGCGCAAGCCAAGGCCGCGTCCGCGCGCTGATCGTTCCGAACAGCGACGGCAAAGGCGGCGAATCCAATTTCATGACCATCGGTCCAGGACCAAAGCAGTGAATATGCTGCGTTTCGGGGCCGCCGGAGAGAGCGATTCATTTAGCGTTGAATCAGTGGCATCCCGCCGGACGAACATGATGCGCGGGCGCAGCGCCGGAGATCGTGGGGCTTGAGCATTCTTTCGCATTTGCGCCGTCGCCCGGCCGACGAGAGGCAAGCGCCGCTCGCCGATGACGAGGCCATCGATCTGGCCTCCATGGGCGGTGTCATCAACGGCAGCTACGTGGACATTGCGAGCCTGCCTGGGCCGGCCAAGGCGCGCGCCAAGACGCCGCCGCCGCAGTCCGATTGGCAGGAGCGCCGGTCGCCGGAGCAGCCCGCGCCGCGCCGCCGCGCCAACGGCAATGGCGCCGTACGCTCCGATCGCAAAGGCGTGCTGGTCGTCGACGGCGTCGAGAAAAGCTTCGTCGGCCGCAAGGTGGTGAAGAACGTCAGCCTCTACGTTCGCAGGGGCGAAGCCGTCGGCCTGCTCGGCCCGAACGGCGCCGGCAAGACCACCGTGTTCTATATGATCACCGGCCTCATCAACGCCGACCAGGGCAATATCGAGCTCGAGGGCTACGACGTCACCGCGCTGCCGATGTACCAGCGCGCCCGTCTCGGCATCGGCTATCTGCCCCAGGAGGCTTCGATCTTTCGCGGCTTGACGGTCGAGCAGAACATCCGCGCGGTGCTCGAAGTCGTCGAGCCGAATCGCAAGCGGCGCGAGCAGGATCTCGATGCGCTGCTGGAAGAGTTCAACATCGAGCGGCTGCGCAAGACGCCATCGATCGCGCTGTCCGGCGGCGAGCGCCGCCGCGTCGAGATCGCGCGTTCGCTGGCGACCCGGCCGAACTACATGCTGCTCGACGAGCCGTTCGCCGGCATCGATCCGATCGCGGTCGGCGATATCCAGGCGCTGGTGCGGCACCTGACCAACCGCGGCATCGGCGTGCTGATCACCGATCACAATGTGCGCGAGACGCTAGGCCTCACCGACCGCGCCTACATCATCTATTCGGGCGAAGTGCTGATGGAGGGCCAGGCCGACGATATCGTCAATAATCCGGACGTGCGGCGGCTCTATCTCGGCGAGGAATTCCGGCTTTAAGGTTTTTGACAAAATTGCCGCCGCCGGCCGCCTTGGGCGGCGCAAAAAGGTTGACGGCGGTCGATTCGAACTGCTCTACAGGGCGCCAGGAAGCAAGAATCGGACCAGTTTTGGTTCGCCCAGCTTTGGTCTGCCCTGTTTTGCCCCAATGGCCCTGACGCAAAGACTTCAGCTTCGGCAAAGCCAAGCGCTCGTCATGACGCCGCAGCTGATGCAGGCCATCAAGCTGCTGCAGCTGTCGAATCTCGATCTCGCCGCCTACGTGGACGCGGAGCTCGAGCGCAATCCGCTGCTGGATCGCGGCGCCGAAAGCGAAGCGGCGCCGGCGGAGGCGGCCGAACCGCAGGCGCATGACGCCGCCGCGAGCGATGCTTGGGGCAACGCGGAGCCAGGTCCCGACCCTCACGACGGGCAGCCGCAGCCGGCCTTCGAGAACAGCGCCAGCGACGACGCCGAGCCGATCCGGCCGCGTACTGAACTGCCGGCGGGATATTCGGAATGGGCCGGCGTCGGCTCAGGCGGCCGCGACGACAGCGAGTACAATCTCGAGGCCTTCGTGTCGGCCGAGACGACGCTGGCCGATTGGCTGCGCGAGCAATTGACGCTCGCCATTGTCGATCCGGCACGGCGCATGATCGGCCAATACCTCGTCGATCTGGTCGACGAAACCGGATATTTGACCGGCGACCTCGAAACGGCGGCGGAGAAACTCGGCACCGGCGTTGCCGAAATCGAGGCGGTGCTCGGTATTTTGCAGCGGTTCGATCCGTCCGGCGTGTTCGCCCGCGACCTTGCCGAATGTCTCGCCATTCAGCTCAAGGAGCGGGACCGCTTCGATCCCGCCATGCAGGCCCTGATCGCGCATCTGGATCTGCTCGCCCGCCGGGACTTTGCGGCACTGAAGAAAATCTGCGCTGTCGGCGATGAGGATCTCGCCGACATGATCGAGGAAATCCGCAAGCTCAATCCGAAGCCCGGACTGGCGTTCGGCTCGGCGCCGGTACAGCCGATCGTGCCCGACGTCTTCGTGCGCCCGGCGCCGAGCGGCGCCTGGCTCGTCGAACTCAACTCCGACACGCTGCCGAAGGTGTTGGTCAATCAGAGCTACTACGCCGAGGTGTCCGCGACCGCGCGGCGCGACACGGAAAAATCATACTTGGCCGAGTGTCTGCAGAATGCGACCTGGCTGGTGCGTGCGCTCGACCAGCGCGCCCGCACGATCCTGAAAGTGGCGAACGAGATCGTGCGTCAGCAGGATGCGTTCTTCGCCCGCGGCGTCGAGCACCTGCGTCCGCTCAATCTCAAAACGGTCGCGGAAGCGATCGGGATGCACGAGTCCACGGTGTCGCGCGTGACCGCCAACAAGTACATGGCGACGAGCCGCGGCATTTTCGAGCTGAAATATTTCTTCACCTCGGCCATCGCCGCCGCGCATGGCGGCGAAGCGCATTCCGCCGAGGCGGTACGGCACCGCATCAAGCAGTTGATCGATGCCGAGAGCGCAGCTGACGTATTGTCCGACGATACCATCGTCGAAAGGCTGCGCGAGGCCGGGGTCGACATTGCGCGGCGCACCGTGGCCAAATACCGCGAGGCGCTACGCATTCCGTCGTCGGTGCAGCGCCGGCGCGACAAGCAGGTCGCGGCGCTGTCCTGAAATGCGCCAGCGGCGTACCGTGGCGCGCCGCTTGAGGCTTGCGGCTAACGTTGACTCCGCACGGTACGATACATAGGTCGAATATGCGGACAATGTACCGTCGCTGCGGGGCAATGAGGCGACCGCGCGGAGGCAAGCATGTCGTTTCGCATCTCCGGAAAAAACATTGAGGTCGGCGAGGCATTGCGCGGGCGTGTCGAGGCGCGGGTCGCCGAAGCGATGGGCAAGTATTTCGACGGCGGCTATTCGGGACATGCCACGCTGCAGCGCGAAGGTTTTGGCTTTCGCACCGAATGCGCCATTCATCTGGATTCGAAAATCACGCTGCATGCGGAAGGCATGGCCGCCGACCCCTATGCGAGTGCCGATCAGGCGGCGCTCCGCATCGAAAAGCGGCTGCGGCGCTACCATCAGCGCCTGAAGGATCACCGGCCCGAGCGGCTCGATGGCGGCGGCGCAGTCGATGCGCCGAGTTACGTCATCGCCGCGCCGGAAGGCGAAGTGGAGCCACCGGTCGACGGCACTGCGCCGGTCATCATCGCCGAAACGACGATGGCGCTGCGCAAGTTGTCGGTCAGCGAGGCAGTGATGGAACTCGATATGACCGGAGCGCCCGTGGTGGTGTTCCGGCACGCCGCGCATGGCGGCCTCAACGTCGTCTATCGCCGTCCCGACGGGCATTTCGGTTGGATCGACGCGCGCTTTGCTGTGCCCGATCAAGCCCATTGACGGGTCGACAGGCCGTCCTTATGGTCCCGCGGCTTTTGGAGCATGATCGTCGACACGGACCGCCACATCCGAAAAAGATCATGCAATGCAGCACGCAATCCGCCGGTCGTCACGCGCCTTAACGCCATAAGGCTCAAGCCGTAGGCTGTGGCCTCGCCTTTCAGGTTCCCGCAATGCCGCTTACCGATCTCGTCGCGCCGAATGCGATTCTTCCGGCGCTCAAGGTCAACAACAAGAAACAGGTTCTGCACGAGCTCGCTGCGCGTGCGGCCACGCTGACGGGTCAGAGCGAGCGCGCGATCTTCGAGATCTTGATGCAGCGGGAAAAGCTCGGCTCGACCGCCGTGGGCAACGGCATCGCCATCCCGCATGGCAAGATGGCGAACCTCGCTCACCTGTTCGGCCTGTTCGCGCGGCTGGAGCGCCTGATCGATTTCGAAGCGCTGGATGGTCAGCCCGTCGATCTCGTGTTTCTTCTTCTCGCGCCGGAGAGCGCCGGCGCCGATCACCTCAAGGCGCTCGCGCGTGTGGCGCGGCTGCTGCGCGATCCGGAGGTCGCCCACAGGCTGCGCGCATCGCACGATGCAGAAGCATTGTATGCGGTGCTGACCATGCCGCCGGCGTCGGCGGCGTGAAGGCATCAGCAATCAGCTGCCAAGCATCAGGACACGGCGGCGCCGTGCGGACAGTTCCCTGCGTTCCTGATGACCGGTTCCTGCCGCCTGATTCCTGATCAGTGCACGCTGACCGTCTGCAGTTCCTGGCTCCAAGCATTCGCTTCCGCGGCCTCGCGGCTGTCGGTCAGCATGATGGGCGTGCCGTCGGCCGCGTGCAGCGCGAAGAGCTTCAGGCCCGGTTCGATATGCGGCGCCTGCGGAAACAATGCCGGAACGTCCTCGGACCGGATCGTCTTCACATAGGCGATGTGTCCGTCGCCCAGGTGGGCGAACTCTTCCGGTGAAATCGCGACTTTATCTTCGGTACGGTTCATTACGTTTGTCATGGCCCTCGACTCCTTGATCTACTAACTGCGTCGAGTCCTTGCGGGTTTCATCAATCGCACTCACTGATTGCGATCGATTTAACGATGCGCTCTGGTTGCGGACGGGCCAGATCGATCGACAGCAATCCGTTCTTCAAATCGGCTCCCAGCACCTCCATTCCGTCAGCCAGCACGAAAATGCGCTGGAACTGCCGTGCTGCAATGCCGCGATGGATGAATTGGCGGCTTTTGTCGTCGTTTTGCCGGCCGCGAATGACGAGCTGGCTTTCCTCGATCGAGACGTCGAGCTGATCGCGGGTGAATCCGGCCACCGCGAGCGTGATACGCAGCCGCTCGGGATTGTTGCCGTCGCGCGGGACGCGTTCGATATTATAGGGAGGATAACCGTCTGCGGCCTTGCCGACGCGATCGAGCACGCGCTCTATCTCATCGAAGCCGAGCAGGAAGGGACTCGAGAGGGACGAAACCCTGGACATGGTTTCAAAGTCCTTGACAGCGACTTTGCGGGCCCTTGCGGCGCCCTGACGGCCGCACAGAACGGGTTCCCATGCGGCCACGGGGTAATATGGCGTTGTAAATCAGACGGTTCAAGGAGCCCGCCGGAGACGGGTTCCCATGCTGCGCTGCGGTAGATGCCGCTTGGTGACCGGAGCGTTCAGGCTGTCGCGCTTTGCGGCTGAGGGACTGCCGCAGGACTCTTGCGCATCGCGGCGCGCAACCGCTCGCTGGCTGCCCGATCGGCCAGGAAATTCTGAGGATCCAGCACGACGCCGTACCAATCCCGGGCTGCGGCCACGGAGATATAGCCCTGCTTGGCGTCGGCCTCGACGTCCTCGATCGGCCGGTCGAGCGGCGAGCCATAGCCGCCGCCGCCGCCCGAGCGCATGCGAAACGCGTCGCCCGGCTGCAAATGCGCCACCAACACTTTGGCGTTGGGAAAATCGGTCTTCCATTTGCCGCCGATGCGGATGGCGACCTCGTTGCCGGTGGCATCGCCGCCGCCATTGAGCCCCCACGGCTTGCAATGGGCGCGCTCGACGTGGCTGTTGAAAGTCATCGGCACTCGCGCGCGCACGACGCGCTCGAGACCAAGCCCGCCGCGGTGGCGGCCGGCGCCGCCGGAATCGGGAATGAGCGCATAGCGCTCGACCACGAGCGGGAATTTCACCTCGGATTGCTCGCTCGGCGAATTATGCGTGTCGCCGTCGTTGATGCACACCGTGGCCGACACGCCGTCCTCGTTGCGCTTGGCGCCCCAGCCGCCGCCGAGCGGTCCGAAATTGGCGAGAAAGAACTCCGAGGTCTTGGTGTTGATGCCGTGACACGCGGCGATCACCAGGTCGGCGTGGTGGCCGGCGATCACGCGGTCGGGGATGACCGGCGCCAGCGCCTTGAACACCGTGTCGACGATAGTCATCGGATAGGTCATCCACCAGCGCATCGGCGCCGGGCGCACCGCGCTGACCACACGCCCGGGCGGCACGATCGCCTTGAGGCTGCGGAACGAGCCGTCGTTGATCGGGTAATCGGTCGGCGAGGTCAGGCATTTGTAGGCCACCTGCGAGCAGGCGTAGCCGGTCGTGATGCCGGAATTGAACGAGCCGCGCACCTGGCGCGAGACCTCGCTCAAGTCGACCGTCATGGTGTCGCCTTTGACGATGACGCGGACGCGGATCGGCACTTTCTTGCCGACCTCGATGCCGTCGTCGTCCATGAACGATTCCGCCTCGTAGGTGCCGTCGGGAATCGATTTGGTGCGCGCCCGCGCCATCACGTCCGAATGATCCATGATGGCCTTGATGGCGGCGAGCACGTCGTCGCGCCCGTAGCGTTCGACCAGTTCGAGAAAACGCCGCTCGCCGGTTTTCACCGCGGTGATCTGGGCGCGCAAATCGCCCATGGCGCGGCTCGGCAGCCGCATGTTCTGCTTGATGATCTCGATCAGCGTCTCATTGGGCTCGCCGCGGTCGTGCAGCTTGAGGATCGGAATCTGCAGGCCTTCGGAAAAAATATCGGTGGTGATGCCGCCGAGCGTGCCGCCGATGTCGAGCCAATGCGCCATGCAGCAGGAAAAGCCGACCAGCACGCCGCGATGAAAGATCGGCAAGGTCAAGGTGACGTGGTTGAGATGGCTGCCGGTGAGATAAGAGTCGTTGGTGACGTAAATGTCGCCCGGCCGCATGGCGGCGCGGCCGAAATGTTTGATCTTGGCCTTCACCGTCTCGGCCATGCCGCGGATGAACATCGGCAGCCCGATGCCGATGGAGACGGTCTCGCCCTCGGTGGTGAACAGGCCGGTGGTGAAGTCGAGCGCCTCGTAAATGATAATGTTGTAGGCGGTGCGCATGAGATTGGTCTTCATCTCTTCCGTCACCGCGATCACGCCATTGCGCACGATCTCGGTGACGACCGGATCGGCCTTGTGCCGCGCCCGCTTTGCCGCTTTTGCCATTTGTCCTCGTCGGATTTGCTCGAAGCCGTTTGTTGCGGCGGGTGTGCCGCGCGATGAACCCTATGCCAGTCGTGTCGCAACGACGACCAACCGGTGGAGCCCAATACAATCCAGTGGAATACGTCAAGTTGTGCTTGACTTGATGCCCGCTCGGGGCGTCCCTGATCACGGGACGAAAAGGGTGGCGGAGGGGCGAATGCTCGATATGAGCAAGTACGCAGAACATTTTCCCGACGAGCGGCAGGATGTTCCGAGCGCCCAGACCACAGCCGCACCTGCGCAAGACTTGGCGCCGCAAGACTTGGCGCCACCGTCCCCGGCGCTGCTGACGGCTCTGTCCCAGCTGGAAAAGGAATTCAGCGAGATCTTGCGGACGCAACAGCCCGAATCTGCCGATGGCTCGGAATAACGCCGGGCGAGCGCAGCGATAGTCGCGACGGTTGTTTGATGCGGCATAAGTCGACCGGCCGCAGTCGGCGCTATTGCGATCAGCCGCCCACCCGGATCGCCAAATTTCCGAACGCGTCGACTTCGAGCTTGTCTCCGGGCAGCAACAGGGTCGTCGAGGCGTATTCCTCGATCAGCGCCGGTCCTTCGATACGGTTGCCGGCGAGCAGCGCCGGACGCCAGAAGGTCGGCGTCAGCCGGAAGCGGCCGCCGCAATAGACCTTGCGCTTGGCGCCGAGCGCCGCTTTCGGCGGTGTCTTTTGCCCGCGCGCGATCTTTCGCTGCGGCGGCTTGCGCATCACTCCGGTGACCGTCGAGCGCAGGCTGACGATCTCCGCCCGTTCGGCCGGCGCCGAGGTGCCGTAGCGTTGCGCGTGCATGGCGTCGAAGTGTCGCTTGATCGCCTCACGGTCGGCGCGCGCAAACACCGCCATCGGCAAATCGACCGTCACGGCATGTTCCTGGCCGACGTAGCGCATGTCGGCGGCTCGCTTGACGATGAGGCGTTGCGCCTTGACGGACGCGCCGGCGATGGCGTCGCGGCCTTGCTGCTCGAGCGCGCGATACACCGCTTCGATATCCTCGAACGACGCGTCGTCGAGCGGCGTGAACCAGGTGCGCACGTAATCGTAACGCAGGTCGGCGAACAGCATGCCGAACGCCGAAAACACGCCGGGCGCGAACGGCACGATGACGTTGCGCATGCCGATCTCGCGCGCCACTTCGACGGCGTGCAGCGGCCCGGCGCCGCCGTAGGCGACCAGCACGAAATCGCCGGCATCGAAACCGCGCTCGGTGGTGACGCCCTTCACGGCGTACGACATGGCGGTTGCGGCGATGCGCAGAATGCCGTCGGCGGCCTCGATGGGATTAAGTCCAAGCGGCGCGCCGATTTGCTTGGTCAGCGCTAGCTCGGCGGCGGCGAGATCGAGCTTCATCTCGCCGCCGAGAAAGCGTTGTGGGTCGAGACGGCCGAGCACGAGATTGGCGTCGGTCACGGTCGGCTCGGCGCCGCCGAGGCCGTAGCAGGCCGGGCCGGGTGCGGCGCCCGCGCTCTGCGGCCCGACCCGCAACGCGCCGTCGACCACGCGCGCGATCGAGCCGCCGCCGGTGCCGACTTCGAAAATGTCCATCATGGCGATCTGCACCGGCAGCGCCTGCTCGTAGCCGCCGATCAGGGCCGTGCCGGTGGTCAGGGCTTCGCCATGATAAATGACGCCGGCCTTGGCGGTGGTGCCGCCCATGTCGAAGGCGATGGCGTTGTCGATGCCGAGCATGTGGCACAGCTCCTGGGTGCCGATGACGCCCGCGGCGGGTCCCGACTCCAGCATGCGCACGCACTGGTCCTGCGCCTGCGCGGCTTCGTAAAGGCCGCCGGTCGACTGCACGACCAGAAACGAGCCGGAAAAACCGGCAGCGCGCATGTGCGCGTCGATCTCGCCGATGTAGCGGCGGACTTTCGGGCCCACATAGGCGTTGGCCGCCACCGTCGAGGAGCGCTCGAACTCGCGGTATTCCTGCGACAGTTCGTGCGAAGCGGACACGAACAGGTTCGGATGATTTTTCTCCAGAATCGCCTTGGCGCGCCGCTCGTGGTCGGCGTTGGCGTAGCAGTTGAGGAACAGGATCGCGACGGCCTCGATGCCGAGCTCTTCCAGCTTGCGGCCGAGCGCGACGATCTCCGCGTCGTCGAGCGGCGTCTCGATCTCGCCGTCGGCCAGCGTGCGCTCGTGCACCTCGAAGCGCAGCGCCCGCTCGATCAGCGGCACGTGTTTCTGAAAAAACAGATTATAGGCATCGGGCCGGTTGATGCGGCCGATCTCATAGATGTCGCGAAAGCCTTGGGTGATGAGGAGCGCGGTCGGCGCGCCGGTCCGCTCCAGCATGGTGTTGATGGCGATGGTCGAGCCGTGCAGGAACAACGCCGCCGATCGATAGTCGCTGCCGGCCTTGGCGACGCCGGCCGAGATGCCTTCGACCAGATGGGCCGGCGTCGACAGCGCCTTGCCGAAGGTGAGCTGTCCGGACTTTTCGTCGAACACCGCGATGTCGGTAAACGTGCCGCCGATATCGGCGGCAAGCCGCAGCCGCCCCGGCGTTGTTTTTCGTTGCGCCATTCCCCTCGCCCTGCCCTACGCCTCGATCACCACGTAATCATCTTCGATGCGCACCGGAAAGGTCTCGGCCACATAGGGACCTTCCACGACCTTCGCGCCCGGCGTGACCGACACCGCAAATTGCCGCGCCCGCACCCGGTCCGGCTCGCACCACGATTTACCGGTGCGCAGATCGAATTCCCAGCCGTGCCAGGGACAGCGAATGATCTCGCCGCGCCGCGAATAGCGATAGCAGCCCGGCTCGCTTGACTCGATCAGTCCGACCAGGCGTCCCTGCACCAGGCTGCCGCCCTGATGCGGACAGCGATTGGCAAGCGCAAAGAACTCGCCATTGACGTTGAAGACCACAATGGCGCGGCCCCGCACGTCGACCAGCCGGCGCGTGCCGGCCGGAAAGTCGCGCAATGGAGCGATGACGTGCTTGGCCATGAGCCGCGGCCTAGGCTGCCGTTGCGGCGAGCCGCGGATAAGTGGCGAGCGCGTTGTCGCGCTTGATCTTGCCGTGCAGCTTTTGCGGAATGCCGGCCGGCATGATCGCGTCGCCGTCGAACTGCCAGTGCGGAAAGTCCGAAGCGAACAGCAGCATGTCGTCGGATTGCAGCTGGTCGACGAGCTTGGCGACGGCGTCAGGCTCGTCGGGACCGTCGAACGGCTGCAGCGTCAGGCGCAGCTGATCGCGCACGATCTCCCACGGCGGCCGATCGACCCACGGCACTTCGGCGCGCACGCCGCGCCAGAATTTGGTCAGCCGCCAGAGAAACGCCGGCAGCCAGGTGACGCCGGATTCGAGCAGCACGACTTTCAGCTTGGGGTACTTGGCGAAGACGCCTTCGCAGACGAGGCTCGCCACCTGGGCCTGAAAGCCCTGTGCATTGGCGCAGTAATCCTCGGCGTACCACGACGGCCAGCCGAGCGATGTGACGGCGTGGCGAAAGCTCGATCCGGCATGGATGCCGACGGGCAGATCATGGCGCTCCGCGGCGGCGAAGATCGGCCAATACTCGCGCCGCCCGAGCGGCGCCTCGCCCATGGCGAGGACAAGGATTTGCACGAAGCGGCGGTCGGGCGCGCAACGCTCGATCTCGGCGACGGCGTAGTCGGTGTTCTGCATCGGCACGACGATCGAGCCGCGCAGCCTTGCATCGCGGTCGAGCCATTCGGCCGCGAGCCAATCGTTCAGCGCCTTGGCGAACGCCGCCGCCATGTCTTCGCTGAACAACAGCTGCACGCCGTAGAGGCAATTGCAGATCGCAACGTCGATGTGCCAGCGGTCGAGCGCATGGCTGCGCAGCATGTCGAGCGTGTTCGGCGGCTCGCCCGCTTTGCCGCGCCAGTCGGCCCGTGCCGTGAGCGGCGCGTTCGGCGGATAGCTGATCGACTCCAATGAATTGAGCCCGCGGTCGAGCACGCTGCCGCGCCACTGCTCATCCAGATAAGGCAGCAAAGCCTGCATGCCGGGCACATTGGCATGCACGTCGCAATCGATCAGCGACCAGGCGGCGCTCATGGGCGGACTATCTCAGTTAAGGCACTTGCGCGGTTAGGGCACCTGCAGGGGACCGGGCAGGGCGCGTTCGGCCTTGGCGGCGAGTTGCGCCTCGTGACGGGCGACGAACAGCCCGAGCGCAATGAGAACGATCGCGGCCACGATGCCGAATACGATCCAGCCGCTCGCGCCGGACAAGAGCCACCACGAGCGCGCGAGATGCGCGAACTCGCGGCCGAACCAGTAGGCGCCGATGCCGAAGAACAACGACCAGAGGCCCGCCCCGACGGTGCAGGCGACCAAATAACTATGCCATGGCATGCGATTGGCGCCGGCCAGGATGCCGGCGATCGCGCGCAGGAACGGCACGAACTGGGCGATGATCATGATTGCGCTGCCGTACCGCAGGAACAGATATTGCCCGAGCTTGATACGCGTTTCGGTGATGCGGACGTAGGAGCCGTAATGCAGCAGCAGCCAGTAGCCGAACCGTGCCCCCATCAAATAGCCGACGGCACGGCCGACGACGGAAGCGCCCGCCGCCACCAGGATCACCGCGACGATGCTGAGTTCGTGGGTACGCCCGGCAATCACCGAGCCGACGATCAGCGCGGTTTCGCCAGGCAGTGGAAGCCCCAAGGCTTCAAGACAGATAAAGCCCCCGACGACCAGCAGCCCATAGTCGTGGACGAGATGAGCGACGTGATGCATGCAGCCCCGGCTTCAGAACCGCTCATTTATAAGCGGTTTTTCCTCTAGGAGAACTCCTTGACACCCCTTGTGGTGCCGGGGCAGGCGACGGCGCATCGCCGCGGCGGGTGCTGTCGCCTATAGTGGGCACCCGAGCCGTTCGCTGCTTTTTGGCGCCCCGCCAGTCAGGTTCCCGACCATGTACAAAGACTTGCGCGAGTTCATCGAGCTTGTCGACGCGCTCGGCGCGTTGCGCCGGATCGAAGGCGCCGATCCGCGGTTCGAAATTGGCGGCATTACCGAAGTCGCGGCCGGACTGCCCGAGTGTCCGGCACTGCTGTTCGACCACATCAAGGGCCATGGCGGCGGTTTTCGGGTGTTCAGCAACGCCACCACCAACGTGCAGCGGGCCGCATTGGCGCTCGGCCTCGACCCGACGCTGCGACCGCTTGACGCACTCAAGGCCTGGATGGAAAAGCGCAAAGGCTTGCAGCCGCTCGCTCCGATTGTCGTGAATCGTGCCGCGTTCCAGGAGAACACGCAGAGCGGCTCCGAGGTCGACGTCACGCGCTTTCCCGCACCGGTTTGGCACCGCCACGATGGCGGTCCTTTCATCGGCTCCGGCTCGATCGTGATCATGCGCGATCCGGACAGCGGCTGGATCAACGCCTCGATCTACCGGGTCCAGGTGCACGGCCGGAACAAAGTCACGGTGCAATTCGATCATGGCGGCCGGCACGGCGCCATCATCGCCAGGAAATATTGGGACCGCGGCGAAAGCTGTCCGGTCGCGGTGGTTCACGGCGAGGATCCGGCGCTGTTCATCGCCGGGTTCGAATATCTGCCGGACGGCCGCTCGGAATATGAGTTCGCCGGTTCCATCAAGGGCGCGCCGATCGAAGTCTGCGCCGGTCCGCAAACCGGGCTGCCGCTGCCGGCGTTGGCGGAGATCGTGTTCGAGGGGCGGCTGCTGCCAATGAGCGAGGCGACGCTGCCGGAGGGGCCGTTCGGCGAGTTCACCGGCTATTACGCGGCTGAGGCGCGTCCCGGGCCGGTGATGGACGTCACCGCCGTCCATCACCGCAACGATCCGATCCTGCTCGGCTCGCCGCCCATGAAGCCGCCGCGCTTTCACTTCGGCCTGCCGTTCCGCGCCGCCACGATCTGGAGCAACCTCGAAGCCGCCGGCGTCACTGACGTGACCGGCGCCTGGCAGCACGTCTCTCAGCTGATGACGGTGGTGGCGCTGCGCCAACGTTACGACGGCCACGCCAAGCGCGCCGGCCTGGTCGCCGCCGCGCACAGCTACATGGCGCGCGTCATCGTCGTGGTGGACGACGACATCGATCCGTCCAATCTGGCCGACGTGATGTGGGCGGTAACGACCCGCTGCGAGCCGTCGGACAATATCGACATCCTGCGCAACGCCTGGAGCTCGGCGCTCGACCCGCGCATCGCGCCGGCCGACAAGGAGCGCGGCGTCACCTCGCACTCCAAGGTGGTCATCGAGGCCTGCCGCCCGTTCGCCTGGCGCGACAAATTCCCAAAGCCTTCGGCGTTGTCTCCAGACGAGGCGAGGGCGATCGAGGATAAGTGGGGCGATAAGATCGGTGGTCGCTAGAGCATAATGATTTTAGATCGAGGTACCACGATCGTCATTGCGAGCGAAGCGAAGCAATCCAGGGGCCGAGTGCACCGACTCCTGGATTGCTTCGTCGCTCCGCTCCTCGCAATGACGATGCACTGAATCGGCTTGAACTCAGCCTGCACTAGCTCATTCCACCGCGTTGGCCGAAGTCAGGCTGTCGATCAGCGACGAGCGGTAGAGAAATTTCTTGTGCCGCGCGACGTCTTCGGAGGTGCGCCGCAGCTCGTCCAAATGCTGGCGTCGGATCGCTGGGTCTTTCTCCTCGAGCTTGCGCTTGTTCTCGATGGTCTGGGCCTGGACGTAGTCGACCTGCGCGGTGCGGCGCTGGCGCGTGTAGCGGTCGAGCAGATTTTCGTCGGCGCGGCCGAACCACACCTCGGCGAGCTTTTCGGCGAGGTTGACGGCGTCGTGAACGCCGCCGTTCATGCCCATGCCGCCGATCGGGTTGTTGACATGGGCGCAGTCGCCGGCGAGCAGCACGCGGCCTTTGTTGAAGGTTTCGGCCACGCGCTGATGCACGGCGTAGAGCGCGTAATACGGGATGTCGTAATCGCCGCTCTTCTGATGGATGCGTTGCAGACGGCGCTGGATGCCCGCCATGCTCAGCGCCTCTTCGTCGGTTTCGGTCTCCGGCACCGGCAGCACGCCGCGCCAGATGCCGGGCGGTCCGTAGCCCTTGACCTTGAACAGGTTGAGCCATTCGTCGGGATCGAAGAAATAATTGCGCGTGCAATAGCCCTTGCCGGTGGTGCCGAAATCGAACGTGGTGCCGATCTTGATGAAGCGCTCCGGCCAGGTGAATCCCTCGAACTGGATTTGCGCGGCGCGGCGCACGGCGCTGCTGCCGCCGTCGGTACCGATCAAATATTTGCCGCGCAGCGTCTCGGTCTCGCCGGCCTCGTTGGTGACCGTCACGTCGACATGGTCGGCAGTCTGCGCCAGCCCCACGAACTTGGTGGAAAAGCGGATCTCGCCGATGCCGCTCGCCCTGATGTGGGGCAGCGCCGCATGCACGAGCTTGTACTGCTCCCACTGCACCACATAGGGGTAGGGGATCTCGCCTTTGAGCAAACTGATGTCGAACACCGCGATCAAGTCGCCGGTTTCGCGGTCGCGGAAATGAAATAGCGGCGCGCTCATGCCGCCGGACGGCTCGTCGGAAAACATTTCCTTCTCGAGGCCGAGCTCGACCAGCATGGCGACAGTCGGCGAATGGATGGTGGCGGCGCGCTGATCCTCGGCGGCATCGGGCAATTGCTCGATCAAGGTGACCGGCACGCCTTTTTTGATCAGCGCCAAGGTCATCACCGCGCCGACCGGCCCGCAGCCGGAAACGATCACGCGATTATCGGTCTGCATCGTCGTCTTTCATCGCGCTGGCGGACGTGCCGCCCAGACGCGCCAGTCTACACCAGGTTCGGGTCGTCAGACCTTGGACATGTCGAATATCGAAGGATGGAACAGCTCCTCGATCGACGGCTTGCGGTCGATGAGGCCCTGCTCGTGGGCGTATTGCGTCAGCGCATCGATCTCCAGCCGGTTTTCCTCGACGCCGTAGCGCCAGAAATCGTCGCCCATGATGGCGGCGGTTTCGTTGGTCTCAGCCTCGAGCCACGGCAAGGTCACCATCAGCGCGTTGACGTCGCGCAGGTCGATCATCGCCAGCGCCTTGGCTTCGCAGAAAGCCTTGTAGACGCTGGTGGCGAGCCATGGATATTTTTCGCACAACGAACGGCGGATGCCGATCAGGTGCATGATCGGAAACAGTTTTGTTTTCTTGTAATAAGCCTGCTCGGCCGCGCGGGTGTCGGGAAACAGCCGCGCGATGTGCGGCTCGCCTTTGAGGAACGACGACGGCGCGCGGGCGGTGAACAGCGCGTCCAGTTCGCCGTCGCGCAGCATGCCGACCAGGGTCTTGTCGTGGGGGATCGTCTGCAGGTCGAGGCCGGGAATGGGTTTCAATGGCGTGCGCTCGTGACGGCCGGCCTGTTCCTGGCCGCCGCTGCGCCAATGGATGTCCGACGGCTTGACCCCGTATTCGTGCTGCATCATGCCGCGCATCCAGACCACCGCGGTGATCTGATATTCGGGCACGCCGATGCGCTTGCCGCGCAGATCCTCCGGCTTTTTGATGCCGGAATCCTTGCGGATGTAGATGCCGGTATGGCGGAAAATCCGCGACACGAAGGCGGGTACGCCGATGTAATGGGCATTGCCGGCCGCCACCGTGCGCAGATAGCTGGAAAACGACAGCTCGGAGACGTCGAATTCCTGATACACGAACGCGCGGTGAAATATCTCCTCGGGGTAGAGCGGCAGGTACGTGGTGGCGCAGCCCTCGACGTTCACTCGCCCGTCCCTGATCGCGCGCGTGCGGTCGTAATTACCGCAGGCGATCGTTATCGGCACATCAACCATCGTTCTCCCTCACCGGCTCCTCGAGATGCGGCGGAAGCTATCGGCTTCCTGCGGGGCTGTGAAGGGAAGGGCGCTGCATGGCTGCTGCGAGAACATGCGGCCGATCCCCCCGCATACCTTGTTGCGGCTCGTCCCGCGCGATAATTTTGGCCGCAAGGAGCAAACCACCATGATGTCAACCGTAATTGGCGGCGCCATGCTGCCCCATGCGCCCCAGTTCTTCACCATGCCGGACACCGAGGACAAGGCGCTGGTCGCCCATGTGCGCGAGGTGGCGGCCGATATCGGCCAGCGGCTGCGGGCGCTCGAGCCCGACCTCTGGATCATCTTTTCCAACGACCACGCCGAGCAGTTCTTCCACAACGCGGCGCCGCCTTTCACCGTCCATGTCGGCGGCGAGGCCTCCGGCGATTTCGCCGGCCGCAAGTTTCACTGGAAGGTTCCGAGCGAGATCGGCTTCGAGTTGGTGCGCCAGCTGTACCGGCAGAATTTCGACCCGGCCTTCACCTCGACGGCCAAGATCGACTACGCCATCGGCATTCCGCTCACCCACCTTGGCCATACCGATCCGGTGCTGCCGATCTACGTCAACGCCTACCTGCCGCCGCAGCCCACCATGGAGCGCTGCTACGCCTTCGGCCAGGCGGTGGCGCGCACCGTCACGGCGCTCGGGCTCAAGACCGTGATCCTGTCGAGCGGCGGCATGTCGCATTTTCCCGGCACCGACCGTTACTCGAATCCGGAGCTCGCCTGGGACCGGCGCGTCCTGGAAAAGCTCGCGGCCGGCAAGCTGAAATCGCTGATCGGCTTCGACGAGGACGAGCTGGACGACACCGGCAATATCGAGCTGCGCTGCTGGGCTTGCGCGGCCGGCGCGCTCGGCGAGCGCAAGCCCGACGTGGTGTCGATGGACCCGAGCTGGCACCACAACTACGCGTCGCTCGGCTGGATCGGCGGCGAGGCGCAAAAGCCTGCCGCCGCGCATTATCCGTCGATCAAGCCCGAGCTGGTCGAGCTGACCTCGGCGCTGCACGGCCTTGCCCACGACCCGGACATGCGGGCGCAGTACATGGCTGACGCCGCAGCGTTCGCCGACCGCTTCACGCTCCCCCCCGACCAGCGCGAGGCGCTGATCAAGCTCGACATGCCGTCGATCGTGAAGATGGGCGCGCATCCGCTGGCGCCGTTCCTGGCGCAGCTGCAGATCCAGCGCCTGCGGCCGCAGCGATAAGGCGGCTAAAATTTCGCGCTGGGAAATCGGCGGCGATGTCGACTTATCGTTCAGCTTCGACCGATCCGCCCGTCCGCAAAACCGACGCTAGGTGCCAAAAGCTGACTCATGCGGCGCAGCAAGGGCGACTTATTCGATCACCTTGTCGGCGAGCTGCCGCAAGTGCGGCGAAACTTCGAGTCCGAGCGCTTTCGCAGTTTTGAGATTGATGACCAGATCTGAGCTTGGTCGGCAAGTGCCCCTTCCGTTGCGTGGCGGCCGGGTCGGAAATGACCCGGCCGTTTTTGTTGGGCGAACGCTAGCGCGGCTTTGCCATCGCATCCTCCGCCGGCTTCGGCGTGGACGCCGGCGGCTGGATCTGGCCAAGCGCAATCATGCGTGGGAGCACATTGACCACGTCCCAGTGCTCGGCGATCTTGCCGTTCTCGAAGCGGAAGAAATCGGCGGTCGAGAACACGAGCTTGTTGTGGGTCGGCGGCCGTCCCGCATAGGGGCCGTCCTGGGTGCCGGTCCACTGCACCCGCGCCACGACCCGGTCGCCTTCGGCCACGACCTCCTGGATCTCGGCGTGGTAGTCCGGGAACGCCGTGAGCACGTTGGAAACGAACCCCCACCGTCCGTCGCGCCCAGGCGGCAAGCGCTTGTTGTGCTCGACATAATTGGGCGCCAGATAGCGCTCGACCGCCGATTGATCGCGCTTGTTCCACAGCTCCTCGATGTAGTGGCGATAAAGCTCCTTATTCGCTTCACAGTCGGCCGCGCGTGCAGGCGACAATGCGGCGACCAGAACACATCCCGCCAAGACCAGACTTCGCATAAGACCCTCCAGGTTCAATTGATACATAGCGTTACTAGGCATAGCATCGTATAGCTTTAAAGAACAGACGGTCGGGTGTCGCGATCACGCAGCTTTTACCCAAAGCATCGCTCAACGAGGCATAATGAGGCTATGGAAGGAGAAATGCTGAAGGGTCACCTGGACATGATCGTGCTCGCCGCGCTCGTGGGCGGGCCGGCGCATGGCTACGGCATTATCCAGGAGATCAAGCGCCGGAGCGGAGGCGCCTTCGATCTGCCCGAAGGTACGATCTATCCGACCCTGCACCGCCTCGAGAAGGCCGGCTACCTCGCGAGCCACTGGACCACGGCCGAGTCGGGGCGCAAGCGCCGCGTCTACAAGATGACACGGCGCGGCGAACGCGCGCTCTCGGATCACCGCGCGCTCTGGCAGAGATTTGCCGATGCCATCGGCGGCCTGTTTGGAGAGAAAGCCCGTGCGCCCGCGCGATCCCATAGCTGATTTCGGCGGCGCAGTTGCGCGCGAATTGAGCTTCGACCCGCGGCTTGCGCGCCGTTTGCGCGCCGAGGTCGAGGACCATTTGCACGCGGAGGTCGCCGACCGCGCCGATCCCGACGGCGAGAACCGGCTGGCGGAGGCGATGTGCGCATTCGGCGATCCTAAGGCTTTCGCCCGGCAATTCCTCGCCACCGCGTTACTGTCGCTCGCGCGCCGCGCCGCGGCCGTGACCGCGGCCGCGGTAGTCGGCATGTTCGGCGCGATGGAGGCCCGTGTTGTCTGGTACGGATGGGTGAATTGGCCGGTCAGCGACCATGTCCGGGCGGCGAACGCGATCGGCCATCCGCTCGATCGCTTCGCCTTCGTGCTGGCCGCAGCGTTCGCGCTGAGCGTCTTGGCTTATGTCATCACGCGCCGCACGCCGGCTCGCTTCCATGCGACGTTCGGCTGGGAGATCGACTTTTGTGTCAAGCTGAACGCCGCCGTCGCACTTGCGCTGATGAGCGCGATGGTTACGGAATTGGTGCTGACTGGTGTCCGCCTTTTCGAGGCAGAGCTTGATGGACGTGCGCTCGTCCCATTCGTCTCCCTGATGCTTGAAGTGGCGGTGGCGGGCGGCTCCATGTCTTACATCTTGATTATGATGAACCGCTGCTCCCGCGCCTTGCGGCTTGCGGCCTAGGGAACGACGGTTTCGTTTAAGATTTTCACTTCCGGTTTTCAGAATTGTGCCACGGTATCGTTCATCACAGCAAAATGCGCGCTCATGTCGCAGATGGGTCAGGAGCGCCGTTTCGCCATGTTGGCGCCATATCAGTAGATCCGCTCATCGCGACCGAAAAAGCCGACCCGCCATATCATTCGGGCATCATCGCAGCACTCCGCCAAGCTTCTGCAATCGAGCACCGGCTTTGCTTCCTGCGACGTGGTCCGCGCTTCGCCCGACATAAGCCCTCCGAAGTTCGCAGAGCGAGGTAGGAGAACGCAGCTCAATCTGGGCTCTGGTCCTGTTTGCAAGGATTCGGCTGTCACAATTCGAAAATGTTTGTGCTCCCCGCGCGTTAGCGGAAAAGTACGAATCATGGCAGCGTTGTCACAATTGCCCCGGCTGCGAATCAAACAAAGAGCAGAAAAAGACTCTCGTCAGATCAGAGGGTTGGCTTACGCCGGCGGAATTTCTTGAATTCGCGCTCCCCGGCGAACTAAAAAAGATCAAGCTCGCTCATCTGGGGCGTCAACGCGAGGCGATCCGGTTGGTGGAGTGAGCTGCGGCGCCTGCGCGCGGTTTCGCACACCGCTCCCGGGCGGCTTCGGACCCTGCCTCTCCGGCACTACGACCGGGGCGCGAGGAGCTCGCTAGTAAAAGGGGTTTGCGGTGGCGCAAGCTGCTGCAAGATCCCGGTAAGCGCAGCCCGAAGCTGAGCCAGAGGTAACAGCCTG
>DASRET010000102.1:0-2598 GCA_035651875.1 Xanthobacteraceae bacterium
CCCTATGATCAGGGGCGCCATCCGCTCCCAAGCCGCGTCGCTCAAAACCAAACGATCCATCACACCCAAGATTGCCTCCCAAAAGCAGCCTTGAATCTGATTTGTTCCTAAAAGGGAATCCTTAGAGTCCACACCACCTAGAATCATATTTTTGCTGGTGTCCCTTTGGTTCTGACATTCGTAAACGAGTTAAGCGCGACATGATACGAATGTCAGAACCGGGACACCAGTGAGCATCCTGTCCGGCTTCGCCGATATCTCGATATTTCAGCTCCTGCTCGTCGCCGTTGTCGCGATGTTCGCGGCAATCGTCGGCGGACTCGCCGGCTACGGCACCGGCGCGCTGATGCCGCTGGTGCTGGTGCCGCTGATCGGCGCCGAGCCCGTGGTGCCGATCATCGCGATCTCGGCGATCTTCGCCAATTTGAGCCGTGCGACGGCCTACTACCGCTATGTCGATCGCCGCCGCGCGCTGATGGTGATCCTGGCTGCGGCCTTCACCACCGCGCTCGGCGCCTACGGCTACACGCGGCTCACCAATGCCGGTGCTGCGCTGGTGATCGGCGCGATGCTGATCGCGAGCGTTCCGTTGCGCCGCGTGCTGCGCCGCCGCTCCGTGCGCATCAGCGACGCCACGCTCGCCGCCGGCGCGGTCGGTTACGGCGTGGTGGTCGGCGGCACCTCGGGCTCCGGCGTGATCCTGCTGTCGCTGCTGATGGCCTCGGGCCTCGAAGGCGCGGCTGTCATCGCCACCGACGCGGTGATCTCGGTCGTCACAAGCGTGATCAAGATATCGGTGTTTGGCCTCGCCGGCGTCGTCACCGCGCAGGTGCTGGCCTTCGCGCTTCTGATTGGCTGCATCGGCGTGCCCGGCGCGTTCCTCGCCAAAGCCTTCGTCGAGCGCATGCCGGTGCACATCCACACCGCGATCCTCGACGCCGCCGTGATCGCGGGCGGGCTGGTGATGATCTCGGCGGCGGCAAGGCAGTTATTCTAGCGCTTGCCCGGCACCAGCTCGCTCAACGAACGGATGATGCGGTCGGGCTTCACGGTCGAGCCGGGCGGCAGGCCTTCGCCATGGACGTCCATCCAGATCGCGTAGATGCCGAGCCGCTGCGGTGCCTGCACCTCCCATTCCAGATTGTCGCCGACCATCCAGGTCTCGCCCGCGCTGACGCCGAGCGCTTGCATCGCGTGCAGGTAAGCGCGCTCGTCCGGCTTGCCGAAACCGTGCTCGCCCTCGATCTGCACGTGATCGAAGCGATGCGCCAGCGCAAACCGCTCGACCTTGGCGCGCTGGGTGCCGGCGGCGCCATTGGTGACCAGCGCGAGCCTGACGCCGAGCGCCTTCAATTCATCGATCGCCTCATGCGCGCCCGGGAAGACGAACATCTCCTCCTCGCGATAGGCGGTGAAACGGTCGGCGATACGGTTCGCGAGTTCGTCTGACAGGCGAGGGTGGCCGTTTGCGGCCAGCGCGGCAAAGCCGCCCCGCACCGCGACGCGTCGCGCCTCGTCCAGCTTCATTCGCCACGCCGGCTCGGCCGTCGCCCAGAAATTGCGCGCGAAGGTCAGGACCGCGGCCGCCGCCTGCTGCGGCGGGACCGGCGCAAGCTCATCGGCAAATTCGCCCGTGATGTGATTCCAGGCGATCTCCGGCCGGCCATAGGCCGACAGGATGGTGTCGTCCATGTCGATCAGCATCGCGCGCGGCAGCTTTGTCGTCACGGCCATTTCACCTCCGGCGGCATCGAGGACAGGATGGAGTCGACATTGCCGCCGGTCTTCAGTCCGAAAATGGTGCCACGGTCGTAGAGCAGGTTGAACTCGACGTAGCGGCCGCGCCGGATCAACTGCTCCTCGCGATCTTCGCGAGTCCAGGGCGTCGCGAAATTGCGACGCACCAGCTCGGGATAGATGTTGAGGAAAGCGCGGCCCACATCCCTGGTGAAAGCGAGGTCGGCGTCCCAGTCGCCGCTGTCATGCCAGTCGTAGAAGATGCCGCCGATGCCGCGGGCTTCCTTGCGATGCGGCAGATAGAAATAGTCGTCGCACCACTTCTTGTATTTCTCGTACGGCGCAACCGTCACATGGGCGTCGCAGGCGGCGCGCATCGCGGCATGAAAGTCGAGCGAATCCCTGTCCTCCTGCGTGCGCCGCCGCTCCAGCACCGGCGTCAGGTCGGAGCCGCCGCCGAACCAGCTCTTGGTGGTGACGACGAAGCGCGTGTTCATGTGCACGGCGGGGATGTTCGGATTGTGCAGATGCGTGATCAGCGAAATGCCGGAGGCCCAGAAGCGCGGGTCTTCGGCCGCGCCGGGGATCTGGGCCCGGAATTCCGGCGCGAACTCGCCATGCACGGTCGAGCAATGCACGCCGACCTTCTCGAAGAGACGGCCGCGCATCATCGACATCACGCCGCCGCCGCCGGATGCGCCGGTATGGTCGGTGCGCTGCCAAGGCGTGCGCTCGAAGCGGCCCGGCACACCGCCGTAGAGCGTATCCGGCGCCTCGTCCTCGAGCTGCTGGAACGCCACGCAGATGTCGTCGCGCAGCGCCTCGAACCAGGCGCGCGCCCGCTGTTTTCGATGCTCGATG
>DASRET010000103.1:0-9091 GCA_035651875.1 Xanthobacteraceae bacterium
GGCGGCTGGGCCTTCATCTTTCCGAACTTCGTGATCGTCGCCGCGCTCGGCGCACTCTACGTCTATCTCGGCGATCTCAAGCCGGTCACCGCGATCTTTTACGGCGTCAGCCCGGCGGTGATCGCGCTCATCCTGCATTCCTGCTACCGGCTAGCCAAGCTCGGCATGGAAGATTGGCTGCAATGGCTGATCGCCGCCGCCTGCCTCGTCGTCACCGTGGTGCTGCAAGCCGAAGTCGCTCTGTTGTTCATCGGCGCCGGCATCGTCGGCATTCTCTACTACGGCAATCTGTTTCGGCGCGAACGGCCGCCTGCCGTGCTGGGAGTCGCCGCTCTGCCGCCGCTGGTGCAACTGGCGCCGAGCGCATCCGCGTCGACCTTGGGCAAGCTCCTGTTGTTCTTCCTCAAGGCCGGCTCGCTCACCTTCGGCAGCGGGCTGGTCATCGTGCCGTTTCTCGAGCAGGGCCTAGTGCAGCAATACGGCTGGATGGATGAGCGTCAGTTTCTGATCGCGGTCGCGGTCGGCATGATCAGCCCCGGGCCGGTGGTGATCACCGCGACCTTCGTCGGTTATCTGGTCGCGGGCTTCTGGGGCTCGCTGGTTTCGACGATCGGCATTTTCTTTCCGTCCTTCATCTTCATCCTGGTGGCAGCGCCGATCCTTATGAAGCACGGCGCCAATCCGAACGTGCAGGGCTTTGTGCGCGGCGCCTACGGGGCCGCCATCGGCACAATTCTGGGCGCCTGCATTCTGCTCGGCCGCATCGCCATCGGCGACTGGCTCACCGCGCTGATCGGGCTCGGCGCGCTGGCGGTGCTGTTCCGCTGGAAGGTCAACAATCCGCTGCTGATTGCCGCGACCGCAGTCATCGGCCTCATCGCCTATCCGCTGCTGCAGCCGAGCTGGGTGATGATCAAATAGCGCCGCAGCAAACAACAGCGGGGCCTGCGACGGTCGCCCCGCACTTTTGGCCCGACGGCCCAAGCACCGTCTCCTTCGCCGCGGAGGAGAGCGATGGTCGTCGGGCACCTGCACACTTAGCAAGCTAACAATCGTCAACCAGGGGGCATCGCGGTCTCCCCTTAAGATGCATCGCCATCCAAGCGCCGTTCACTCCTTCGTTGGGAGGAACTTGCCATGGATGGCATCGCTCTTTCGCTGTTTCTCATCGCCGCCTTCGCCGGAGGCTTCGCGTCCGGTCTGGCCGGCTTCGCCATGGGCTTCATCGTCTCCGGCATCTGGCTGCACATTCTCACGCCGCTACAGACCACGGCGCTGATCGTCGGCTACGGTTTGCTGACCCAAGGCTATGGCGTGTGGAAGCTTCGCCAGGCGCTGGTCTGGCGCAATATCGCGCCGTTCATCATCGGCGGCGTGCTCGGCGTGCCGCTCGGCACGATGCTGCTCACCTACCTGAACCCCGCTTATCTGCGCAGCGGCGTCGGCGCGCTGCTGATCGTGTACGGCGCCTACGGCCTGGCGCAGCCGAAGCTGCCGGCGATCGGCGCCAACGCGGCGAGCGACGGCGCGGTCGGCTTCGCCAATGGCGTGCTCGCCGGGATCACCGGATTGCCGGGCTTCATCATCACCATCTGGTGCCAATTGCGCGGCTGGAAGAAGGACCACCAGCGCGCGGTGTTCCAGCCGGTCATGCTTGCCGCCATCGTCGCCAACGTCATCTCGCTGGCCGTCGCCGGCGTCATTACGGCCGGCTTCCTGCGTTTGTACCTGCTGGGACTGCCGGCAATGCTGGTGGGCCTGTGGGTCGGCTTCAGGCTTTACGGCAAACTCGACGACGCCGCGTTCCGCAAGGTGATCCTGGTGTTGTTGTTGCTCGCCGGCTTGGGCCTGGTGGTGCCGCACTGAGCGCGAGACCTTTCGCTCAATGCGGCGCGCTCTGTCGCGTGGCCGACATGGGCGCCCAAACAAGCCGGCTCTGTGTCAGCCAACCGACGTTGCGCCGGTCACGCTTCTAGAAAAGCATGACGCGCGATGACTGAGCGGCGAACGCTTGCGCCGATGAGGCATTAGGAATGGAGCATCGCGTCATGCCGGGACCGTGACGGTGAACCTAAGCGGCGGTGCCGTCCTCCCTCCTTTTGCTGCGTAGCGAGGCGACCGCTGCGGTCGCGTCCCCCTGTTGCGGGGACGCGATCCATCGTGAGGCGGCAGCTGTTCTCGCCTGCAGTCGGAAGATCGCACCGCGTCCTAATGCGGGACTTTGGCGTGGTCCGTATGTTTCGAGGACCGCGTCATCAGGCAGCCGACGGGGATCAGGGCGAACATGGCGATGAGGATCAGCCAGAGAGCGATATTGGTCAGCATCACACAGCTCCGGAGTCGTTGACCTGACGTCCGGTCGGCGGCCGTGGCATCGGCGCGGTGCGCGCAAGATGCGCCGCGATCCGAATGAGCCGTCGACCAACAAGCGATGTTCGATGTGAGTGCTGCCCGCCGTAGGCACTAAAGGCTGCCGTTAATTGGCGGAACGCCGGCAGGTTCCGCGAGCAGCTCGGGGTGAGACTAGCGCGTTTCCAAAACGCAGGCCAGAGAGAAAGATAGACCTGGAACGTGGTCGCATGCCGCCGTCGATCGCAATGGCTGCAAAAACTTCCGAACAAATCAGCGTGTCAAGGGGTGAAACCGCTTCGCGGCGCCGAAGGCGCCCCTTGACACGCTGATTTGTTCGGAAAAACGCTAGCCATTGCGATCGACGGCTTTCTCTGATCGCGGAGCAAGTCACTCCGGCTTGATGTTCGCGGCGCGGATCACCTTGCCCCATTTGTCGTTCTGCGCGGCGATGTAGGCGGCGAATTCGGCCTGCGAGCGTACGTTCACCGTGAAGCCGAGACCGGCGAGACGCTCGACATGGGCCGGCTCGGCCAGCGCGGCGTTGGTGGCGGCGTTGAGCTGCGCGACAATGTCCGCTGGCGTATTTTTCGGCGCGCCGAGGCCATACCAGGTGCTGGCCTCGAAGCCCGGCACGGTTTCGCCGATGGTCGGCACGTCCGGCACGCGGCGCTGCCGCGCCGCCGTGGTCACGCCGAGCGCGCGCAGCTTGCCGGCACTCAGAAATTCCAGCGCCGACATGTCGGCGAGCGCGGCGTCGACCCGGCCCGCCATCAGATCGGTCAGCGCCGCCGGCGAGCCGTGATACGGCACCTGCAGGACGTCGATGCCGGTCATCATCTTCAACATCGATACCGACAGATAAGGCGGCGTGCCGATGGCCGGCGAGCCGATGTTGAGCTTGCCCGGCGCCGCCTTGGCGCGGACGACGAACTCGGCGACCGTACGCGCCGGAAACGACGGATTGACCACCAGCACGAACGCGGCGCTGGCGAAGCTCGCGATCGGCACGATGTCGCGCGCGAAGTGCAGCTCGGGATTGAGCGTCTCGTTGATCGGATTGGCCACCGTGACCTCGAGCAAAGTGTAGCCGTCAGGCGCGGCGCGGCCGACCAGCGCGGTCGCGATATTGCCGTCGGCGCCGACGCGGTTCTCGATGACGAACGGCTGGCCGAGCCGCTCCGACAGCCACTGCCCGACGAGCCGCCCCAGAATATCGGGCGCCCCGCCGGCGCCGAAGCCGACGATAAGGCGTACCGGACGCGACGGATATTTGTCGGCGAGCGCGACGCGCGCGGGCAGCGCGACGGCGGCTGCGGCGCTAGCCTGCAGAAAGCGGCGGCGGATGATGGGCATGCGTGTCTCTCCGTGACGGAACGTCGTCACATGAAGAGAGCGCTCAAGTCAAAAAGCTTAGCGTTGCATCGCGTCGCGCCGGCGCTCGCAAGGAGCAGTGATGCTCCGCTCGCCGCAGAGCACCACTGTCGCAGGCGCTTCAGGCCGCCGCCTGCTGCGTGGGCAGAACCGTCACCGCCCGCACCGGCGCCCTGTCTTCGGCGAGCTGCGCGCGCGCCCAGTGCCACAGCGTTACGATTTCGCGGGCGGCACTGCCGGTGCCGGAGAATTCGGTGACGCCGAGGCCGGCGGCGATGGCGTCCTGGAAATCCATGCGGGCCGACAACAGCGGCTCGGCGAGCACGCCGAGTTTGGTCAAGCCTTTGGCGGCTTCGCTGGCGCGGTGGCTGCGGTAGTTCGGCGGGCACTGGTTGAGGATGAAGGCGGCTCTGCGCTTGGCCAGAAACACGGCGCGGAACGTGGCGGCGGTCGCCTCGACGTCGAGCCGGGTCGGCCGCGCCGGCAGGAGGCACAGATCGGCGGCGTCGGTGACCAAGCGCACCGCGGCGTTGTCGGCGCCGGCGGTATCGAACACGGCGAGCGTGAAGCCCACGTTCGCCAGGCCCTCGAGAATGGCGGGGAGCCGCGGCAGGCGGTCGCGCTCCAGCGGCTCGACCATGACCTGATGGACCACCTTGGCGCCGGCGCGGCGCTCGCCCCAGCGCGCCAGCGAGCCTTGCGGATCGAGA
This sequence comes from Xanthobacteraceae bacterium, assembly GCA_035651875.1. GTDB lineage: Bacteria > Pseudomonadota > Alphaproteobacteria > Rhizobiales > Xanthobacteraceae > BOG-931. Next base: position 4,434 of record DASRET010000103.1, read on the forward strand.
TCGAGCGCGATCACCTTCTCACCGCCGGCCGCGGCCGCCACCGCGAGCGATGCCGCCAGCGTGGTTTTGCCGGCGCCGCCTTTTTGCGTGAGAAACGCGATGCTGCGCATCAGGCCACCCGTTTGTTCAATGCCGAGCTGCTGCCGTCGAGCGTGAGCTTGCTGTATTGCGGCGCCATGCCGGCGGTGCGATGTCCGTTGGGGATTTCGATGTCGACCGCGAGCGTCGAGACCGATTTGCCGCGGTCGAGCTTGATCTGGACCTTGTCAGGCTCGAACGGCACGTGGCGACCGATCACCGCGAGAATCTCCTCGCGCAATACCGCGAGCAGATCGGGCTCGGTGCGCGCGCTGCGTTCGTGCGCGAGCAGGATTTGCAGGCGTTCGCGCGCAACCGGCGCGGAGCCGCCGCGGAACAGGTTGAAGAGCTTCATGCTGCCTTCCGTCCAAACAGCTTGGTGAAGAGGCCTCTGCTTTCGCTCGGTATCTGCATGGCGACCTGCTCGCCCTTGAGCCGGCGCGTGGCGTCGAAGTAGGCGCGCGCCGGCGCGCTCAGCGCCGCGTTGACGGTGACCGGCGAGCCCAGATTGGAAGCGCGCAGCACTTCCTCGCTCTCCGGGATGATGCCAAGGAGCGGCACCGACAGAATCTCGAGAACATCGTCGATCGACAGCATCTCGCCGCGCGACGCGCGCCACGGATGGTAACGCGTGATCAGCAGATGCTTGTCGACGCATTCGCCGCGCTCGGCCTTTTCGGTCTTGGCGTCAAGGAGCCCGATGATGCGGTCGGAATCGCGCACCGACGACACTTCCGGGTTGGTGACGATGATGGCGGCGTCGGCGTGCCGCATGGCGAGCGTGGCGCCGCGCTCGATGCCGGCCGGGCTGTCGCAGACGATCCAGTCGAATTTTTCGCGCAGCTCGCCGATCACCTTACCGACGCCCTCTTCGGTGAGCGCGTCCTTGTCGCGGGTCTGCGACGCCGGCAGCAGGTAAAGGTTCTCCAGCCGCTTGTCGCGAATGAGCGCCTGCGGCAGCTTGGCGACGCCGTTGATGACGTTGATCAGGTCGAACACGACGCGCCGCTCGGCGCCGAGCACCAGATCGAGGTTGCGCAGGCCGACGTCGAAGTCGACCACCACGACCTTGTCGCCCAGGTGGGCGAGCGCGGCGCCGATCGCCGCCGTCGTCGTGGTCTTGCCGACGCCGCCCTTACCGGATGTCACCACCACCACGCGGGCCGATGTCCGCTCGCTCATCGCTACGACCTTTCTTCTCTCAGTTCATCGCTGAAATTTGCAGAGTGTTGCCGTCGAGCCAGGCCTGGATCGGTCCGCGGCGCAGGCTGTCTTCGATTTCGTCTGCAGTTTTGTAGAAAGCGCCGATCGCCAAAAGCTCGGCGTCGAAGCGGTGGCAGAAGATGCGGGCGCGGCGGCTGCCGGCGGCGCCCGCCATGGCTTGGCCGCGCAAGGTGCCGTAGATGTGGATCGAGCCGCCGGCGATGATCTCGGCGCCCGAGGCGACCGAGCCCAGCACGGTGACATCGCCCTCGATGAAGGCGACCGACTGGCCGGAGCGCACCGGGCTGTCGATCAGGAGCGACGCGGCGTCTTGTTTTTGGGCCGGCGGCGTGACGGGCGCGGCGTCGCCGGCGGCGACTGGCTCCGGCAATTCGACATCCTGGATGCGGCCGCCGCGAAGGAGCGGCGGCAGCCGCGCGTCGCCGGCCGGCAACTCGACGCCCTCGATGCCGAGCACGCGCACATTGCGCGCCTGCAGGTCGGCGGTGAGCCGCGCCACTTCGTCGATCGACAGCTGCGCCGCCGACAGATCGAGCGCCACCGGGTGGCCGGCGAAAAAGCCCTTGGAGCGTTCCAGCGTGGCATCGAGCACCGCCAGCCAGTCCTCGATCGGCGGCTGCGGCGTGAACACGAAAGCGGTGTACGAGCGCGCCCGGAACGTCAGCGACTGGCGTTGGCGAATGAGGCTCGACACGTTCGCCTCTCCGTTTTGGAGGTTCGATTCTTAATTGGTTAACCAATCTGCCCCGCTATGGTTAACGGAGCGTTAACGGCGCACCGTGACGTTGGGCCGGCGTTAATTTTTGCCCTGCCCTGGGGGACGCCAGCGGCCGGCGCAATCAGCGGGCAGCGAGTTCGAGGCAGGTCTCAAACCCGGCAAGATCCGTGAAGCTGTCCTTATCGGGCACGGCATTGATCACTATTCCGGCGCCGGTGCCGCCGGCTTCGACCGCACCGACGATCATGAGGTTATCGACGCAGTCGAGATCCTCGACGATCATGTCGAACTGGTCGGCAAATTCACCGTCAGCGCGCTGCTTGAGCCGATCTCCCAGCCAGCGCCGGGTACGGTCGAGCAGACTGCCGGCAAGGTTCGTGTAGGCGAATACCGGCAGGCCAAGCGCCCGCGCAAAACCCACTTCGTAAACCGTGCCGACATCGGCGCCTGGCCCGCGGAACGGCGTCAAATTGGCGATCACCAAGTCGCACGAGCGAATCATCTCCTCATTTGCCGCAGCGATCCGATGCGCGACCTCATGCCTGGACAGGCCGGATCGATCGATCTCGTTGTCGAACGGCGAGAGTCCGACAAATCCGTGCTTGGCGCACAGCTCCTTTTTGCGTTCCAGCACTGCTGCCGCGTTGAGCAAAAAAACATCGGGCCCGGCGAGATAGACGCGTCCTTGATTTGCCGAGGACTGGGTCATCACCGCCGCTCCTTCAGCACGTCATCGAGAAACTTGAATGCGTCATCCCAAGTCGCGATCGACTTCGACCGGGCGGCGGTTCCTTGAAGGCGGCGATGCTACCGACAAGAATTGCCGCTGGTCAATTGCAGGTTGCCAGCGGGAATTTCGCGATACGGATCCCGGGCCGCAGTGCTCATGCGGCGACGGCGCGGCTGGAGGCTCGGCGCGCAACACGTCGCCCGCCCTTCCCTCCCAGTCGAATCTGGTCTAGGACCACGCCGCGCGGGGTCGAGCCCCGGCGCCGGCAGGCGTTGCGTCAGCAAAAGTGGGCACCGGTTTTGCATCCGGACGCACGCCCTTTGACACAAGTGCGCTTTCCGGGCGGCTGACCGGGTATCCACTCAGCCTGAAAGCGCACGGGACGCGCGAGTTGCGCGCCCTTTTTTTGTGCCTACAACACGGACAGCATGCCGAAACGGACCGACATCTCCACGATCCTGATCATCGGCGCCGGCCCGATCGTCATCGGCCAGGCCTGCGAGTTCGACTATTCGGGCACTCAGGCCTGCAAGGCGCTCAAGGCCGAGGGCTACCGGGTGGTGCTGGTCAACTCCAATCCGGCGACCATCATGACCGATCCGGATCTGGCCGACGCCACCTACATCGAGCCGATCACGCCCGAGATCGTCGCCCAGATCATCGAGAAGGAGCGCTACGCGGTGCCGGGCGGCTTCGCGCTCTTGCCGACCATGGGCGGGCAGACTGCGCTCAACACGGCGCTGTCGCTGCGCCGCATGGGCACCTTGGAGAAATTCGACGTCACCATGATCGGCGCCACCGCCGACGCCATCGACAAGGCCGAGGATCGCGAGCTGTTCCGCGAAGCGATGACCAAGATCGGGCTGGCGACGCCGCGCTCGCATCAGGTCAAGACCTTGATCCAGGCGCTCGAAGCGCTCGAGGACATCGGGCTCCCCGCCATCATCCGGCCGTCGTTCACGCTCGGCGGCACCGGCGGCGGCATCGCCTACAACAAGGCCGAGTTCATCGACATCGTCGAACGCGGCATCGACGCCTCGCCCACCTCCGAAGTGCTGATCGAGGAATCGGTGCTCGGCTGGAAAGAGTTCGAGATGGAGGTGGTGCGCGACAAGAACGACAATTGCATCATCGTCTGCTCGATCGAGAATTTCGATCCGATGGGCGTGCATACCGGCGATTCGATCACCGTGGCGCCGGCGCTGACGCTCACCGACAAGGAATATCAGATCATGCGCGACGCCTCGATCGCGGTGCTGCGCGAGATCGGGGTGGAGACCGGCGGCTCCAACGTGCAGTTCGCGGTCAATCCGGCCGACGGCCGACTCGTCGTCATCGAGATGAATCCGCGGGTGTCGCGCTCGTCGGCGCTGGCCTCGAAGGCGACCGGCTTTCCGATCGCCAAAGTCGCCGCCAAGCTCGCGGTCGGCTACACGCTCGACGAAATCAAGAACGACATCACCGGCGGCGCCACGCCGGCGGCGTTCGAGCCGACCATCGATTACATCGTCACCAAGGTGCCGCGCTTTGCGTTCGAGAAATTTCCCGGCGCCGAGCCGGTGCTGACCACGTCGATGAAATCGGTCGGCGAGGCGATGGCGATCGGCCGCACCTTTGCGGAGAGCTTGCAGAAAGCGCTGCGCTCGCTGGAGACCGGACTGACCGGCCTCGATGAAATCAATATTCCGGGCCTCGGCCAGGGCGACGACAAGAACGCCATCCGCGCCGCGCTCGGTACGCCGACGCCGGACCGCCTCTTGGCCGTCGCGCAGGCGATGCGGCTCGGCATGAGCGACGCCGACATCCACACGGCCTGCCGCATCGATCCTTGGTTTTTGGCGCAGCTCCGCAGCATCATCGCCGCCGAAAACGAAATCCGCGAAAGGGGCCTGCCGGAGAGCGGCAAGG